>JBKBLP010000010.1:0-88518 GCA_046296275.1 Roseinatronobacter sp. | reverse complement strand
AAGTTCTGCGTCAGGAAGTCCAGCACGTCGCGCTTGTAGTCGGTGTCGGGGTTTTGCAGGTGGTCGCCCTTGGTTTCCAGCACCACGATCCGCCCAGCGCCTGCGTTGCCGCCCGTGGCAAAGATGAAGTCCGGGTAGATGCGCCCGCGCTTCCAGCCTTGCAGGCCCATGCCATAGCCTGCCTTGGCCACGTTTCGATGCCACCACTTTACCGTGGCATCGCCGTCCAGATGCACGGCCACGTTCTGTTCCTGCCCGTTCAATTCGTTGCGGAACACCGGGGAAAACAGGCTGCGGGTCAGCGCGCCGCCGTCGCCACCCGTCAGATGCGGCGCATTCGCCGCCTCCAGGGTCAGCATGTGGTCGGGCATCTGCCAGTTGTGCCCGTCGAGGCGCAATCGGAATTGAATGTCACCGGCCTTCACCGCCGCGCGGAACAGGGACTCGGATCGGGCATCGCGTTCCTTGGTCAGCGCCGCCCGCAGCCGGTCGATGATGACGCCCGCCGCCGCGCCCAGCCTGGCGGCATCGAAGCCGCGCGCTTCCAGCCCCGCCACCAGGTCGGCCACGATCCCGCGCGCGACGAAGGGGTTGGGCACCAGATCGGAGATCACCCGCACCGCGTATGTGGGATCGAAGCGCAGGGTTTCCGCCGCCGCCGCCACCGCCTCGCCCCGGAAATACTCGTCCGCCCCGGCATCGGTCAGGGCGATGCGCTGCAACTGCGCGGCCGCCTGCGCGGGGTTGTCCGGTATCTCGGCCGCCACGGCGGCGGGGGAGAAATCGCGCCAGTCGATGCCCGCCAGAATGTCGGTCTCGTAATCGAGGTCGCGCACCGCGTCGCCCTCCACCCGCAGCACGCGCGGCAGGTAGATTTGCAGGTTGCGGAAGTCCGCCCGCCGTTCCACCCGCCGCGCCGTGCCGGGGGTGCCATTGGCCCCGCCTTGCGGCACCTCGATCACCAGATCGGCCAGCCCGTCCTTTTCGAGGCCCGCCTTGATCGCCTCCACCACCGCCTGCGTTGCGGCGTGATGCGTGACCACATAGCATTCGTCCAGCGCCGCCACGCCGGTTTTCAGCGCGTGCGGCTGGCGCAGGATACGGCCCACAAGCTGCGTCATGGCCGACAGGTTCGAGGCCGCCGCCAGCGAACACAGCACATAGGCGAAGGGGCAATCCCAACCCTCTTGCAGCGCGGCCTTGGTCACGATCACCCGCACCCGGTTGGTGGGCGACAGAAGGTCCAGGTTCTCGGGCTGGGTCAGATCGTTCTGTTCGGCGGTCTTGATCGCCACCTCGGCCGCGTCCAGCCCTGCGGCCAGCAGCCATTCCTTCACGTCCTCGGCATGGATGTGCAGCCCGTCGCGCTGATCCTTGCCGGTGCGTTCCACCTGCACCAGCATGATCGGCCGGATATAGCCCTGCGCGCCCTTATCCGCCCCATGGGCCAGCGCCGCCGCCTGCACATCGTTCAGCCGCCCCAGCGCCGCCGTCAGCGTGCCGCGCCAGTCGGTGCCCTGCCGCGGGTCCAGGTTCAGCGGCATCTTGATCATGTCCTCTGCATGCAACTCGCGCCCCGTCACCTCGACCAGCAGGTTGGCGTGCCGCGTGCCCCCGGCGCGGGTGCGCACATCCTTGGGCGTGGCGGTCAGTTCCAGCACGAAGATCGGGTTGAACCCGTAAAGCGTGTCATGCGCCAGTTCGGACGTGGCCTTCTGCCCCTCGTCCAGCACCACAACCGGCCTGATCTTGCGCAAGGCATTGCCAAGCGAGTCCTTCACCATCGGGAACATGCCGGTGTAGCCGTCCAGGTTCGGCACGGCCGCCAGTTCGCGGGCATGCGCCGCCTGATCGCCCTCGGGCGGAAAGAACCCGTGCACGTCGCCCCGGTCGCGGAACATGCGCAGGGTTTCCTGCGTCTGCCGGTTCGCCGCCTGCAACATCAGCACCATGACGCAAAGGTTCGCCGCCACATCCCGCGCGTCCAGCCGGTCGCCCTTTTCCATCACCTTCACGCGCCCCGCCGCCGCGCGGTCGAGCGCCTGCCGATAAGGGTGCTGGCGGTCCTTCAGGTGCTTCAGCGTCTGGGCATAGATCGCCTCGTTCGGCACGATCCACAGGACAAAGCCGGAGTTCCTGCCCAGATACCGCCCCATGATCCGGCTGACGGCATTGACCGCCAGCCAGGTCTTGCCGCCGCCCGTGGGCACCTTCAGCGTGGCATTGGGCACCGCCCGCCCGATCCCGTCGCGGCGCGGGGAAAAGGGGATGCCCGCGCGCGAGGCTGGCAAGCGCCCCGCCGCCTGCATGTTCGCCCAGGCGGTCGCGGTGAAATCCAGCGCCGGGATCGGCAGGCCGGGGTTGGCGGCCCGCAGCGCCTCGACCTGATCCGCCTCGGCCTTGCGCGCCTTCAACTCGTCCAGCCAGGCGTCCAGCGTGTTCAGCACCCGGACCTGATAATCCAGCGTGCGCATCTACGCCCGCTCCAGCCGATAAAGCGCGAAGGGCAGGGGAACAAACTCCACCGCCAGCCCCTCGGCATCCAAGAGGCGCTGCGACACATGCCGCGCCGGGGCAAAGACAAGGTGCCGGTCGCCGGGGTGTTCGGCGGCGCGCTCCCGCGCGTAACTCAGCGTCAGCGCGGCGGCGGGGGATTTCAGCCAGTCGAGATCGGGGCGATAGATCAGCCAGACATGCGCGCCGCCCGCATGGCCGACATAGCCGCGCCCCTCGTCCATCTGCGCGGGGTCCACGGGCTGCGAGGCCGCCATGTGGAACAGCACGCCCGCAAGGGACGCAAAGGACGGCAGGTCCGCGCCTTGCAGGATCGCGTCCAGTTCCACCGGCGCGCCCAGGGTGCAATAGGTGAATTCGCCCCCCAGCCCCTCGGCCCGGTCCGCCACCGCCTTTTCGCCGGTGACGATCAGCGCGCCGTCCTTCACCTGTTTCGTGATGCGGTCATACTCGTGGCCGTGCAGGTTTTCGATCTTTTCCACCTGTTCGGTCAGGCGAGAGGCAGCTTGCAGCTTGGTCCAGGTCAGGCTTTCGCGCAGCAGTTCGGTGCGCTGCGTGCCGGTAAAGGCATAGCCGCCCATGACCCGCCGCACCCGCTCGGCCGTCAGCCGGTCGGCGTAATCCTCCATCTCGACCAGGATGAAGCGCCGGTTGCCGCCATCGCGCCGGTTGGCCTCCAGCACGGCATGGGCCGTGGTGCCGGACCCGGCGAAGGAATCGAGGATGAGGGAGTCGGGCTTGGTGGAGACTTCAAGAACGCGTCCGACCAAGCTACTCGGCTTCGGTGTGATTGTTGAATCTTCCGGTGCAATATTGGGCAGAATGCTCAGTAGCTCTTTGCGTGCAGTATCCGTGTGTCCTGCAAAGGACCAGTCCCAAATTGTGCCCGGAACGATCTTCCCGCCATCCCTCAGCATATGCCGATATCTCTTGAAGGCAGGTGTATTTGCCTGACCGTCTGCGCCCCACCATATCAGGTTCTTTTCAAGATGCTCTTGATGCAATTCTCGACTATATGCCCAAACCCGGGACTTGTTCGGCCAGATTTCGGCGCCTGTATTTGGATTGACTACCGGATAATACAGATTTGGCCGCTCATCGGAATTCTTGTTGCAGGTATAGTCACTTACCCTAAAAACGCCCTGATCGTCCTCGAATCGGTATGCGGAGTCTTTTCCGTCCTCGCGTTCAAGTTTGTTTCTTGTCCAGTCGCGCTTGCAGTAGACTAACAAATGGTCATGCATCGGCGCAATCCCGGTGTGATCCGCCGCGACCGTGTATTTCTTCTGCCAGATGATATTTGCGGCAAAGCCATCCTCTCCAAAGATTTCGTCCAGCATCAGCTTGGCGCGCTGCGCTTCGTTATCGTCCAGCGTAACCCAAAGACTTCCATCTTCCGCCAACAACTCATGCAGCAACCGCAGCCGCGGCCACATCATCGCGCACCATTTGTCGTGGCGCAGGCCGTCCTCGATACCGATGGGGTTGGCGTCCAGCCATTCGCGGATCATCGGTGCATTCACGTTGTCGTTGTAGGCCCAGCCCTCATTCCCCGTATTGTAGGGCGGGTCGATGAAGATGCAGTCCACCTTTCCCGCATACATCGGCAACAGCGCCTTCAAGGCATGCAGGTTGTCGCCCTGCACGATCAGGTTGCCGTCCAGCCGCGGCGCGCCGATGCCCTTGTCTGGGTGCATCACCAAGGGGCGGAACGGCACGGCAAGGTGGTGGTTCCAAACGAATTCCTTGCCCTTGAACAGCAGTTCCGTCATCGCCCGCCCCCTTGTGCCGTCTTTGCCCCGTTAGACCATTTCCCGCCGCCGCTCGGCAAGCTGAAACGCCTACACCTGATGCGACCACAGGCGCTGTGCCTTCCGGGGTCCGCAGCAGTCAGCCCCGTGGCCCTCTGTGCTACTTCTTCTTGGTGTCAACTTCAAAATCGTAGTCGCCCGCCTCGATTTTCGCGCGGCCTTCCCTGAAATAGCGCTCCGGCAGGGGAGGCGCAGTCTTGCGTGCCGCGTCCATCCGGTCCATCAGTTGTTCAAATGCAGGTTGTAACTCTTCAAAAGTCATGTCTGCGCCGATGTTGCCAAGCAATCGAAAGCGGTCCCGAAGATTCGTGAACTCGCCAGCGGCAGTGCCGATCTCGCGAACCCGCATGTCCATTCCAAGGGCCTCGAAGATCGCTGGGAAAAAGCCCGCAAGGAGTGCAAGCCCCGCCGCAGCATAGTTGGTCCACGTTGCGGGTTCATTACCACCTTTCAGCAATTGGGAAGACGCTATACCACCCAGAATGATCGGCGCAACGATGAACACGTTCTTCCAAATCTGGGCACTTCTTTGCCAGTTGTAGAGGCCCGCTGCCGTGTATTTGCAGGATTCCTCCTGACGGCGACATTCCTTGACCAGTTCATCAACCCGTTGTTGCGTCATGCTGACTTCGGAATATCCGTCCCAAATATCTTCTGCCACTCTTCCCCGGCAGTATAGGGGTAATCCTTTTCGAGGTTGCACGCCTTCTCAGCACGCTGACGTGCAGACTGAGCCTTTGAAAGCCAGGCATTGCCAAGATACATCTGCTCGTAGGTCCCCGGCGCATAGACGTTCCCGTAGACCTTGCCTTCAAGGTGTTTCAGGAAGTCCCGAACCATCCAGTCATAGTAGGTCGACGATTTGTCGCGGTGTTCCCAGGTTTGCAGGAACTCAATGGCTATCAACTCGATCCAGAACGATTTCAGGGGAACGTCGCAATATCCCTGCCAGCATTTCATCATGCGAACCAGATTGCGGGTGTTTCCTTTGGTCAGGTCGTTGCTGTCTTTGACGACCTTCATTTCTGCATCGTAATCGGCCTTCTTATATTGCCCACCGTCATTGGTCATGCAAACCCAGTATCCGCCGCCTTTCAGCGGAAAAGCTGGCACCAATTCCACGTTGTAGGAGGTAAAGGGCACTTTCACTACAGGCCCATCACCTCGAATGTCCGTGCTCGGAAACTTGGCCGCAAGCACGCCCTTCACCTCTTGCAGAAGCTGGGATTGCTTGTTTCCTGCCCGGTTCTGATACTTTTCGTAGACCGATTGGGGGAGTTCAAACAGAACATCCACATCACGGGGCGGTCTGATCCGGGTGAACTTGCCCCATGACCCTATATATTTAGCGTTCGCCGTGTCGCTGCTTGAACCCCAATAATGCGAGTTCAGCGCCCTGACGACACTGGCACGTCGCTCCGCCCCAGCGGTCTTTTGCGCCTCGGTCAGTGAGATATTGCTTAGGAACGCATCGAAACGACTGCCAACCGACAACTGCCCATCCTCGCGGAAACCATTGGTAGAGGGCAGACTACACCTTGCTTACTACATATGGGAAGGCGCAAAGTGGTGCAGGGGGCTTCATGGCATCCGAGAAGATGCGGCCATTCGCTTCCTGTCGCGCCACAGCTTCGCCCGATACCCAGCCCAAACCAGCCGCGCCACATCGATCACATGGCCTTGCCCACGGCGCAGAAGATACCGCTGCAAGTGGCCCCAGTCGGCCATGTCCGGCAGTTGCGGGTCTGCCAGGGCGTCCGCAGTGAAAGTGCCCTGCGGATCATTGCGGACCCGCCGTTTGGCGAGATAGTCCTTGAAATTCATGTCACGGCCTTTCGTTCAGTTGATCGGAAGGGATTGGCTGGGCAGGTCGTCGAAGCCGTCGCGCGTGAAATAGACGCCCTTGCGGAAAGTGATCCGTTTCTTCCGCATCAGCGCCTTGATCGCCCGCCCCGCCACATCGCGGCGCGATTTCGGGTTGTCGGAAGCCGAAACTTCGCGCCCGTTCGCCAGCGCATCCTTGAATTCGGCTTCGGTGAGGCTGCCCCCTTCGCGTTCCAGCAGATCAAGCGCGGCCTGTTCGGATGGTGGTAGGCGCTTCACCTTGGCCGGTGCCCCGTGCAGCGGGTTGCAGCGTGGCAGGGTGATCGGTTCGCCGTCCTCATCCGTGCCGCCGTTCTCGGTGGCGATGGTGAAGGCAATATCCCGGTCACAGGTGCCGTTCCGGTTCTTGGTCAGCTTGCCCCGGATGATCCCGGCTTCATCGTCGCGCTTCACATGCAAGGCCACGTCGAGCGCGCCATTCAGGATGCTATGCCCGCGCGGGGTGCCGCCTTCGGACTTGGTGTCATGGTGGATCAACACCACGGCTGCCCCCCAGCGGGTCAACAGCCGCGAAACCGCGACCACGCGGCCCATGGCTTCGGCGCTGTTTTCTTCCAGGCCGGGGAAGGCCATTGCCAGCGTGTCAATGAAGATCAGGGCGGGGCGTTCTGCCTTGACCGCTTCCACCAGCGCCAGAAGATCGGGGGCGCGGTCCTTGGGGTTGGCAGTCAGAAGCTGCGAGACGCCTTCCACCAGCCGGAAGGCTTGCGCGCTGCCATGTGCCTGTTTCAGCGCCTTCACGCGCCCGCGCATCCCGTGGGAGTCCTCGGCCGCGACATAGAACACGCTGCCCGCCTTGGTGCGCATCTGAAAGGCTTCCTGCCCCTGCGCCACCATGTAACCAAGGAACGGGGCAATGAGGGATTTACCCGCGCCGGGTGCGCCGAAAATACATGCCACGTCACCGGGCGCGAATAGCCCCTTGATCAGATAGCCGCGGGATGGTGCGCTTTCGCAGTCATCCGGGGTTAGAAAGGTCAGGGTCGAGGGTTTCGGTTTTTCCGGTTCAGGAAGTGCAGGCATGTCGTCAAAGTCGCTTTCGCAGAATCCAGCCGATTGCCGTTCCCAACCATAGGCTTTGGCGATTTCAAAAAGAGTCCCAATGCCGACTCCGCTACGCCGGAAGGATTTCCATTTCTGGCTTTGGTCGCGTTCATCGAATTTAAGAGACTGGCGCGACCAGTGCGACCACAGGTCAAAGCCTTCATCGCTGCCCGCGAATTCAGTATGAAGCGCCATGCCAATTTTAAGCCATTGGTCGCGGTCATCGGAGTCGGTGATAAGTGCCAAGGCGCGCCGCACTTCGGCCCGGTCTGCCGGTTCGCGGAACAGGTCCGAAAGATCGGTGGTCGACTTCACCCGCTTGGGCTGCGGCCCGATCGAGGTAACGCCCGACACGCGGTCAAGCGGTTGCCCTTCCACAAGGAAGGATTCCGGGGGGCGTTCGGCCAAGCCGCCGAAGTAATACGACTGGGACGGGGTGAAGGACTCGGCGGCAAGGATGCCCCCAAGCGCCCCATTCAAGCGGGCGCAGAGGGCTTCCCGTTCTGCCGGGGCAACGGGATGCGCCAGAGGCGCAAGGATGCGCCAGCGGGGCGCTTCTGCGGTGTGGCTGGGGGTCGTGTAGATCAGGGCTGCGATGCCCGCCTGGCGCAGCCGTTCGGCCGCGTCTTGGGGCGATACCGCGCCCGCGTCATAATCGCCTTCCACGCCCGACACGCGCAGCAAGTTGGCATCATTGCGCAGGCTGCCCTTGTCGGTTCGGGCATCCCCGAAGGTTGCCAGCTTGACCAAGGGCAGGGCTGCCTTGTCGCGCGCCGTGGTGCTGTTCAGCCGGTCTTGGAGTTGCCGAAGGCTCAGGTGATTCGGTTCGATCCGTTGTGCCTTCACGTCTGCGAACATCGAGACGGCAAGGGGCAGATCGCAGCCGGATTTATCCGCAGTCGCGCGGTTAAAATCAGCGGTCAATAAGTCCCCATGCGTTTCAGTGCGTCCCAGAAGGTCGCTCAGATCAGTTGCACTGATATTGAAACGGGCTTGCGCCATCAGGCACGTTTCGGTATATTCCTGCATATCGCTTCACTTTCGGTTCTCATTGAAAGCCCCGCCAGTTTTGCCGCTGCGGGGCTTTCTTCATTCCTGCATTTTACAGGCCCGATGATATTCGGGGAAGCGGAATCCGAATTTCATATAAAATGAGAAAGGCCGCACTTATATTGTGCGGCCCCATGCGTTCCAATGCGTCTCTATTCGTTTCAGGAAAGAAGATCGGTTAAATCAGGGCCTCGGTCTTTATTAACTGATTGACTTTCCTTCTTGTCCAGAAGGTCGGAATACCAGCACATCATGCGCCGCCTTTCCTCAAGGTAGAGTGCCGCGTTATAGGCGCTGCGAACCTCATTGGCGGGGACGTGGGCAAGCTGCCGCTAGATCGCATCGGCGCGCCACAAGCCCGACTCGTTCAGGATGGTCGACGCGGTGCTGCGGAAACCGTGAACCGATGCGCGGGAATGATAGCCCAGCCGGTAAAGCCCATAGATCAGGGTATTTTCGGAAACCGGCTTGTGCCCGGACTGGCCCGGCAAGACCCATTGCGAACCGCCTGCCAAGTCCTTGAGTTCCGCGAACATGGCCTGAACCTGCGGGGACAGGGGGACGATGTGTTCCTTGCGCATCTTCATCTTTTCAGCGGCGATGCGCCATGTGTCCCCGTCCAGTTCATCCCACGTCGCCAGCCGCAGTTCGGCGGTGCGAACAAAGGTGTGCGCGATGATCTTCAAGCCCAGAGCCGTTGCCCGGTCCCCGCCGTAGGTTTGCAGGGCCTTGAGGAAGTCGGGCAGTTGATCTTCCTTCAAGGCTGCCCGGTGCTGTTGCCGGGGTGCAGACTTCATCGCGCCTGCGAGGGGCGCGGCAGGGTCAGAGGAAGCCCAGCCGTTCGCCACCGAAAAGCGAAAGATCGCGCTCATGGTCTGGCGCAGCCGTTTTGCCATTTCAAGGGCGTTGCGGTTTTCCACGTCGCGCAACAGGGCCAAGACTTCGGCAGGGGTGATCGCTGCCACGTCCTTGGTGCCGATCTTGGGGAACACGTCCGCGTCAAGGCGCGACCAGATGCGCGCTGCATAGCCGCTGACCCATTGGGCTTCGCGCGCGTTGAACCATTCCCGCGCCGCGTCCTTGAAGGGCTTCACGGGCGCAGCGCCTGCTGCCATGCCATCCTTCGCGGCCGGGTCGATCCCCGCTGCCAGCTTGTCCTTGAGTTCTGCGGCTTTCAGGCGGGCAGTCGCAAGGGAAACATCGGGATACGATCCGAAGGCCGCGGTGCGCTGTTTCGCCTGCCAACGGTAGTTCATGCGCCACAGTTTTGAGCCGCCCGGCGTCACTTGCAGGAAGAGTCCGCGCCCGTCCGACAGCTTCTGAACCTTCGCGGCAGGCTTGGCGGCGCGGCATTGGGCATCGGTCAAGGGCATGGCTGCGACTCCGCTTGTTGGTATCGTGGGCATCATACCAACAATTCATACCAACAAAAGACGGGACGCATGGGGACGCATCGGGCGGCATGGGGACGCAAGAATGAGGTAAGCCGCTGTTTTTAAGTGGATTACCTTCAATCTGGGACGCATGGGGACGAATTTTTGGTAGGCCCGGAGGGACTCGAACCCCCAACCAAAGCGTTATGAGCGCTCTGCTCTAACCAATTGAGCTACAGGCCCGCCACGTCTTGCACTACCAGAACCGCCGCGCGGGTCAAGCCAGTTGCCCTGCGCGTGCCGATGGGCTATCGCGCGCGAAACTTCCGCGGAGAGGGCGCGCAATGTCTGATGGCAAGAACGGATTGAGTTACGCGGAGGCCGGGGTCGATATCGATGCGGGCAATGCGCTTGTCGAAGCGATCAAGCCTGCCGCCAAAGCGACCGCCCGCCCCGGTGTGATGTCGGGCCTTGGTGGGTTTGGGGCGCTTTTTGATCTGAAGGGCGCGGGCTACAAAGACCCCATTCTTGTGGCTGCGACCGATGGTGTCGGCACCAAACTGCGCATCGCGATTGATACAGGTGTTGTGGACACAATCGGCATTGATCTGGTGGCGATGTGCGTCAACGATCTGGTCTGCCAAGGCGCAGAGCCGCTATTCTTCTTGGATTACTTCGCGACAGGCAAACTTGACGTGCCCGCCGCTACCAGGATCATCAATGGCATCGCCGAAGGCTGCCGCCTGTCGGGCTGTGCCCTTATCGGGGGCGAGACGGCGGAAATGCCGGGCATGTATCACGCCAAAGACTTCGATCTGGCAGGTTTTGCCGTGGGCGCGATGGAGCGGGGCGCGGAATTGCCTGCGGGCGTGGTCGCGGGCGATGTTCTATTGGGGCTGGCCTCGGACGGGGTGCATTCCAACGGCTACTCGCTGGTGCGCAAGGTCGTGGAACAGACCGGCCTTGGCTGGGACGCCCCCTGCCCCTTTGGTGATGGTGGTCTGGGCGCAGCCCTTCTCGCGCCCACCCGGCTTTATGTGCGCCCGGCACTCGACGCTATTCGCGCAGGTGGGGTTCACGCGCTGGCCCATATCACGGGCGGCGGCCTGACCGAAAACCTGCCGCGCGTCCTGCCCGAAGGACTGGGCGCGCAGATCGACCTCGGCGCATGGCGCTTGCCGCCTGTGTTCCGCTGGCTGTTGGATCAGGGCGGGATGACGCAGGCGGAAATGCTCAAGACGTTCAATTCCGGGATTGGCATGGTGCTGGTGGTCGCCGCGGACCAAGCGGACGCGCTTCGCAGCGGGCTGGAAGCCGCAGGCGAGCGCGTGCATGTGCTGGGCCGTGTCGTGCCGGGCACAGGCGTCAGCTATCAAGGCACGCTTGCATGAGGGTTGCGATCCTGATCTCGGGGTCGGGGTCGAACATGGTGGCGCTTGCGCGCTCGATGACAGGCGCGCATCCCGCCCGGCCCTGTCTGGTCCTGTCCAATGACCCGCAGGCAGGCGGCTTGGGCAAAGCGCAAGCGATGGGGATTGCCGTGGCAGCCGTCGATCACAAACCCTTTCGCGGGGATCGCGCGGCCTTTGAAGCGGCGTTGCTGGAGCCGCTTCTGGCCGCGAAACCCGATCTTGTCGCCCTTGCAGGCTTCATGCGCGTCCTGACACCGGATTTCGTGGCACGCTTTGAAGGGCGGATGCTGAATATCCACCCCTCGCTTCTGCCCAAATACAAGGGCCTGCATACCCATGCCCGCGCGCTGGAGGCCGGCGAGGCAGAGGCCGGTTGCAGCGTCCACGAAGTCACCTCCGCGCTGGATGATGGCCCGATCCTTGGCCAAGCCCGCGTGCCCATTCTGCCCGGCGATACGCCCGAGCACCTTGCGGCGCGTGTGCTGCCGATGGAGCACAGGCTCTATCCGCTGGTGCTGGAGCGGGTCGCGCGCGGGGACAGGTCGCGGGTGGACTTGCCCTGAGCTATTTCGGCGCGAATATCCGGTAATAGGCCCAATCGGGCAGGAAATTCCCGCCTCGGAAAAACAGGGAAAACAGGCGCGGGAAGGCGCGCTGAAACTTGCGGCTGCGCATGAGCGTCATCATCGCGGCTGCGGCCTGTTCGGGTTCCATCAGAAACGGCATCTTGAAGTCGTTCTTGGCGGTCAGCCGCGTGCGGATGAAGCCGGGATTGGCCAGTTGCACATCGACGCCGGTCCCGCGCAGGTCGCAATACATGGCCTCGGCCAGATGCATGACACCTGCCTTGCTGGACGAATAGCCGATCGAGCCGGGCAGCCCGCGATAGCCCGAAAGCGAGCCTGTGATCACCACATGCCCCTTGCCGCGCTTGACCATGGCAGGGACCACTTGCCCCAGCACGCGCGCCGCCCCGGTCAGGTTGATGTCGCACATCGCCTCGACCTGTTCCGCGTTCCATTCTTGCGCGGGCATGGGCCAGTAGACGCCCGCAAGCCACACCAGCCCATCGACTGGCCCCACTTGTTCAGCCGCTGCGACGACGGATGCGCAGTCTGCCACATCGACCGCGACCGCGCGGGCGTTGTTGGGCAGCGACGCGGCCAGGTCCGCCAGCGCGTCCGCATTGCGCGCGCTCACGATCACGATTGCCCCTGCCGCTGCCAGTTGCTGGGCCAGCGCCCGCCCCAACCCCTCGGAGGCCCCCACCAGCCAATAGGTCTTGCCGGTGAAGGACCTCATCCCTCGACCTTGCGCATCGTGGCGACCAATTCGGCCACTTTCACCCCGAATTTGCGGAACTGGCTGCGGTTCACGATGGTCCGGTCATCGACCAGATAGAGCCAATCGGTCACATCGAGCGCGTGCCCGCCTGCGCTTTGCGGCAGGCGGATCGTGTATTGCAACCGCAAAGCCGCCCCTTCGGCCCGGCCTGTGCCCACGCCCACCAGATCGTCGGCTTCAGCCCGGATCGCGCCGTCATTGCCGATGGCAAGCCGCCATTCGCGGTCTTGCGTGGTGCCGCTGTCATAGCGGAAATGCTCGGCCAAGGTGCCGCGATTGCCGTCCCAGCGCCCCTCCATATCCGCCGAGAAGCGCGACGAAACGCGCCCCATCGGCCCGTAAATCACGCCTTCGCAGCGCATCGGGCCGGACAAGTGCTTGCGCAGGTCAAAAGCGGGACCTGTGCCTGCGTAATCTTCGGGGCGTTGGGCGGGGAAGCCTGTGAAACGCTGGATCAGGATGTAAAGCGCCATCATCGCCGCCATCCCGGCGGCAAATGTCAAAAGCGGGGTCATTGTCATGTCTCCTGCAAGGGCGTCATGGCCAAGAGCGCCATTGCCAATAGTTTCAAGATCGAGGGCAGCGCGCCATAAAGCAGCGTCAGTGCCCAGAGGGAAGCGGCGTCGTTCTGACCGCCTGTTTCAAACCCGGCAATGTCGAGCGCGGGGAAGACGATGATCGCCGCGATGGCGAGGGTGGCTTTGGTCACGAAAGCCCAAAGCCCGAAGCCCTGCGCCGCATCGGGCGAGAGTTGCGCCATACGGCGCGAGAAGATGGCGGGCAAAAGCGTGAGGTCGGCGCCCATGCCGATGCCCGACAGCACGCAGATCAGCGCGAACAGTGCCAGATCGCCGGGGCCAAGGAACAGCACGAAGATGAAGCTGCCCACCGACAGCGCCATGCCCGAAAGCAGGGCCGCTTTCGCGCCCGTTCGGGCGGCGATCCGGCTCCAGACCGCGCTTGACACGGCGGCGGCAAGGAACAGCAGGATCAGCAGCGGCCCTTCCCAACCTGCGGCTTGCAGCACGCCTTCGGCATAGAACAGGAACAGGGTCGAGGTGATCGCTACAGGCAGCGCATTCACCAGCGCAATGACCAGCAAGCGCCGGGCGATGCTGTCGCGCAGGATCGGGCCGAAGCCTGTGGGCGGCGTGTCCGCCCCCTGCCCCCATTCGCCGCGCATGGACCAGAGCGCGAGCGCCGCAAGTAGCCCAAAGCCCAACGCGAAGCCCGCAAAGGGTGCGTCCAGCGCGCCTGCCAAGGCCACGGGCGCGGCAGCGGCGATGCAGACGCCTAGCAGCGCCCCTGTCTCGCGCCATGCGGCCAAATAGACATGCCCCCCCTGCCCTAGCCCTGCCCCGCGCTGCGTGCCGGTCGTGTAGAAGCAGATGGTCAGGAACGAATAGCAGGTGAACAGAAGCGTGAGCGAGAGTGCGAACCACAACATGGGCGAAAGCGCGGGTGGGATTGCGAACAGCATCAGCATCGCGCCTGCCATGACCAGCCCAGCGGCCAAGACTGTGACCCCGCGCATCGCGCGCGTGCGCCCTGCAAGCCAGCCCAAAGCGGGGTCTTGCACGAAGTCAAACGCGCGCAGGGCGAACAGAAGCGTGCCAAGTGTCGTCAGCGTCAGGCCGTATTCGTCCACATAGAATTTGGGCGCGTGGATGTAGATGGGCAGCCCCGCCATGGCGAGCAGACCACCGAACAGCCCATAGCCCCACAGGGCCGGGCGGGTCGGGGTTGCAGGGGCAAGGCTTGCCATGCTCATTGGCTGACCTCTTGCGCGGGCGGCTCAGAGCGCGGCCGGAACCGCGCCCCACGCCACCAGAGTTTCAGCGCCTGCCAATGGATCAGCGCCAGCACCCGCCGCCCGCCAAAGGGCCTGCGCAGCATCGCGCCCAGAATCACGCGGTTGGTCAGGGGCTTGCGTGGCCCGGCCAGAGTGGCGATCAGGCCTGCATTCGGGGCCTCGCTGTTCTGGGTGTAGCCGATGCGAATGGCGATCTTGTCGGCGCAAAGCTGGAAGTGAAACGCATAGCGCCCCTCGACAGGCTGGAAGGGCGAGACATAGAAGATCTTCTGCGCGACCAGCTCATCCTGCGGCAGGATCACCGACACATCGGGCTTCACACACAAATAGGAATGACGGTCGCCGTAGGTGTTGTTCACTTCGGCAATCACGGCGCGCAACTCGCCCGCTTTGTCATGGGCAAGCCAGAAACTGACCGGGTTGAACAGATGCCCCAGCACACGCGGCTGCGTCAGAAGCAGCAGCTTGCCATCCGTCACGCTTTCCAGCTTGTGGGCGGCCAGAACGTCGCGCACCCAAGCGGCCCCTGTGCCTTGGCCCGGCGCGCCACCGTGGTCGATGTCATTGAGCGAGGAGACATTCGCCCGGTTGCGCGACATCAGAAAAGGCAGCTTCAGCTTCGCCTCGGCATCGAACAACACATAATCCACCGCATAGGTGAAGCGGTTCGTGATCGGCCCGCGCCGCCCGTGGAATGTCTGGCCCGCGATATGGTCCACCCCGCTCATTCGGCGGCCACCTGCAAGGTCTGCGCGTTCATGCCTTTGGCAATGTCCACGGCACTGGCAAAGCCGTCCTCATGGAAGCCATTGCGCATCCACGCGCCACAGAACCATGTCCGGTTCAGCCCGTTGAAGCTGCGGATATCGGCCTGCGCGGCAAGCGCCGCCGCGTCATAGACTGGGTGATGGAAAGTGTAAGTGTCGTAAATCTTGTCGTCGCGCACAGGGTGGTTGGCGTTCAGCGTCACAAACATCGGGTCATCCTGCGGGATCGGTTGCAGGGAGTTCATCCAATAACTGAGCGAAATCCGCTCCCGGTCCTGGGACCCGCGTTCCTTGTAGACCCAGCTTGCCCAGCATTTGCGCCGCTCGGGCATGACGGATGCGTCGCAATGCAGGATCGCGTCATTGGCCTGATATTTGACCGCCGACAGCGCGCCACGCTCGCGGGGGGACGGGTCGCCCAAAAGCGCCAAGGTGATGTCGGAATGGGTGGCGAAGATGACTTCGTCAAATGTCTCGGCCTCAAGCCCATGCGCTTTCACGCTGACGCCCAAAGGCGCGCGCGTGACCGATTGCACGGGCGTGCCTTTGCGTAAATTCACGCCCACTCGGGTCAGATGCGCTTCCAAGCGGCGGACATATTCGATGGAACCGCCCTGCACAGTATACCACTGGTGCTGCCCCTCATAGCCCAACAGCGCATGATTTCGGAAGAAATCCATCATCGCATGGGCCGGGAAGTCGAGGATTTTCTGGGTTGGCGTGGACCAGATCGCGCCCGAAAACGGCAGCAGATACCGCTCGCGGAACCACGCGCCCGTGCCCAGCTTGTCAAGCAATCCACCGATGGACAGCGCAGGTTCGGCCTGCGCCACCGAAAGGCCATTCTTGTTGAAATGCAGGATGTCGCGGATCATGCGCAGGAAACGCGGGTCAACGGCATTGCGCCGCGTGGCGAAGATCGAGTCGAGATTGTTCAGCGCATATTCATTGCGGCCGCCGTCAAAAGAGGCCCCGAAACTCATGTTCGATTTGGTGATCGGCACGCCCAACCGCTCGAAAAGCCCCGTCAGGTTCGGATAATTGGCGAAGTTGAACACGATGAAGCCCGTATCTACGGGCTGATCGCCCCGCTTGCCTGCAAGGATCGTGCGCGCATGGCCCCCAAGCCGCGGCTCTGCCTCAAAAAGCGTTACACGATGCGTCTGCGACATCAGCCACGCAGAGGCCAGCCCCGAAATGCCCCCGCCAATAATGGCAATCCTGCGGGCGGGCGTGTCGATCATTTCAAAGGGCATTCCAAGTCTCTCCTGTCAGGTCATGTTTACATTACGGGCATCTGATACCAGTGGATCATTGCAAAAAACATCTAAATGCAGTGACTGTTAACTGATCCAACGGCGTGCGGGTGTCGTAGATGTCATATGTTCGACCAGGTGCACTTTGACCCCATCGCTCGACAAGCCCGGCATCCCTCCGCTATGGAAGCGGCAAGGGCCTTTGGGAAGGTTCGGGCAAAAGGGCAGGCGCGCGTGAGCGACAATCAACAGATGGACTGGACCGAACAGGTTCGAAGGATTGCAGCGGCGCAGGATGCAGCGGCATTCGCGGCGCTTTTTGACCATTTCGCCCCCCGCGTGAAAGCGTTTCTGCTCAAAAGCGGGGCGGATCATTCGGTCGCAGAGGAATGTGCGCAGGACGTGATGGTAACGGTATGGAACAAGGCAGCGCAGTTTGATCCCGCCCGCGCCAGCGTGGCGACCTGGATCTACACGATTGCGCGTAACCGCCGGATCGACATGCTGCGCCGTGACCGCAGGCCAGAGCCCGAAGATATCGTCTGGGGGCCAGAGGAAGAGCCCGATCAGTTCGATGCGCTCGCGCTGCAACAGGATACGGAAAAACTGGCGGTTGCCTTGCGGGACTTGCCCCAGAAGCAGCGGGAAATGATAGAAAGCGCCTATTTTGGCGACCTGACCCATAGTGAAATTGCGGAAGCGACGGGCCTGCCCCTTGGCACGATCAAATCCCGCATCAGATTGGCGCTAGAGAGGCTGCGCCAGTCGCTCAGCACATGAAAGAGACGACAATGACGATCCAGCACCACCTGAGCGACAAACTTCTGATGGCCTATTCGGCAGGAACCTTGCCGGAAGCCTTCGGGCTTGTGGTGGCAACGCATATCTCGATCTGCGACGAATGCCGCGCGCGGGCAGCAAGCTTTGACGCTGTTGGCGGGGCTGTGATCGAGAAAAGCGTGGCACCGGTGGCGATGGGGTCGGGTGCGCTTGCGGCGACAATGGCGCGGATCAAGGTGCAAGCCAGCCAGCCAGATTATGCGGCGGCGCAATCGAATATGCACTGCTCTGTGCTGCCCGCGCCGTTGCGCACCTATGTCGGCGGCGGGGTTGATGCGATCCAGTGGCGCAATGTGGGCGGCGGGGTGAAGCAGGCGATCTTGCCGACATCGGCCAAAGCCTCGGCCCGGTTGCTCTATATCCCGGCGGGCATGGCCGTGCCGGATCACGGGCATAGGGGGCTTGAACTGACGCTCGTGCTGCAAGGCGCGTTTTCCGATAGCGAGGACCGTTTCGCGCGCGGCGATGTGGAAATCGCGACTGAAGAGCTGGAACATACACCTGTGGCCGAACCCGGCCTTGATTGCATCTGTCTGGCCGCGACCGATGCGCCGCTCAAGTTCCGCGCGCTGATGCCGCGGCTTGCCCAGCCCTTTCTGCGGATTTGACCTGCATCAAGGCGGATCGCGTCTGAAATGATGCATGTCCGGGGCGATTTTGCACCCGGAGGCTGTGATGGACTACCCCGCTTTCCTGACCGAGATGCGCGACAAGACGCTCAATCTGGCCCGCGCGATCCCTGACACGATGAAAGGCTTCGGCGCACTCTCGACTGCGGCCAAGACCAGTGGCGGTTTGGGTGTTAAAGAGCGTGAATTCGTGGCTTTGGGGATCGCGGTCGCTGTGCGCTGCGAGCCCTGCATCGCGTTTCATGTCGAAGCGCTGATGAAAGCGGGCGCCACGCGCGAGGAATTGGCGGATGTGTTGGGCATGTGCGTGCAGATGGGGGGTGGCCCGGCTGTGATGTATGCATCCAAGGCGCTCGACTGCTGGGACCAGCTTTGCGCGTGAAGAAGAAGGGGGGCGCTGCCCCCCATCGCCTGCGGCGATTCCCCCCGGAGTATTTGGGGCAAGATAAAATCAGTAGCCTAGAGCGCAGCCATCCTTGCGCGGGTCTGACGCGCCCATGAGCACGCCATCTGCGCCGATCACGATGGCCTGCGCGCCGCCCATGGGGCCATCGGCGCGGGCTATTTTGTGGCCAAGGGTGCTGAGCGTGGCGGCGGTGGCGTCGGGATAGCCGGTTTCGAGCGTGAGCGTGCTGTTTTCCGCAAAAGAGCGGGGGGCGTCTATGGCCGATTGCAGCTCCATCCCGTAATCGCACAGGTTTGACAGCAGCCGCGCATGGCCGACGGGCTGATAGGCCCCGCCCATGACGCCGAATGGCATGGTGATGCGTCCCCCCTCGCGCAACATGGCGGGGATGATCGTGTGCATGGGGCGCTTGCCGCCGTTCAGTTCATTCGGGTGGCCTGCGGTCAGATTGAACCCTGCGCCGCGGTTTTGGAAGATCAGGCCGAATTTGGTCGAGGCAAGGCCTGACCCAAACGGATGGAAGATCGAATAGATGAGCGTCACCGCCATGCGGTCGCGGTCCACGACCGTCAGAAGGACGGTGTCGCGGTGGATTTCTTCGGTCAGGGGGGCCATATCGGGCAGCACGCTTTTGGGATTGATCAGCGCGGCAAGTTTGGCCGCCGTTTCGGGCGCGAGCATATGCGCAAGGCGCGTGGTGAAATCGGGGTCCGCGATGATACGGTTACGCGCGTCATAGCCGAGTTTGGTGGCCTCTGCCTCCAGATGCGCGCGTTCCGGGCCAAGGGGGTCGAGCGCGGCGAGGTCGAAATGGGACAGGATGTTCAGGATCAGGTTCGCCGTCGCCCCCTGCCCGTTTGGCGCATGTTCCAGAAGGTCCACACCGCGATAGCTGCCCTTGATCGGGTCGCCCCAACCGGCGCGGGTCGCTGCGAAATCGTCGAGGCTGTGCGCACCCCCCATGGCGCGCAGGCTGTCGAGCATGTCTTGGGCGACCTCGCCCTCGTAGAAGCCTGCGCGACCTTCGCGCGCAATGCGGCGCAGGACTTCGGCCTGACCGGGGGCGCGGAAAATCTGGCCTGCGCGGGGGGCTTGGCCGCCCAGCAGGTAGAAATCGCGCGCAGCCCCTTGCAGATGGGCGGCGCGCGCCCAGTCGAAGGCCACGCGCGGGGCTACGGGCACGCCCCCTTCCGCGTGGTGGATGGCAGGGGCGAGCAAGTCGGCCAAGGGCAGCTTTCCCCAATCAGCATTGAGCGTGCAGAACGCGTCAATGGCACCGGGCAGGGTGACGGACTCGACACCGTAAACCGGCACTGTGCTGTGACCTGCCGCGCGCAAGGCGGCTGCGTGCAGGGCTTTGGGCGCGCGGCCAGAGCCATTGAGCGCCACGACCCGCTCCTCGCCCGCGGGTTTCAAGAGCACGAAGCAATCCCCGGCGATTCCGGTCATATGCGGCTCGCAGAGGCCCAGCAGCACACCCGCCGCAATCGCCGCATCAGCTGCATTCCCGCCCGCTTGCAGCACATCAATCGCAGTGCGCGCGGCCAAAGGGTGCGAGGTCGCGCAAATGCCGTTCAGAGCATAGACTGCAGAGCGGCCGGGTTTTTGGAAATCGCGCATCTTGTGCCTCCTGTCTTGGGCGGGACTATAGCGGGCGGGCGGGCGGGGGCCAGAAAAAAACCCCGCCCGAAGAAGGGCGGGGTCAGTGGGCGTCCCGGCGGGTAGGTCAGGACACCGGCGGTAAATCGGGCAGGCCAGGGCGCAGGTCTTGCGCCGCATCACCCGCTAAAAATCAATCGTGCATCTCCGCGCGGATTTGCTGGCGCAGGAAATCAATCGGGATCAACTGGCCATCGCGGCGGAATTGCCAATAGGTCCAGCCATTGCAGCTTGGCGCCCCTTCGAGGGCTGCCCCCACCTGATGGATCGAGCCTCGATGTTCGGCGCTGATCAGACTGCCATCTACACGCACTTTCGCGGCTTGGCCGCGGGGATTGACCAGAATCTCGCCGGGGCGCAGCAGCCCGCGTTCGACCAGTTGGCCAAAGGCCACACGCGGTGCGGCGCGTTTGGAGGCGATGGTTTCCAGATCGGCACTGTCGAGCGGGCGGACTGTGGCAAGGCGTTTGGCGGCAACTTTGCGGTAAGCCTCTTCACGCTCGATCCCGATGTAATGGCGGCCCAGAAGCTTCGTTACGGCCCCAGTGGTCCCTGTGCCGAAGAACGGATCCAGCACCACATCGCCCGGATTGGTCGTGCCTACCAGCACGCGGTGCAGAAGCGATTCAGGTTTCTGCGTCGGATGCGCCTTGTCGCCCGCCTCGTCCTTCAGCCGCTCATGGCCGGAACAGATGGGCAGCACCCAGTCCGAGCGCATCTGCGTGCCCTCGTTCAGTTCCTTGAGCGCTTCGTAATTGAAGGTGTATTTCGCGCCTTCGGATTTGGAGGCCCAGATCAAGGTCTCATGGGCATTGGTGAACCGCTTGCCCCGGAAATTGGGCATCGGGTTCGATTTGCGCCAGATCACGTCGTTCAGCAGCCAGTAACCCGCATCCTGAAGGGCCGTGCCTACGCGATAGATGTTGTGGTAGCTGCCAATCACCCAGATCGCGCCATTGGGCTTGAGCAGGCGGCGCGCGGCGGCAAGCCATTCGCGGGTGAATTGGTCATAAGCCTTGAAGCTGTCGAACTGGTCCCAGGCGTCGTCCACAGCATCGACCTTGGAATTGTCGGGGCGGTGGAGCGTGTTCTTGAGTTGCAGGTTATAGGGCGGATCGGCAAAGATCAGGTCCACGCTGCCTGCGGGCAGGCTGTTCATGACCTGCACGCAATCGCCTGCAAGGATCTGGTCGAGCGGCAGGGATGTCCCCGCCTGCTTTGCGTGTTTCTCTGTCATGCCTGCCTCGGGTTCCGTGCTTTGGTGCACGTGTTGACAGTAACATGAGTCAAACCCGATTCGCGGTCAATTTCTTTTTGAATCAGAGCTTTGAAAAACTTTCTTCATGTAGATCGCGCGCACTACATCTTGCGTATGGGCGCGAAGCTGCGCCTATGTTCGGGGCTTATGCCCAAATCCGCTATGGCATTTATGTGACGCTTGGTCGGATATCCGGCATTTTCGGCCCAACCATAACCGGGGTGGCGGGCGTCCAGATCGCGCATGATCGCATCGCGCGTGACCTTTGCCACGATGCTCGCAGCCGCGATGCTGAGCGAGCGCGCATCCCCTTTGACAATGGCCTGCACCGCGCAAGGCAGGTCGGGCGGCAGGCGGTTGCCGTCGATCAGCGCCATGTCAGGCGGAATACGCAGCGCGGCAATCGCGCGGCGCATGGCAAGGAACGTGGCTTGCAGGATGTTGAGCGCGTCGATCTCGGCGGGGGGCGCGTGACCGATACCGACATCGGCTTGGGCGATGATCTGGGTAAAAAGGGCCTCGCGCCGGGCCTCGGACAGGGTCTTGCTGTCATTCAGGCCCAAGGGGATCGCATCGGGGTCCAGCCAGACGGCGGCGGCGGTCACAGGCCCCGCCAATGGCCCGCGCCCGGCCTCATCCACCCCCACAATGCGACAAGCGCCCTGCGCAAAGGCAAGGCGCTCGAAGCTGAAATCGGGGGCGGGCTGTCGCATGGCGTGTCTCTGCCACGCCCGGCCCATTCGGGCAAGAGGTCAGTGGCGGCGATAGCCTGCCTCGACCAAGCATTGCGCGTTGTAAATCTGCCCATCCGAGCGGCGCGCGACGCAGCTTTCCGGCAGACGGCGCAAACCGGACCGGCGCAGGCACTGGGCATCATAGCCACGCTGGAACTCGCCCCGGGCGCGGTAGCGGATTTCGCAGGATTGCGGCAGGACCTTGGCCTGATGGCGCGGGGGTTCCACATGGCGCGGGGGCTGGGCATGGACAGTATGGAAACCTGCCTCTGACAGGCATTGCGCGCGATAGACACCGCGATTGCCGTGATTGGTGCGCACGACTTCATAGCAATGATCGGGCAGATGGCGGATATGGGCATTCTGCAGGCACTGGGCGTTGAACACATGCACCTCGCGGTGGCGCACATGCAGCACTTCGCGGCAATGTTCGGGCAGCGCGCGCGGGTTCGAAGGCGGCGTGACCACGACCTGCGCATTCCCCTTGCGCGCGGCATGGGCGATCACGGCCACAGCGGTCGCCCCCAGAAGGAACTTGATCAGGTCATCATTGCGCGCTTGGGCGGGCGTGGCGACCATACCTGTCAGGGCGACAGCCCCGGCGGCAAGGGTCGAGGTGAACGTGCGGCGGATGGAAGAAAGCGAGAAACGCATGGGACAGGGTCCTTTCGGTGGCAGCGGGCAGAGGCCCTTGGGTGATGGGTTGACCGTGCCGCCCCTGCCCTTTGCCGCGCAATAACGCCGCGCGGTTATCCGATAACAGCCCCCGCAAAGGCTCTGCGTTATTGAATAGCGTAGGCAGCCCTGCCATGTTGGGGCCATGAAAACGCTCATCCTCGCCTCTCTTGTGACCCTCGCCCTGAGCGCCTCGGCGCAGGCGCAGTGCTTTGCCGATTACAAGGCCAAGCAGGACAATCCCCTGCGCCTGCAATACGGGATTGTCGAATTGCCCAGCGAGGCCTGCGCCTCGCGCGCGGCCGCCCAACCCTATGTCGCGCGGATTCTCGCCGCTTCTGGCTGGACGCTGCTGACAATCGAGTCCATCTTTGGCCCCAACGATCTGCCTGCGCGGAGTGCAAATGCCGGGGCCATCCATCGCCGCTAGCGACCTGTCGCGTCTGGGCAGCCGGGCCGTGATTTGGGGGGCCTGCGCGATTGTCGCGATCCTTGCACTGACGGGCCTTGGCCTGTTCCTCGCCTTGCCCGACGCCAATGCGTTCAATGCGCGGGTGGAACAGGTTTTCGTAGAAAACGCCGATCTGACGGGCCAAGCCGACATCAAGCTTCTGGAAATCCTCGCGCAATCGGGCACGGCTTTTGCCGAAACGCTGGTCAGCTACCGGATCGTGATTTTCGTGCTCTTGGTCTTTGCCACAGGGCTTTTGGTCACGTCGCTGGCCGTGATCGTGATGCTGGTCACGCTGAACCGACGGCTTGCGCAGGTCGAACGCCAAGGGCTGCAAGTGTCGCAACTCGTGATCGACCGCGCGACGAACACGGTCACACTCAATGACATGGACTTCAAGCTGACGCCTGCGGCGGTGGAAACGCTGGGCGTTCTGGCCGAGGCTTGCATTGATGACGAAGTGCTCTCTGGGGCTGCGATCGAAGCGGTGATTTCGGGCAAGCCAGAGGCCGAGTGCGACGAAGCGGCAGGGGCCATGCGCATCAAGCGGCTGCGCGATACGTTGGGAAACCAGCTTGTGACCGAAGTGCTGGTGCAGAATATCACGCGCCAAGGGTATCGGTTGGCGATTGACCGCAAAGTGATTGCGCTGCGCTGAAAGCTACCGCTGCACGCTTTCCAGCCACGCGGCCAAAGCGATCACGCTTTCCGGATAGGGCCGCGATACGCCCTGCCCCTGATCCACGCGCGCAAGTGGGCCTGTCAGCAAATGCCCGAATTCCGGCATCTCGCTGCCTGCATAGGCTGTCTGGCCGCGCGCATAGCCATCGAGCTTTTCCAGAACGAAAGTGCGTGGAAAATTACCCCCTGCCCGCAGCGCAAAGCCAGTCAGGTCTGGGATCGTGTCGCCCCCGCGCGCATCCGCACCGTGGCAGGCCGCGCAGTTCTGCGCGAACAGCGTGCGGCCTGCGCTCGGGGATTGGGTCTGCGGTGTGCATGCAGCGAGAAGCAGGATCAAAGCGAGATGTATTTTCATATGCCCAGTATGCCTGCCTGCCGCAAAGTCGTATTTGATCTGCATCACAAGCTTGCGTTTGGCTCTGGTCAGCGCGGCCTGCCCGAGTATGCTGCAGCGAAAGGGGGTGGCGATGTTCCTGTCTGTATTCGACGTGTTCAAGGTGGGGATCGGCCCATCCTCCAGCCACACGATAGGGCCGATGGTGGCCGCCGCGCGGTTTCTGCACCATCTGCGCACGCGCCCTTTCCGGGTGCATGGCCTGCGCGCGCGGCTGCATGGGTCGCTCGCCTTTACGGGCGTGGGGCACGCCACGGACAGGGCCGTGATCCTTGGGCTGGCGGGGTTCGTACCCGACGGCTATGACGCGGACCGCGCCGAGGCTGTCCTGGCGCAAATCCAGTCGCGCCACATGATAGAGGCCCCCGGCTTGGGTGCGTTGCGCTTTGAGCCTGCACGCGATTTGATCTTCGATTATGGCCCGCCCTTGCCCGGTCACGCGAATGGGTTGGTGCTGATGGCGACCGATGCCCAAGGCGATGTGATCGCGCAGGAAACCTATTATTCCATCGGCGGCGGGTTTGTTCTGACCGCAGCAGAATTGCGCGAAAAACCTGTCAAGACGGGCGCGCAGGTTCCCTATCCCTTTGAAACGGCAGCGCAGATGCTGACCATGGCGCGCGCGTCTGGCTTGTCGATTGCGGCGATGAAACGCGCGAATGAATTGGCGCGGCGCAGTCCGGCGGAACTCGATGCGGGTCTTGCGCGGCTGTGGGATGTCATGCGCGCCTGCATCGACCGCGGCATGGCAACGGATGGCATCCTGCCCGGTGGCCTGAGCGTGAAGCGACGCGCGAAGGGCATTCACGACGCGCTACAGCGCGAAGCGGGGCTGAACCTGACCGCGCCGCATGTGATCAATGACTGGATCAGCCTGTATGCGATGGCCGTGAACGAGGAAAACGCAGCCGGCGGGCAGGTCGTGACGGCCCCCACCAATGGCGCAGCGGGCGTGGTGCCTGCGACCATCCGCTATTGGCTGGACCATGTGCCGGGGGCATCGGGCGCCCGCGTGGGGGAATTTCTGCTGACGGCGGCGGCGATTGGCGGCTTGGTCAAGCACAATGCCAGTATTTCAGGCGCGGAATGCGGCTGTCAGGCGGAAGTGGGGTCAGCCGCGGCAATGGCTGCGGCGGGATTGTGCGCCGTGCTGGGGGGCAGCCCCGAACAGGTGGAAAACGCCGCCGAAATCGCACTCGAGCATCATTTGGGCATGACCTGCGACCCAGTGCGCGGGCTGGTGCAGGTGCCCTGCATCGAGCGCAATGGCTTGGGCGCGATCAAGGCCGTGTCGGCTGCATCCCTCGCCTTGCGCGGGGACGGCACGCATTTCATGCCGCTTGACAACTGCATCGAGGCGATGCGCCAGACCGGGGCTGATATGTCGGAAAAGTATAAGGAAACGGCGTTGGGTGGATTGGCCGTCAACATTCCGAATTGTTAGTTTTGAGTGATTTAGCTCAGGATATAAAAGGCATGTCATCCGCACGCAGAATTAGTCAAAAGTTGGAAAAATGGCAGCCCGTATGAAGGCTTTGCGCAATATCCTGATCGTGGCGCAAGATGGTCGGCTGCAATATGAGGCGCTTTTGCTCGCAGCATCGCTGCGCCATTTCCCCGGCAACCGGGATCTGCGGCTTTATGTGGCTGAACCCCAACCCGGCCCACTTTGGCCAGATGACCCACGCCTGACCCGGCCTGCGATCCGGCGCGAATTGCGCGCGCTTGGGGCGCAGATCGTGCCTTTGCACAACCGCCATTGGGGCGCGCGCTATCCCAACGCGAACAAGATCGAAGCCCTGGCGCTTTTGCCGCCGAACGAGCCGTTTCTGTTTCTCGATACCGACACGCTGATCACGGGCGATTTGTCGGGCCTTGATTGCGCGCGGCCTACGGCGTCGGTCAGGGTGGAACCTACTTGGCCCCGGATTTCACTCTATGGCCCCGGCTTTGTAGAAATCTGGGGAGCACTTTATGATCTGGCGGGGGTGAACATGGCACCGACCCTCGACGTTCGTTTCGCACCGGATGATTGGCGGCGCTATGCCTATTTCAACGCAGGCTGGTTCAGCGGTCCCTGCCCGGCACAGGTTCACAAGCTCTATCAAGAGCTCGCGCTCCAGATTGAAGCAAATCCCCCGGCTGTCATCGCGACACAGGCCCTGTATCCGTGGCTCGACCAGATCGCCCTGCCCTTGGTCATCGCGGCTTTGGGCGGGGGCAGGCCAGAGAGCGGCCTCGACCACAATCTGAGCCTGCATTATCGTGCTTTACCAATTATTTACGCAACAGCCCCGGCCCCTACGATTACCTTGCTTGAAACAATTACGGGCGCGCAGCACCTATGGGACATCTTTAACCAATATGTCTCGTTCCGGCGCATGGTGTTCAAGGGCGAGGGGCGCATCCTGCGCGAGAAGGTCGCGGGTACATCGTTACCTTGGACACATGGCGCGTTGACCCGTCAGATCCGCGAATTAGGGCATTGGGTTCGCTGAACGAGCAATTGCGGCGAAAGTTTGCCTGAAAAGGCAGCGTTTCTGTCGCAATTGACCGAAAATGCGGCAAGGAAGGTTGCAACGTTGGCGATGCCGCCGTAGGAGGGGGCGTTCTTGTGTCCCGATTTTAGTCGTCTCCTGCAACACAACTCGCTAGGTGCCCAGATGCAATCTCTGCATGTTATTCCCACTATTCGCGCTGAAGATGTCGCCGCCCGCGTCCTCGGCATTGAGGCGCAGGCTATTGCCACACTGGCTTCAAACTTGCCCGAAGATTTCGCCGACGCGGCAAATCTGATCCTTGCGAGCAAGGGGCGACTGATCGTGTCGGGAATTGGTAAGTCTGGGCATATCGGGCGCAAGATGGCAGCCACGTTTGCCTCGACCGGGACACCTTCTTTCTTTGTCCACCCCGCCGAAGCAAGCCATGGTGATCTGGGCATGATCACGCCGGATGATGTCTGCCTTGTGATCTCGAATTCCGGGGAAACATCGGAACTGGGCGATGTGATCCACCATTGCACACGGTTTCGCATTCCGATCATCGGGATTTCGAAACGCCCCGAAAGCACGCTGATGCGCGCAGCACGCTGCCGTCTTACCCTGCCCGATTTGCAAGAGGCTTGCTCGATCGGCATGGCGCCCACGACATCGACCACGCTGACGCTTGCGATGGGCGACGCGCTGGCAGTTGCGCTGATGGAAATGCGCGGCTTCAAGAAAGAGAATTTCGGCACCTACCACCCAGGTGGAAAGCTGGGCGCGCAATTGCTGAAAGCGCGGCAATTGATGCATGAAGGTGCGGCTGTGCCGTGCGTCCAAGCCGATCATCCGATGCCCGAAGTGATCGTGGAAATGACTGCGCGCGGCTTCGGCGTCGCAGCAGTTCTGGATACCGAAGGGCGCGTGATGGGCGTGATTTCGGACGGGGATTTGCGGCGCAATCTGGCCGCCTTGATGACCACGACTGCGGCTGCTGTGTGCACGCGCAATCCTGTCACAATCGGGCCAGACACTTTGGCCCCCGAGGCGCTGAATGTAATGAACGGGCATAAGATTGGCGCGTTGTTCGTTGTGGACAACGAAAACCGGCCAGTCGGGATATTGCACATTCACGACTTGCTTCGCGCAGGAGTGGTCTAAGCGCCATGACGGCCGCGCATCGGACAGTCTGTCCGATGCACCAGACGCAGCCCAGAGCGACAAAGGTGCAGCATGAATATCGTGGCGACAACCCCAGAGAGTACAACGCCCCAGAAAACCGGGCGGAGTGTCTGGCTTCTGAAAGTCCCGCTAGAGCTGCGCCCGATCCTGGGCGCATCTTTCGCGGGCGATGATCTGTCCTATCCGAGCATCCGTCATCCTGACGGCAGCTTTACAGATACGATCCCGGCGCCGCTGATGAACCGGATCCTGACGGAGCGGCCTAATTTTCTCGCGCTTTGGCACGATCTTAAACTGCCGTCGGAAGATAGTGCAGCGTTACTCTCAAGCGGCGTGCATGTCTTTAGGCTCGATCACGCGGCGCTTCTTGGCCCAGTGCCAGATACCGCGTATCTGCCGCGACCTTACGGTTTGCGGTTGAAAGATGCGCCCGCCGACATGACCGGAGGTGTCTTGGCTGCTTCGGAAGTCGCAGCATTGCTGGCACGTTACCGTGCGCTGGAACTGACCGCTGTCACCGAACCGGGAAAGCTTGCGCTGCCCGTGCAAGCGCAACAATTGCTCAAGTCGCCAAGTGTCATGGTCGTGGCCGAAGATGATCGCGGCCAACCCACAAGCTTGCGCGACCTGATCGCATGGCGCGACCTGCTGCGCCGGGCACGCAGTGAAAACCCCGGTCAGACAATAACCTTTTTGACGAATGGGCGCGTACCACCGCTTGCGTCGGAACCTGCGCAGGTCGCAGTCCTAACAGAGATACAGGCCCAAGCCGATATCATCTGTTCAGAGCGCTGGAATGTCGCCTTCTTAAAGGAGTGCCGAGCGCTCTATACCCGAGGGGCAAGCGCGGCCTTCGACACGATGCTTGCAGATTTGCGCTCTGTCGTGACCGAACCGGGTCCTTTGCAGGACTTGGCAGAAGGAACGCGCAGCGCAGAAGATGTGTTTGCCGAATTATTCTTGAACGAAACAGTGTTCGGTGATCCTGTCCATGGTCGCGCGCTGCCGCGCGGTATGGTTTTCGACATCATCGCCGCCAGACGCGATCTGTTGCCGCCCGCACCTTTGCCTGCAACCTTGCGCTGGCCGAATGCCGGGGTTCCAGGAAAAGAAGTTGTCTTGCCGCTGCCCGGTTTTGCCGGGAGTACGGCAACTTTCACACACATCAATCCGACACAGACGCTGGACGCGCCTAAATCCTTGATCGCGCCGGATTGGCTTGCACCAAATCTTGTTGTTCCAGATGGGGCAAACGCACAGGTTGTGATGCTTCAAGGGGACAGACTGCGTATTGCCGAGTTGGCGAAAGACAACAGGTCAGTGGCGGAACTGACCCTGCACCCGACGGGAAGAAAAGAGCTGATCGAGCGGTTCGCCCGCTACCAGCCGGCTTTGTATCTAGAAACCCTGCGCACGAGCCTGCGCAAATCGGGCCTGAAAAAGGCTTTGATTTCGGACATCAGTGCGGCCAGAGTTCGCCTGTTTGCGCGCGCCTGTGCGATGGAGGGGGTCGAGCGGGCCTATTTCCCGCCCTGGATCGCTCAGCCCAAGGCTGTCGCCTCTTTACGCGCTTTGGCCGATGTGGCCTTTGTCTGGGAACCATCGCAAACACGGGCGCTGCTTTCCCAAGGAAAATTCGCGTCCGAGCGTCTGCGCGAAGTCAGGCTTCAGACAGCTTCCAGCCCACGCGAGGACATTGTCCTGTGGTTGGGCGAAACGGGGCTTAGCTTGTCGCGGTTGAAAGCCGTCGTCGCCGAAGCCCTTGCTGTGGCCGAATTGATGGACCGGCCCATGGTCTTTGCACTTGGGCGCGAAGCGCTCGAAAAATTCGACGCAGCCACGTTCGAGCGCATCGCTTTCCACCCGCTCGCAAGCTACAAAATCCTCAATCCTCAGATAGACGGAAGCGCGAGTGCTCTTGAAAGTGCTGCGCTTGTCGTCACAAGCGAAAGCGAAACCATCGCACTTGCGGATCAACTCGGCTGCACGTCCCGACCACTTCTGCCACTGGGCAATTCCGAAAAAGACCTGACATCTGATCAGGTGCGGGCGCATCTACGGACGGAATTGCTGGGCTGGCTCGATAGTTCGTTTGGCACAGAGGCACGGCGCGCGCCTCGGTTCGCGCAAGCGCAGGATCTGGCGACAACCTTGGCAGAATGGGTCAATGCAGCCCCGCTGGCCCGCGCCTCGGTCTTTCGGCCCGAGAACGTCTCTTGGGCCATCGGGACTGTATCAGAAAGCACCTTGCGCAACCAAAGCCGCTACATGATCCCCGCACTTGGGGTCGGACGGTACTCGGAAGTCAAGTTCGAAAACGCTCCGCACGATTTCCTCGATGCAGACGTGTTGTTTCAATGGGGCTTGCGTGTCACCAACCACAAAGCGCGCGCGGACCAGACAGCCCGCGGTCTGAATATTCCGGTCGTCAATCTGGAGGATGGCTTCATCCGCTCGATCGGGATCGGGCTGTCGGGGGAAACTTCGGTCTCGGTCTGTTTCGATGACGCGACGGCGTTTTATGACGCGACCAGGCCATCGCAACTTGAAACATGGATCAATCGGGGCGTGGCCCTGACCGAGGAAGAACACATCCGCGCGCGCGCCGTGATTGACCGGATCGCAGCCAAGAAGGTCACGAAATACAATTTCGCTCCCTATGTGCCGATTGCGCGTCCCGACCCGACGCGCAAGGCCATTCTGGTGGTCGATCAGCGCGCAGGCGATGTGTCGATTGAGAAGGGTCTCGCGAGTCCTGAAACCTTCGTGCGAATGGTCGATGCAGCGCTTGCCTTTGCCGACACGCATGACATTCTGATCAAGACCCATCCTGACGCCAATATCGGCGGCAAGGACAGTGCCATCGGCGGCGAAACACTCGCGCGTGCTGCGCAGCACCCGGCGGTCACACTCGTGACAGAGGACATGAATCCCTATTCGCTGATCGACATTGTCGAGAAAGTCTTTGTCGTCAGTTCCGGCATGGGGTTTGAAGCACTTCTGGGCGGGCGTGAAGTCTGGTGCTTTGGTGCGCCCTTCTATGCAGGCTGGGGACTGACGCGGGATCATGTGGCGCTGCCCCGCCGCACGGCGCGCCCGACGCTGGAAGCGGTATTCCATGCTTTCTACATCGAGCATACCCGCTATTACGACCCGATTGCCGACCGACCCGGCGAGATCGAGGCGGCGATTGATTATATCCTGTTGCAACGCCCATGGTCGCTTGCACGCTGCAAAAGTGCCGAACCGCGCTTTTTGGGCCAACAGCCCCCCCGCGATGCCCGCGCCGTTGCGCTGACCGAAGCGTATGATCATATCTGGCTGCTCGGTTTCCCCGCGGGCTACCAAGTATGGCTCAATATCCATCTGCCCGGCACACCGCACGTTACACGCTTCGACGATTCAGTGATCGCAGGACTGGCGCAGGCCCAAAGCCCCGCTCTTGTCGTCTTTGACGGAACCGCGCAACCCGGTATGCAAGCTGTGGCCGCGCGCAAATCCATCCCGATCATTCACGCCCGCCCTGGACTTGCGCGCTGGACAGATGTGCAGGCAGCCGACGCATCCCCCTACACGCTGACGCTTGACGCGCAAGGGCTGCCGCAGTTTGATCTAGAGCATCTGCTACAGACGCATGATTTCGCCGCGGACCCAGCATTGTTGACGCGCGCAGCGGCGCTTGGGGCGCGCGTGGCCAGCTTGGGTCTGGAGGATGCCTACACCCTGCCCCGCCATCCTGATCCCCATGGGCCGAAACTCGTTCAGCGCGTGCTGGTTTTGGGGCAGCGCGGTGGTGGGCAGCGTGGAATGCCGGAGATCTCCGAGGTTGAGGTTATCGCACGCGCGCAAGCCGAGCACCCGGACGCGCAGGTCATCTATCACACAAACGATCCCGCTGCACCTGAACTGGCAACGATCCAGACCTTGGCGCAGGTGTCCACTGTGCCGCTTTGCCCGGATGATCTGTTCGACGGGGTGGATCATGTCTATACAATCGACGCGGATGATGGCTTCGTCGCCCTGCTGCGGGGTCTGCCTGTGACCACGTTCGGGACGCCGATCTATGCAGGCTGGGGACTGACCGATGATCGCAGCGCGCAGGCAGCGCGCGCGCGCAGTCTGGAGCTTGATGCGCTTGTGGCAGGTCTATTGTTGCTTCATCCGATTTATCTGGACCCCGAAACCGGCACTGGGCTGGAACCCGAAGACGTGCTCGCGCGTCTGGAAAGAACGCAAGAGGTCGCGAAACTCGCGGCCTTGTAAGGGGATGAGGATGGTGCAATCGGGATCAGCGACGCTGGTCATGCTGCCACAAGGGTATTTGCGCCATGGCGTAAGTGCCCGCACCATTTTGCTTTCGAAAGCCGCAAGATGAAACCGGACTTGAGCAAACTTGCCCTGAAGAAGGGGTGCACTTTACGAACTGAGCCGTTCACAGTGATTCAGGCCCGGATTGAGTGCAGCGTGACAATCGGGGCCTATACATATGCACGTCCTGACACGGTTATCAGTGGCACAAAGGCGATCGGGCGTTACTGTTCGATTGCGTCAAATGTTTATATTGGTGGCGGGGAGCATCCAACAGATTGGCTGTCCACAAACCCGTTCCAATATGCACCCAATCATGTCATGCGCCGGGACATGCCAGATCCCGGCCCGAGTGCACCACGTTTCAGCCAACCCCCGGCGGTGATTATCGGGCATGATGTGTGGATCGGGGCGCAAAGCACGATTCTGCGGGGTGTTACTTTGGGGCATGGATGTGTTGTGGCAGCGGGTGCAGTCGTGACGCGCGATGTGCCACCCTATGCCATCGTGGCAGGTGTGCCCGCGCGGGTCATCCGGCATCGTTTTGACGCAAAGACACGCAAGCGGCTTCTTACTTTGGGCTGGTGGCGCTATACGGCGGGCAGTCTGGCCGCTATCCCCTTTCACGACATCCACGCCGCATTGGACGAAATCGAGAAGCGCGCCGCCGCCTCTCGCCTGACACTTTTTCCAACGCAACATTTCCTGATCCGCGCTGGAAGTCCGCTTCAATCTGTGGACAAGCCCGCCTTCGGCGACGATATGTTTGATCCCACAACAGAAGGCGCGCTCGCATGAGCGAGCACGCACCCTTCGCAAGGCGCATGTTCGCACCGATTGCACATGCCGAGAAAGACAGCGGCGATGGGCTGTTTGCCCAGATGCTCACCACATTCGGGCACGAATTCAGCTCTGTCAATGCGCTGGAATCCTACCTCAAGCTGATCGTGCAGCCCCCTTCGGGCGCGTGGCGGTATCAATTCAACGGCAAATCGGGCAATACTTTCGTGCTCAACTTGATGTTCGAGTTGGAACACGGCGTTCCCTTCACGGCGCGTGTCGATCCCGCCGAGACTGGCAACCAGCACCCCGATTTTGCGCTTTTTGCCCAAGTCGGTGCGGGGCTGCTGGTTACAGCCTTGAATTACTATCCCACAGTGCCAGCCTTCAACAACTTTCCCGGCCTGCGCCTTGCGACAGTGCGCAACCCGTATCAGCGGGCCATTTCTGGTTTTCATTACTTGTGCCGCTCGCACCGCATAGGCGACCGGCGCTTTTTGAACGAACGGTTGCGGATGATGGCACTTGCGGGTCTGAATTTCGAGACAATGAGCCATACCGCGCAAGGATTTGCCCGCTTCCTTGGCTATGTACGTGATTATGCGGCCACTTTCGGGGCGGATGCCGTCGATCCACACTGGCGCGCGCAGGCGCTGCATATTCGTCCGCAACTCTATCGCCCAGATATTCTGGGGCGCACCGAGGAACTTGACTTGTTCGCCGCAGCGGTCGCAGCGCGGCTGGGCAAGCCACTTTTGTCTGACACGACTGCTCTTAGACAGAATGCCGGCGAACACGCGCAAAGTGTTGACTGGCTGCAGGACCCTGCCCTGCGACAGGTCATTGAGCAGGTTTACGCACAGGACTTCGAGCTGTTCGACTATGCCCGCCTTGACCCGGGCTGAAATCTCGGGCAGGCCACAAGCGGAATGGTGCGGATGATTTCTGTGGCTTTCAGTAGATGTTTTTCGTCGGGGTTGTGTGTAAAAACCCCATCCTCAAGAACCCTGAAGGATTACACCACATGACGACTGTGCTGTTTATTCCGGCGCGCTACGCTTCGACCCGGTATCCCGGCAAGCCTTTGGCCGAATTGCGCCAGCCCGATGGCGCGCGCAAGACACTGATCCAGATGAGTTGGGAAGCCGCCAGCCAAGTGCGCGGCGTGGATGAAGTCTATGTTGCCACCGATGACGATCGCATCGCGGATGCCGCTCGTGCCTTTGGGGCTGACGTGGTGATGACTGATCCCGCTTGTGAAAACGGCACGATGCGGTGCGCCGATGCGCTTGCCCGGATGGGCAGCAATCCAGATCTGGTGGTGAATTTTCAAGGTGACGCGCCGCTCACGCCGCCGTGGTTCGTTGAAGCGCTGATCGCGGCGATGAAGGCCGAGCCGGACATGGGCATGGCGACACCTGTGCTGCGCTGTGACCGCCAGACCTATGAAAATTTCCGCGAAGATCGCCGCAATGGCCGCGTGGGTGGCACGACAGCGGTCTTTGACAAGGATATGCGCGCGCTGTTCTTCTCGAAGGAAGTGCTGCCCTTCATTGATCCGGGCAAGGTGCCGGACCCGATCCCGGTCTTCCACCATGTGGGCGTCTATGCCTATCGCCCAGACGCCCTGCGCACTTATGCCCAGACGCCCACCTGCCAGTTGGAAACGCTCGAAGGGCTGGAGCAGTTGCGCTTTCTCTATAACGGAACGCCTGTGCGCTGCGTCGAAGTCGATGCACGCGGAAGGCTGTTCTGGGAACTCAACAACCCCGCGGATATTGCCCGCATCGAAGCTGCATTGGAGATGAAATGATCGTCACGAAAACTGTCACTGTCGGGGATATCGAGATTGGTGGCCGTGCCCCCTTCGCGCTGATTTCCGGCCCCTGCCAGCTTGAAAGCCTGGATCACGCGCGCATGATGGCCGAAAAGATCGCCGAAGCCTGCGCGCCCACGGGCACGCGCTTCGTGTTCAAGGCAAGCTATGACAAGGCCAACCGTTCCTCGATCACCACCCAACGCGGGCTTGGGATGGACAAGGGGCTGGAAATTCTGGCGAAAATCCGCGAAGAATTCGGCTGCCCGATCCTGACCGACGTGCATGACGCCGCCCAATGCGCCCCCGCGGGCGAGGTCGTGGACATCCTGCAAATCCCCGCTTTCCTGTGCCGCCAGACCGATCTGCTGCTGGCCGCGGGCGCCACGGGCAAAGCCATCAATGTCAAGAAGGGTCAGTTTCTGGCGCCCTGGGACATGGGCAATGTGGCGCAGAAGATCGCCTCGACGGGTAACGAAAATATCCTTCTGTGTGACCGGGGCACATCGTTTGGCTACAACACGCTGGTCAGCGATTTCCGGGGCCTGCCCACCATGGCGCGCACGGGCTACCCGGTGGTGTTCGACGCCACCCATTCCGTGCAGCAACCGGGCGGGCAAGGCACCACGTCAGGCGGACAGCGCGAATTCGCGCCCGTGCTCGCGCGTGCGGCGGTCGCCGTGGGTGTATCGGCGCTGTTCATCGAAACCCACCAGGACCCGGACAATGCGCCGTCTGATGGCCCGAACATGATCCCGGTGGACCGGATGGGCATTCTGGTCGCGCAGCTGCGCGCGCTCGATGACCTGACCAAATCGCAGGAAGATATTCTGTAATCACAGGTCAGGCGCTGTGACAGGGCGCGCGGCGTGACGGTGTCTGCTTGCATGAGGCACCGTCCCACCCGCCCCGGTTGTAGCCCCCATTGTTCGGATGGACTGGACATCGAAGGCAAGACAACGGATGCGCGCTGACACTCTCGAGCCTGTGGTGTTCGTGACAGACATTCGTTTCTGGCAAAATACCTATGGCAGCCATATGCGTATCCGCAGGCTGGTGCAGATGATGCACCGCATCCGGCCTGTGCGCGTCTTCTGCCTGATGCCTTTGCGCGATGAGGACCGAAACCAGATCGCCGCCGAGAACCTTTCGACGATCGAAATCGTTTCGTTCACGGATTGGGTTGATGACGCCGCTCCGGTTAGATGGACCACCTACGCCAAACGGCCGTTTTTCGACAAGCATCGCAACGCGACTTTTTCCGCCGCTTTGTCTGCCTATCTTGGCGCACACCGCGCGCATTCGGTGGTTCTGGAATATATCCGGCTCGCCTATCTGCGTGATGCCTGCGCGCTGGATTTGCCTGTGTTTCTGGACTTGCACGACATCATGAGCACGCGCGCTGTGGCCTTGGCCGGGGCCGGGTTGAAAGCGTCGATCGAGATTGACCCCGCCCAAGAGCGCGCGATCCTGGGGGCGATGACACAGGTAATCGCCATCAGCACGACGGATGCTGATTTCTTGCGCAGCCGCTTTGGGCTGAAAAACGTGCTCTATGTGCCCTACACGCTCGACACTGTCCGCCACGATGCGACGCAGCGTGACCCTAAGTGCCTGCTGTTTATCGGCGCGCGCAGTCAGCCCAATATTTCGGGGCTGCGCTGGCTGCTCGATCAGGTCATGCCAGTTTTGGCGCAGCATGGCTTCATGCTGAACGTTGTCGGCACAATTTGCGACGCCTTTGCCAACAGGACCGATACCGGCGTGGTCTGGCACGGGCAGCAAGATGCGCTCGACCCGTTCCTCGCCACCGCAGGCTTGTCGGTCAATCCAGTCTTTGTGGGGGGCGGGTTGAAGATCAAATGCCTCGATTCATTGGCCCATGGCTTGCCTGTCGTCACGACTACCGAAGGGGCAGCGGGGCTGGACATCGCAGTTGGGGCGGGGCTTTACGTCGCGCGCAGCCGGTCGGAATTCATCAATATTGTGCTGGAACTGGCGCAAGACCCTGTTGCGCTCAGGCTGGCAAGTCAACTTGCCTATCGCGCTGTTCGGGCGGGGTTCTCGGATGAAGCCATGGCGCAGAGCTTGCAGGCGGCCTTCGGTCCACTGTCGGCGGAAGAGGACAATCGACATGATTGACCCGCGCGACATCTGGCTGCCGCGCTTCATAGACAGCGCGCCCGCACGGCCAAAACGCATCGTGTTCACAGGCGACATTCTGCGGCCAAGCCCGTTCTATTGGCGGCCCACGCAGCACCACAATGTCCGCTGGCTGCGCAACATCCTTTCGCATCAACTGCGTGCGGCAACCGGGTTGCCAGATATTGCCGTCAGTTGGGGACATGGCACACTCCGTGACGGTGGATTGGGTGAAATGGATGTGCGCGCGCTTTACGCGGCCTTCCGCTTCCCCCCCAACATCAAATCTTGGGCCACGATCTATGGGCTCGAAGACCTTCCGCCGCGTGTGGAGGCGATCTTGGCCCATCTTTATGCCGATGCGCTCGTGATCGGATTTGAATTGCCGCCCTATCTGGAAACCTTCCTGACACGGCGCGGCATTCCCTATGTCTCGTTCACCATCCATCCCGTGCGCTTTCTGGACGACCTGCTTCTGGGCCTGCGCTCGAATGTCAAAGCGATACAGGATCGCCTGTTCGCGCAAGCCATCAGCGAGCCGTTCATTCACATGATGGCGGGGATTCAAAAAGCCTCGGCCGCGCGCTATTTCCCGGTCGATGTGAAACCGGGGGCGGCGCTCATGGTCATGCAAACCCCGCATGATCAATCCCAGCTTCGCGACGGGGTATTCCTGACGCCTGCCGATTTTCTGGATCAGATCGCCGACTTGGCGGCGGCGCATTCTGAATTCCTGATCAAGGAACATCCTATCGCGCCCAATCCTGCAACCCCGATCTTGCAGGCGCGTATTCCGAATGCGCGCATGGTGACGGGAAATATCTATGGCTTCATGGCCATCCCAGAGATCAAGACGATAACCACACTCAGTTCGTCTGTCCGGGTCGAATCCGAGTATTTCGGTGTCCAGAGCCGCGCGTTTTTGCGTGACGCAGTGATCGTGCGGCGGGCAAAAAGTGATGCCGAGAATGGCTTCATCGGGATCGAGGATGCGTTTCTGAACAGCGATTTCTGGCGCGACTTGCTGGACGGTCTGCTGCCCGTGAGCGCGCCTGACGGAATGCGCGTGCCGCCCAAGAACAATCGTCTGCGCATTTCTCTGCGGGCTTTCTGGAACTTCAACGAAATCGACAGCGATGTGGCTGCATCGCTGGTCAAGCCGCCCAAGTCGTGACCCTGTCCCCATCCGAGGAGCCTGCCCTATGAGCATCCCGCCTATTCCAACGCGCCCGGAGCATGACGACGAGTTGAGCGCAACCCTTGCTCAAGAAAATGACCCTTGGATTGATCTAAGCCGTGCGGGTAGCCCCAAAGAGGCGCTGATGCCGCATCTGACGGAGCGCTATGCCGCGATGAACACCCAGCACTTGCTGACGGCTGCATCAAACCCCGCAGCATTGACGGATGTGCTGCGCAACCTTGCCTGGCAACTCGCGCGTGCGCAGGCCGATATCTACGTGCTGAAATCCGCTCTGCTCGGGCGCGACAAACTGGTGCTGACACAGGATTGGGACTATCGCGACCCTATTGCAACTCATGCGCGCAGCTTCCTCGAAGGCGGCATGCGCGAGGTCTGGCACAAGACTGGCCAATACTCGTTGCCGCTGGATGAAAGCTTGATCGGAATCGGCTGGCATCAGCCCGAGACCAATGGTCAGTCTACATGGCGGTGGAGCGGGCCGGGGTTGCGCTCGACCTTGCTCATTCCACGCTTTCTGGATGGTCGCATTCGCATGACACTGGAATTCAACATGATCAAGGAAGGTGTATTGCCCGAAAGCGGGGGGATCAGCTTTGCGGGCAAGCCAATTGGCTACTCCATCCAGTTCAACAAGGGCAGCACGACACAGGGCCGGATCGAGACTGAACTGGACCTGAACCAACCCGGCAAAGATATGCTGCCCCTAGAGTTTCACCTGAACGGCACATTCTCTCCCGCAGAATTGCTTGGCAAATCTGACAAGCGCCTGCTCGGGATCAGTTTACGCCGGATCAGCTTCGCCGTGCTGTGAACAGAGCGAGGCGCGTGCAGGGTCAGCCCCCGTATCTCGGCCCACCCGGCACCGACAGCACCACATGCCGCGCACGCCCCACGATCAGCGGATCAGGGCTGACCGCGATTTCCGGGTCCTTGTCCAGGTAATCAAGGGTGGAGAGGACGTATTTCATACATTCAAGCCGCGCGCGTTTCTTGTCCTTGGACTTGATCACGGTCCAAGGCGCGTCTGCGGTATCGGTGTAGAAGAACATCGCCTCTTTCGCCGCCGTATATTCATCCCATTTACCAAGCGACGCCTTGTCGATGGGCGAGAGTTTCCAGCGCTTGAGTGGGTCCGTCTCGCGTTGCTGGAAGCGGCGCAATTGCTCGTCGGGCGTGACCGAGAACCAGAATTTGTAAAGCCGAATGCCCGAACGCACCAGCATCCGCTCGAATTCGGGCGCTTGGCGCATGAATTCAAGGTATTCCGTGGGCGTGCAGAAGCCCATCACACGCTCGACGCCTGCGCGGTTATACCACGAGCGGTCATAGAACACCATTTCGCCACTGGTGGGCAGATGCTCGATATAGCGCTGGAAATACCATTGGCCTTTTTCGCGTTCAGACGGCTTGTTCAGCGCCACCGTGCGCGCGAAACGCGGGTTCAGGTGTTCGTTGAAGCGCTTGATCGTGCCGCCCTTGCCTGCTGCATCGCGCCCTTCAAACAGGAACACGAACCGCTCCCCCGTATCGAGCGCCCATTTCTGCACCTTCAGCAATTCCGCCTGAAGCCGGGCTTTTTCGGCTTCATAGGGCTCGCGCGCCATCTTGTAGCGATACGGATAGCGGTCGGATTCAAAATACTGGCGGATTTCCTCATGCGTCAGCGTGGCAGGGTCCGGCTGCCAGACATGGCGCTTGGGCGCTCGCAACAGATCATCGGTATCCTGTTCAGGCTCGACGAGTGTGGGCTGTACCTCGGAGGTCTCGGTGGGGGTTTCGGTCGTGGCGCGCGCGTCTTGCTGATCTTTCATGGTCGCTCCGAAGGTGTGGTTTTCGCAGTCTGTGGACGATTACATGGGGCTTGTCCTTGACACGGGTCAATCTGGGGCCAAACTCTGCGCCGATGATGAAGATTTTCATAACATTAGTGCAGGCGCATGTGGTCACTAGGCGAGGCGAAGTAGCATGACGCACGTGTTGCTGTCGATTGGGCATGGCTACAGTGCCGAGGGACTTGCGAACAGGCTTTTGCCGCGCGGCTGGCGGGTGATCGGCACGACACGCAGCCGGGCCACCGAACTCGTGGCGCAGGCGGTGGAGCCGCTGCTCTGGCCGGGGCAGGCCCTGCCCATCGGGCAGGCCACGCATCTGCTGACCTCGGTCGCGCCGGGGCCTTTGGGGGATCCTGTTCTGGCGGAATATGCGGACGTGTTGGCGCAGGCGCGGCATCTGTCTTGGGTGGGGTATTTGTCCACAGTCGGGGTTTATGGCGATGCGCAAGGCGGTTGGGTGGACGAGGATACCGCCAACCCTGCCCAATCCGCACGCGCACAGGCCCGCTTGCAGGCCGAATTAGCGTGGGCGGATGTTTGCGCGCGCGCAGGCGTGCGGCTGCATATCTTTCGCTTGGGCGGCATCTATGGCCCCGGTCGCGGTCCGTTCCAGAAACTGCGTGAGGGGCGCGCGCAGATGGTCATCAAGCCGGGGCAGTATTTTTCGCGCATCCATCAGGACGATATCGGGCAAGCGCTAGAGAAAGCAATGCATTCAGATATTGGGTCGCGCATCTGGAATCTGGTCGATGACACCCCTGCCCCCCCGCAGGACGTGCTACGCTTTGCCGCGGATCTGATTGGTTTACCCCATCCACCCGATGTGTCGTTCGACGAAGCAGACCTGTCGCCTATGGCGCGCGCGTTCTATGCAGACAGCAAGCGTGTGCGCAACGACCGAATCAAGCAAGAACTTGGCTTGCAATTCCTTTATCCAGATTATCAGACTGGGCTGCGCGCGATCCTCGCCTCTGAGGCTTAGGGATTGACCAAGATCGGCAAACTGGGGGCGCTTGTGTGAACCTTCCGCCACTCTTAGGCCCGGCAGGAAACAGCGCACAAAAACGCGCCTTTGACCAATGGCAAAAAAGCAAAAATGGTGCGGGTGGAGGGACTTGAACCCCCACGCCTTGCGGCGCCAGAACCTAAATCTGGTGCGTCTGCCAATTTCGCCACACCCGCATCAGCGCCCAGATAACAAAAGCCCTGCGCCAAGGCGAGGGCTTTTTTCACGGTCATGATCACGGCCATTTTCCGCCCCAGAAACGCCATGATGGGCCCTGATTGTCACGTTTAACGAAACAATACCGATCCCACCGAGTGTTTACCTATTTGTTACGATTTGCGGCGATAGACCGCCCGAAGGAGTTTGCCGATGCCGACGATCACTCTCGCCCCTGCCCTTGCCCCGCGTGCGAAGCCTGCGGTCAGTAACAGCCTGCCAAAAGGCATAGGCTTGGGAGCGCAGGTAAAAACGATCTTTGGCCTGCGCGCCGTTGAAACACTCATGGCTGGCGATCTTCTGCTGGATGCACACGATCAGATCGTGGAACTGCGCGGGGTGCGCCGCGCGCAGGTGGCTGCGCGCGATCTTGTGCAGATTGATCCTTCGGCAATGGGGCTCGGCATGGGCACGCTCAGCCCTGCGCGCCCCTTGATCCTGGGGGCCGGGCAGATGGTCGCACAGCGCGATTGGCGGAGCGAAGTTTTGTTCGGGGGCGCGAGCCTTTGCCCAGCCCGCGCACTTGTTGATCGCTTACACGTCCGCGCAGGTGGCACGTCGGCACGGGTTTTGTGCGTGCTCGAATTTGATACGCCTGTTATCCTGCATGCAGACGGGGTTTTGGTCCGCATCTGAAGCTTCCGCCACGATCAAGCCGTCGTATAAAGACGCAGTTATACGCCCGCATCCCGTAGGACTTGCGGGATCAGGTCGGGCAAATCCTCTGCGATCAATCCGGGGCCGAATGCGCGGGCTGCGGCTTGGTGCAAGAGCGCGGCACATCGGGCAGCATCGAGCGCGGCAAAGCCCCGCGCGCAAAGCCCTGTCATAAGTCCTGCCAGCACATCCCCACTCCCCGCAGTCGCCAACCACGGCGCAGCCTTGGCCCCAGTGGCAGGGGCCGCGACAACCCGACCATCCGGCCCAGAGATGACCGTGTCAGCGCCCTTCAGCAATACCACACAGCCCAAATTCCGCGCAGCTTGTGCGACAGCCTGCGCGCGCTCTCGGCCAACAAGGTCCGGGCAAAGTCGCGCAAATTCCCCCTCGTGCGGGGTCAGGATACAGGCTGGGTGAAGGGCTGCGCGCAATTCAGGTGTCCGGGCGATCAGGGTCAGCGCATCCGCATCCAGCACCAGCGCCCGACCACAGGCCAGTGCCGTTGCAACCATTCCCTGCTCGCGCGGCCCATGACCAAGCCCAGGGCCAAGGCACAGCGTCGTGATCCGCTTATCTTGCAACATCAGGCCAAGCGCGTCGCCATCGCGCAACGCGTGCAGCATCACCGCGTCAAGCCGGGCTGAGTTCTCGATCAGCGCGGCAGGTGGACATGCCAGCGTCACAAGCCCGGCCCCCACACGCAAAGCCGCCCGCGCAGCCAACCGCGCCGCGCCACCACGCCCGACACCACCGCCCAAGACAAGCGCGTGACCATGGTTGAATTTGTGCCCGGCTTCGGATTTGCGCAAAGCTGCAACGAAAGGCGCGGGCAAAACGGCATGTGGCAGGCCGATATCCACGACCTCCACTCGCTCGCCTTGCGCAATCATGCTGCGATGGGCGTCTTTCAGGGCATGGAACGTCAGTGTCAGACTGCGCGCGGCATCGCCGCCAAACCCTGCAAGCCGCACGCCATCAGGGTCTGTGTCCGACACGCCTGACGGCACATCGACAGCCACGACCCACAGCGGAGAGCGCACATGCGCGATAAAGTCTGCCCATGGATATGTCAGCGATGCGGCTAGGGGGCGGCTTAATCCAATCCCGAACAGCGCATCGACAATCAGAAGCGGGCGCACTGGATCAATCGTTGCTTGAAGCGCTGCCAGCGTTTGCGTCCTAAAATCTTTCACCTCCCCGAGTGCCGCCCAAGCTGTGCGCATGGCCAAAGCCTCTGGCGAGCGATGGCCGTCAAGTTCCAGAACGACAGGTCGTATTCCCCGCGCTTGGAGGGCACGTGCAACCACAAAGCCGTCGCCGCCATTATTGCCCGGCCCGCACAGGACGACGGCTTGCGCAGCTCCGATATCCGGCCAAGCGGCGCACAAGGCGTCAACCGCCGCCTGCCCGGCGCGCTCCATCAGCGCCAAAGCAGAGACGCGAAAAGAATCGATCTCGCGGCGCTCAACGGCGCGCATTTGAGCAGATGTCAAAAATTCCGCCATTTTCTTCACTCTGATTTATTTTTTATGCACAAATTTTATGCGTTTTGCTTATTTTTTGACCAAAGTCGCGCGCTCACGCAGATGTCTGAACGCCCCGTGACGCTGACACATTGTCCTGCCCGAGCGAACATGGTCTGTCGGTTTTGCACAGGAAAGCCGTCACAGGCCGGAGGCGAGACAATGAAAAAAATCGAGGCGATAATCAAGCCGTTCAAGCTTGATGAGGTCAAGGAAGCGCTTCAAGACATTGGCGTGCAGGGACTTTCAGTTCTGGAGGTCAAAGGCTTCGGACGGCAAAAAGGCCATACTGAACTTTATCGCGGTGCCGAATATGTGGTCGATTTTCTGCCGAAAGTGAAAATCGAGATTGTCCTGCCGGACGATCAGGTTGAACAGGCAATCGAAGCCATCATTGCCGCGGCCCGCACGGACAAAATCGGTGACGGCAAGATCTTTGTTTCCCCGGTCGAGCAAGCCATCCGCATTCGCACAGGCGAAAGCGGCGACGACGCACTCTGACCCGGACCCAAGTTTCGGGGTCTGACCACCCCGAGAATGCGATAACAGCAAAAGGAAAACACGATGAGCACTCAAAAGGTTCTCGATCTGATGAAGGAAGAGGATGCCGCCTATCTGGACATCCGCTTCGTCGATCCACGCGGGCGGATGCTGCATGTCACCATCGTTGGTGATCTGGTTGACGAAGATTTCCTCGACGAAGGTTTCATGTTCGACGGCTCGTCCGTTCCGGGCTGGAAAGGCATTGAAGCATCGGACATGAAACTCGTGTTCGATCTGGACTCGGCTTATGTCGATCCGTTTTATGCCGAGAAGACCATCGCGATCCACGCCTCGATCGTGGAACCCGATACCAATGAACCCTACGAGCGCGACCCGCGCGGCACCGCGCAGAAGGCGGAAGCCTATCTGAAATCGTCGGGCATTGGCGATGCGTCCTATTTCGGGCCAGAAGCTGAATTCTTTGTCTTCGACAACGTCAAGTTCAGCGACAAGATGAACAAGGTCAGCTTTGAAGTTGATGCCGAAGAATCCGCTTGGAACTCTGACACGACCTATGACAGCGGCAATACCGGCCACCGGCCCGGCGTGAAGGGTCATTACTTCGCGATGAACCCAGTCGATGTAAACCAGGACCTGCGCTCTGAAATGGTTACGACCATGAAAGAGATGGGGATGAAGGTTGACAAGCACCACACCGAAGTGGCATCCGCCCAGCACGAACTCGGCCTGATTTTCGGCACGCTGACCAAGCAAGCCGATGAAATCATGAAGTATAAGTACGTCGTGCGCAACGTGGCCGACGCTTACGGCAAGACCGCAACCTTCATGCCGAAGCCCATCAAAGGCGACAACGGTACCGGGATGCACGTCAACATGTCGATCTGGAAAGACGGCAAGCCGCTCTTTGCTGGCGACAAATACGCGGACCTGTCACAGGAAGCGCTGTATTTCATCGGCGGTATCCTGAGGCACGCGAAAACGCTGAACGCGTTTACCAACCCGTCGACGAACAGCTACAAGCGTCTGATCCCCGGCTTCGAAGCGCCCGTGCTGCGCGCCTATTCCGCACGCAACCGGTCGGGCTGCATTCGTATTCCGTGGACGGACAGCCCCAAGGCAAAGCGCGTCGAAGCCCGTTTCCCCGATCCCACGGCAAACCCCTATCTGGCCTTCGCTGCCCTGCTGATGGCAGGTCTGGATGGGATCAAGAACAAGATCGATCCGGGCCCCGCATCGGACAAGGACCTGTACGATCTGCCGCCGGAAGAGTTGGCAGGTATCCCCACGGTTTGCGCATCCTTGCGCGAAGCGCTGGAGAACTTGGCTGCTGATCACGATTTCCTGCTTGCAGGCGACGTGTTCACCAAAGACCAGATCGACGCGTATATTGCGCTGAAGTGGGAAGAAGTGTACGAATTCGAGCACACCCCCCACCCTGTCGAATACAAGATGTATTACAGCATCTGATTTTCGATCCCTGTGACAAATACAAACCCCGCGCACATTTTGCGCGGGGTTTTTCGTTTCATGGGCCACCAAAAAGCCCGCCAGTGGCGGGCTTTTCAAGCAATGTCAGGAACTTGCAGGCCTAACTTGCAGCACGCCCGGCATTCATCCGCTCGGTGAGCGTTTCGACGTCCTCGAACTTGATCGATTCACCGCAGCCGCAGGCATCGATCACATTCGGGTTGCGGAAGCGAAACGCACTTTCGATCAGGCTGGTTTCATAGTCGATCTCGGTGCCGAACAGGAACATTTGTGCCATGGGCGCGATGATCACTCGCGCGCCGTCCTGTTCCACGACTTCCTCATGCGCACGCACATCAGCGGCCGTTTCCATCGTGTATTCCATCCCGGCGCAGCCGCCCTTTTTGACACCGACGCGCAGACCCGCCGCGCCTTCGCGGTCCATCAGGCGCTTGATCTGGCGGATCGCGGCGGGGGTCAGTGTCACAGGCGCTTTGCCGGGTATTCCAAACATTTTCAACGTCCTAGCAAGGCTTACATGAAGCCGAGTTCAAGCCGGGCTTCATCCGACATCATGTCCATGCCCCATTGCGGGTCAAAGGTCATGGTCACTTCAACCGATTGCACACCGGGAACCGCTTCGACCGCGTTCGACACCCAGCCGGGCATTTCCCCGGCAACAGGACAGCCCGGGGCGGTCAAAGTCATGATCACACCCACTTCCCCCGCCTCCGAGATCAGGATTGTATATACAAGCCCCAGATCAAAGATATTCACAGGGATTTCAGGGTCATAGACAGTTTTGCAAGCGTCAACGACGGCTTCATACAGCGGGTGGTCCGTGCTCGACGGTTTGATCAGCAAATCGCCTTCATTCGTCAAGCCTGCCATCGCGCGTGTCCTTCTTCGGCTGCGGCGTCTATTCCTGACAAATCATATAAGGCAATTTTCGCGCGCGTCCAGTCCTGTAGGGTCACAGAACGTAGCGGCTGACATCCACAGACCGCGACAGCGCGCCCAGATTCGCTTCCACATAGGCCGCATCGACCGTCACGGACTGCCCGGATCGGTCCGGCGCGTGGAAGGACAGATCTTCGAACACGCGCTCCATGACGGTGTGCAGCCGTCTTGCGCCAATGTTTTCAACGGATTGGTTGACCTGCGCGGCAATCTGGGCCAGCGCGGCAATCCCGTCGGACGTGAAGGTGACACTGACCCCTTCGGTGCCCAGAAGGGCTGCATATTGGCGGGTCAGGGCATTGTCAGTATCGCTTAGGATGCGCACGAAATCGGCCTCGGTCAGGGCGCGCAGTTCCACGCGGATCGGCAAGCGCCCCTGCAATTCTGGCAACAAATCCGAGGGCTTGGCGATGTGAAACGCGCCCGATGCAATGAACAGGATGTGGTCAGTCTTGACCGGCCCGTGCTTGGTGCTGACTGTCGTGCCCTCGATCAGCGGCAGCAGGTCACGCTGCACGCCTTCGCGGCTGACATCTGCCCCGCGCGTATCCGAGCGCGCACAGACCTTGTCGATTTCATCAATGAAAACAATGCCAGATTGCTCGACCGCTTCGAGCGCCGCGCGCTTGACGGCTTCTTGATCAAGCAGTTTATCGGCCTCTTCGGCCAGCAAAATATCGTGGCTTTCCGACACTGTCATCTTCTTGCGCGTGGTTCGCCCGCCAAATGCCTTGCCCAAAAGCGCGCCCAGATCAGGGATTTGCGCGCCGGGTTGGCCGGGAATGTCGAACATTGCAGCCATGGGGGCTGCGTCTGCGAGGTCAACTTCGATCACCGTGTCGTCAAGTTCCCCGGCCCGCAGCTTGCGGCGGAACATCTCGCGTGTGGCCTCGCGTGCGCCGGTGCCCGCAATGGAATCGATCACGCGCTCTTCGGCCGCCGCATGGGCGCGCGCGCTGACCGCGTCGCGCATCTGCGCGCGAGTCTGGACCAACGCCACATCGACCAAGTCGCGGATGATCTGCTCCACATCGCGGCCCACATAGCCCACTTCGGTGAATTTCGTGGCCTCCACTTTCAGGAACGGGGCCTTGGCGAGTTTGGCCAGACGGCGGCTGATTTCGGTCTTGCCGACACCTGTCGGGCCGATCATCAGGATGTTCTTGGGATAAACCTCGTCCTGCAGATCAGTCGATAACTGCTTGCGCCGCCAACGATTTCGCAAAGCTACGGCAACTGCGCGCTTGGCATCCGCCTGACCGATAATATAGCGGTCCAGCTCGCTCACAATTTCGCGGGGGGTCAGGTCGGTCATGGCGCAGTCCCTTCTGGTATGAGTGACAGATAGAGCGCACAGGCGGGGTTTTGAAGGGGGCTTGCTTTGTACTTACAGTATGTATATACATTTCACTGGGCGCAAGTTTGTATACACAAAACGTCTTTATCGGCAAGTTCGGGTGACGGAATGCAGGATGACGACTTCAAAGCCTTCAGCTTCGAAGATATCCGAAAGTTGAAGTCGCAGACAGATTGGGAAGAATTGCGCGTGCAGGGCGATCACAAAGGCCCGCAAGAGTTCGTGGGTGACTGGACCCGCGCTGAGCTTGTCACGCCTGAACCCAAGAAAATGATTTCGCTACGCGTGGACCCAGATGTGTTGGACTTCTTCAAGTCCCAAGGGCCGGGCTACCAGACGCGCATGAACGCTGTCCTGCGCGCCTGGATGGAAGCGCAGCTCAAGCGCTGATCGTTTCCACCGTCAGATTGCCGTTTGTATATACACAGATATCGGCGGCAATCGCCATCGCGCGACGGGCAATCGCCTCGGCGTCCAGATCAGTTGCCATCAGCCCGCGCGCGGCCGCCAGCGCAAAATTCCCACCCGATCCGATGGCGGCGACGTCATGCTCGGGTTCCAAGACATCCCCTGCCCCAGTGATCACGAACAGGTCGCGCCCGTCGGTCACGATCAGCATCGCTTCCAGTTTTTGCAGGTATTTATCCGTGCGCCAATCCTTGGCCAATTCGACCGAAGCGCGCGCCAATTGGCCGGGGCTTGCTTCGAGTTTTGCCTCCAGCCGTTCGAGCAGCGTGAACGCATCCGCCGTGGACCCGGCAAAGCCTGCGACGACCTGATGCCCGCCGGGCGAGAGCCTGCGCACTTTACGCGCAGACCCTTTGATCACAGTCTGGCCCAGACTGACCTGACCATCGCCTGCGACAACGACTTTGCCCTCGCGCCGCACGGCCAGAATAGTCGTGCCGTGCCAGCCCGGAAAGTCACTCATCGCGCCCTCTTTATCTTGCTCATAAATACTCCCGCCGGAGGCCCCTGCCACAAAAGCCCGGGCCAACGGCGGCAAGCACGCTCACAACCCGCCGGCAATCCAGCTTTGCAGTGCCGATTTGGGTGCCGCGCCCACTTTGTTCGACACGACTTGTCCATCTTTGAACAGGAACAGCGCCGGAATGCCGCGGATGCCCATCTGGGCTGCGGAATTGGGGTTTTCGTCCACATTCACTTTGGCGATCTTCACGCGGCCTGCGAATTCGGCCGACAATTCTTCCAGAGCGGGGCCGATCTGCTTGCAGGGGCCGCACCATTCGGCCCAGAAATCGACAACAACGGGAATGTCGGACTGGCGCACTTCGGCGTCAAAAGTGGCATCGGTGACAGCGATCGTGGGCATGGGCCCCTCCGAGGTTATGGGTCAACTGCGCCTTACCTATGCGCCTTGCGGAATGTTTTCAAGCAGGGCCCGCGCGAGCGCTGCATGGAGCAGATCATCGGGCAGCCACATGACCTGCCCGCCTGCGCGCGTCCAGACCAGCGCGACCCGAATTTCGCGCCCGACAAAGACCTGCGCGAGGGCCGCGCGATAGGCGGCCATCTGGCGCAACAGGCCTTCGGGGATGTCGGCAGGGCTGTCGGGGACAAGGCGGTTGGATTTGTAATCGAGGGCCAGCACTTCGGTTTCGCGCACCAGCAAGCGGTCGATGACCCCTTGCAGGGGCTGCCCTGCAAGAGTTGCGGTGATTTCGACCTCGGCCAATGCGTCAGGGCTAAAGAAGGGGGTCAGGTCGGGATTGGCAAGGACAGCGCGGGCTTCGGTCAGGATATCCGCGATCTCGGTGGGTGCGGCGATATCATCAAGCAGATCGGGCGCGCGGGTGGACCACTCATCGGGCGACCAATGCGGCAGATGTTCAAGCAACAGGTGCAGCGCGTGGCCGCGAACCAGGGCGAGGTCGCGGTCCTCTGGGCCGCTCACCTCGCCCGGCATGGCCTTTGGCCCGCCAAGACCAGAGGGCGAGAGGGGTTTGAGTGCAAGCGCAGGTGCAGGCGCAGGTTGGTCCAGATAGGCGGGCAATTCGGGCGGCATGTGCGGGTCTGCGGGCGCGTGATCCGCCAATTCCGGCCAGTCCTGATGCTGGTGGCGCAGCCCCGGCCCTGTGGGTGTGTCGAAGGGGATCGCGCCTGCCGCCTGCACGCCCTGCTGGGCAAGCCTATGCCACGCATCAGGCTTTGCCGGTTTGCCCGCGCCCGCCACGATCAGCCAGCTTTCCGCGCGCGTCATGGCGACATAGAGCAGGCGCGCGGCTTCCAGCGCGCGCAGATGCTCGCGCCGGTCAAGGGCTGCGCGCAGCGCGGGGGGGGCGTCGTCCTTGGGGGTCGCGGCGGCCACAAGCCCGGCTGCGAGTGTCACCACCTGCCCCCGCTCGCGCGACTGCGCATCCGCTGTGTCGGGCAAGATGACCAAGGGCGCTTCCAGCCCCTTGGCGCCGTGCACAGTCATCACGCGCAGCGTGTCACCCCCGCTATCGGCTTGGCGTTTGATATCCACCTCGTCGCGCGCGAGCCAATCGAGGAACCCGCCAAGGCTGGGCACGTCTTGCGATTCGTAGGACAAAGCGAGCGACAGGAATGCGTCAATGCCTTCCTCGGCTTCCTCGCCCAGCCGCGCGAGCAATTTGCGCCGCCCGTCATGGCGCGTCAGCATCCGGTCCACCAGATCGAAGGGGCGCAGGAAATCGGCCTGCGCGCGCAAGTCGTTCAGGATGGCAAGCGCGGGCTCGTCACTGCGCGCGCGCAGGCGCGTCCAGAGGAATTCGCCCTGCGCGCGGCCTTGGGCGAGCCTGTAGAGTGCATCCTCGGACCAGCCGAACAAAGGCGAGCGCAGAAGCGCGGCAAGCGACAAGTCATCTTCGGGCATGTCAAGGAAAGCGAGCATCGCCGTCAGGTCGCGCACCGCCATTTCCCCGCCCAGCCGCAGACGGTCCGCGCCTGCCATGCGCAGCCCACAGGCTTTGCAGGCCGCGATGATTTCGTGAAACAGCCCGCCGCGCGTGCGCAGCAGGATCAGCACATCGCCTTCGGTCAGGGCGCGGACCTGGCCCTTGTGAAGGATGGGCGTGCGCGCGTCGATCAGGCGGCGCAGCTCGGCGGCAATCGCCCGCGCCAGCACGCGGGTGTGATGGGCCTCCGAAACCTGATCGAGCGGCGCGAACCACGGGATGTCGTCGCGCTTGGCGGCGGGGTCCACCAGCGGCCAGATATCGACACGGCCTGGCATGGCCGCTTGAAAGGCCAGATGGCGGGGCGGGCCGCCCAAGCCTTCGGCCTGATCGGGGGGGAAGCTTTGATCGACCACGCGCAGAACGGCATCTGACGAGCGGAAGGAATGTTCGAGTGCGGCTTCATTCAGCCGCAGCCCGACTGCGGCAAGGCGGGTGCGGAACTGCGCTTGCATCGCGTCAAAGGCTGCCAAATCAGCGCCTTGGAAGGAATAGATCGATTGTTTCTTGTCGCCCACGACAAATAGCGTGCGCGTCGTGTCGCGCGCGCCTTGGCCTGCGGTGAATTCTTGGGTCAGGTTTTCGATCACGCGCCACTGGCCGGGGCTGGTGTCTTGGGCTTCATCGACCAGAATGTGATCGACCCCACCATCAAGCTTGAACAGCACCCATTGCGCGACAGATGGATCGGTCAGAAGCGCCCCGGTCCGGGCGATCAGGTCATCGAAATCGAGCGCGCCGCGGGCGGCTTTGGCTGCCGCATAAGCGGGCAGGAAGTGGCGCGCGAAGCGGTGGACAGCCAGCGCGCGCTCAAGTGCGGCAAGGCCAAGGCGCAAGGGGCGCGCGGTTTCGACCCGGCGCATGAGCGCTTCAAGCGGTGTCACAGCATCGCCAAGGGCGATGCGCGTGGGTTTGGTGGGCAGCGCGCCGATCTTCGCGGTGAAGGGGTCGTTGGCCCCCTTCCCTGTCAGCAAGGCCCCTTCGAGCGCAATCAGCGTGTCCAGATTGGGGGCGTCTAGGTCCAGGGCCGCGAGCTTGGCTGCGAGTTCCGTGTCCCTTTGCGACCCCGCCTGCAAAGCAGGCATGATCCGCGCGCGGGTTGCGGCCTCGTCCCCCAGAAAGACTTGCGCAAGCAGGGCCGCAACATCCAGCCCCGCAGGCAGGTCAAAGGCTGTGCGCAGCGCATCCTCTGGCACGGGCCCGGCAAAGCCCGCCGCATGGCGCGACAGGTCCGCGACCAGACCTGCAACGCTCGCCTCGCCCACGAGTTCGGCCAGACCCTGCAAGGCTGCGCGCCCCGGCCCTTCGGCGATCTGGTTCAGCACGTCCTCGCGCAGGATCAGGGCTGCGCGGTCGTCAAGCTCGACAAAGGCCGGGGACAGCCCCGCTTCCAGTGGAAAACGCCGCAGAAGCGCGCCGCAGAAGCTGTGGATCGTCTGGATTTTCAACCCACCCGGCGTTTCGATGGCGCGCGCAAACAGCCTGCGCGCTTCGGGAAGGGTGGCTGCATCGGCATCTTCGCCAATGGCGGACAAGGCCTTGTGCAGGGCCGCATCGGGCATCATGGCCCATTGCCCAAGCAGTTTGAACAGGCGGTTCTGCATCTCGGACGCGGCCGCCTTGGTATAGGTCAGGCACAGGATGCGCACGGGCGCCACCCCCCGCAGCAAGAGCCGCGCCACCCGGTCGGTCAGCACCTTGGTCTTGCCCGATCCCGCATTGGCCGACAGCCATGTGGACAAATCCGGCTCTGACGCGCGGTTCTGGGCAAGGGTCGCGTCGGTCAGTCGCATGGCGCATCCCCCACAGGCAGGGGCGCGGGGTCATCCTGCAAGGTCCATTCGCCGAAGCGCGACAGGTGGTCATAGTCGCTTGCATCGCGCTCGCCCTTCAGCGCGCGGCGCGCGATATAGCCGGTTGCGGGGTCTAAATAGGCGGTCAGAAGCTGTTCGAGGTCGCGGCGCAGGTCAGTCAAAAGCACCTCGGTGATCTGGGTTTCCACCAGTTTGAACGTGCCGCCCAGACCTACAAAGGTGATCCGCGCTACCTGTAGCGGGTCGAGCCCGTCGAACGCGCCCTCGCTCGTCATCAGGGCTTGCAGCAGCAATTGCTTGTCGAAGGCTTTCTGCTCAGATGTCGATGGCGGATTGCCGGTCTTGTAGTCGATGACATGCGCGACCCCATCGGGCCAAAGGTCAATCCGATCCGCTTTGGCCGTGATCGTAAAGGGCGGAGTGGTCAGGTTAAGCCGCCCTTTACCCTCGCATAGGGCAATCTGCCCCGGCTGGGCCGCATGAAAGCGCAGGAAATCATCGGCCACGCGCGCAAGCCGGGCGAGCATCAGCGCTTGCGCGGCAGGCCACGGCACGGCCTGCGCGATCGTCGCGCGCGCAAGGTCCAGAAGCTGCGCGCGCGGGTCTGGGGCGGGGGGGGCTTTTGTAAATTCCTCGATCACTTTGTGCAGCACTGTCCCGCGCAACAGCGCATCGGCACTGGGGCGCAGGGGGGCAAGGGGGCGCAGGCCAAGGATGCGGCTGGCATAGATCGCATAGGGGTCGCGGATCAGGGTCTTGAAGGCCGTCACCGACAATTCGCGCGGGCGTGCCGCGACAGGGGGCCGAGGGGCAGGCCGCAGCGCGGGGGGATCGCCGGGCAGGTGGGCGCGCTGCGCTTCAAAGGCTGTCGCACGGTCCAGCCAGACCCGCCCGCGCGCTTGCATCTGCGCTAGGGCCTCTGGCCCGTGTCCGTCGGGCAGGCCCGCGAGCAGATTGGTCAGCCGGTTGAGCCAGCGCGACGGGATCGTGGGCGCGTCGGTCGAGCGTTTGGCGCGCGACAGGATCACCTCGGGCGCGCAGGCGGCTTGCTGGAAGTCATGGGCGGACAGGCCAATCTGACGCTCTGGCAGCAAAAGCCCCGCCTCTGCCCGCATCCGGCGATTGAGCCACGGGTCAGGGTCCGGCGCTTTGGGCCAGACGCCTTCGTTCAAGCCCGCCACGATCACCAGATCGGCGCCTTGCACGCGCGCTTCCAGCGTGCCCCAGATCATGATGTCGGGATGGGGCGTCACGGGGTCGCGGACTTGGCGCGCGTGCAGATAGGCCGTCACGAAAGGCAGGTAATCGGCGATGCTCATCGCGCCGCCATTGGGGGCTTCGAGCGCCAGCGCATCCATCGCCGCGCGCGCCTCATGGCCCGCAGCCTCGGCCCAGAGCGGGGTGGCGGGGGCGTCAGGCTCGGCCCCGCGCACGAGCGCTTCGGTCAGGGCCAGGTGGCGCGCAAGCCAATCGGCCAAGGGGCGCGGGGTGGCATCAGGCGGGGGCGGCAGGAGATCGGCGAGCCACGCACCCCACGCGTCACAGCCCTGTGCGTTAGCCCAAGCGCGCAGCATGGGCGCGTCTGGATAGGCCAAGCCCTTGCGCCGAATATACAATTCCAAATCGCGCGTGTGCAGCAGATGCTCGCCCCGCCCCGCCCCGCTATGGGTCAGGGGGTGCTTGAGGGCCGTCAGCAGCGCCAGCCCATCCACCCTGCGCGCCATCAGCGCCCCCGCATGGCGCAGCAAGCGCCCCGGTGCTGTCAGCGCAAGCGGACGCCCACCACTGTCATCAGGCACGATCCGCCAACGGTCGAGGGCTGCGGCCACCATCCGCGACAGGTCGCGGTCCGGCGTGACCAGCGCGGCCTTGCGGCCCATTTCGGCGGCCTCGCGCAAGGCAAGGGCGATGGCCATCGCTTCGGCCCGTGGGGTGGGGGCTTCGATCAGCGAGAGCCGCGCGCAAGCAGGCCGCAGATCGCCCAAAGCACCTCCATCGCGCAGCCAGCCATCCGCGACTGGGGCCGGACGCAGCGCGAGGGACAGCACGCGGTTGCGCGCTGGGTCGGGGTCTGTCGCGTCACGCCAAAGGGCCACATCGCCCGGTGCAAGGTCCAAGGCGCGCATCAGGCGGCGGTAGCGAAATTGCGGGTGATCTTCGGCCTGAAGCGCGTCGTCAAGCAGCGGCCAGAGCGCGTCTGGCATGTCGAAATCAAAACCCGGCAGCACAATCGCGCCCTGCGGCAACCGCGCAACGGCCTGCATAAGAAGCGCAGTCGTGCCGCGCGACCCCGTCGATCCGGCCACGATGATCGGGTCCAGCGGCGGATCAAGCGCCCAAAAGTCAATCAGCGCGGTCACTTGCGCCCTGAGCCGTCCTTCGGGGTCAAGTGCGTCCGGGGCAAGGACCGTGTCCACCAAAGCCAGAAACCGCTGCGCGCGCGCCCAATGGGCGGAATGGTTTGACACATCGAGCGACAGAACCCGCGCCGAGGCCACGCCTTCGGCCTGCATTTCCGAAAACAGCCGGGCCAGCGAATCGGCCAGATCATAGAGCGCCGCGCGGGGCGCAAGGCCGGGATCGGCGTCAAGCAACCGGGCCACAAGTTGGGCTAGCACCAGCCGCCTGCGCAAGGGCGGCACGGCGGGGGGCAGGTCGCGCGCCTGCGCAAAGCCCAAGGGTTCCGTGACAAGCCGCACTTGCGGCATCAGCCCCGGCCCCAGTGCCGCCAGTTCCGCACGCACCCGCCGCTGCATCCGGGCCGAGTTGACAAGGATCAACACGCGCGCCCGCGCGACTGGGTCAAGCGCGGCCAGACGCGGGGCCAGACCCTGCGCCAAAGCCTGCGGGAAATTTGCGCCGGGGGGCAGGGCAAAGACGCGCGGTGTGGATTGGGGTGCGAAGATCATGCCAGCCCCCGCAGCCGCGCAGCCCAATCCGGGTGGCCCGCGAAGGTAAGCACGCGCGCCTCTGGGTCCGCGCCTTGGGCAAGGCTCAGGTGCAGGGCCGCAGCAGGCGTCAGGCTGCCCAGACGGTCCGGCCACTCGACAAGGCAAATCGCCTGCTCGAATGCCTGATCCAGCCCCAATTCCACACATTCCAACGGGTCATGCAGCCTGTAAAGGTCCGCGTGCCAGATCTCCACACCTGCCAGCGCATAAGTCTGAACCAGCGTGAAGGTGGGCGACGGCACGTCCTCGCTCCGTCCCTCAGCGGCAAGGCGCGACTGGATCAGCGCGCGGGCAAAATGGCTTTTGCCGGCACCCACAGGTCCATGCAGCAGCACAGTATCGCCGGCGCGCAAGCCCCCCCCAAAGCGGGTGGCGATCTGGGCCGTTGCCTCTGGGCTCGGCGCGGACAGGATCACGAGCGGTGTCATGGCGCGACTTTGCCACGCCCCCTGCTCCTTGGCCAGAGCGCTTGACGTAGGACGGCTGCGGATTAGCTGCCCCGCGCAGACAGACCGAGGGACAGCATGTTCGACCGATCAGCAACACGGGCCGAGGGCGAGGCGCTTCTGCGCGCCTTCACGCCGCGCATGGGGCGCAAATATGCGCAAGGGCGCAACACCGATCACGGGCCGGGGGCACATCGGGATGTGTCGACGCTGTCGCCCTATATCCGGCGCAGATTGGTGCTGGAAAAGGACGCGGTCGCTGCCGCCTTGGCTGCGCATGGCCCTGAAATGGCAGAAAAATTCATCGACGAAGTGTTCTGGCGTGGCTATTTCAAAGGCTGGCTGGAACGTCGCCCGCAGGTCTGGGCTGATTATGTGGCAGGGCTGGAGCGCGATCTCGTGGCGCTTGATCTGGATGGCAAATTGCGCCGCGCGGTGCTCACGGCCGAAGGCGGGCAAACAGGGCTTGAGTGCTTCGACGCGTGGGCGCAGGAACTGGTCGAAACCGGGTATCTGCACAATCACGCGCGGATGTGGTTTGCGTCAATCTGGATTTTCACTTTGGAATTGCCGTGGCGGCTGGGGGCGGATTTCTTCTATCGGCATTTGCTGGATGGGGATGCCGCGTCCAACACTCTGGGTTGGCGCTGGGTCGCGGGGCTGCATACGCGCGGCAAGGCCTATCAGGCCGAGGCTTGGAACATCGCCAAATTCACCGCCCAGCGCTTCACCCCGCGCGACGCGGATTTGGCGCAGGACATTCGCCCGCTGGACTGGACTGAACCCGACGGCTTGCCCGCGCTGATGCCGCTGCGCACGGTCCAATCCCCGCGCGAAGGTGTGCCGACGCTACTGCTGCTGACCGACGAAGACTGTCGGGCCGAGGATTTTCCGTTTTCTGCCCTCGACTTGCGGGGTTCCGTGACCTTGGCCGCAGCACATCTGCGCTCGCCACGCGATGTGGCCGACGGGGTACTGCGGTTCGAGGAAGGGGCGTTGGCCGATGCCGTAGGTCGCGCAAGCGTGCCAGTGTTGGGCACGCTGCGCGCTGGTGTGCCGCGCGATCTGGCGTCTTTTGCCGCCAAACACGGCGCGCGGCAGATTGCCACGCCCTATATCCCCGAAGGCCCACTGCGCGACTGGCTGCGTCAGGCTGAACCTGCGCTCAAGGCCGAAGGGATCACCCTGAGCGAATGGCGGCGGGACTGGGACAGCGCGATCTGGCCACAGGCAAGTGCAGGGTTCTTCAAGGTGCGCCAAGCGATCCCGCGTATCTTGCAGAATTTCGGCATGATCTGAACGTCATACCCGCAACCTTGTCCCGGCATGGCGCACGCCACGCCCGCGCGGGCGCAAATCCAGCGGGCTTTGCGCCGGCTCGTTCAGCGCTGCCAGATCGGGCGCGCGCAAATGCCGCTCAAGATGCTCTTGAACCAAGATGCGCGCAGTGCCATGCGTGTCCGGCTGCACCGGACGAAACTGCACTGTGGCGCCCCCACCGGGCAAACGCTGCGCCTGAATGACCAAGGGCGGTCCATCTCGCAGGGTGGCAGTGGCGGTGAAACGCTGGGGCTGCGACGGGTCCAGCAAATATGCGCTCAGGCGGGCAATAGCCGGCCCCGGGTCACAGGCCGCAGCCCACGTAGCCTGTGCCTGCGCCAAGCCATGATCGGCCAAGTCCTCGCAGGGGTCATGCTGCCAGAGCTTGGTATAAGCAGCATTGGCCAAAACCACTTGCCCCGCCTGATCGAAGGCCACAACCGCATCATTGAGCGAATCGAGCACTGTCAGGGTTTGTTCGATTTCCGCGCGGAAGCCGCGCACAATCGTTGCCTCCGACGTGACATCCTGCATGAACAGCGCCACTGCACCATTAGGTTGCGGGCATCCGGTAACGTGATAGGTAGCGCCCCCCGGCAGCACCCAATCTTCGGCATAGCGGCCTGTCATCGCGGCCTTTTCCATGCGCAGCAATTCATCGCGCCATGTCGTGAAGTCTTTGGGTTCGGGCAGCATTCGCAATTCGCGCAAGTTGTGCAGAAATTGCCCCATATCGGGACGTGCGGCCAGAAAGAACGGGTCGAGCCCGGTCAAATCCACCAGCGCCGGGTTGAACACTTGCAGCCGCCGATCTGCATCAAACAGCGCAAGCCCGATGGGCAGCGACGCAAAGGTGCGTGTCAACATCTGCATCATGTCGCGCCGCGCGATTTCGGATTGCACAGCTTTGTCGATAGGAGTGGCAAAATGCGCGGTCATTCCGTCGCTCTGCTGCAAACTATGCGAAAACCAGCGCAGCCCTGTGGGTAAGGTCAGGCACAACTGCCCGTTTTCGGGGAGAGTGGGGAAAAGTGGCGGTAAGGGCCAAGTGAGCAGCGGTTTGCCGTGATCACGCTGCGTGAGCGCCTCCATATAGGCGTCATTGGCCCAGACGATCTGCCCATCCGCGTCGGTTTGCCATGCGACTACCGGGGCCGTCCGGGTGACATGGCGCAAGGTCTGCAATTCCTCTTGCATCGCCTGAAAACTAAGCCGGTCCAACGCGAGCAACGCGCCTTCGGCTTTGGGGTCGATCAATCGCATATGGGTCAGGCCTGCGCGAAACTCGAGCGACAGCGACAATCCGCTCGAATCGTCCGCATTCAGGTCCAGACGCCCCTGCGACACGACATCGGCGCAACGGTCGCGCAGTTTGTGGAAATGCGGCTGCAAAAAGGCCAGAAGCGCGCTCAGCGTATCCTGCCCCACCCCGTCCAGCCCGGCGAGCAACTTGCGCCCCCGGTCAGACGCATCGATCAAATCCGTGCCCTGAAACACAAAGACCGCATCTTGATCTTCGATTTCCGGGGCAAAGACCGGGGGCGTCTGTTTCCCCCGAATGCCGGCGAAGAGCATCAACGCCCCCAAAACCGAAAAGGTTGAACTGGAGGCGATCGTCAGTCCCAGAAGCATAGCGTCGGTCATGGCGCACCCTATGTGTCGCTTGATCAGACACAGTATGGCGCGGTTTAGTTAAGACCCCGTTAAGGCCACGGACCAGATCAGATTTGCTTTTCCGGCATGAAAACCTTCAGCCCGTCCAGCGCTTCGGTCACTTTGATCTGGCATGTCAGGCGCGAGCGGACCGGATCGGGCTGATACGCGAAGTCGAGCATATCTTCTTCCATCGCTTCCTTATGTGGCATCCGGTCCACCCATTCGGGCGCGACATAGACATGGCAGGTCGAACACGCACACGCGCCACCGCAATCAGCCTCGATCCCCGGAATGCCATTGTCCCGCGCCCCTTCCATGACGGTCAAGCCATTGGGGACATCGACGACATGCTCTTTCCCGTTGAATTCGACATAGACGATCTTGGCCATGATACTCTCTCATTCGGATGCAGACAGCGCAGACATAAGTCATGGCCCTTCGATTGACCAGCCACGAAAGAGGTTTCGCGCTTTCGTCGCAGGCATGTCAAGTTTCTGCCCGAATCGGGGGGCATTGTCGCGTCATGAGCAACAAATTCGCCTTCTCCCTTTCGTTAAGCAGCCTGCTTGTCGCAGGTGCGCTGGTCATATCGCAACCCGCCGCCGCCCAAGGGGTCGAGGTCGGACGCGCGGCAGGCCAGCCTGCGCTGCTAGAGCTTCCCCGCACACAGGGCCGCCAATGCTGGGCGCGCTATTCGACACATGGGGCCAAGCCGCAAGAGGGTGTGATCGAGGAACGCGCCTTCCGCGTCCCCTGCCCCGAGATCATGTCGCAGGACTTTATCGCCACGTTGCAGCGTGCGCTTGCTGCGCGCGGGGCCTATGAAGGGCCGATAACAGGCCGCGCGGATCAGGCGACGCGCGCGGCGGTGCAGGCGTTTCAACGGGCGAATGGGTTCAACTCGCCGATCCTGACACTCGAGACGGCGCAACGACTGGGATTGGTGCCTGCGGACTTGGCTGGGCACTAGAGCGTAGTGTGCAAAAGTAGGAACCGATTTTGCGCGACAGGCGCCGCAGTTCAGTATCTTCTGTGTGTCACGCCCGCCCCGGCCCACGCCAGAAGCGCCACATCAACAGGCAGGCCGCGACGCTCAGGCCTATGACCAAGCCTGCCCAAAGCCCCTCGCCGCCGAAGCCCAAGGGGAAGGCGAGAGCGTAGCTCGCAGGTAGCCCCACGCCCCAATAGCTGACCGCTGCGATGATCATCGGTACCCGTGTATCCTGCACACCGCGCAATAGCCCCATCGCCACAACCTGCGCGCCGTCAGCAAGCTGGAACACCGCAGCAATCAGCAGGAAAGACGCCCCGATCACGATAATCTGGTCGCGGAGTGGATCAGCGGGCGACAAGAAAACCCCGACGATCTGCGCGGCCGCAGAGACATAGAGCAGGATCGTGCAGGCTGCGAATGTCATCGACACGAAGATCGTTGCCCGCGCATAGGCGCGCATCGCCACGCGGTCGCCAATGCCCCAACCCCGCCCCACCAGCACAGTGGCCGCGTTGGAAAACCCCATATGGACCATGAACAGCATGGCTGTGACCTCGAGAGCGATGCCGTGGGCGGCCAATTCCAGCGTGCCGATCCAACCCATCATCACAGCCGCTGCCGAAAACAGCCCGGTTTCTGCGATCATCGCCACGCCAATCGGCCAGCCAAGCCGCCAGACTTGGCCCATAGCCTGCCAGTCCGGGCGCCAGAAGCGCTGGAACAATGTGAAGCGGCGCAGGTCAGGTAGCCACGCGCAGTATATCCCAAGGCCCAGCACCGTGGCCACCTGCACAAGGATCGAGGCCAGCGCCGCCCCCGTCACGCCCAATTCCGGGAAGCCCAGATTGCCGAAAATCAGCACCCAGTTCAGCGCGATATTCAGGAATACCGCAGCGACCGTGACAGCAAGGGTCATCTGCGTGCGCCCCAAAGCGGCAAGGTAGCTTTTCAGCACGGCCACGATCAGCGCGAAGGGCAGCGCAAGGCCCATCAGGCGCAAGTAATCTTGCGCGAGCGGCACAACCTCGGGCGGTTGGCCTAAGGCTGTCAGAAGGGGGGCCGAGAACCAGAACAGCGGCACGACCAGCGCCGCATAGATCAGCGACAGCCACAGGCCCATCCGGGTCGCGCGGCGCACCTCGGTTTCCTGCCCATTTGCGGCGGCGGCGGCGACCATCGGCATGACGGCATTGGCAAAGCCCAAGCCGAAGGTGAAGAAGGCGAAGTAAAGGGCGGCCCCGATCACACTCGCGGCCAGATCGGTCACGCCATACCAGCCCAGCATGATCGTATCCGTGACCGCGAGCGCGAATTGCGCGAGATGGCTGCCTGCAAGCGGCAGACCAAGGATCAGCACTGCACGCAGGTCTGGTAGAAGGGGGCGTCTGAGGGTCATGGCGCCATATGGCAGGGGGCGGGGGGCAACCGCAAGGGGTCAGATCAGGCGCAAGGCGCTCGCTGTGACCAGCACCACCAGCGCACCCGCGACAAGTTCAAGCGTGGCCGCAACAGGGCGCAGGCGATCGGTGAAGGATAACAGGCTCGCGCGGGCACCCACGGCGGCAAGGCCCGCCGCTGATGTGATGATCCCGGTGCCGAAAGCCATCACCAGCACCCCCACCAGCCCTTGCCAGACCAGCCCCATCCGCCATGTCAGGATCAGCAGGAACAGCGCGCCTGTGCAGGGGCGCAGGGCGATGGCCCCGATCAGCAGCGCCATCTCGCGGGGGGTGGTAGCCGCGAGTATTTGCGCGGGGCTTGGGCCGTGATGGTGGCTACAGGTGGCACAGGGGGCGTCATGGGGGGGGGGGTGAGGGGCGTGGTGGTCATGTTCTTGCACAGCCCGGAGCGCCCATAGCCCCCGCCCGCCGCGCCTGATCAGCCACAGACCCAGAGCGAGCACAGCCCAAAGCCCCGCCTGTTCCAGCAGGCCATCGGCGAGTCCTGTCACCTGCGCACGCGTGGCCCCAAGAAGCGTAACCCCACCCAGCACCAAAGCTACGGCGGAAGCCCCTTGCGCAAGGGATGCCCCCATTCCAAGCCCCACGATCCGCGCAGGCCCAATCGCGCGCGCGGCCCCGTAAGCCCCCAGCACGACCTTGCCATGCCCCGGCCCTATCGCATGGGCCAGACCGTAAGCCAGACACAGGCCCCAAAGGGTCAGCAGCGCGCCCGCCTCGCCGCCATGCAGCGCGCGTAAGGCGCTGGCCATCTGGGTTTGCGCCACGCGCTGCGCGCTTTGCGCAAGCGTGGCGATCCCCTGCCCTGCCCCGCTTGCCCAAAACGCGGCCAGTCCTGCCAGAAACACGAGGACGATCAAAGCTAGGGCGCGGGGCATTGGATGCGCACCTCCTCGGAAAAGAGCGCGCCGACCGCGGGAAAGTCCATCTCCATATCCCTGCCCGCGCCCAGCATTTCGTCCAAAGCGGCTTGTAACTGCGCGCCTGCGGCCTCCCAATCGGGGACAAAGACGCGCGCGCGGCAATCCTCGCGGCCAGTCAAGACAGGCGCCGCAGCGAGCGAATAGCTGGTGTAATACGTCGGATCATAGACAGAAAGGGTCCATTCGGCGCTGTGGTCCAAGGCGGGCAAAGCGCGCAGATGCGTCGAGCGCAGTTGCCCGTCGTGGTAATCCGATGTCCAATCCTGCGGTGGCCCCAATTCCAGCGCCTTGCCCGCTTGGGTCAGATGCGTGTCGCCGTGATAGCCGGGGATCCAGTTCATGTCGAAGCCTTGCAGCGCCGCCATTTCCTCGGGCGTCAGGATGCCGTCGAAATCGGGGTCCAACTCCATATCGCCCACAAGCAGCATCGAGAAAACCGGGTCATAGACCCAGCCAATGCGTACCGCATGCGGGGTGCCATCGCGTCCAAAGAGCAATTCGACAGTGGCATCAACAAAGATATGCGGATGGGCGCGCGCAGGCGCGGGCAGCAGAAGGACCAAAAGGACGGACAAAAGACGCAGCATAGCCCCGGTCTAGGGCCTAGACCTTGACCAGGCAAGCGGGTCAGCCCCACAAGCGCGCGAGGATCACGCGGCCCAGTGCACCATAGCCTGACGCAGCACGCAGCCAATCGGGGCTGCTGCGACTGGCAGGGTCTGCGCGCGCTCCAGCGCCACGCGCTTCTCATCCCCCGTGATTAGCACATGGATGCGCAAGGCCGCTTGCAGGACAGGCGCGGTCAGCGTGATGCGCGGCTCGCCCGCAGCTTCCGCCCGCAGTGCCATGACGGGGGGCGCGTCGGGGGCGAGGGCTTTGGCCAGATGATCGGCCCCCGGAAACAGGCTTGCCGTGTGCATGTCCGCGCCCATGCCCAGCAGCAGGACCGAAATCGGCAGATGCGGGCGCAGGCCAGCGGCCAACACATCAAGCGCCGTGTCGGGCGTCGGGTGATCCGTATAAAGCGGAACATAGATGGCTGCTGCCGCTCGCCCCACCAGAAGCCGTTCGCGCAACAGCGTCGTATTGGAGCGCGGATGCCCCTCTGGCACCCAACGCTCGTCATTCAGCACGATGGAAACGCGGCTCCAATCCAGATCGACCCCCGACAAGATATCGAAAATCGGCCCTGGTGTGGTCCCACCGGGCACCGAGAGCGTGGCGCAGCCTTGCGCGCGCAGGGTTTCGCCCAATTCGCTGGAAATACGGCTTGCCAGCCGCAGCATCAGCATATCGCGGTCAGGATAGGTGTGCAGGTCCATCAGCGGATCTCGCGCCAGCGGCGGCCATCGCGGTGCATCAGCATCAGCGCGCCTTCAGGACCGGAGGTGGCAGGCTCATAACCTTCGGGCCGCGCGCCGCGCGCTTCCCAGTCTGCGATGATCGGATCGACCCAGGCCCAGGCCGCTTCCACTTCGTCGCCGCGCATGAACAGCGTCTGGTTGCCCCGGATCACATCCATGATCAGCCGCTCATAGGCATCGGGGATATCCAGATCGTCGCCCAGCGCTTCGGCGAAACTCATGTCGAGCGCCACATCCTTCAGCCGCATCCCCCCCGGCCCCGGTTCCTTGATCATCACGCGCAGAGTCATGCCTTCGTCGGGTTGCAGGCGGATCACCAGGACGTTCTCGCGCCACTGGTTCGATTCGCCAAAGATCGAATGGGGCGGTTCCTTGAAGGTGACTGCAATTTCCGACACACGATTCTTCATCCGCTTGCCCGTACGCAGATAAAACGGTGTGCCCTTCCAGCGCCAGTTGGACACATGCAGCTTGAGCGCAATGAAGCTTTCGGTGCGGCTGTCGGGATTGCCGCACTCCTTCAGGTAATCATCGCCACCCTTGCCCCGATACTGCCCCCGCACGATTTCGGCGGGCGCGACGGGATCAAGCGCGCGGATGACTTTCAGCTTTTCATCGCGCATCGCATCGGGTTCAAACCGCGAGGGCGGCTCCATCGCGATCAGGCACAAAAGCTGCATCAGGTGGTTCTGCACCATGTCGCGCATCGCGCCTGACTGGTCGTAATATTCCCCACGCCCGCCGACACCGACCGATTCGGCCACTGTAATCTGAACGTGATCCACGAATTGCGCATTCCAGAGCGGTTCGAACAGGATATTGGCAAAGCGCACCGCCATCAGGTTCTGGACCGTTTCTTTGCCCAGATAATGGTCGATGCGATAAACTTGATCTTCGTGGAAATAGCTTGCCAGCGTGGCGTTGAGCGCGCGCGCGGTTTTCAAATCTTTGCCGAAGGGCTTTTCCACCACGATCCGCGAGGCACGCTGCGCGATGCCGCGTTCATGCAGCCGCTTGGCGATATCACCAAACAGCGCAGGGGCTACGGACAGGTAAAACGCCCGCACGACACCCTCGCGCATCAGCCCGGCTAGCTCTGCCCAGCCACCGTCGCCGCCCGCGTCAATCGCCACATAGATGATCATGGCTTGGAAACTGGCGACAACCTCTGGCAGAAGTTCACCCGCGGGCAGGAATTCGGTCAGCGCCGCGCCAACCTGTGCGCGAAACGCTTCGGTATCCGTGTCAGAGCGCGCAGCCCCAATGATCCGTGCGCCTTCGGGGATTTGGCCCTCGCGCCAGCGGCGATAGAGGCCGGGCAGGATCTTGCGGCGCGCAAGATCACCCGTTGCACCGAATATGACCAAATCAAAGGGTTCGACAGGAATGACGCGGGCGACCATGTGGGCCTCCAAGGGCTGTTAGCGCTATCGCGACGGGGATACCCCAAAACGATTTGGCTGTCCAGTTGCCTTAACGCTTCTTGGTATTTCGTTGAAACACCGAGAAGCTTTATGTCCTGGGCTTGTCGCAATTTCGAACCGCAAAAGCGTCTCCACTTTTTGATGAAATTGCTTTAAGCTTCCAGTTCCGTATCCCAATACAGGAAATCAAGCCAGCTTTCATGCAGGTGGTTGGGCGGGAACCGACGGCCCAGATTGCGCAGCATTTCGGCATCGGGACGATAAGGTTGCTGTCGCAGCCCCATCCCCGCCTCGCGCAGCGTCTTTGACCCTTTACGCAGATTGCAGGGCGCGCAGGCCGCGACCACATTCTCCCAGCTTGTCACACCGCCCAGCTTGCGCGGCAGCACATGGTCAAAGGTCAGGTCATTCTTCGACCCGCAATACTGGCAGCAGAATTCATCGCGCAAGAAAAGATTGAAGCGGGTAAAGGCCACACGCTTGCGCGGTTTGACATAATCGCGCAACACCACGACAGACGGCACGCGCAATTCCATCCGCTGCGAGCGCACGGTCTGGTCATATTCAGCCACAATATCAACGCGGTCAAGAAATACCGCCTTGATCGCGTCCTGCCAGGGCCAGAGCGAGAGCGGGTAATACGACAGCGGGCGGTAATCGGCATTGAGCACAAGCGCCGGGAATTGCCTGAGCGCCGCAGGCTGATGCACGAAATCCGTCCTGAAATCACCATCCATAGTGCCGCCTCCACAGGTGCGGCCCTAGAGGGCACAGACGCGCGCCCCGCAGGGCCAGTGGCACACCCGCCACGGTGCACCGATGCTTGGACTATATCTTGCGCAAATCATCTGGCAAGCGTTTCACGCGCACCAGATGTCGCAGGCTTTGGCTAGGCCACAATTGCAACATCATGGTGACACGCGCGGCGCTTGTGCTGCATTTTGTGGCAACAGGCGCTAGATAAGTGCGAAACTCGGGACAGTTTTGCGGACTTGTCGCCTATTGCGCCCCATGCGACACACAGGGCGCCGTCGTGCTTCGGCAGGTCAGGAAAATCCCGCTCATGCCACCGCTTGCATTGCCAAGCTGGAAATTTCCGGCCGCTTCCTGTGCTGTCGGGCCATAAAAGCCCCCTTGAACGGACCCGCCCGCCAGAGCGTTTTCAAACTGGAAGGTCGTGGAATTGTCTGATGCGAACTGCCCCGAGGGGTTCAGCACAACATTGTTGAAGCTGCCACTTACCGCCGTGCCTTGGTCCCGCAGCGACCCGGACATCACCCCGGACAAGCGGGCCGAGGCGAAGTTGACGGTCAGCGTCATGGCCCCTTCCGCGATCCCGGACTGACCGCCCACTCCGGCCCCGGCCATGAACTCGCCGGAATAGGTGGCGACACCTTGCGGCAAGACTGGCCGCGCACCGTCCGGCGTTCCGGGCAGCGCTTGATACATCCGGTGGAAGGACGGCGCGAGCACGCCATCGGTATCCTGTTGCAGTCGCAAACTGGCCGCATAAGCATGAGCCCCCGCCATCCGCCCTTCAAGCTGGGCTGTGGCTGTGGTGCCCGCAGGCCCGCCGACAACTGTGCAGGCCCCCGCCGCATGGTCCGCGCAGATCACGACGGCATCGCGCAAGGGGCCATCGCGGAAGGTGAACATCACCTGATCGATCCCGTGGCGCGCGACATGGACAGTTGACGTCTCTAGCGCCCCTGCCCCGTTCTGACTTATGGTCGGGGTAAATGCCCGCGCAGGGGGCAGCGGCGCACCGCTTTTTCCACCACCACAGGCTGAAATAAAGAACGGCGCCGCCACAAGGGCGGTCAACGGGAATACTTTGCGCATCTGCTCTGCCTCTGGTCGCGCGACCTCGTGACTATGGGTCGCCTTGGAGCAAAGGGTCGCGGCAAGAGCGCATAAAGTCAACCCTTTGGCGGGGCAAAGCGTGCAGGCTGTTGCAGGGGCGACTCAGGTCCGGGTCTAGCGCGCATCCGCAGGCAGGGGCCGTAGCGCCAGCCAGATCAGCGCGCCCCCTGCCAGCACAAGGAAGGGCAGCATCGCCAGATTGACCAATTGCCAGCCCGTTTCGGTGGTCCCGCCTGAGCAATTCATCAGCGAGCCAGACGAGAGCGACGCCACGAACACGCCGCCAAAGACGATCATGTCGTTCAGCCCTTGGATGCGGCCGCGTTCTTCGGGCGCATAGGACGCGGTCAGCATCGCCGTCGCGCCGATGAAGCCGAAATTCCAGCCGATCCCGAGCAGGATAAGCGCTACGTAAAACTGGAACAGCTCGACCCCCGAAATCGCCACCGCGCCCGCGCCTGCCAGAATGGCGAGCCCGGTGCCGACGATCAGGCGCGGCCCGAACCGCGCGATCAGATGGCCTGTGAAGAAGGACGGCGCGTACATGGCCAGCACATGCGCCGACACGATATTGGCCGCATCCGACGTGGCAAAGCCGCAGCCCACGACCGCGAGCGGGGTCGAGGTCATCACGAGGTTCATCAGCGCATAGGAAACTGTCCCGCAGATGATCGCCACGGCAATGACCGGGGTCTTGAGCAAGTCCGCGCGCGAACGGCCTTGCATGTCACCCACCTGCGCCTTGGGCGGGGTCGGGATGTCGAGCAAGCTCAGAAGCACCATGCCCGCGATATTCAGACCGATCACGCCAAGATAGGTAGCAAGGAAGGGGACCGCCATCGCCTCGGCCGTCCAGGACACAAGCTGCGGGCCAAAGACCGCCGACAGCAGGCCCCCCGCCATGACATAGGAAATCGCCTTGGGCCGGTATTCGGGGCTGGCCGTGTCAGTCGCAGCGAAACGGTAGAAGCCATTGGCCGACATATAGACGCCTGTCAGCAGCGAGCCTGCCAGGAAGATCACGAAACTGCCCGCGATCAGGCCATAGGCTGAAATCGCAGCCCCTGTCGCGCCAAGCCCGCAGGCCGCCCAAAACCCCGCACGCCGTCCGTAAGCCTGCATGAAGGCCGAAAGCGGTGTCGCGGCGAGCATTGACCCCAGCACGATCAGCGAAATGGGCAGCGTGGCAAAACACGGGTTCGGCGCAAGCATCTGCCCCGCCAAGCCCCCGATGATGAAGATCACTGGAAGCTGCGCGCCCACAACCGCCTGCGCGGCCACAAGAACCATAACATTGCGCTGGGCGCGGGCGTCGTCGGGGGTTGCAATCACATCGCTCATGGGGCCACACCTAACCCGGCGCGGCGCGCGTGGGAAGGGGTGGTTCGCATGTGTAACACAAGTTCATTGTGGAATATGTCGTGACGGGGCGTTTGCTGACCTCGGATGGGTGTATGGAGGAAGGCGCCACTTGGTTGGCCGCGCACGAGCCGCGCTTTGCCCATGCGCTGCGCTATACCGGGACACCGCCCTTGCGCCGGAGGCCCGACGGCTTCGCGCACCTTCTGGCCGCGATTGTCAGCCAGCAAGTCAGCACCCAGGCAGCGTCCGCTATCTGGGGGCGGATGGAGGCAGCGGGGCTGACCACGCCCGAGGCTGTCTTGGCCGCCGATGACGCGACGCTTCGCGCGCCGGGTCTGTCGGGGCAAAAGATACGCTATGCCCGCGCGCTTGCGGCCTCTGGCATCGACTTTGACGGCTTGCGCACCCTGCCCGATGCGGACGTGGTGGATAGTCTTGTGCAGGTCCCCGGCATTGGCCGCTGGACCGCCGAGATTTACGCCATGTTCAGCCTTGGCCGGGCGGATGTGTTCGCGCCTGCTGACCTCGCCCTGCAAGAAGCCGCCCGCCGTCTGTTCGCTCTGCCCGAGAGGCCCCGCGAAGCGGCCTTTCGCAAGATGGCCGAAGCCTGGTCGCCGTGGCGCTCTGTTGCCGCAGGGCTGCTTTGGGCCTATTACCGCGTGGAAACCGACAGAGAGGGCGTTTTATGACACGGAAACTGATCTCCGACCGCAAAGGGGCGCCCAAGGGGCAGGCAAAGTCGATTGTCGTGTTCCTGCATGGCTATGGCGCAGATGGCGCGGATTTGCTGGGGCTGTCGCAGCCCTTGGCCCCCCACCTGCCCGGCACGGCGTTTTACGCCCCGAACGCTCCCGAACGCTGCACGGGTAACCCGTTTGGCTATCAATGGTTCCCGATCCCGTGGCTCGATGGGTCGTCCGAGGAAGCGGCAAAGGCAGGGCTGGACGCGGCGAGCGCGGATTTGAACGCGTTTCTGGATCAGATTCTGGCCGATGAAGGGCTGGGGGCCGAGGCGCTGGCGCTCGTGGGTTTTTCCCAAGGCACGATGATCTCGCTCCACGTAGCCCCGCGCCGCGACATGGCACTGGCCGGGATCGTGGGCTTTTCGGGGCGGCTGTTGCAGCCTGAACGGCTGGAAGCTGACGCGGTATCCCGCCCCCCTGTCCTGCTGGTGCATGGCGATGCGGACGAAGTTGTGCCGATCCAAAGCCTTGGGGAGGCCGCCGACGCGCTGGTTCAAGCGGGGTTCGAGGTCTATGCCCATGTCTCCAAGGGCACGGCGCATGGCATTGCCCATGACGGGCTGTCGCTGGCGCTGTCCTTCCTGCGCGACAAACTACCAAGCTGATTTGCGCCTGTCACGCGAAACACTTCAAGGATTGGCTTGAAGATACCGGATTTGCTTGGAAATTCGGCGCACCCTGCATACCTGCACGCTTGCTTTTGCGCGCAGTATGCGATTGTGTGCCGCGCAAGTTCAATAACGGGGAGCCAAAAATGACCGAGCGCGTTGACCGGGCAGGCTTAAGCGTTGCTACGGCGCTTGCCGAATTCCTTGAAACCCACGCTCTGCCGGGGTCCGGCGTGGCCCCGGATCAGTTCTGGCAGAGTTTTGCCGCGCTCGTGCGCGACATGACCCCCCGCAACCGCGCGCTTCTCGCCAAACGCGCGGACCTGCAAGCGCAAATCGACGCTTGGCACATCGCCCGGCGCGGTCAGGTGCATGACCCGTTGGCCTACAAGGCGTTTCTGGAGAAAATCGGCTACCTGCTGCCAGAGGGGCCGGATTTCGAGATCGACACCGCCGATGTGGACCCGGAAATTGCCGATGTCGCAGGCCCGCAACTTGTCGTGCCCGTGACGAATGCCCGCTACGCGCTCAATGCCGCCAATGCGCGCTGGGGCAGCCTTTATGACGCGTTCTATGGCACGGATGCGATGGGCAGCTTGCCCCCTGCGGGCGACTATGAACTGGGGCGCGGGGCGCGGGTGATTGCGCGGGTGCGGGTATTTCTGGACAGCGCGTTTCCGATTGCAGGGCACAGCCATGCCGATGCAAGGCTCTACCATGTCCGCGCGGGTGCGCTTCTGGTCGATGGCAAGCCGCTGGAAACGCCTGCGAAATTCGCAGGCTACCGGGGCGATGCGCGCGCGCCCGATGCCGTCTATCTGGTCAATAACGGGCTGCATGTGGAACTGGTGTTCAACCGCGCCCACCGGATCGGCGGGCGCGACCAGGCGGCCCTCGCCGATGTGCGGGTGGAATCGGCGCTTTCGGCGATCATGGATTGCGAGGATTCGGTCGCCTGCGTCGATGCAGAGGACAAGGTCACGGCCTATGCCAATTGGCTGGGGCTGATGCGCGGCGATCTGAGTGCGGAGCTGGACAAGGGGGGCAAGCGGATCACGCGGAGGCTCGCGCCGGACCTGACGATCACAGCGCCGGATGGGTCGGACAAGGTGCTCAAGGGTCGCGCGCTACTCTGGGTGCGCAATGTGGGGCATCTGATGACGAACCGCGCGATCCTCGATGCCGAAGGCGCGGAAGTGTTCGAAGGGCTGATGGATGCGATGGTCACTGTCCTGATCGCGCGCCACGACCTGAACAAACAGAGCGGCCCGCGCAATTCCGCGCACGGCTCGGTCTATGTGGTCAAGCCCAAGATGCATGGGCCGGAAGAAGTGGCCTTCGCCAATGACATTTTCGGCCATGTCGAGCGGGTGCTCGGTCTGCCGGAATATACGGTGAAGCTGGGGATCATGGATGAAGAACGCCGCACATCCGTGAACCTGAAGGAATGTATCCGCGCCGCGCGCCACCGGGTGGCGTTCATCAATACCGGATTCCTCGACCGCACGGGCGACGAGATTCACACCAGCATGGAAGCAGGCCCATTCTCGCGCAAGGATTTCATCAAGCGCAAGGGCTGGATCACGGCTTATGAAAACCGCAACGTGGATATCGGTCTAGAGTGTGGGCTGATGGGGCGCGCGCAGATCGGCAAGGGGATGTGGGCAGTCCCGGACCAGATGGCCGCGATGATTGAGGCCAAGATCGAACACCCCAAGGCAGGCGCGAATACGGCCTGGGTCCCGTCGCCCACGGCCGCGACGCTGCACGCGTTGCATTATCACCAGATCAATGTGCGGGCTGTTCAGGAAAAGTTGCGCAAGGGTGGGCGGCGGGCCCATGTGGAAGCGATCCTCGACATTCCGCTCGCAAGCTTCCAGAAATGGACGCCCGAGCAGGTCCGGCGCGAGGTCGAAAACAATGCGCAAGGCATCCTTGGCTATGTCGTGCGCTGGGTCGATCAGGGGGTGGGCTGTTCCAAAGTGCCTGACATCAACGATGTGGGCCTGATGGAGGATCGCGCCACCTGTCGGATTTCGAGCCAGCACATCGCCAATTGGCTGCATCATGGCGTGGTTTCAGAGCCCGAGGTGATGGACGCGATGAAGCGTATGGCCGAAGTGGTGGACCGGCAGAATGCAGGGGATGCGGCCTATCGGCCGATGGCACCCGGTTTTCAAGGCGTGGCGTTCAAGGCGGCCTGCGATCTTGTGTTTCAGGGGCGCGTGCAGCCATCGGGCTATACTGAACCTGTGCTGCATGCGCGCAGGCTGGAAGCGAAAGCAGTTTGACCCAGAGCATGTTTCGAAAAAGTGGGAACCGGTTTTGCGAAACATGCGAAGATAAAAAATCGCGCGGCTGCGCCGCTCGCCATTTAAGCTCTGACCTGCCTTTGGCAGGTCAGAGCGGATTTTTGAGTATTTGGGACAAGATAAAGTCAGGCCGTTTCAGCGATAGAGCAGCGAAACGCCATTTGCGAAAAGGTGGACTTTGGCTGGGTCCGCTGTAAGCTTCACCGACTTGCCCCGCAAGCCCGCATGGATGCCCGCGAGTTTGGCGAGGATCGGCGCGGCACCAGCGCTGTCTGGCTTGAAATAGAGGACGGTGACTTCGCCCAGAGCCTCGATCAGGTCTACCTCGCCTTGATAGTAATACTCCGCGCCATCGGTGCCGACCATGTCTTCGGGGCGGGCACCCACATTGACCTTCAAGCCCTGATCGGCTCTGGTCGTCGGAATATGCGCGCGCACAGTGCCGCCGCCTGACAGTTTCACGACTGTCTGCGCGCCGGTCTGCACGATTTCACCGGGCAGCAAGTTCATCGCCGGCGATCCGATGAACTGGGCCACAAATTCGCTGCGCGGGCGCTCGTAAAGCTCCAAGGGCGCGCCCACTTGGGCAATGCCGCCGCCGGCCAGAACCACGATGCGCGTCGCGAGTGTCATGGCTTCGACCTGATCATGGGTCACATAGATCATGGTGGAGTTGGGCATCGACTCCTTGAGTTTGGCAATCTCGATCCGGGTCGCAACCCGAAGCGCCGCGTCAAGGTTCGACAGCGGTTCATCGAACAGGTACACTTTCGGGTCGCGCACGATCGAGCGGCCAATCGCCACGCGCTGACGCTGCCCGCCTGAGAGCGCTTTGGGCAAGCGGTCGAGATAGGGGTCGAGTTGCAGGATCTGGGCCGCGCGTTCCACGGCTTTGTCGATTTCGGCTTTGGGTTTGCCTGCGATCTTGAGCGCGAAGCTCATGTTGTCACGCACGGTCATATGCGGATAGAGCGCGTAGGATTGGAACACCATTGCGATCCCGCGCTGCGCAGGCGGGATGTCGTTGACCACGATCTTGTCGATTTCGAGCGTGCCGCCGGTGATCCGTTCCAGCCCCGCGATCATCCGCAGAAGCGTGGACTTGCCGCAGCCCGAGGGGCCCACGAACACGATCAACTCACCCTGTTTGATATCGAGGTTGATGTTCGACAGAACCTTGACCTCGCCATAGGCCTTTTCGACATTCGTCAGTTTAAGATCAGTCATTGGCCTGTTCCCTCTTAGGCTTTTTGCACGATGCAGAAGTCCCACGGACCAAGCGCGATCGTGTCGTTGTCCTGTGAAACTGCACCCAAATCTGTGGCTCTGGCTGTCCATGTCCCCTCGGGCAGCGATGCTGTGACCGTACCTGCGCCAAGGTTGAAGGCACACAGCAACGTTTCGTCCCCGTTGCGCTGGAAGATCGCAAGATCGCCCTCAGCGCGCAGATGGGTCATGTCGCCTGTGCGCAGGACCGGATGGGCAGCGCGGAAGGCGAGCGCTTGGCGGTAGTGGCTGAGCATTGACGCAGTGTCTTTTGCCTGTACGGCCACAGCGCGGCCCAGATGCGGGGCCGTGACGGGAAGCCAAGGTTTGGCCGCACTGAACCCACCATTCTGGTTGTCCCCTTCCCAGACCATCGGCGTTCGGCAGCCATCACGGCCCTTGAATTCGGGCCAGAATTCAATCCCGTAAGGGTCGCGCAGGTCCTCGTATGCGAGTTCGGCTTCGGGCAGCGCGAGTTCCTCGCCTTGATAAAGGCACACAGACCCCCGCAGGGTCAGCAGCAGCACGGTATACATCCGCGCCGCCTGCTCGTTCAGGCCCCAGCGGGTGACATGGCGGACGACATCGTGGTTGGAATAGGCCCAGCATGGCCAGCAATCAGGCGCGACCGCCGCCATGCGCTGGAATGTCTGCGCAAGCAATCCCGCAGTCAGGCGCGCAGGTTGCAGCATCTCGAACGGGTAGCACATCTGCACCTTGTCACCGCCCGACGTGTATTCAGCCATAATTTCAAGGCCCCGCTGCGCATCGCCCACTTCACCGACAGCAGCGGCGTTGTAGGGGTCCAGAACCTCGCGGAAGCGGCGCAGGAATTCCAGGTTCTCGGGCTGGTTTTTGTCAAACAGATGAAGCTGGTGGTTATAGGGATTGACCGAGGGTGCGATGGTATTGTTGCGCAGCTCTTTCGGCAGGGGCGGGTTGTCGCGCAGGTAACGGTCGGCGAAGTAGAAATTGATCGTGTCCAGCCGGAACCCGTTGACCCCGCGCTTCAGCCAGAAGCGGGCCACATCCAGCAGCGCATCCTGTACATCCATATTGTGCAGGTTCAAATCGGGCTGGCTGGTCAGGAAGTTGTGGAGATAATATTGCTCGCGCCGCGCATCCCATTGCCACGCGGAACCGCCGAAGATCGACAGCCAATTGTTGGGCGGCGTTCCGTCACCCTTGGGCTCGGCCCAGACATACCAATCGGCTTTGGGATTGTCGCGGTTCGCGCGGCTTTCCTTGAACCACGGGTGCTGGTCGGATGTGTGCGAGAGCACCAGATCGATCATCACTTTCAGGTTCAGCGCATGGGCCCGCGCCACCAGCGCGTCGAAATCGGCCAGAGTGCCGAATTTCGGGTCGACGTCGCAATAATCGCTCACATCGTAGCCGAAATCCTTCATCGGGCTTTTGAAGAACGGGCTGATCCAGATCGCATCGGCGCCAAGTGCTGCGATATGATCCAGCCGCTCGGTAATCCCGCGCAGATCGCCCACGCCGTCGCCGTCACTGTCCTGGAAGCTGGAGGGATAAATCTGATAGATGACCGCCCCACGCCACCAATCGGGCGTGACTTCGAAGGGAGTGTGGGCATCGAGTTTTGCGTGTTTCGCCACGTCTGTTTTCCTATTTTACAGAGCCAGCCAGCAGGCCGCGCACCAGGTATTTCTGCATGGCGAAGAACACGCCCAAGGGGACTGCGATGGACACAAAGGCCGCTGTCGCAAGTATCTCCCAATTGCCGCCCCGTGTGCCGAGCAATTCGACAATCTGGTTGGTCATCACGGTTGTTTGGCCTGTGGCGTCGATCAGGAACACTTTCGCCACCAGCAGGTCGTTCCATGTCCACAGGAACTGGAAGATGGCGAAAGAGGCGAGGGCGGGGAAGGACAGGGGCAGGATGATCTTGGTGAAGATCTGGAAATCGGTCGCGCCGTCCACCCGCGCGTTTTCGATAATGTCGCGCGGCAAGCCCACCATGTAGTTTCGAAGCAAGTAGATCGCGAGCGGCATCCCGAAGGCCGTATGCGCAAGCCAGACCCCAAGATAACCTTTGCCAATCCCGATGCCCAGATGAAGGCGCAAAAGCGGGATCAGGGCAAGCTGCAAGGGCACCACCAGCAGCCCCACAATTGCAGCGATCAGCAGCGCGCGGCCCGGGAACTCCATCCATGCAAGCGCATAGGCCGCGAAGGCCGCTACCACGATGGGGATGATCGTGGCCGGAATCGTCACCGTCAACGTGTTGAAAAATGCCTTCGCCATACCTTCGGCATTGCGCGGGTTGAAGAGCATGTTCTCATAGTTAGCGAAGGTGAATTGCGGCGGTGTCTGGGCTGTCGTGAACACGCGCGGCAAACGCGCGCCCGCTTGCGATTCAGTGGCGGTGAAGCGGTAGCGCCCTTCTTTATCCACAGTGATCGACTGGCCATTGCCCAGATCGGCTGTATCACCGGGGGCAAATGCCTCTGGCTCGCGCGAATTGACGCCCCAAGCGCTGACATTTGCGGCGGCGCGCGGGAATAGCTCGCCTTCGATGACGAACAGAGCGCCGTCTTGCACCTCGGTCCCGTCGATCCGGATGGCGGGGTTCTGGCGTTCCTGTGTGCCCAGCGACGACCACCACCCAGAGGAGGCAATCTGGTCCGCCGTGCGGAAGGACGACACGAATAACCCGACTGTCGGAAACAGCCACAAAGCGACCAGCAGCACGACCGAGATATGCACGGCCCATGTGAGCGAGGATTTGGACCCAGCGATATTGTCCATTTGTGAAACTCCTACTCTAGACCGCGCCTCAGCGCATTTCCTTGCGAACCGACATGACGTTCCAGACCAGAATGGGTGTCACCAGCAGCATGATCACCATCGCCGCTGCCGACCCCACGCCCCAGTCATTGGCGCGGAACAGTTTGTCGAACATGTAATTGGCCAAAACCTGCGTCTGCCATTGGCCATTGGTCATCGCAAACACGATGTCGAAAACCTTGAGCACCGTCAGCGTGATCGTGGTCCAGACCACGACAATCGTGCCCATGATCTGCGGCACTTTGATCTTGAAGAAAATCTGGAAGGGGCCCGCGCCGTCGATGATGGCGGCCTCGATCGTTTCTTCGGGAATACCGCGCAGGGCGGCGGACAGGATGACCATCGCAAAGCCTGTCTGAATCCAGATCAGCACGATCATCAGGAAGAAATTGTTCCAGAACGGAATGACCAGCCATTGCTGCGGCTCGGTCCCACCAAACCAGATGTAAAGCGCGTTCAGGATGCCGATCTGGTCTGTGCCCGCCGGGCGCGCATCGTAAACCAGTTTCCAGATGACTGACGCGCCCACAAAGGAAATCGCCATCGGCATGAAGATCAGCGACTTGGCGATATTGCCCCATCTGATGCGGTCGGTCAGTTGCGCGGCCAGCAGCCCGAATGCTGTAGACATGGCAGGCACCACGATCAGCCAGAGCATGTTGTTGCGCAGAGCTTCCCAGAATTTCGGCTCGCTAAACATCTGGTTGTAATTGGCCAGCCCCACAAACGCCCCGCCCTGATTGCGCGAGGTGAGCGAGAGGCGCAATGTCTCGACCACAGGATAGGCCAGATACACGGCCAGAACGAAAATCGCGGGGAACAGGAATAGCCAAGGCCGGATCATGTTGGCGCGGTTGATATTGCGCCCGGCATTCGGCCCCTTGGCAGGGAACAGCACGCGGTCCAGAAACTGGTTAGAAAAGTAAAAATACGCGATACAGGCCGAAACGCCTATGCCGACAGTCAAGATACCCTGAATTGCTGGATGCATCGCAGCGTCCCCCTTTGCTTGGCCCAGCGGGGCAAGCTTGTGCGTATGCGAGAGATGTTTTCCGATGGTCAAAGCCTGTCGGACAAAAGCACCCCGGCACAGGGCCGGGATGCTTTTTTTCGTATGCGATTACTTAATCGCGTTCCACGACGCTTGGATCTCGGCGGCGACTGCAGCGGCGTCTTTGCCGCCGGCGTAATCCACCATACCGGTCCAGAACGAGCCTGCACCCACTGCCCCCGGCATCAGATCCGACCCGTCAAAGCGGAACGTCGTTGCGCCGAGCAGAATGTCGTTCATCTTCGCCGTTGCGGCATCGGAGAATTTCGAGCTGTCCACGCCCTTGTGCGGGGTCAGGAAGCCACCGCGCGCCATCCAGATTTCGTGAGCGGCAGGCGTTTGCAGGAACTCGATCAGAGCATGTGCAGCAGGGGTGTCATTAGTGATCGCCCAGAGCGTACCAGCGCCGAGCACTGGCGCGCCAAGGTCTTTGCCCGCATAGGCCGGGAAGTAGAAGAAGTCTGCATCCGTGCCGACCTCTGTTCCCTCGGGGAAGAAAGCGGGAATGAACGACGCTTGACGGTGCATGTAGCACTGGGGCGGCGAGCTGAACAAACCTTTGGGGCTGTCGCGGAAATCGGTCGAGGCCACGGCCCCCGCCCCACCCGCCACATAGGCGTCATTGCGCGCGAACCAGCCGAATTCTTCGATCGCGCCGATCACTTCGGGGCTGTTGAAGGGCAATTCGTTCGTGACCCAAGCGTCATAGGTCGCGGGCGACTGTGTGCGCAGCATCATGTCCTCGACCCAGTCAGTCGCGGGCCAGCCTGTCGCACCGCCCGAACCCAGACCGATGCACCACGGCGTGCCACCATCTGCAACGATCTGATCAGTCAGGGCTTTCAGCTCTTCCATCGTGGTGGGGACTTCGTAGCCTGCATCCTCGAAGTTCTCGGGGCTATACCAGACCAGCGATTTCACATCGACCTTGTAGAAGAAGCCGTAATGCTGAACGGCACCGCTTGCATCGGCATAGGTGCCCAGATCGACCCAGGACTGCCCAGCCGCATAGTTTTCGCGCACCCAATCAGCCGTTCCCGCGGCGAGCGGGGTCAGGAAGCCCTGACGCGCCATGTCTGCGGCCAGACCGGGCTGCGGGAACACAGCGACATTCGGCGCGGATCCGGCTTGTGCATCCACAAGGATCTGCTGCTCGAAGCTGTCAGAGCCGACATAGCTGACGGCCTGACCCGTCGCTGCGGTGAAGGCTGTCAGAACCTCTTGCACAGCTTCCTGATCCGGGCCAAGCCAAGGGCCAAACACGGTCAATTGCTGCGCCTGTGCGGCACCAGCCATCAGCGCCAGTGCGGCTGCACTTGCGTAAAGTTTCGATTTCATTGTCATCCTCCCACGGCGACATGTATCAGGCGCAGTTTGCCTGCGCACGGCTCCTATCCTGCGGCACTGAATCGCAATTCCAAACCGCTTTGGATGGCTGCACCCTTGCCGATTAGCGCCAATGTGTCAACGAAAATTCCTGATAGGGCTGTATTTGTTGATCTTTTTGCAGGTGCAGCATTTTGTATGCCGCAGAATACCCCTTTTCAATCCGTAGGATATCCGCCTATCTTGTCCGCGATTCAATACGGTTTGGCCCATGAGCGTCACCCTCAAACAACTTGCGGCGAGCCTGTCGTTGTCGCCCACAACCGTCAGCCGGGCGCTGAACGGCTATCCAGAGGTGAATGCCGAAACCCGCGCCCGCGTGGCCGAAGCCGCTGCCAAGCTGAACTACCAGCCCAACATGCGCGCCAAGGGGCTGGCCACAGGCCGCACCCATGCCATCGGCCATGTCATCGCGCTGTCCAACAGCCATGAAATCGTGAACCCGGTTTTCGCCGATTTCATCTCGGGCGCGGGCGAGGTCTATGCGCGCGCCGGATACGAAATGGTGCTGCGCGTCGTGGCCGATGAGGACGAACCAAACGCCTATCGTAGCCTGATTGCGCGCGGCGCTGTGGACGGGGTGATCGTGCATGCGCCAAAGACAGATGATCCGCGGATTGCGCTTTTGACCGAACTCGGTGTGCCGTTTGTAGTGCATGGGCGTATTTCGGCAGGCGAGGTGCCGTATTCTTGGGTGGATATGAACAATCACCGCGCGTTTCGGCGGGCTGCGGAATTCCTGATTGATCTGGGCCACAAACGGGTGGCGCTAATCAACGGCTTGGAATGGATGGATTTCGCGGCACGCCGCCGCAATGGCTATCTGCAAGCGCTTTCCACAGCCGGGATCGCGCCTGACGCAACCTTGATGCGCTCGGCAGAGATGACCGAGCCCTATGGCTACCGCGCGGGCATCGAAATGATGCGCCTGCCCGATCCGCCCACGGCTTTCATCGCCTCCTCGATGCTGGTGGCTTACGGGCTGCGCCGCGCGCTGGTGGATCAGGGGCTGCGGCTTGGGTGCGATGTTTCGGTGGTCACGCATGACGATGACCTGTCCTATTTGCCCAATGGCGGCGAGGTGGCGCTGTTCACTGCGACCCGTTCGCCTGTGCGCGAAGCCGGGCGGCGGGCCGCGGAAATGGTGCTTCAATTGGTTGATATGCCGGGTGCAGGCCCGATGACCTGCCTGCTCGAAGCTGCCCTGATCGTGGGCGATAGCACAGGACCTGCCCCGAGATGACCGCCTTCCATTTCACGCGCGCTGATTTCCCCGATGGGTTCCTGTTCGGCACAGCCACATCCGCCTATCAGATCGAAGGGCATGGCATGGGCGGCGCAGGCCGCACGCATTGGGACGATTTTGCCGCCACACCCGGCAATGTGGTGCGCGCCGAAGACGGCGCGCGCGCGTGCGGCCACCGGAAACGCTGGGAAAGGGACCATGACCAGATTGCCGGCGCGGGCGTGGGTGTTTTACGCGTATCCGCAACCAGGGGGCGCGGGTTTCCCCAAGGGCGGGGCGCAGTCAATCAAGCGGGCCTCGATTTTTACGACCGGTTGGTGGACGGGATGCTCGCGCGCGGGATCAAGCCTGCGCTGACGCTCTATCATTGGGAACTGCCTTCGCCGCTCTCGGACCTGGGCGGGTGGCGCAACCGCGACGTTGCAAGCTGGTTTGCCGATTACGCGGCAGTGCTCTGCGACCGCATCGGCGACCGCATCTGGTCCGCGGCCCCCATCAATGAGCCCTGGTGCGTGGGGTGGCTGTCGCATTTCATGGGCCTGCACGCGCCGGGCCTGCGCGACATTCGCGCGACGGCGCGGGCGATGCACCATATGGGCCTTGCGCATGGCCGCGCCATCGAAGTGATGCGCGGCTTGGGGATGCAGAATCTGGGCGCTGTGTGCAATTTCGAATACGCCCTGCCCCGCACGGACAGCCCCGCCGACATCGCCGCCGCCAAGCGCTATGACGGCATCTATAACCGCTGGTTTCTGGGTGGCATGTTCGCGGGGGAATATCCGACGGATGTTCTTGACGGCCTTGGCGCGCATCTGCCCGCAGACTGGCAGGACGACATGGCGACCATCGCCCAACCGCTCGACTGGCTGGGGGTGAATTACTACACCTGCAAGCGCGTGCAGGACGCGCCCGATCAGCCTTGGCCACATTACTCTGAGCACACAGGCGATCTGCCGCTGACGCAAATGGGCTGGGAAATCTGCCCTGACGGGCTGCACCACTTCCTGACCTTTGCGCATCAGAATTACACCAAGGGCCTGCCGATCTATGTGACCGAAAACGGCATGGCGAACCCCGACACGCCAGACGCCCCCGATCAAGCCCGCATCGACTATCTGGAAACACACCTGGCCGCCGCTCGGCGTGCGATTGCCGATGGCGTGCCGCTGAAGGGCTATATCGTGTGGTCGCTGCTGGACAATTACGAATGGTCGTTGGGCTATGAAAAGCGCTTCGGGCTGGTGTATGTGGATTTTGACACCTTGCAGCGCAGGCCCAAAGCATCCTATCACGCGCTGCGCGCAGCGCTGACCTAACGCCTGACCGGAGTTCACATGAGCGATGACCTTGTCCTTGTCGCGGATACAGGCGGCACGAATACCCGTATGGCACTGGCACGCGGGCGCGCGCTGGTCGAAGACTCGACCGAGCGGTTTCGCAATGCCGAATATTCCGGCCTGACCGAGGTCATCGGGATCTACCTTGCGCGCCATGGTGTCGCGCCCACACGTGCAGCCTTTGCCGCAGCCGGCCTGATCGAGGGGCGGCGGATCGAATTGACCAATCACGGCTGGTATATCGATGCAGCCGAGATTGAAGCTGCGACCGGGATCAGTTCTGTCCATCTGCTCAATGACCTGCAAGCGCAGGGGCACGCTCTGGCCGGGCTGAGCGCCGACAAACTGCGCCCCTTACGCGCGGGTCAACCCAAAGGCGACACGAAACTGGTGATCGGATTGGGGACCGGGGTGAATGCCGCTTTGGTCTATCCCGGCCCGCATGGCCGCGTCGTCCCCCCCGCCGAGGCAGGCCACATGCACCTGCCCCTGCACGGAGCCGATGATTACCGACTGGCCGATTGGCTGATCGCACGGCGCGGGATTGCGTCGGTGGAAGATGTGCTGGCCGGGTCCGGTCTTGAGCGGCTTTATGCCTTCCACGCCGAGCAGGCCGGAACCCATGGCGGTCTGGAGGCAGGCGCGATCATGCAGGCGATGGCCGATGGCCACCCGCTCGCGCAAGCGGTGGGGCGGCATTATGTGCGGCTGCTTGCGCAAACCACCGCAAGCCTTGCGCTGGTTACGCTGCCCTATGCGGGGATTTACTTCATCGGCGGCGTGTCGCGCGCTTTCGCGCCGTGGTTCGAGCCCTTTAGTTTTGACGCAGCCTTCACCGATATGGGGCGGATGACAGAGGTCATGAAAACATTTCCCATCGCGCTGGTCGAGGATGATTACGCGGCACTCTTGGGCTGTGCGGGGTATTTGCAGGAAGTCTAACCCCTGCGCGGCATCCGCCGCCCCAAAGCCGCCATGCCGAACGCCAAAGCCGCGAAAATCGCCCCAATCCCCAGAACATACAGCGCCACCCCATCCCAGCCGATCCGCTCCACGTTCAGGAACGGATAGACATAGCGCCCGGTCATGCGCCCGCGCACCAGCGCATAAACCAGAAACCCCATCGGCCAAAGCAGCCACAGCCAAGGCCGCCCAGTGCGCGGGTCCACACGCGCGACCTCCATCAACCAGAACCACGCCATCGCCACTGGGACGAGTGTGTGCAGACCCTGATCGGCCCACCACGCAAGCCCGGTCAGAATGCGCAAATCCGCCAGAAGTGCGTGATACACCACGCCGACCATGATGATCGACATGGTGAGCATACTCATCCACCCGAACGACGCGCGCCGCCCCATGATCGCTACGCGCAGCATGGTGACAGCCACAAGCGTGTTGGTAAGGATCGTGAACGCCCCTGACAGACGCCACAGAACCTGCCCCAAACTGCGCCCCGGCATCAGCACCAAGGTCTGCGCCACAAGTGCGGCCAGTGCCATAAGCCCGATCGCGCCTGCGATCTTGCGGTATTTCGGGTCCATCTGTGCCATGCCCTGCCTTTCCTCGCCTGCACTTCCCTCTTGCCCTGCCCTGCCCCGCGCGGCAAGTCTGCGCCTATGGAGTGGCGCGACGAAGGCATCTTGCTGGCACGATATCCGCATGGGGAAAGTGCGGCTGTGCTCGATGTGCTCAGCGCCCTGCACGGCCGGCACGCCGGTATCCTGCCGGGGGGCGGATCGCGCAAGCGGGCGGGGGCCTTGCAGCCCGGTGCGCAGCTTGACCTGACATGGCGCGCGCGGCTGTCCGAGCATCTGGGCACGTGGACCGCCGAGGTGACGCGCGACCGTGCAGGCCCGATCCTGCATGACCGCCTCGCGCTGCTCGCACTTGGGTCCATTTGCGCGATGGCCCGCTATGCCCTGCCCGAACGCGCACCCTATCCCGTGCTCTACGCCGCCACGCGCGACGTGCTGGACCAATTGGGCCGTCCGGGCTGGCTGCGCGCCTATGCGCTGTGGGAACTGACCTTGCTCGAAGAAACCGGCTTCGGTCTGGACCTGCACTCTTGCGCGGTCACCGGCGCGACCGAGGGCTTGACCCATGTCAGCCCCCGCACAGGCCGCGCCGTCACGCGCGAGGCTGCGGGAGACTATGCCCCCCGTCTGCTGCCCCTGCCCGCGCTGCTGATTGACCCCGCTGCCTCAGCGACACAGACCGAGATCACCCAAGCCCTGCGCCTGAGCGGGCATTTCCTGACAGATTGGCTTGCCCCCAGCATCGACCGGCCCTTGCCAGAAGCGCGGGCGCGGCTGATGGATGCGCTAACTTAGGCCACTTCGCGCATCGTTGCGAGGAGCCCATCGACCAATTCGGTCAAAAGCCCCTCATCCTCGCATTCGGCCATCACGCGGACCAAAGGCTCGGTGCCCGATTTGCGGATCAAGAGCCGCCCACGCCCTTCGAGGCGCGCTTTGGCATCGTCAATCGCCGCCTGCACATCGGCGCGGCCCAGAATATCGACGCCCGCAGGCAGTTTCAGGTTCTTGAGCATTTGGGGCACAGGCTCGAAATTGCGCGTCAGCATCGAGGCCGGTTTATGCGTTTCGACAATCGCAGACAGGAATTGCAGCGCGGCGATCAGCCCGTCCCCGGTCGTCGCATAGTCGGTCATCACGATATGACCCGATTGCTCGCCGCCCAGGTTCCAGCCGCCTTGCCGCATCCGCTCGACCACATGGCGGTCGCCGACGCTGGTGCGTTCAAGCCGCAGCCCGTGATTCGTCAGATACCGCTCCAGCCCCAGATTGGACATGACCGTGGCCACCAGCACCCCGCCCTGCAGCCGTTCGGCCTGCGCCCAGCGGCGCGCAAACAGCGCCATGATCTGATCGCCATCGGCAATCTGTCCGCGCTCGTCGATCAACACCACGCGGTCGGCATCGCCATCGAGCGCGATGCCCAGATCGGCCCCGGTTTCGAGCACCTTGGCCGCGGCCATCCGCGGATGGGTCGAGCCACAATCGAGGTTGATATTGGTCCCGTTCGGACCCACACCCACGGGGATTACCTCGGCGCCCAGCTCCCACAGCACTTGCGGCGCGACCTTGTAGGCCGCGCCATTGGCGCAATCGAGCACGATCTTCATGCCCACAAGCGAGGTGCCGCGCGGCAGCGTCGTCTTGGCATATTCCACATAGCGCCCGCCGGCATCGTCAATGCGCTTGGCGCGGCCGATATTGGCGGGCTGCGCGGGCGTGATGTCGCCAAAGACGATCTGTTCGATGGCCGCTTCATCGGCATCAGACAGCTTGTAGCCATCGGGACCGAAGAACTTGATCCCGTTATCCTGATGCGCGTTGTGGCTGGCCGAAATCATGATCCCCAGATCAGCCCGCATGGAGCGCGTCAGATAGCCCACAGCCGGGGTGGGCACAGGCCCGAGGAGAAGCACATTCATCCCCGTGCTGGTCAGACCAGCCGTCAGCGCGTTTTCGATCATGTAGCCCGACAAGCGGGTATCCTTGCCGATCACGACGCGGTGCCCGTTGCTGCCATCCCGCCGGAAATGCCGGCCCGCAGCCGCCCCAAGTTTCAGCGCCATATCGGCGGTCATGGGATAGGAATTCGCAGTGCCCCGCACGCCATCAGTGCCAAAAAGTTTCATTGTCATGCCCAGCCCCATGCCGAAGGTTCGCCGGACACATTGTGCCCGGTTCCTCGCACTGTTTCGAAATTAAGATGTGACGGCATCCTATGGATACCGTCGCCACGATCAGCTCTCTGCGACGCTAACACATCCAGCAGACAAGATTGCTGGATTTTGAGGCAATGTGTCACAGAGCGGCAGTTTGTTGCCGATGCCGGGCCCCGATCAGATGCGTGTCAGCCTGAAATTCACGATCCAGAGCCTCTTTTTCAGGCTGCAACAGGCGCTTTACCCACGGTAAAACAAATGGGCGCCGATCTGGGCGGTATTTGAAAACCGCTGCGCCCAATTGGGCGAAACAGCAATCGTGTGGAAATAGGTGGCCCCACTCGTCAGCCCGCGGTGCCCACCATCAGCCATAACTTGGGCGATGCGGCGAACAAGGTCAGCGGCACGGCGATTTGGCATGTCCTCGGATTTTCCGTCACAAGCGAAGCTGAACTGGCAACCGCCATAGATGCCAGGGCGCACCCCCTGATAGACGACACCGCAAATGCTGTTGGGAAACTCGCGCGACGCGACGCGGTTCAGAATGACTTCCGCCACAGCAAACTGCCCCTTGATCCCTTCGCCGCGCGCCTCGTGGTAGATTGCTGTCGCAAGACAGTGTTCCTGCTCCGAAAGTGGGCGGACCGCAACGCTGCGGAGCCATTTTTCGGAATAGTGGACGACACGGCGCTCCATGCCCTGCGGGCGCGCTCTTGGATGGATCGACGTTGCAGGGGCGAACGGCGAAATCACCGCAACAGGTCCAATAACCGCACCCGAACTCGACAAGACTGCAACACTCGGTTTCGCACGTGTCTCGATGGTTTCAAGCGGGCGAGACAGCTTGGCCGCCATCGCGACCAAAGCGGTCAGGTCAACCGTGACAGGCTCTGCCCGCTGCGCGGAACCCTGCCGCACACCATAGGTGTGGGACGTGACATAAAGCCCGGCATTTCGGAAAATCGGGCTGCCATCATCCAGCGATGCCCAGATCAGCCTTGCCCTTGCGTTATCACCAAGCGTCGCATCTTGCAGGCGCGACCCGGTCGAGGGCAGCGCCACAAGCATCGCAAAGGCCCAAACTGACATGACCTTGGCAACACGAGAGAGTGTCCCTGTCACCCTGTTGCGCAGGGTATTGGGCTTTTGCGCCATGGAATTCGGCGTGCAAAAAGCACTCTCTTCGTGGTTCACACGCGCGGCAGCATCATGGGTCATCGTTACTTTCACGTCGCGCCAGTCTGCGGCGCCACACACCTGTTGTTTCAGATCAAACAAAATCGTGAATGCGATACCTTAAATCGTCGTAAAAATCCACGAATTCGTGATCAATGGGCGGAAACCCGCCGCCTGCGCGCGTGCAGCATGTCGTTAAGTATATGATTTACAGTAATTATCCTAACAAGTCTGCAATCGCGAGCTGCGCCGCGGCAAGGCGTGCAACAGGGACGCGGAAGGGCGAGCAGGATACATAATCGAAGCCCAGATCGCGGCAGAAACGAATCGATTCCGGGTTCCCGCCGTGTTCGCCACAGATGGACAATGTCAAGTCTGGCCGCGACGCGCGGCCCCGTGCTGCCCCCAATTTCAGCAACTCGCCCACCCCGTCGATATCGAGCACATGGAAAGGGTCTTCGGGGAACACGCCTTGCTGCACATAATCCGACATGAAGCGCCCTGCATCATCGCGCGACAGCCCGTAGGTCATCTGCGTCAGGTCGTTCGTCCCAAAGGACAGGAATGCCGAATGAAGCGCAATCTCGCCTGCCCGAAGCGCAGCGCGGGGGGTTTCGACCATCACACCCAGTTTATATTCGAAATCGACCCCTGCGCGCGAGCGCACGGCGGCGGCGGCGGCGTCAATGCGGGACTTGACCAATTCGACCTCGCGCATGGCCGAAACAAGCGGGATCATGATTTCTGGCACGATCACAGCACCACGATCCGCAAGAACGATCGTCGCTTCAAAAATCGCGCGGACCTGCATTTCGTAAATCTCAGGCAAGGTCACGCCCAGCCGCACACCGCGCATGCCCAGCATGGGGTTAAATTCGGCCAACGCTTCAGCCCGTCGGGTGATTTCAGACAAGGGCTTGTCCAGCGCATCGGCAAGAGAGCGCAGTCCTTCCTTGCTGTGGGGCAGGAATTCGTGCAGGGGCGGGTCAAACAGGCGGATGCAAACAGGCTGGCCCTGCATGATCTCGAACAGGTCAATGAAATCCGCGCGTTGCAGCGGCAGCAGACGTTCCAGCGAATCCGAGCGATCTTTGGCCGTGTCAGCAAAGATCATCTCGCGCATCAGCGTTAGGCGGTCTTCTTCAAAGAACATATGCTCGGTGCGGCAAAGGCCGATCCCCTGCGCCTTGAAGCCGCGCGCGATCCGCGCATCGGCGGGCGTGTCGGCATTGGCGCGAATGCCGATATCGCGGCGCGCATCGGCCCAGTCGAGCAGCGTCTGGAAACGGTCATCGAGCGCTGGTTCCAAGAGCGCCACCTCGCCTACCAGGACCTGACCCGTCGTGCCGTCCACAGTCAGCATATCGCCTTCGGAAAGCGTCCGACCATTCGCGCGCAGGGTCTTGTGGCGTTCATCCAGCACCAATCCAGACACCCCCACCACACAAGGAACACCGAGGCCCCGGCCAATGACCGCCGCATGACTGGTCATGCCCCCGCGTTCCGTGACAACCGCTTGGGCCGCGTGCATCCCGCGAATGTCCTCGGGCGTGGTTTCGCGCCGGATCAGGATGCAGGGTTCATCGCGTGCGGCACAGGCTTGCGCGGCGCTTGATGAAAACACGATCCGCCCGATGGCCGCGCCGGGACTGGCGGCAATACCACGCGCAAACAGGTCGCGCCGCGCGCGGGGATCGACTTGGCGGTGCAGAAGTTCGCTCAACGCCTTTGGGGGGATGCGCATCAGCGCGTCGTCGCGGTCGATGACCCCGTCATTGGCAAGATCAACCGCCACCCGGACCGAGGCGCGGCTGGAGCGCACGACCGTGACGGCATCCAGCACCCACAGCGCACCACGATCAACGGCGAATTCGATCTCCATTTCTTCGCGCAACCGGCGGCGGGCATTGTGGCCATGCCGTATCAACTGAGCGAAAGCGTCGGGGCACGTATCTTCGAACGAGGGGCCGCGCGGGTCATGGGTCAAATAAAGCGGTTCCGGCGGGGTGTTACCCGTGACATTGGGCCGAAACCGCCCTGCGACTTGCGGAGTGCCGGTATCGGGGTCAATGAAACGGATCAGACCGTGACCACTGTCAGGCCCTTCCGCAAAGCCCCCGGCCATGGCTTGCACGACAAGCCCCAAGCCCGCATCAGCCGGCGCGCCTTTGGCCTGGCGGAGCAGCCGGGCCGAAGTCCCCTCCCATGCGCGGGCCATGGAGCGGAGCACTTCGGCCAATTGTTGCGCGGGATCCTGCGGGAAAGGTTCCTCCATTTCCGACGCGTAATCGCGCAAAGCCGCTTGAAGCGCCGCGTCAGAGGGCTCCTGGACATCGAACATATCCGGGTCGAGGCGGGCTACATGCTGCGCATAGGATTGCACGAAACGTAGATAGAGCGCCGTCGCCATTTGCGGCCCATGCGTTTCGGTAAGGGCTGCATGGGTCGCATCATTCATGCCGATGTTAAGCACCGCCGCAGGCCCGCCCCATTGCGGATGCTCGGCCGACGGGCGCACAGAAACGAGTTGGCCCGCACGAAAATGCGCAAGCAGGTGACGCAGGTTCATCTGCGCGCCGGACGCCAATTCGCGCACAGCAGCGAAGGAAAGCGCGACGGTCAGCGGCACGGGCATGTCAAGCCGCACAAGGCGTTGCAGACATTTCGCCCGCCAGCCATGCATTTCGCGCTTGATCGGGGCGGAATTGGTGACCTGGGCGTAGTCGGTCAGGGTGAGGTTACGGGGCATGGGTCAGGGCCTTTGTGCTGCCCCGCAGCATAAGGGCGGATCAGATGCAAAGACAAGGATTTGTTACTGGTCTGTGACTTTTAGAGGGGGGCGAAGGCGGGGGGCCTAGATCACCCCCCCATCGCGCCAGGCCCAGGCCCCACCCCGGGGGGGGGGGGGGGGGGGGCCCGAGGGGGGGCCCGGCGGGCGCG
>JBKBLP010000009.1:0-97897 GCA_046296275.1 Roseinatronobacter sp. | reverse complement strand
GCACCGACCTATCTGGCCGATACACTCTGGCGTGAGGGGATGGGGTTGATGAGGCCAACCTTGGGCGAGGGGCCGTTCCGGTTGATCGGGGTGGGGCTCTCGGAGTTAACGGAAGCCGAAGAGCCAGGGTTCAGCCCGGATTTGCTTGATCCCGGAGCCGAGTCCCGCGCGAAGGCAGAGGCCGCGATGGACAAGCTGCGCGCGCGGTTTGGGGCAGAGGCGGTGATCAAGGGGCGGTCCTTGAGGTAAACCAACCCCGGAGCATGTCGCGCAAAAGTGGGAACCGGTTTTGCGCATCAGGACATGCGATAAATGAAAAATGCGCGGCTGCGCCGCACGCGATATGTCAGCCCCTGCCTGTGGCAGGGGCTTCCGGTGGGCAGGATGCGCTGGCGCGCCTACAAGGGTGCCGTGCGATAAAGGCGGACCTTCAGCCCGCCATGCGATACGGGCGGGCTATCGCGGAGCGTCAGGCCTGTGGCATGGGCCAGGCGCGGGTCGGATGTGACCATGCCGAGCCGCCAGCCTTGAAACCGTTCGCGTAGAATCTGGCCCAAGCTGGCATAGAGGGCGTAGAGCGGTTTGACGGCCCCGATGCGGTCGCCATAGGGTGGGTTGACCATGATAAAGCCGGGGGGGCCGCTGGGGCGCGTGAGTGCCGATAGCGGCTGGCAGGCGAAGGCCGTCCAATCGCTGAGGCCCGCGCGGCCCGCATTGGCCAAGGCCCCAGTGATCGCGCCTTGGTCACGGTCAAAGCCCAGATAGCGCGGGGTTGCGGGGGCGGGCTTGGGCGGGGGCAGGCCCGCGCGCAGGTGGTGGTAGGCTTTGGCGTCATGGCAGGCCAGATCCTCGAACGCGAAGCCGCGTGCTAGGCCGGCCTGTTGGCCTGCGGCGATGCTTGCGGCTTCCAGGACGAAGGTGCCGGAACCGCACATCGGGTCGATCACAGGTTGGCTGCCGTCAAAGCCCATCTCGCGCAGGAAGGCGGCGGCCATGGTTTCGCGCAAGGGCGCTTTGCCGATGGCTTGTTTGGTGCCGCGTTTGTGCAGGGCCGTACCAGACGTGTCGAGCGAGAAGGTGACAAGGTCATCTTCGATCCGCACGAGAAGGCGCAGTTCGGCGGCTGGGTCGATCCGTGCGCCGATTGTGTCAGTGATGGCCTGCGCGACACGCTGCGCGGCGGCTTTTTCGTGGTAGATTTTCGAGCGGTAGCTGGTGGCGTCTATCCGCAGCGGTACATCGGCGCGAAGCCAATCGCCCCACGCAAAAGCCCGCGCGCGTTTGTCGAGTTGCGCCAGATGCACCGCCGGAAAGCCACCGATGCGGACCAGCACGCTACCCGCCACGCGCAGCCCCAGATTGGCGTGCCAGATCGCAGGCCAGTCGCCGCTGGTTTCCACCCCGCCTGTCACTTCGCGCGGATCAGGCAGGCCAAGAGCGGTGGCATCCAGCCGGAGCAAGCGCTCATGGCCGGGCAGGCAGGTCAGGAACAGGGGCATCGGGTCGCGCATGCCCCCGCTTACGCTGGATTGGCGCGGATGGCAAAGGGTCAGCGCCCTTCGCGCAACCATGCCCCAAGGGCCAAGCCTGCCGCCATCAACAGCCACACCCAACCGGGCAGAAGGGCGGCCACAGTCAGATCGCGGGTGACATAAGCGTCGCGCGGGGTCAGGCCCAACCACCCGCGTCCGGCGGCAGTCCGACCTTCGGCCACAAGTCGCAAGTCGGGCAGCGTGTCGGCCACAGCCACCACGCCACCGCGCCGCGTGTCGATGGCCGGGCGCAAAATGTCGGGCGTTGCGATGGTCTGCTCGAATTCACGTGGGGCCGTGGGGCCAAGCGCGATGACTGTGCTCACATCGCCTTCGGACAGACGGTAAAGCCCGATTTCAGGCGCGTCCCATGTGGTGCGATAGCTGCCCGGCGAATCCTCGGTCAGGAGCAGGTCCAGTTCGCTGCCATCGGGGGCAATGACACGCACGGGTCCGACACTGTCGCCCAAGGTGCGGCGCAGGATCGACATGCGTTGGCCTTCGGCTGTGGCGGTCAGGGTTTCTTCTTCCAGCTCCGGCTCGCCCATCATCCAATGCGCAAGGCGGCGCAAGAGTTCGAGTTGCGGCCCCCCGCCCTCAAACCCGCGATCCCAGAGCCAGGGCTGGTCGGAGGCCAGAAGCGCCATCCGGCCTTTACCTACACGGTCGAGCATCAAGAGCGGTGCGCCCTCGATCCCGGACATGACCGTTTGGCCGGAAACAGGGGCAAGCTCGATCTGGCGGAACCAGCGCCCCCAACCGGGGCCACCCTCGGGGGCGGGGGCCACAAGCGCTTCCAGCCCGGCGGTGACGGGGTGACGCTGGCCCAGATCGGTCACGCGCGGGCGGAAGCCTTCGTCCATGACGCGGGCCGTGGGGATGGCTGGAAACACCTCGCCCAAGGGCGAGCGGAAGATGGAATCGGCGCTGGCCGTTTCCGGGCCCCCGACGACCAGAAGCGCACCGCCATCCTGCACATAGCGCGCGATATTGGCGAAATAACTGTTGGGCAGGATGCCGCGCCGGCGGTAGCGGTCAAAGATGATCAGGTCGAATTCGTCGATCTTTTCGATGAACAACTCGCGCGTGGGAAACGCGATGAGCGAGAGTTCATTGACCGGCACCCCGTCTTGACGATCCGGCGGGCGCAGAATGGTGAAATGCACAAGGTCCACGGCCGGGTCGGATTTGAGCAGGTTGCGCCACGTGCGCTGGCCGGGATTGGGCTCGCCCGAGACCAGAAGCACGCGCAAGCGGTCGCGCACGCCGTTGATCTGGAGCGTGGCCGTGTTGTTGCGGTTGGTCAACTCGCCGGGGGCGTCTTCGACATCGAATTGCAGGACATTGATGCCGCCGCGGTCGAGCGTCACTGTCAGGTCCATGTCCTGACCGATGGGCACTTGCGCGGTCATGCGCGGGCCTCCGTCAACCGCATAGCCCAAAGTGGCGAAGCCTGGCAAGCCGGGTGGGATGGCGCCTTGATCCTCCACGCGCAGGGTCAGGGTGACAGGTTCGCCCAAGATCGCGAAGGTCGGGGCGGTGCGGATCACCAAGCGGCGGTCCCAGTCAGTCTGTTCCCCGGTTTGCAGCAAGTGCAGCGGGGCGGGGACGGGGGGCAGAAGATCCGCGTCATGCGCTCGCCCGTCCGAGATCACGAACACCCCCGCCACCTGATCGCGCGGCAGGTCAGAGAGGGTCTGCGCAAGCACCGTGCCCAGTTCGGTGCCTGCATTGCCCGCACCGTCTGGGACAACCACTGTCCGAGTTTGCAGATTGTCGATCCGGCCTAGGGCCGTTTCCAGATGGGCGCGCGCCGCGTCTGTTTGAGCGGTCCGTGTGCTGATGCGGTTTGATGCGCTCTCGTCCACGACAACCACAGCGATATTCGGAAGCGGGCTACGGTTTTCGGTTTGCAGCGACGGATTGGCAAGGGCTGCAAGAATGGCCGCAGCCGCCAGCCCGCGCAGCCACCAGCCGCGCAGGCCCCGCCGGAGCGCGACGGCGACCATCAGTGCCGCCAAAGCGGCTACGGCCCAGATCACAGGCCAGGGCACAAGCGGAGCAAGGACAATGGATTGTGCGTTCATCATTGGCCCAAACGCTCCAGAAGGGCAGGCACATGGACTTGGTCGGATTTGTAATTTCCTGTCAGCACATGCGTCACAAGGTTGACCCCGAAGCGGTAGGCGATTTCGCGTTGCTGCTCGCCACTCAGGCCGCCACCAATGCGGAACATGGGCGCGCCGCTTTGGTCGATGGCCCAAGCCGCTGCCCAGTCATGGCCGCCGATCACCACAGGGGTGACCCCGTCATTGAGGTTGCGAAACGGCATCCCCTCGGCCATTTCGGCATCAGCAGGCGCGGCCTCGACCCAGACATCGCGGCCCCGGTAGCGGCCTGGAAAGTCCTGAAGCAAGTAGAAGGTCCGCGTCAGCACGTGATCTTCGGGAACAGGTTCCAGCGGGGGAATGTCCAGCGCGCGGGAAATCGCCTGCAAGCGCCGCGCTTCGGGTGTGGTGCGCGTCAGGCCCGCAAGTTCCGCGTCGCGCGTGTCGAACACGATCATCCCACCGCCGCGCAAATAGCGGTTCAGCCGCGCATAGGCCGCCGCTGACGGGATCGGGCTGTTTTCGGTGATCGGCCAATAAAGCATGGGGAAAAAGGTCAGCTCGTCGCGTTCCAGATCGACGCCCATCGGCTCCGCCGGTTCGATCGAGGTGCGGGCATAGAGCACGCGGCTCAGCCCCAACAGCCCTGCGCGCGCGACATTGTCCACGCGTGCATCGCCTGACAGGACATGGGCCAGAATAACATTCGCTGTCGCTTGCAAGGCCAGACGGTCATCGGTTTCGGCCATGACGGGGGTGGGGGCGTGCGACAGCATCAGCCCCAAGGCCAGTCCCGCCGCAGCCCCGCGCCGCAGCCGCCCGGACAGCCAAAGCGCGGCCAGAATGTCGATCAAAAGGGCGGCCATCGCGGCAAGCAGGAACGGCGCTTTCAGGTCGCGTTCCTGCACAATCGTATCGCGCTCGACAGGGACAGAGGCGGGCCAGATCATCGGGCGCAACGCCATGTCCCGGGTGCCGATATTCAGCGCCACACTGCCCAAGGGTGCCCCATAGACACCGGGGGGCAAGTCGGGACCGAAGGCGCGGGCGGCCAATGCCTCGCCCTGCACTTGGGGGCGGGTGCTCGCGTCGGTCACTTGCCCGAACCCGTCGAGCGCCCGCAGCGGTTGCCACGCGACGGACGCCATTTCGCTGGGGTCCGGCGCGCGGGCGCGAGTGGAGACAGCCAAGCGTTCCAGCATCTGCACGAACAGGCCCGACAGCGGCAAGCTTGTCCATTCGGCATTGGCGGTTGTGTGGATCAGCACGACTTGCCCCGCGCCATTGAAGCGGCGGGTCACTAGCGGTGTGCCATCGGCCAAAGCGGCAATCGTGCGCTCGGACAGGCCCGGATCGGGCTGGGCAAGGACTTGGCTGCTCACTGTCACATCCGCAGGAACCGTCAGCCCGGCGAAGGGCGAATCCGGCCCGAAGTCGCGCAAGCCGCGCGGCTCGCCCCATGACATGGCCCCGCCGACAGAGCGGCCCCCAATGCGCAGGCGCACAGGCAAAAGCGGGTCCTCGGCCCCGCGCCCCACATCGGACGCGGCCAAGCCCGGCCCGGCAAAGCGCAAGAGCAACCCGCCGTCATTCACGAAATCAAGCACTTGCGCGCTTTCCACTTCGGACAGGCTGGTGATGTCCACCAAGATCAACACATCCGGGGCAGTCAGGAGCAAATCGTCGATGGAGGGGCTTTCGATCAGGTCCGTGACAGGGCCAAGGGCTTGGCGTAGATAGAAAAACGGCGAAAGCAGATCAAGCCCCTCGCGCCCTTGTCGCCCTGTCAGCAGCGCCACTTTGCGCCGTTGCAGCGCGTCATCGGTCAGCGCGACCGCGCCTGCATGGCGCTGGCCTGCAATCTGGAAGCGCGCGATGCGGTTGCGCAATTCGGGTTGCAGGGTCAGCGCAAGCTCGGCTGTCGTCTCGGCCGCGTTGAAAAACGCCGTCCCTTTGGCCAGGACGCGCTCAACTCCGGCAGGATCGCGGCCAATGGCTTGAATCTCGACCTCTGCCTCGGCTCCGCCTGGCATTCGGTGGGCGGTGATGGTCAGTGTGGCATCCTCCAGCACAGCCGGCGACAAGGCCAGAACAGGGCGCGCGGTTTCAAAGACTTGCACGGCTCCGCGCGCTTGCAGCGCGGCAAGCAAATCCGTGCGATAGGGGTGATCCAAACCATCGGACAGCCAGTAAGTGTCCACCTCTTGCGGCAATGTGGCGACCCAAGCGGAGATGCGCGCGGCATCTGCCACAAACGGCGCGGGCACCAGCCCCGCGACCCGGTCCGCCCAGAAATCGGGGGCGCGGAAGGCGGTTTCTTCGGGCAGGTCGGTCAGCGCGACCAACGCGACAGGTCGTCCCGCGCGCTGGGCTTCCTCGAGCAGGCGGCCCATCCGCTCTTGGCGCGCAGGCCAGTCGCGGGCGCTGGCCCAGCTTGCATCGGTCAGGATCAGAAGCGGCCCGGCGCCGTCACGCGCAGGTTGCGGGTTCAGCACAGGCCCAGCGAAAGCCACGATCAGCGCGGCCACAGCAAGCGCGCGCAGCAGCAAGAGCCACCATGGGGTTTTGTCGGTTTCCGTGGTTTCATCTGTCAGCCCCAGCATCAGCGCCACACCGGGGAAGCGGCGCATCACAGGCGCAGGCGGGATCGCGCGCAACAGCCACCACAAGACCGGCAGCGCGAACAAGGCCGCCAAAAGCAGAGGGCTTGCAAAGCCCACGGGGCCAAGCGTCATCATCGTGCGCGCCCCCCGTCGATGGCTTGCCACAGGCCAAGGAAAGCAGGTGCGGGCGGTTGATCCGTGTGGTGGATCATCACGTGCCAGCCTGTCGCGCGACCAAGGGCTGCCAGCATATCCTTGCGCGCGGCCAAACGGTCGCGGTAGCGCGCGCGCAGATCACCTGCGCGCTGGGTTTCATGGCGCAAGGCCCCGCCCATCGAGACGAAAATCGAGCGGCCCTGATAGGGGAATTCTTCCTCTGCCGGGTCAAGCACTTGCACCAGCGCCCCGCGCACCCCACGATCGGCATTTCGGCTGACGGTATCACGCAGCAGCGCCGGATCATCGAAGAAATCGGACAGGAACACGGCCTGCGAATGGGCAGGCAGGGGAAGCGCCGGGGGCGTGCCGTAATCGGCAGCGTCTGCGCTGACAAGCCTGTGGGTCAGCGGTTCGAGTTGCGCGCGCCCGGCACGTGCGGGCAGGTCCGGCATCAGCCCCACACGCTCGCCCCCCTTCAACAGCAGCACCGCCAGCGCCAGCCCGAGCACCCGCGCGCGGTCGGCTTTGGTCACACGCCCTTTATCCCCCGAAAACGCCATCGCCTGCGCGCGGTCCACCCACAGCGTCACGGCCTGCGCCGCCTGCCATTCGGTTTCGCGCACGAAATGCTGGTCAGACCGCCCCGAGCGCCGCCAGTCGATCCGCGCGCCCCAATCCGACGAGGTCGCCGCGCGATACTGCCAGAACTCGTCCCCCGCGCCCGCCCGCCTGCGCCCATGCGCACCGGGCAGGATGCTTGCTGCCAGATGCTCGGCCTGCGCCAGAAGCGCGGGCAGGGGGGCGGCAAGCGTTTCGGCCTGCGCGCGAAGATGCGGCACTTGGCTCACGCAGCCACCCCAAGCCGGGTCGCGCTGCCGGCCACTGTGTCGATAATCTGGCCAAGATCCGCCCCCCGCGCCCGCGCAGCAAAGCCAAGCGCCATGCGATGCGACAGCACAGGCCGCGCCATCGCGGCCACATCGGCCACAGAGGGCGCGAGCCGCCCATCGAGCAGCGCCCGTGCCCGCACTGTCAGCATCAGCGCTTGCGCCGCACGTGGCCCCGGCCCCCAAGCGATGGTGTCGCGCACGGCCTCGTGTGCCTCTGGCTCATCCGGGCGGCAAGCGCGCACCAGATCGAGGATCGCTTCCACCACCGACTCGCCCACCGGCATCCGCCGCAGCAGAACTTGAGCGGCGATCAATTCATCCTCGGTGAACACCTGATGCGCGGCGGCCTCACTTTCCCCGGTCGTGGCAAGAAGAATGTCCCGCTCGGTCGCGCGGTCAGGGTAAACCACGTCGATCTGCACCAGAAAGCGGTCCAACTGCGCTTCGGGCAGGGGATAGGTGCCTTCCTGTTCAATCGGGTTTTGCGTGGCCAGCACATGGAAGGGGCGCGCCAGTTTGTGATGCGTGCCCGCGACTGTCACTTCGCGCTCTTGCATCGCCTGCAACAACGCGGCTTGCGTGCGCGGCGAGGCGCGGTTGATTTCATCCGCCATCAGCAACTGGCAGAAAATCGGCCCTTCTATGAAGCGAAACGCTCGCCTGCCGTCATCGCGCACATCCAGAACTTCAGAGCCTAGAATATCGGCGGGCATCAGATCAGGCGTGAACTGGATGCGGTTGCCTTTCAGCCCCATGACCGTGGACAGCGTATCCACCAGCCGCGTCTTGCCCAGACCCGGCAGACCGATCAGCAAGCCATGGCCGCCGCACAGCATGGCCGTAAGCGTCAGGTCCACGACCTGCTTTTGCCCGATGAAACGGCGGTTGATGCTGTCGCGTGCCTGCGCAAGCTTGTCGGTCAACGCCTCGATCCCGGCAACAAGGTCTGAATGGTCGGTCATGGGCGCTCCCTTCGAGGTGATTTTCCGCGCGTGCGTGCTATGGTCAAGACTAGACATATCGCATGGGCGGCCAATGGCAAAAACAGCAAGTGAACAAAATAGCGTGACAGCTTCGGGGTTGTTGGCTGCGGCGCAAGTGACGGGGGCAAAGGGCCTGCCGCCTGTGCATCTGTGGAACCCGCCCTATTGTGGCGAAATCGACATCCGCATCGCGCGCGACGGGACTTGGTGGCACGAAGGCAGCCCGATTGGCCGCGCGCCCCTCGTGCGGCTGTTTTCAACGATTTTGAAGCGCGAAGGCGAGCGGTATTTTTTGGTCACGCCCGTCGAGAAGGTGGGGATCGTGGTCGAAGATGTGCCCTTCATCGCCACGGATTTTGCGGTGGCCGGTATGGGGCAGGGGCAGGTGCTGACATTCACGACGAATGTGGGCGATCAGGTCACGGCCGGGCCCGACGCAGCCCTGCGGCTGACGGGGGGCGCGCCTTATGTCATGGTCCGCGCAGGGCTGGAGGCGCGGATCGACCGCAAGAGTTTTTACCGGCTCGCCGAACTCGGGGCTATGGCGGAGTGGCAGGGCGAGGAGTGGTTTGGGGTGTGGTCGGGCGGGGTGTTCTGGCCGATGCAGCGGGGGGCGGAGTTGTGAGGGGAAGCTCATTGCGCCGAAGCGCGCCCTGCGCGGAATCAAGGCCGCAGGCCGCCGCGCATCGGTCACGCCGAAGGCGTGCCTCCGGCACGCCCCGCCCCCTGGCCCGGCGATTAGGTGGATGTGAGCGCCTAAAGCAGATTTGACGGGCATGTGGCCGCAATAAATCGCGCGGACCGTCTGTCGCATCGCCGCGCCGCGGCCCGACGCTGCGCGGCTGCCTCTGTCAGCTAGAGCGTCACCTTTTTCAGGATTTGCGCTTGCAACGCAAAACATCGCCTTGCCGATCACGGGCGCTGAACCCACTCCTCTGGCCCCCGCTCATAGCCGATATAGAGCGGATGCTTCGGATGCCCGGCCTTGCTCAGCCCCAGATGCCACAACGCTGCGCCCGCGCCGCGCAACAGCCCCTCCACCTGCGGCCCGCGTCCCAGATGCGCGCCATGCGTTCCCCAGGCGCAGATCACCTGATCGGCCCAAGGCACGCTGCCAAGGATCGCCGCGTCATTGAGCGGCCCCACGGGGTCGCCCACAGCGCGCATCACCTTGGGGTCGGTCGCGCGAAAGGCGAAGATGTTGCAGACCCGAAACGCACCAAATCCCAGCGCACGGGCGCGGCGTTCGCAGCGCTCGACCGTCGGATCATTCTGCGCCTCAGTCGCGGTGGAAGGGTTGAGCATGATGAACAGCGCCCGCCGCCCCGGCCCCCATTCGCGCGTCAGCAAGTAGCGATAGGCCATGCAGGGCGAATAGACCGCGCTGGAAGCGGCGTCGCCCTTCTGGTGGGTGTGAGTGATCGTATCGGGCAGGCCCATCAGTCTGGCACGAACACGCGGATCGGGTGCAATTCGCCTGCCTTGTAGATGCCCACAGCCACGGCGCGGCCATCAAGGCTTGCCCAAGCGGTATCCCCATATTGCGCGCTGCTCGACAGGACCATGCCGGGATTGCCGTTGCGCAGGCGCGCGGCGCCCTCGGGTGTCGCAGGCAGTTCGGGCAGGCCGTGCAGCCCGGCTTCCAGCGGGTACAGCAGGGCGTCCAAGTCCGCGCTATGGGCCAGCGCGTCGATCTGCGCGAGCGTCACGCCATCCGCAGCCCGGAACGGCCCGGACCAGTCGCGCCGCAGCCATGCAACATGGGCATGGCAGCCTAGAGCCGCGCCAAGATCGCGGGCGATCGAGCGGACATAACCGCCCTTGCCGCAGACCATCTCCAACTCCACATGGTCCGGGCCGGGCCGTGCCATCACCTCCAACCGCTCGACCCAGAGCGGGCGGGGGGCGAGGTCCATCTCCTCGCCCGCGCGTGCGATGTCATAGGCGCGCTCGCCGTCCACCTTCACGGCGGAAAATTGCGGTGGGATTTGTTCGATCTGCCCGCGAAACGCTCCCAAAACATCTGCAATCTGCGCATCGGTCGGGCGCAGGGCGCTCTCGGCGATCACGTCCCCTTCGGCGTCATCGGTGGTCGTGGCCTGACCCAGCCGGACCATGAAGCGATACCCCTTCAGCGCATCGGTGATGTAGGGCACAGTCTTTGTGGCCTCGCCCAAGGCCACGGCCAGCACGCCTGTCGCGGCTGGGTCAAGCGTGCCCGCGTGGCCCGCTTTCTGCGCGCCAAATGCCCAGCGGACCTTGTTCACCACAGCGGTCGAGGTCACGCCCGCAGGTTTGTCCACCACCAGCCAGCCCGATACTGCGCGGCCCTTGCGCTTGCGTCCCATCCAACTTGCCCCCGTGTCAACTCGGCCCGCCCCCTACTGGGTGGGGGGGCTAACGTCAACGACCTTGCCGATGATCGGACCCAAGAGCGTGCCCCAATCCGAGCGCCGCAGCGCAGGCGCGTGCAGCCGCGACACGCTGCCATCAATATACAGCGCCTGCGGCAGGTTCAGTTCGTCGCGGAAGAACCGGGCGAATTCGTAAAAATTCACCGGGCTGTCCGAGATCACGAAAACCGCCCGCTTTCCGTCCGGGCTGACGCCTACGCCGTTGCGGATCAACCGCGAGGTGCTGTCGGGCAAAAAGCGCGGGTGATACGCTCCGTCGATCACAAGCATCGGTCCCGATTGCATCGCATAGGTGCAGGGCAGGGGGGCTGTCGCGAAGGCGCGGCTTTCGATCAGCGTGAAGCGCGCGGGTTCGATGCAGAACACGCCATTGGGCAGCAGCCCGAAATTGCCGGGGCCTTCACGGGTGACGATGGGCGACACTTCGCGCCCCTGTTGCACGAACAGGCCGACAGGGCGGCGGTCGGGGTGATACATCGCGCCGTTCATCGCGAAAGCGAGTTTCTTGCCGTCGCGGGCAAGCGCATCATCAATGGGGCGGAAATTGCCATAGACCGGCGCATCTTCGGCGGGGCGCAGGAAAAGGCGCAAGTCGTCCCCTATTCCCGTTTCACACAACGTGAAGGACCGATCCTGAAATGTGGTCGTCCGGCAATCGGCGAATGCAGGGCTTGCCAACAGCCAGAGCGCCAGCGCGGCGCTAGTCGCGCGCCACATCGTCGGGGCCATGGTCCAGATCGCGGCGCACGCGTTCATCGGCAAACAGGCGTTGCGTTTCCTCGATCCGGTCAAATGTTGCATCAAGAGCAAATCGCAGTTCCGGCGCGAATTTCAGCGTCAGGCCGTGACTGACCAGATGGCGCAATTCGGCCTTGTTGCGGCGCAGCGCGGCAAGCGTTTCCTGCTGACCCTGCCCACCGAGCGGCATCACATAGGCTGTCGCGATTTTCAGATCGGGCGAGGTGCGCACTTCGCTGACCGTGATCGGCACGCGCGCCAAGTCGGGGTCATGCACATCGCCACGTGCGAGCACATCGGCCAGCGCGCGGCGAATGACCTCGCCCACGCGCAACTGGCGCTGGGACGGGCCGGTATCAGTCTGGAAGCGTTTCTTTGCCATCCCTGTCAGATAGTCGAATCCGCCCCCCCGCGCAACGAGGCTTTGCCAATTTCGCAGCCCTCCGCTATCACGCCTGCGGCAATACCGTAAGCAGGGGGCAGGCATGGTCAGACTGGCAGTGATGGGCGCATCAGGGCGCATGGGGCAGATGCTGGTGCGGCTGATTGCAGATGATCCGCGCACGACGCTTGCGGCGGCTGTTGAAAGGCCCGGCCATGCGTGGCTTGGCCGCGATCTGGGGCAGGCGATGGGCGGGGCTGCGTCGGGCGTGGTGGTGACGGCTGATGTCGCACAGGCGCTTGCTGTGGCCGATGCCGTGATCGACTTCACCACGCCTGCGGTCACTGTGGCCTTGGCCAAGCAGTCCGCAGATATGGGCGTGGCCCATGTCATCGGCACAACGGGCTTTTCCGCCGACGATCTGGCCGCCATCGCGCAGGCAGGCCAAACAGGCCGGATCGTGCGCGCGGGGAATATGTCGCTTGGGGTCAATCTGCTGGTCAGTCTGACGCGGCAGGTCGCTGCTGCCCTTGATCTGTCCTATGATATCGAAGTGGTCGAAGCCCATCACCGCCACAAGGTCGATGCGCCCTCGGGCACAGCGCTCATGCTGGGGCAGGCTGCGGCGGAGGGGCGCGGTGTGGCGCTTGATGCCGTGGCCGATCGGGGCCGCGACGGGATCACAGGCGCGCGCACGCCCGGAGCCATCGGCTTTCACGCGATCCGGGGGGGCGACTATATCGGCGAGCATGACGTGATCTTCGCGGGCGAGGGCGAGCGAATCATCCTGCGCCACGTCGCGTCAGACCGCGCGCTTTTTGCCCGTGGTGCGATCCGTGCGGCGCTGTGGTTGCAGGGGCGGGGACCGGGGGAATATTCGATGCAGGACGTGCTGGGCCTGCGCGGATAACCGCAATTCGCGATATTTCTTTTCTCACGACCCTGTGACGGCATGCATCCGAATGATATGTTGCGGCGTAGATCATCTGTATTCCGTAACAGGAGATTCCCATGCCCCGTCTGGCTGCCCTTGCCTTCGGCCTTGCGACCACGACTGCGCTACCCGCTTTGGCCGATTTTGAACCTGTCCGCGCTGAAAACGAATTCCGCGAGCTTGTCACGGGGCGCGAATTGACGCGCTTCGGCATCCGTCTGCAAGTCCTGCCCCAAGGCGAAATCCGGGGGCGCGGGTTCGGGATGCAGGTGGGCGGGGATTGGGAATGGCGCAATGGCTATTTCTGCCGCACGCTGAAATTCGGCGAATCGGGCGACCCGTATAACTGCCAGCTTGTGCTGCGCGATGGGGATACGTTGCGGTTCATCTCGGATCAGGGGCAGGGCGATTCAGCGGATTTGCGACTGCGCTGAACATCGGCCCGGTCAGTGCACGCTGACCGGGTCGTAATCGTTTTCGCGCGCCATGAAAAACGCAAGCGAGCGGTCACTGACAATCGCCATGCGCTCGCCTTCCTCGTGGTGGATGGCGTAAAGCTGTTTCGCCTCTGGCAGGTAGTTCAACACATCCTCGGGTAGTTCGGCCCGGTCCACAGGTCGGACATAGACGATGGGCCGGGTGCTGTTGCGAAACGTGTAGGCTGTGTTCATTGTGTCCCCCTTCACCCCCGGTGGATCGGAATGGTCTGCACATTCTCTTCCGGCTCTGCCCTTGTCAGGTCGATGTGCAAGAGCCCGTTTTCGAGCGCGGCGCGGGTCACTTCGACGCCATCGGCCAAGGCAAAAGCGCGCTGGAACTGCCGCGCGGCGATACCGCGGTGCAGGAATACCCGCTCGGGCGCGTCATCGTCCCGCGTCTGGCCACGCACAAGAAGTTGGCGCTTTTCGACCGTGATCGACAAGTCGCGTTCCTGGAACCCGGCCAAGGCAAGCGTGATACGGTAGCTGTTCTTCCCAGTCACTTCGATATTGAAGGGCGGATAACCATCGGTGCCCGCGCGGGCTGTGCGTTCCACCAACCGCTCCAATTGGTCAAAGCCCAGAAGCAACGGGTGCGAGGGGAAGCTAAGTTTGGTCATGTCCAGTGTCCTTTATGGCAAGCGACAAGGCAGGCGGATCCTGTTTTCAGCGATCCGCCGTGTCTGATATATGGGGCGCGCAAAAGCCTGCGCAAGATGTGGGCAGGATGGCCGAAATCCCTTTGCAAATGGCAATTTGCCGCTAAGGTGGGGGCAGACAAACAAGGGTGACGGGAGCATGAACTCGCCGCAGGAAATGAGCCACGAGGAAGTCCTTCGCGTCAAGCTGGAGGTTCTTCGCCAAAAGCACCGCGATCTGGACGAAGCCATCGCAGCCCTGCAAGCGCAGGGGCCAACGACGGCGCTGACCGTGCAGCGGTTAAAGAAGGAAAAGCTGCGGCTCAAGGACATGATCGTGCGGATCGAGGATGAATTGACCCCCGACATCATCGCCTAGAGCATATCGCGCAAAAGTGGGAACCGGTTTTGCGCAAAAGATATGCGATAACAAACGAATAGAGCGTGTCGCGTGAACGCGAATGAACGCGACACGCTCTGAGCGCATTGCACGGGCCGCGCGCCCCGCTATAAGGGCGGCAATGCGAAACCGGGGGCAGCCATGAGCGACATCAAGGTGGGGATCATCATGGGCAGCCAGTCCGACTGGCCCACCATGCGGGAAGCGGCGCAGATGCTGGACGCGCTGGGTGTGCCCTATGAGGCGCGGATCGTGTCCGCCCATCGCACACCGGATCGTTTGTGGGAGTATGGGCGCAACGCTGTGGCGCGCGGCTTGCAGGTGATTATCGCAGGCGCAGGCGGGGCCGCGCATTTGCCGGGTATGATGGCGTCGAAGACCCGCGTGCCTGTGATTGGCGTGCCTGTGCAGACCAAGGCCTTGTCGGGTGTGGATAGCCTTTACTCCATCTTGCAGATGCCGCGCGGCTATCCGGTCGCGACGATGGCGATTGGGGCTGCGGGCGCGGCCAATGCGGGGCTGATGGCGGCGGGCATTCTGGCGTTGCAGGATGCGGGCCTTGCGCAGCGGCTGGACCAGTGGCGCGCGGACCTGTCCGCATCGATCCCCGAGGAGCCGCGCGATGAGTGACGCCCTTGCACCCGGCAGCGTGATCGGCATTTTGGGCGGTGGGCAATTGGGCCGGATGCTGTCCGTGGCAGCCAGCCGTCTGGGCTATGCCTGCCACATCTACGACCCCGCGCCCCAGCCGCCTGCGGGGCAGGTGGCGGCGCAAGTGACAACAGCGGCGTGGGATGATGTGGACGCGCTGCGCGCATTCGCGCAAAGCGTCGATGTCATCACATTCGAGTTTGAAAACATCCCGACCGCGACCCTCGATCTATTGCAAGCCCACAGGCCCATCCGTCCGGGCCGCCGCGCACTGGCCGTGTCGCAAGATCGGTTGACGGAAAAGCAATTCCTGCAAGGGTTGGGCCTGCAGACTGCCCCCTTCGCCCCGGTCACGGATCTACCAAGCTTGCACGCAGCCTTGGACCAGATCGGCGCGCCCGCCATTCTGAAAACCCGGCGCATGGGCTATGACGGCAAGGGGCAGGCGCGGATCATGGGCCGCGACAGCGTCCGCGACGCGCTTGAAGTCATGGCCGGGCAGGACGCGATACTTGAAGGCTTCGTGACCTTCAGCCACGAAGTTTCCGTCATCGCTGCGCGCGGCCTGACTGGATCGGTCGCAGCGTTCGATCCCGGTGAAAACCGCCACGAGGACGGCATCCTCCGCGAAACCCGTGTGCCTGCGCGTCTGTCCCCCAGTCAGCGCAGCGATGCTGTGCTGATCGCCGCCCGCATCCTGAACGCGCTCGAGTATGTGGGCGTGCTGGGGGTGGAGCTGTTCGTGACTGCGCAGGGCCTGATCGTGAACGAAATCGCCCCGCGCGTGCACAATTCCGGCCATTGGACCCAGAATGGCTGCGCCGTGGACCAGTTCGAGCAGCATATCCGCGCAATTGCGGGCTTGGCGCTGGGCGATGGCAGCCGCCATGCCGATGTGGTGATGGAAAACCTGATCGGGGCGGATATGGACCGCGTGCCTGCGCTGATCGCACAGCGCGACGCGGCCTTGCACCTTTATGGCAAGCCAGAGGTGCGTGCGGGCCGCAAGATGGGGCATGTGAACCACATCAAGCCGAAATCCTGAACGGAATCAGAACGCCGCAATCTTGCGCAGGGCATTGGCATAGGTGATGCCGTGGTCAAAGACCCCGTTGCGCAGAAACTCCAGCGCCTCGGCAATCGCGACCGGGTTCATCATGATGAAAGTGTGCGTGGCCTTCACGACGATATGATCGGTCATGCCCTCCAGCTTGGTGCTTTCAATGGACACTTTGCCGTCATTCTCGCCCTCGATGATTTGCGACGCGAACAGGCTGAGCGAGATATCGCCCGCGATGATCCCCAGATCGTAGTCGGGAAATTCCGGCAAGGTATTGGGCACAGCGTCGCGCCTTGTGCCCAGTTCCAGCCCGGCGGGACCGTTCAGCCACGAGAAGGCCTCGATATCCGAGAAGAAATCGACCAGTTCTGATCCGTGATTGGGCGGGGCCAGCATGACCACACGCCCCATCTGGGCGGGTCGCTTCTCTGCCAGCCATGCGCGCACAAGAATGCCACCCATCGAATGGGTCACGAAATGCACAGGGCTGTCGGGGGCGCATTGCGCAACGGCCCCGTCAATATAGCCCACAAGTTCGCGGATCGGCGCAGAGCGGGAAGGGTAGCCCAAGTTCACTGTCTGGTAGCCATGCAGTTGCAGGGCTTCCTCCATGACCAGCATGGAATTTTCGGTGCGTGCCAAGCCGTGCAGCAGCACGACGCATTCCGCCAAAGCGGGGGCCGGCAGGGCAAGGGCAAGGGGCAAAAGCAGCTTTCTCATGGCGTTGATATAGATAAAGTGCAGTCACAACGCCACTGTGATGGTGGGACACATTTTCGGGGGTGCGATGACGTCTGTGCGATTGGCCGTGCGCGCGGTGCTGGTGCATCACGGGCGGCTTCTGGTGGTCAATGCCTTTCGAGCTGCGCTAAGTGATCTTTGGTGCGCGCCGGGTGGCGGGGTGGAGCGCGGAGAATCGTTGCATGACAACCTGCACCGCGAGATTTGGGAGGAATGCGGCCTGCGCATCGCCATCGGTGCGCCCTGTCTGGTCAACGAATTCCACGACCCCGGGAGCCGGTTTCATCAGGTGGATATCTATTTCCGCGCCGCTGTGACCGATGGGCGGATTGATCCGGCATGGCAGGACCCGACGGGCGTGGTCAGCAAATGGGCTTGGGTCACGGAACCCGAATTGCGCGGCCTGCGCTACAAGCCCGACACTTTGCCAGAGGTTGCCTTTGGCGATGCCGCCCGGAGCAGCGGGGCGCTTTACGACCCGCTGGAATTGCTGGTGCGGTAAGGGGCGTTTAGGCTTGCTCTCGCGCCGCGAGATACTTTTCCGCATCAAGCGCGGCCATACAGCCCATGCCTGCGCTGGTGATGGCCTGACGATAGGTGTGATCCGTCAGATCGCCCGCCGCAAATACTCCGGGGATCGAGGTGCGCGTCGTCCCCGGCTCCACCCAGACATAACCGCCGTCTTGCATCCGCAGCTTGTCCGCGACCAGCGCGCTTGCGGGGCTGTGGCCAATGGCGATGAATACGCCATCGCAGGGGACGTTTTGCAGGGCACCTGTGCCGACATGCTTGATCCGCACGCCGGTCACGCCCGAGCCTTGCGCGCCCAGAACTTCGTCTACGGCATGATTCCAGATGACCTGCACCTTGGGGTGATTGAACAGGCGGTGTTGCATGATCTTTTCGGCCCGCAGGCTGTCGCGGCGGTGGATCAGCGTGACCTTGGTCGCGAAATTCGTCAGGAACAAAGCCTCTTCGACGGCTGTATTGCCCCCGCCCACGACGACAACCTCCTTGCCGCGATAGAAGAATCCGTCGCAGGTGGCGCAGGCGGACACGCCCATCCCTTGAAACGCCTGCTCTGACGGCAGCCCCAGCCAGCGCGCCTGTGCGCCCGTGGCAAGGATCACGGCATCCGCCGTGTAGACCGCGCCGGAATCCCCCGTGGCCACGAAGGGGCGGCTGTCCAGATCTAGCGCGCTGATATGATCCGATACAATCTCGGCCCCCATCTCGCGGGCGTGGTGTTCCATCCGCCCCATCAGATCGGGGCCTGTGACCATTGTATCACCGGGCCAGTTTTCGACATCCGTCGTGATCGTCAATTGCCCGCCCGGCTGAATACCCTGCACCAGAATGGGGGCCAGCATCGCGCGCGCGCCATAGACGGCGGCCGTATACCCCGCAGGGCCAGAGCCGATGATCAGAAGGCGCGTGTGCTTTTTCATGGTCATACCCGTGTTCCCCTATATGTCAGGGCGCAATGTATGCGCCTATCTTTGCAGCACAAGGGGGCAAATCGCGCAACGCTGCCGCGACAATTTATTGCGCGGTTTTGAAATATTATTGCGCAAACTCTGCGCTGCGCCTACATAGCTTTCAAAATCTAGGAGCAAATCATGGCCGCCACAAAGCTCGACCCGATCGACCGCAAGATCCTTGCCGAATTGCAGTCAGATGGGCGCATGACCAATGTCGAGCTTGCCAAGCGCGTGGGCATTTCCGCCCCGCCCTGTCTGCGGCGCGTCCGCACGCTGGAAGATGCGGGCTATATCCAAGGCTATCACGCCCGCGTCAATGCCCGCGATCTGGGCTTTGAAGTGCAGGTCTTTGCGATGGTGGGGCTGAATTCGCAGGCCGAAGCGGATTTGTCGCGCTTCGAGCAGCGCTGCCGCGCATGGCCGCTCGTGCGCGAATGCCACATGCTGAATGGCGAAATCGACTTCATCCTGAAATGCGTGGCGCCCGACCTGTCCACCTTCCAGCGTTTCCTGACCGAGGAATTGCTGGCGGCCGACAATGTGGCCACGGTCAAGACATCGCTTGTCATTCGCGGGGCGAAGGCCGAACCGGGTGTGCCGTTCGATGTGCTCGAGGCCCGTGCAGAGGAAATCGGTTAACCCACTACCGCCTGATGTTCTGCGCGAGCGCCCTGTGCAAGCGGCCCTGCGCCGCGTCCAGCGCAGCCTCTGCCTGCGCGTGCGGCAAATCGGCTACCAGCATGACAATGGCGAGCTTTATCGAGCCATCCGCTTGCGCGAGTGCATCCGCCGCCCGTTTTTCTGCAACCTCTGCCAATTCTGCCACCATCCGCACAGCGCGGGCATGGAGCTTGACATTGGTGGGGCGCATTTCCACCATCCGCCCACGATAAACATAGCCCATGCGCACGAAAATCCCTGTAGACAGGCAATTCAAAAGCGCCTTTTGCGCGGTGCCTGCCTTCATCCGGGTTGATCCTGCCAGAACCTCTGCTCCGGTCGCAGCCGTCAGCGATATTTCCGCGCTGCGGGTGATTGCCCCGTCAGGATTGTTGCCGATGGCAATGGTCAGCGCGCCATGGCCGCGCGCGTGATCCAATCCCGCCACAACAAAGGGAGTGCGCCCTGATGCTGCAAGGCCGATGACCACATCTTGCGGCCCGATGCGGATGTCATCGAGCCCGGCAATCGCTGCGGCGCTATCATCTTCGGCACCTTCGGCGGCGTGCATGAAAGCCCCCGCGCCTCCGGCCATCAAGGCAATGGCGCGATCGGTGGGCCAGCCAAAGGTTGGGGCGAGTTCGGCCGCGTCCAGTGCCGCAAGCCGCCCTGATGTGCCTGCGCCCAGGTAAAGTAGCCTTCCCCCTGCCTCTAGCCGGATTGCAGCGGCCTCAATCGCTGCGGACAAGGGGCCCGCGGCGGCGAGTGTGGCGGCGATTGCTGCGATCTGGCTTTCCAGAAGCGCATTTACCATGTCCCGTGTGGGCCAGTTTTCCAGCCCGGTATAGCGTGGGGATATCCCTTCGGTCGGGATCATGCGGTCACCTGTTTTTGGCTTCCTCCATAATGGCTACCCGCGCGCCGGGGTCAATGCGCGAGGGGTTCAGACTGTGTCGCATGAATGCGAATGAACGCGACACACGCTCATTTGTTGCTCCCGCATGTCTTGATGTGGAAAAACGGTTCCCACTTATGCGTAACATGCTCTATCCCGCGCGCGGAAGATCCAGTTTCAGAACGTGATCGAGGGCCACCCGTCCCGGCCCCTGTGCGAGTGTCACCAGAAGTGCAGCCGCCCACAGGCCATGTGTTACCCAAGCCTCTGGATGCACAAAAGCTGGATGACAAGTGTCATGACCAACAATCCAAACGCTGAGGCGCGCGCGAACAGTCCAGCCACCAAAAGCACGGGCAGGATATGTTCGGCCAAAGTTGCCAGACTTGCGGCCGGTAGCGGCGGGATCAGCGGCAGGGCATACAGATGCTCGAACTGGAAATAGGTCGAGTCCTTGATCGAGAACCCATCGACTTTTCTGCGCGCGGATTGCCAGACCACGACTGCGGGGAATATCTGCGCGGCCAGCAATACCAGGTCATTGGGCACGTATTCCCCCCCAAACGCTGATGCGCCTGCCAGATTTGCACAGCCGGATGGGCTGAAGCAAACAGACGGACCGATGGATGCAGCACCAGTCGCAACTCTGTCGGATCGGGAACGCAAAGCAGTTTGGGGGTAACGGGGGGCGCATCGGCCGCATGGCATGCCTGCGCGTGGTCATATTCCAGCCGTGCGACGTCAGGCAGATAGGGCAAGTGGACCACCGGGGGAAATTGTTCAAGGAAACCGGCGAAGGCATTGCCCCATTGCAGCAAGACCGGACTGCGCGGCGGGGCGCTCGCGATGAACACGCGCGCCATGGCGGTGAAGAATTCTAGCCCCACCAAGGCTTCCACCACCGGAAACTGTGCCGCTAACGCGCGTGTCAGGCTGTGCTGGACATTGTTGCGATAGACCGCGAAGCGCTGGGCTGTCTCTTGCGGGTCGGGGGCAGTGATGCCTTGGGGCAGGCCATCGCCCCACAGCGCGGCGCGAAACGCGTGTTCTGTGGCCCTGCGCGACAGGTCAGGCGGCATGAGCGTGCCCTGCGCGGTCCAATATGTTGCGCGCCCGCGTGGCTTCGGCCAGTAGCGTGGCAAAATCGGGCACATCATTGTCCCATCCGATCAGCGTGGGCAGCGGGCCAGTGCGTGCCAAAACCCAGCCATACAGCGCCCAGACTGGGTCCGCGACCGGCGCGCCGTGGCTGTCGATCAAGAGCGGGCCAGAGGGCAATTGTTCGGCACTATGCCTCGCCACATGAATTTCGGCCACCGCCGCCAAGGGGAAGGCGTCGAGATACGCGCGCGGATCGAAGCGATGATTCGTGGCTGACACGAACACGGTGTTCACATCCAGCAGCAGCCCACAGCCCGTGCGCCGGGTGATTTCGGTCAGGAAATCCGTCTCTGACCATGTCGATTGCGCGAAGCTGATATAGGTCGCGGGGTTTTCCAGCAGCAACTGGCAGCCGAGCGCGTCGTGCACTTGTTCGATATGCGCGCAGATCGTGGCAAGGGTTTCCGTCGTGTAGGGCAGCGGCAACAGATCGTTCTGCCATTCCGCGCCATGGCTGGACCATGCCAGATGTTCCGAAAAGCTTTCAGGCCGTTAGCGGTCGATCAACTTGCTCAAGAGCGCCGGATGGTCGCGGTCCAGCCGCCCCGCGCCCCCGATGGACAGCGCGACCCCGTGCAGCGACAGCGCGTGATCTGCCCGCAACGCGCGCAGCATGGCGTGCGGGGCACCGCCATCGCCCATGTAATTCTCGGCATGAACCTCGAAGAACCCAACTGCGCCGGGTCGGCCCAGAATGTCCGTGAAATGTTCGGGCTTGAAGCCCGGACCCGTCGTGGCTGGAAGTGCAGACATGATAAACCCCTTTGGCCAAAATGAGGGGGCGAGGCTGCTGCCCCGCCCCGCCCCGCCCAAGGATCATGCCGGCGGCAGATCGCGTTCCTGCGCTTCCAGCGCGCCCATGCGCTTGGTGCCGTCTGTCATTGCAGGCAGTTCCATCCTGGTGCAGGTGCCAGCGGGGACCAGTGTCCACGCATTGCCCTGATAATCGACTTTGGACGATCCCGCGCAGCTTGTGCCGGGGCCAGCGGCGCAGTCATTTTTGCCCGCGAGGGAAACGCCGACGCATTTTTCCATCGCGGCGGATTGGGCGGATGCGTGGCCACCGGCCAGGGTCAGGGCAGCAGCCAGAGAGGCCATCAGGGGCAGAGCAAGGGCTTTGGTCGACATGGGTAAACTCTCCTGTTGAAGGGGTGCTTTCGTGCAGTCCCGCAAGTCGATATGCGGCGCGATGTCGCAGCGTCACAGCGCTCACACGCTCGTGATTGCGCGGCCCAAAGGATTTCAATTTGGCATTTTCATCCGACTTGTTATGTAACACCGCGCACAATCCGACCGAACAGGGGACGTGACGGAAGTGACTGACCTTGACGTTCTGGAGGATCTGATGCGCGCGGCCAATCGAGGCGACGCGGTGGCCTATCGCCGCTTTTTCGTTGCCATCACGCCGCTCTTGCGCAAGGTCGTGCAGGCGCGCGGGGCCGCGCTGGGGCGCGAGGGCTGCGAGGATGTGGTGCAAGATGTGCTTCTGGCCATCCACAGCAAACGCCACACCTGGGCCGAAGATCAGCCGCTGCGCCCGTGGCTTTACGCCATCGCGCGTCACAAGGTCGTGGACGCGTTTCGCGCGCGCGGCAAGCATGTGGCGCTGTCGGTCGAGGACTTTGCCGAGGGGCTGGTGGCCGATATGGGGCCTGACCCGACAGAGGGGCGCGATATGGACAAGGTTCTGGGCCAACTCGCCCCGCGCGAGGCGGATATCGTGCGCGCCTTCGGTCTCCGGGGCGAGACGACGGCAGAGATGGCTGCGCGGCTGGACATGAGCGAGGGCGCGGTACGCGTGGCGTTGCACCGGGCGTTGAAATCCATTGCGCGGCTGCGCGAAAGGATGATCGAATGAAAACCGACGACTTGATCGCAGCCCTTGCCGCGGACACCTTGCCCCGCCCCCGTGTCACAGGTCAGGTCATGCGCGCTCTTTTGGGGGCTGCTTTTGCCTCTATGGTGGCATTTGCGCTGATGTGGGGGATGCGCGCGGATATTTGGGCCGCTCTTGCGTCCGTGGCCCTGCTCAAGACATTCGTGCCTTTGGGGGTGGTAGCCTTGGCGCTGGCCGTGGCGCTCGCGCTCGCCCATCCGGGGCGGTTGCCACAACGGGAAAGTATGGCACTTGCCGGCGTCTTGGGTGTGGCTGCCCTGACCTTTTGCGCCGCGCTGGTCCAAGGGGGCGTGGGCGCGCTGGTCGCAGCTTTGTCCACGCCAAGCCTGTTTGTGTGCCTGACCTCCATTCCGGCGCTTGCCATCCCCCTTCTGGGGGCGCTGCTCTGGGGCTTGTCGTCCGGGGCCGTCCTGAACCCAAAGCGCGCGGGGGCAGTTGCGGGTCTGACTGCCGGTGCCGCCGCGGCCGCGCTTTATTCGCTCTATTGCGACAAGGACATGGTGCTGTTTGTGCTGCCCGCTTATGGCACCGCGATAAGTGTGGTCGTGCTGGCAGGGGCGCTGCTGGGACCGCACGCCCTGAAGTGGTAGCGCGCGCCGCGCGTCAGCAAATCCGTGGTAATTGATCGCCCACCAACATATCCACAATCCGACTGCCGCCGAACACGGATGCCATGCGCACTTGGCCCGGATGTTGCGCCACCACATGTCCGATCGTGACCGCCCCGGCCCCATCAGGCAAAGCGCGCAGAGCTGCAAGCACGGCTTGCTCCTGTATAGGCGGCACGAACAGGACGAGCCGCCCTTCATTGGCCAGATAAAGCGGATCGAGGCCTAGGATTTCGCATAGGCCCCGCACTTCAGGCCGCAGCGGTAGGGCGTTTTCTTGCAGCACAACGCCCAAACCTGCCTCGCTCGCCAATTCATTCAGGGCTGACGCCAGCCCCCCGCGTGTGCAATCGCGGGCCGCGCGCAGGTCCGGGGCCGCTTGCAGCGCGGCGGACATGATCCCGTGCAGCGCCGCGCAATCCGTGGTCAGTTCTGTTTGCAGGGCGAAATCCCCGCGCGCAGCCAGAATGACAGCACCATGATTGCCCAGCGTGCCATTAACGATAACGGCATCGCCGGCGCGAATGTGCTTGGGGCCAAGGTCACAGCCGGGGGCAATCACCCCGATCCCGGCGGTGGTAATGAAGACCCCATCCGCTGCGCCGCGTTCCACAACCTTGGTATCGCCTGTCACGATCCGAACGCCCGCCGCTTCAGCCTCGCGCGCCATACTGGCCACGATCCGACGCAGAAGGGCGATTTCGGTGCCTTCCTCGATGATGAAGGCCGCCGACAGCCAGAGCGGCGCAGCGCCCCCCACGGCCAGATCGTTGATCGTGCCGCAGACCGCCAGTTTGCCGATATCGCCCCCCGGAAATTCAAGGGGCGAGACGACGAAGCCATCGGTCGTAAAGGCAAGCCTTGCACCGGGCTGTTGCAGCGCATCCGCCATCAGACGCGCTTGGTCATCCGTGCCGGGCGGCTGAAAGACCGAGGTGAACACCTCCTCGATCAGATCGCGCATGGCGCGTCCGCCGCCACCATGCGCCATTGTTACCTGCGTGTCGCGCAGCGCCATGCCTGCCTCTTTATCTTGCTCAAAATACTCAATCGCGCGGCCTTTGTAGGCGCGCAGTCAGTCGAGGGCTATTCCGCCGCAATCCGCGCCCCGCCATATTGCCAATAGGCCGCGCAGGCCCCTTCAGAACTGACCATAAGCGCCCCAAGCGGTGTTTCTGGGGTGCAGCCGCGCCCATATTGCGGGCAGGATGTGGGTTTCATCTTGCCCGTCATCACCGCCCCGCAGGCGCATCCTTCGATTTCCGGGACATGGCGCGCGCCTGCCGCATAACCTACGCCGAATTTTTCTTCTGCGTCATATGCGGCATAGCCGGGGCGGATGCGCAGGCCGCTTGCGTCGATCTCGCCCAAGCCGCGCCACTCGAAACTGGGGCGGCGCTCATACACATCGGCCATTGCTGCCAAGGACGCGGGGTTGCCATGTTCGGGCACTACGCGGGCATATTGGTTTTCGACCTCTGCCCGCCCCTGCGCGATCTGGGACAAAACCATCGCCACCGATTGCAGCAGGTCAATCGGTTCAAACCCCGCCACGACGATGGGCTTGCCGAAGTCGCGCGGGATGAAGTCGTAGGGGTGTGTGCCGATTACCATGCTGACATGGCCCGGCCCGATGAAGCCATCGAGGACCATGTCCGGGTCCAACAGCAGCGCGCGGATGGGTTCAGGCACCGTGATGTGGTTGCAGAACACGCTGAAATTCGCGAGCCCTTCGCCGGCAGCGGCCTGAATGGCGAAGGCGGTCGAGGGGGTGGTGGTTTCAAACCCCAGGCCGAAGAACACGACTTCGCGCGCCGAATTGCGCCGCGCGATTTCGAGCGCGTCGAGCGGGCTGTAGACCATGCGCACATCCGCCCCGCGCGCCTTGGCCTGCATCAGCGACCCGCGTGTGCCGGGCACGCGCATGGCATCACCGAAGGTGGTGAAGATCACACCGGGGCGTTCGGCAATCTCGATGCATTCATCCACCCGCGCCATCGGCAGCACGCAAACCGGGCAGCCCGGGCCGTGGATGAATTCAATCCCCTCATGCACCAGTTTATCCAGCCCAAAGCGAAAGATCGCATGTGTATGCCCGCCGCAGATTTCCATGATATGCACGGGCTTTGCGCGCGTGGCCCCGATCTGGTCGCAAAGCCGCGCGATTTCAGCCAGCAGGCTGCGTGCAAGGACCGGGTCGCGGAATTCGGTGACGTGTTTCATTGTGTCCCCTCCAGCGCTTTTTGCCCTTCGGCCATCGCGTCCAGTGTTTCCTGCGCCTCTCCCAAGTCGCGCAGCGCGTCGAGGGTGCGGGCGGCCTCGTCCTCGTCGATCAGCGCCATCGCAAAACCCACATGGATCAGCGCCCATTGGCCCACAAGCGTATCCAAGGGCTGATCGGCCACCGGCGCGAGCGAGACTTCGCGCCGCACGCCCGACACATCGGCCAAGGCCATCAGGCGCGCCGCGTCCGTGATCGCGACAATCTGACCGGGAATACCCAGACACATGACTTACTCCTCCTCTTCCAGCGCGGTCTGCCCGCTGGGATCTTCGATTCCATAGCGGTCGATCTTGGCGCGCAAACCCACGCGCGATAGGCCCAGTTCAGCCGCAGCGCGGCTTTTGTTCCAGCGGTGCCGCGTCAGCGTTTCGCGCAGGATGCGCATTTCCACCAGTTCCACCCGGTCCTTGAGCGTGCCGTCGCGTGTCAGGATCGGTTCCAGCGCGCGGTCGGCGCCCTCGTCACTCTGATCGGCCTGCAAGATGTGGCGCGCGATCAGGTCGGCGCCCAAGCTTTGGTCTTGGGCGAAGATCAGCATCCGCGTGACTTCGTTTTCCAATTCGCGCAGGTTGCCGGGCCAGTCGTAGTTTTCCAGAAAATGCAGCGCCGCATCGTCAAAGCCACGCACTTGCTTGCCATGGATTGCGGCGGCATCGAACAGAAAGGCGGTCGCAAGGATCGCCACATCGCCTCGCCGCCCGCGCAAAGGGGGGACCACAATCTCGCCAGTGGAAATGGCATAGCCCAGATCGGCGCGCAGCCGCCCATCCGCCATCAGTCCGCGCAGATCGCCTGTCAGCCCGCAAATCAGCCGCAGGTTGGTGCGCACGCTCTCATGCGCGCCCAACGGCAGAAACGCCCCTTCGCGCAACACGCGCAAAAGCGCCATCTGCATCCGGGGGCTGAGCGTTTCCACGCCGCCCAGATAAAGCGTGCCGCGATCGGCCTTTTGCAAGAGCCCGATGCGGTTCGTGGCCAAACCCGCCACCGAACCGCGCCGCGCGCCGAACAATTCCAGCTCCAGCAGTTCATCGGGCAAGCCCGCGCAATTGAGCGCCAGAAACGGTTTGTCCGCGCGCAAAGACGCATGGTGCATCGCGCGCGCCAAATCCTGTTTACCGGTGCCAGCCTCGCCCGCCAGCAAGACAGGCACGTCGAAACTGGCATATTGCCGCGCAAGGTCAACGACATGGTTCATCCGCGAATGTGGACTGCGCAGGATCGTGTCGAAGCCTTGCCGGTCGCGCAGGTCACGGCGGCGCTTTTCGAGCTTCGTTTCCGTGGTCGTCGCCAGATGCTTCATTTCCAGCGATAGCCGCTCGTGTTCGCGCGTCATCGCGAACAATGCAGCCGCGTTGCGCGCGGACATCAGCAATTGGTCTGGGTGCCAAGGCTTGTTCAGGAATTGGTAAATCCCAGCGGCATTGATCGCGCCTGCCATATCGGCGGGGTCAGTGTAGCCCGTGATCATGATCCGCACGATATCGGGCCAGGATTCGCGCACCTCGCTCAGCAATTGCACGCCCGTCCGCCCCGGCATGCGCTGGTCGCAAAAGATGACCTGCACCCATTCCTCGCGCAACAGCCGCAATGCGGCATCGGCGCTGTCCGCTGTCAGGATGTCGAAATCATCTTCCAGCGCCATCCGCATGGAGGCCAGCGAATGCGGCTCGTCATCGACAAGCAGGATGGACGGGCGCGCAGAGCGGGTCATGACGCGGCTTTTCCGCGCAGACCACCGCGCAGCCAATCCAGCCACGCGCCCATCCCTTCGCCCGTGCGGGCCGACACGCGCAGGACAGTGATGGTGGGGTTGATGCGCTTCAGGTTGGCTTCATAGGCGTCCAGATCGGCATCGCAATGGGGCGCAAGGTCGATCTTGTTCAGGATCGCGACCTTGGCCGCCGTGAACATGTCGGGATATTTGAGCGGCTTGTCCTCGCCCTCGGTCACGGACAGGATGGCGACCTTGGCATCTTCGCCCAAGTCAAACGCGGCCGGGCAGACAAGGTTGCCCACGTTTTCGATGAACAGCATTGATCCCGGTGCAAGGCGCAGGTCGTCCATCGCATGCCCCACCATATGCCCGTCCAGATGGCAGCCCTTGCCCGTGTTGATCTGCACCGCCCGCGCCCCTGTTGCACGGATGCGGTCGGCATCATTGCTGGTCTGTTGATCGCCCTCGATTACCGCAAGCGGCTGATCGCCCAACGCTTCGATGGTCTTGCACAGAAGCGTTGTCTTGCCCGATCCGGGTGACGACACAAGGTTCACCGCAAACCCGCCCAAAGCGCGCAGGACCCGGCGGTTGGATGCCGCATAGACATTGTTCTTGGCCAGAATGTCGCTTTCGATCTGGATCAGGCGGGCTTGCGACATGCCGGGAACCGAGACACCTGCGGCCCCTTGGCCGTAATGGTGGTGATCGTGGCTGTGGTCGTGATCCGGGCCATGGGCATGATCATGCGGGTGCGCATGGGTGTGACCGCCGTGGCTGTGGGGGTGGTCATGGGGATGGTCGTGGCTGTGGTCATGGTCCGCGCCATGGGAATGCGCGTGGTCGTCATCGCCATGCGCGTGGCCGATGCCATGCGCGTGATCGTGGTCATGGGTGTGGGCATGGTCATGAGGGTGGGAATGGCTGTGATCGCCATGGCTGTGCGCATGGTCGTGGCTGTGGGCATGGCTATGACTATGCGCCTTGCCATCTACTTTCTGGGTGTCACTGCAACCGCAAACTGTGCACATCAAAGCACCTCCATGTCTTTTATCCGCATTTCATCCCCGCCCGAGGGCATCAGCTTGCCGCTGCCGCAGTCCGGGCAAGGGTCAAGGCGGTCCATGATCTCGACCGTCTCGCCGCAATCGTAGCACAGCGCGCGGCCCGGCAAATCGAGGATTTCGATCTGGGCGTGTTGCGCCACCGACCCGCGCAAGACCACTTCGAGCGCGAAATCGAGCGCGGGTTTTTCCACGCCTGCAAAGCGCCCGATTTCCAGCCGCAGCACAGTGACTTGCGCGAAGCCATGCTGGGCGGCCTGTGTGTCTATGATCTGGCGGATGCCTTCGGCGAGCGACATTTCATGCATGTTGCACCTGCCGGAGTGTGACAGGCACGCAGGGGTCATGCAGCGCCAGGAGCAGGGGCGCGAGGGCAGGATTGCGCAGGTTGTTCAATGCAAGACGCAAGGCCCCTTGTGGCGCAAGCATGTGATCCGTGGGCGTGATCCTGCGGATCGCCTGCAAGATGCCATCCTCTTGCGTCAGCCGCAAGGCATAGACCCCGCGCGCGGCGGGCATTAGCGCCATGCCGCAGGCGCGCAGATGGGGGGCGGGCAACGTGCCGCGCGCTGCGGCCTCTGTATCGCAGAGCCGCCCCAACAGCCGCCAGAGCGGGCCGCGCCCGGCCATCGCTTCAGCCTGTTGCATCAGGGGCCTGCCCGCATGGCGCGCGGCGGGGCTGTTTTCGACAGGCGGGCCAGCATCCACATTGGCCGCGTCCACCATCGGCAGAGCGGGCGCTTCCCCTTCGCCACGGGCAAAGAGCGCCTGCACGCGCGCGACAAGGGGGGCAAGGCCAAGGCCAGAATTGAGCCACGCGCCCAGATCATCAGGCGGCGCGCCACCCCACAGGGCCGGGGCCAGATCGGTCGCATTGTGCCAGCCATCGGGAAGCGCGCGGATTGGGAGCCCGGCCAAGCGTGGCAGCGTGACGTTTAGCGCCAGCATATGGTCGCGCAGGATTTCGCGGGCAAGCTGCGTTCTGGCATGGGGTATTGGCGGTAGCCCCAGCGACAGCCGCGCCGCCATCCCTTGGGCCGCCGCGCACAGGTTGAACAGGCGCGGCAGGGTATCTGCCACCTCGGCCACAGGTTTGCCGATCAACAGCGCCCCCAAAGCGGGCGGGGTGGGCAGGTCCACTTCCCAAACTGATGCCAGACTGTTCTGCCCCCCATCCATCGCGTCAGACCTGCCCGGTGATGAAGGACCGCCGTTCCAGCGGGCGCGCACGCGCAAGTTTCGGGGCCGCGATTTCAGGCGCGACAGCAGGCGTCAGGGGCTGCGCGCCGTCATCGATCCGCTCCAGTGCTGCCGGGTCGAACAGGCCCACCAGAACCTCGCGGGCGACATCGACGGCCTGCATCTGGCTGTTGAAATCGCCCATCGGTGAAAACAGTGAACAGGCCTTGTAGCCGCCCACCTGTTCGCGGGCATTGTGGATGAATTCATACGTGCCGGACGGAAAGCCGATCAGTTCCTTGACCCCCGGCAGAAGGGCCGTCCAATTGTCCTGCGGGCCCGCCAGCAGCACCAGATTCATGAACCATGGCGCGATCAGGACGCCCAGATAATGCCCGCCCCAAGGCTGGAAGCCCACGGCCTGCACATGCAGCGAATGGTTGCAAAGTGGCACATCGCGCATCTTGCCGTTATAGATTTCGCGGAAATCCGCTTCCAGCCGCGCCACGGCTGCGTCCATCGCATTAGGGGCGGCGCCTGTGTCGCGCAGAACCATGAATTGCTCGGCCGCAGCCCCGCAGCCCGGACATGTCCAGTCATGGGGCAGGCCCGCAAAGGGCGTGCCCGCGCTGATCTGGCGCGTGTCATCGCCTAGGGCCGGGTCATAGACATGCCAGCAGATCTTGCATTCCATGACAGCGGCGGCGCTGATCTTGGCACCCGCGCCCAAGTAGGACCCTTCGAACCGTGGCGCGCTCATGCGATGGCCTCGCGCACGTCGCGAAGGCGCTCGGCGCTGTCGGCGATATCTTCGGGGCCTGCCTTGGCCACTTCGGGCATTTGCGACACTTCCCAAGTATCCAGGATCAGCGTGTCGGACGAATTGAAGAACTGCACGCGCCAGACATAGGGCTGTGCCGCCGCTGTGATCCGGCAATTGCCATAGCCGCGCGACAGGATCGTGACCGCGCCTTCGCCAAGGATAGTAGACAGATGGTCCAGATCCTCGGGCGTGTGGGGCAGCAGGGTCAGGTTCACGACATGGATTTCCGCGCCGGGGGTATAGGTGGCGGCCTTGTCCGTGATCTCGGCCAGAAGGGCAGGGGCGTTCACGACACCTGCCGCGCGGGGGGTATGGGGGGCGCAAGCGCGGTGGGGGTTGTGGGCGCGCTCGATGGCCAATTCGGGCACAGCGCCCACTTCCACCAGATCAATGCCCGCGCCCTGCAACACCCAGACACCCGCAAAGACACTCTCCTGCACCGCAATCGCAGGCAAGCCGCGCAGCTTCATGGACACCTCGCCCTGGCCCAGCGTATCGGCCAGCACCTTGCGCGCCCCCGCAGGCAGGCCCGACAGCGGCACTTGTGCGCGCCCCCCCTCGCGGGCCACCAGATCGCAGGCGGCGGCAATCTGGTCCAGCACGGCAAGAACCGGGGCCACGCTGTCCGCATCCTCGATATCGGGCACATGCAGCGAATAAGTCCGCATGCCCGAGGGCAGGGCGATGTATTCGAGCGTGTCGTCACTGGCCTGTGTGCCGGGACCGAAGCCAACAGGGGGAAGGGTGAAGGGGAGTTGCATGGCTCAAGCCTCGGTCATCGTGGTGGACAGGATTTGCGGGATGCGGGTCATATAGTCGTCCCAGTCACGGATCTTGGCGATCCCGCCCAAGAAACGCGCGCCGTCAAAGAAAAGGAAACAGGGGGTTTTCAGGACGCGCGTTTCTTCGCGCAGATCGCCCTCGATCGCGTCGCCCACCAGCGCGCAGTCAAACCGCCCCTGAAACGCTTGGCGCAGTTCGGGCAGGATCACGGCGGCATCCGCCGTTTCCAGATTGCGCGCGGCATCGCCCGGAATGAGCAGGCAATGCAGGCCGGGCCGGGCCAGATGGGCCGTCAGCGCGGCAGTGTCGTTGACCGAGGGCCAGCCGAGGTCGGTGGTCAGCCGGGTAAGCAGGGGATGGGACATGACTGCTCCTCAGCCGTTGGACTGGCCCGCATCAAGCGCGGCCTGAAGGTGGGGGGGAAGTTCGGGGGTGCGCGCTTCAAGGTCAGCGAAAGCCGCGCCCAGATCACCGCCGGTCATCAGCGCGCGCAAGCCGTCAAGCGCGGCCATGATCTGCAGAGCTTCTGCTTCGGAAATAATGCGATAAGCACATCCAAGATGGGTCAGCAGCCACGTCCCCGCAGGCACATCGCCCACGAGCGACAAATCAACCGTTTCGCGCCGCACGCCGTCCGAGCAAAGTGCCGCGATCCCGTCTTTGCTGAACACCTGCATTGGGCTGCCTACGCACATCGCCCTTACACTCCCGCCGGGAAGAAGCGGTCGTCGCCTGTGCGACAGGCGTCTTCGGCACTGGGGCGGCCGGCTTCGTAAGCGTCGCGGGTGATCGACGGATCGGCCAGATCGCCTGTTGCCGTCTGACCGGGGCGCGCATCCACCCCCCAGTCGCGCAGCCGCGCAAGCGCCACCTGCACAGCCGGTTCAATCTGGGCGGCCGTCAGCGGACGCAGGCCGCCACCGTAATCTTCCAGCTCGACGGGTTGCACGCCGATCAGCATCATCTGGTCGGGGCAATAGCCCATCAGTTGCGCGGTCGCGATCACGTCCTGAAAGCCGGTCTGGTGCAGCGACATCTTCTTTGCGCCCATGAAGGCGGGGACTTCGTCATTCTCGACGATCTTCATGGTGGCGGCGGGCAGGCCGTAATCGACGGCATCAAATACGATCAGCGCATCGGCGACTTCCAGAAAGGGCAGCAGATACAGGCCCTGTGTGCCGCCATCCATCAAATGCACATGCTCTGGCAGCGCCCAATGCGCGGCGAGGTGCTCGACACAGCGCACACCAAAGCCTTCATCGGCCCAAAGCACATTGCCGATGCCGAGCACAAGAATGCGGCGGGGGTTAGTTTGGCGCGCCACGGGGTCCTCCATCTTGCCGGGCTGGCTGGTCGCAGGCTTTGCAGCGCGACCTGAGGGCAGACTACAACTTTCCATATGGAAGAGATGTGGATTTTTGACGAATCGGGGATAAATTTCAAATAACTGTTTTTAAACAAAAAAATCAGTATACGGACGTATGCCGCGCTGCGGCGTTCTGGTAAGTTTGTTTCCAATAATGGGCGAGCTGGAAGATAGGTATCCAAATCAAAACGGCCCCCGAAAGGGCCGTTTCACATACACGAGTCACCCTTACTCACTCCGGTCGGTCATCCTTGAATGTCCGATGCCCCGAAATCATCGTCGAGATGATGGATTGCCGCGACATGATGTCTTCGCGCACGGCCACATAGATGTGGACGATCACGAAGATCAGGATCGCCCACATCCCCATCCGGTGCAGCATATGAATATCGAGACTGTTGCCTGCGCGCGGGATCACCCAGCCGAAGGCAGCATACATCCAGTGATCCTTGCCCTGCCCTTCGGCATAAAGCGCAAAGCCTGTCACGATCATGAACACTGTGGCCACTGTGATGAAGAAGAACATCGCCATCTGCGCGAGTGGATTGTGGCCCTCGTATTTCTTGGGCTCCTTGGCCAGGAACATGTACCAGCGCAACTCGAACCAGATTTCGGACCAGAAATGGCGCGACCAGAAGGGGAAGCTGAACAATTGCCGCGCATGGTGGTTGCCCACAAACGCCCAATAGAAGCGCCCCAGAAAACCCACTGTCAGCACCATTCCGGCTGCGAAATGGGCAAAGCGGATATAGCCCATGAAGAACTGGTATGTCGCTTCTTGTGCCGAAATGCTGGGCAAGGGTTGGCCTATGAAATACCCCGTCAGGCACAGCACAAGGATCGCAAACGCATTAACCCAGTGCCAGATCCGCACCGGCGCTTCATAGACATAGACCGAGGTTTGCTTGTGGGTTCCCGCCTTGTGAAACGGGATATCCACTTTGGTTATCAGCTTTGGGTCGGGTTGGATGTTCATCTTGGCCCCCTAACGGACGCGCACTGTGGTCAATTCCTGACCATCGGGCGACATGACATGGGTGGAACAGGCAAGGCAGGGGTCGAAGCTGTGGAGCGTGCGCAGCACTTCCACAGGCTCGTCGGGGCGTTCCATCGGTGTGTTCATCAGGCTTGCTTCAAACGCGCCGATATTGCCCTGCACATCGCGCGGCGAACCGTTCCATGTGGTGGGCACGACGCATTGATAATTCTCGATGCGCCCATCCTTGATGCGGATCCAGTGACCCAAAGCGCCGCGCGGGGCTTCGCTCATGCCCACGCCCTTGGCTTCCTTGGGCCAGGTTTTCGGGTCCCATTTTTCCACATTGGCCGTGTGGGTATCACCGTTCCTGATATTGGCCACCAGCTTGTCGAAGAAATACTTCTGCAACCGCCCGCAATACTCGGATTCCAGCGCCCGCGCGGCTGTCCGCCCAAGGGTCGAGAATACGGCTTCCAAGGGCAGGTTCATGGTGCGCAACAGCCCGTCCACCTGATCTTTGATATCTTCGTGGCCTTGCGCATAGCCCACGACATAGCGGGCAAGCGGTCCCACCTCCATTGCGTGGCCGCGCCAGCGCGGGGCCTTGATCCAGCTATACTTGGCGGCTTCGTCCAGTTCCTTGATATCGGTGCGCGTGCCCTTGGCGTTGGGGCCCAGCGCGTATTGCGGTTCTGACACACCGTCCCAGGGGTGCAGCCCGCGCCCCGGTTCGCCATAGGTATACCACGAATGGTCCACGAATTCCTGCACCTGCTCGGGGTCGCGCACATCCACGTCATGCACTTCCGACAAATTGCCATTGATGATTGCGCCACGCGGCAGGTGCAACTGCCCCGCGCTGAAATCATTGGCATGTTCGGGAATGTCGCCATAGGCAAGGCAGGCTTGCGAGGACAGACCCCCCCCATGCAGCCATGTGCGATAGAAATTGCCGATGGCGATGACGTCGGGGATATAGACGTTGTTGTTGAACTCGATGCAGCGGTCGATGATCGAGGAGGCGAGGTTCAACCGCTCCATATTGATCGCGCCCGTCGCCCCCACACTGTCCATGTTGATGGGGCTGGGCACACCGCCCACCAGCCAGTTCGGATGCGGGTTCTTGCCGCCGAAAATGGCGTGGATCTTGACGATGTCCTTTTGAAGATCGAGCGCTTCCAGGTAGTGTGTCGTGGCCATAAGATCGGCCTCGGGCGGCAGTTTATAGGCCGGATTGTCCCAGTAGCCGTTCTTGAAGATGCCCAACTGGCCCGATTCCACGAATTTTTTCAGTCGGTTTTGCACATCGCGGAAATAGCCGGGGCTGGAGAGCGGATGCGCGGGGCTGACCATCTGCTGCAATTCCGACGTGGCCTTGGGGTCGGCGCGCAGCGCGTTGACGGGGTTCACCCAGTCCAAAGCGTGAAGATGGTAAAAATGCACGATATGGTCATGGATTTGCAGGTTCAACTGCATGATGTTGCGGATGCAATTGGCGTTTTCGGGAATGCGGATGCCCAGCGCGTCTTCCACCGCGCGCACCGATGTCAGCGCATGTGTGCCCGTGCACACCCCACAAATCCGCTCGGTAAAGGCCCAAGCGTCGCGCGGATCGCGCCCTTTCAGGATCACTTCCAGCCCGCGCCACATGGTCCCGGTGCTGACTGCGTTGCGGATCACGCCGTCCTGATCGACATTGATTTCACAGCGCATATGGCCTTCGATCCGCGTCACCGGGTCGATGACGATACGGCGGCCGGAATTGTCCATCGTGTAGCCATTGGGGGTTTGCAGCATGATCATGCCTCCTCTTTATGGGTTTGGGCGGCGTTGGCATGGCCAACAGCCTTTTGCTGCGCGCGCTTGAGCGCTGAAAGCGCGGCATGGGCCGTCACGGCCCCGCCGACGACTCCGACAGCGGCCAGACCCACGCGGTCGGCATTGGCTTCGACCCCGAATTGGGTGATGTCGGTCACGCGGTCATAGAAACTGCCCTGATCCCAGAACCCGTCCTCGGAACAGCCGATGCAGCCATGGCCGGACTGGATCGGGAAGCTGACGCCTTCGTTCCAGCGCACTGTGGAACAGGCGTTGTAGGTCGTCGGACCCTTACAGCCCACCTTATACAGGCAATAGCCCTTGCGCGCGGCGTCATCGTCCCAATTCTCGACGAATTGGCCGGCGTCGAAATGCGGGCGGCGGTAGCATTTGTCATGGATACGCTGCGAATAGAACATCAGCGGCCGCCCTTGGCGGTCGAGCGCGGGCATCTTGTCGAACGTGACCATATAGGTGATCACACCGGTCATCACTTCGGCAATCGGCGGGCAGCCGGGGACCTTGATGATGGGCTTGTCAGTGATGACCTTGTGGATGGGGGTGGCTTGGGTCGGGTTGGGGCTTGCGGCCTGCACGCAGCCATAGGACGCGCAGGCACCCCAGGCGATCACGGCCTTCGCGTCCTTGGCAACCTTTTTCAGCTTGTCGAGGAACGGCTTGCCGCCAGAAATGCAGAACATCCCGTCCTCGTTCAGCGGCGGATTGCCTTCGACGGCCAGAATGTAGTTGCCCTTGTATTTCTCGATCGTCTCTTCCAGCGTGCGTTCGGCCGCATGCCCGGCGGCGGCCATCAGAAGATCGTCATAATCAAGGCTGATCATCGACAGGATCACATCCTTGGCCAGCGGGTGGCCCGAGCGGATGAAGCTTTCCGAACAGCAGGTGCATTCCAGCCCATGCAGCCAGATGACCGGCGTGCGGGGTTTGGTTTCCATCGCATGTGCGATTTTTGGAACGAAGGCGGGACCAAGGCCCAGAGCAGTCGCCGTCAGGGTGCAGTATTTCATAAAACTGCGCCGCGAAATGCCCTGCGCGCGCATGACCTCGTAAAAGGTCTCGATTCGTTGGGTGGGCGTGTCGGACATGGTCAGCCTGCCTCCTGTCATGCTTGTGCGATGTCTGCGCCACAGGATGCAGGCCGGGGGCAGGGCTGTAGAGCGAAAAGCTGTGCCGCGCGCAGATGATTTATCCCCCTGATTTCAGGGGAAAATCAGAGTGAGAGCACAGAACGCGGCGAGAAGGGGCTTTCCAGCGCCCCGGTCATGCGGTCAAGCGCTTTCCACTGGCCGTATGCAATGGAATGCCGCAGCGGGGCGCGCGGCAAAAGACTTCGATACAGCCCGCGAAAATCTTGATATAGGTCAAGGACGCAGCCGCGCAGCTTTGGCAAAACAGGGATGACAGATACACCTTTCAGGTCCGACATGCTCGCCTCGCCGCTTCTTTCGCATCTGGACACCAGCATGGGCGATCAGGTCTGGGGCGAGGTGATCGCTGCGATGGACCGTACCTATGCGGAATTGGTGGGCTATCAGGACCAGCTCGAAAGCCGCAATGCCGAGCTGCAATCCATGCGCGATTTTCTGGAATCGGTGCTGGCATCCGTTTCGGACATCCTGATCGTGACCTCGCGCACAGGGCGGGTGGAGCAGGTTTCGGCCTCGCTTGCGGCACGGCTGAAGCGCGAGCAGGCGGGGTTACACGACATCGCGGTGCCGGATCTGTTCACTGACCCTGCCGCGTTGCGGTCCGCGCTGGACCTGTGCCGCTCGACAAAGGCCCCGATCACGCTGGAGATGAACCTTGCAGCGAAGCCTGCGCCCATGCCTTTCGAACTGGTCGTGGCCCCGCGCAAGGACACGCATGGCCGGGTGATGGGCTTTGTGCTGACAGGCCGCTCGATGGGCGAATTGCGGCAAGCGTTCGAGGCGCTGGCGCGCAGTCATGCCGATCTGAAACAGATGCAGGGGCAGTTGGTGCGCAATGAAAAACTGGCCTCGCTCGGGCGGTTGCTGGCGGGTGTGGCGCATGAACTCAACAATCCGATCAGCTTTGTCTATGCCAATGCCCATGCGTTGGAGCGCTACACCACGAAATTCGAGACCTATTTCGACCATGTTGCCAAGGGGGCATCGCGCGCCGAGTTGATCGCTTTGCGCGAAGAATTGCGACTGGACCGCGAAGTGCGCAACCTGCGCGACGCCGTGCGCGGCGCGCGCGAAGGGGCAGAGCGGGTCCGCGACATCGTGGCCGATCTGCGCCGCTTGTCCGCCGATGGCGCAGGCGAGGTCGCGGCCTTCGATCTGGTGGATGTCAGCCGCATTGCCGCAAGCTGGGTCTGTCGGGGACGCGCCGAGGGTGTGCGCTTGACCCAGACGGGTTTGGACAGTCTTATGGTGCAGGGGCGCGCGGGGCATATCCAGCAGGTGGTGATGAATTTGGTGCAGAACGCGCTTGATGTGCTGTCAGGTCAGCCGGGGGGCGAGGTCGTGCTCGCCTGCGCAGTTGAGGGGGACATGGCCGTGCTGACCGTGTTCGACAATGGCCCCGGCATTCCCGCCGATGTGCAACCGATGATTTTTGACCCGTTCTTCACCACCAAGCCTGTGGGCAAGGGCACAGGGCTGGGTCTGTCCATCAGCCACAAGATCGCCGAGGAACATGGCGGCACGCTCGCTTTATGCCCCAAGCAAGAGCAGGGAACCTGTTTTCGGCTCGAACTCCCCCTCACGCCCAAGGCACCGGCATGAACCTGCTCTGGTTGCAAGCCTCGGGCTGCGGCGGTTGCACCATGTCGCTTTTGTGCGCGCAAAACCCCGATCTGTTCGGCACGCTGTCGGCGGCGGGGATCAAGGTTCTGTGGCATCCGGCCTTCAGCGCGGCCAGTGGGGCGGAGGTGCGCGCCTTGCTTGACGATGTGCGCGCGGGCGTGGTCGCGCTTGATGTGCTCTGCATCGAGGGGGCGATTGCCCGTGGTCCACGCGGCACGGGGCGCTACCAGATTCTGACGGGCACGGGGCGGTCCATGCTGGACTGGGTGCGCGATCTGGCCCCGCGCGCGCGCCATGTCGTGGCTGTGGGCACTTGCGCGGCCTATGGGGGGGTGACGACAGCGGGGGATAACCCATCAGATGCTGTTGGGGTCCAATATGAAGGCGCACATCCGGGGGGGCTGCTTGCAGCGGATTTTCGCGACCCGACGGGTCTGCCGGTGATCAATGTCGCAGGCTGTCCCACGCATCCGGGCTGGGTGCTGGATACGCTCGTGATGCTGGCGGGCGGGGTTTTGGCCGCGCGCGGTCTGGACGGCTACGCACGCCCGCGCTTCTATGCCGATCATCTGGTCCATCACGGCTGCCCCAAGAACGAATTCTACGAATACAAGGCCAGTGCGCGCGACCTGTCCGACCAAGGCTGCATGATGGAGCATCTGGGCTGCATCGGCACCCAAGCCGTGGGGGATTGCAATATTCGGCCCTGGAACGGGGCGGGGTCCTGCACCAAGGGCGGTTATCCCTGCATCAGTTGCACGGCGCCCGAATTTGAAAACCCCCGCCACCCCTTCACGCAGACGCCCAAGGTGGCGGGGATTCCGGTGGGCCTGCCCACGGATATGCCCAAAGCGTGGTTTATGGCGCTCGCCTCGCTGTCGAAGGCCGCCACGCCCGAGCGGATTGCGCGCAATGCTGTCGCTGATCGGGTCGAAGTTCCACCCACTCTGCGAAAGCCCCGCCCATGACCGAAGCGCGGCTGGTGGTCGGCCCTTTCAACCGGGTTGAGGGCGATCTGGAAGTGCATCTGGATCTCCGCGATGGACAAGTGGCGCGCGCGCAGGTCAATGCGCCGCTTTATCGCGGGTTCGAGCGGATGCTCGAAGGGCGCGACCCGCGCGATGCGCTGACGATCACGCCGCGCATTTGCGGGATTTGCTCGATCAGCCAATCGGCGGCGGCCGCGCGCGCCTTGGGCGATGCGATGGGGCTTGCGCCCACGCCGCAGGGGGCGCTGATGGCCGCGCTGATCCATGCGGTCGAAAATATCTGCGATCACCTGACGCATTTCTACCTGTTCTTCATGCCCGACTTTGCCCGCCCCGCATACAGTGCACGTGCATGGCACGGGGATGTGGTGACCCGTTTCAGCGCGCTCGAAGGGTCGGGCGCGCGGCGGGCCGTGGCGGCGCGGGCGCAGTTGATGCATGTTCTGGGGCTGATGGCAGGCAAATGGCCGCATACACTCGCCATCCAGCCCGGCGGGGTCACGCGCGCGCCGACCTTGTCGGACCGAGTGCGGATTTTGGGCACCTTGGCGGGCTTCCGTCAGTTTCTGGAAAGCGACCTGTTTGGGACAGAGGTAGAGGCATTTGCGGCACTTCCCACACAAGACGCGGCCTTGGGCTGGGGCACAGGCGATGCGGGGCTGTTTTTCCGTGTGGCCGCGGACCTTGACCTTGCGCGGATGGGGCAGGGCGCGGGGCGGTATCTGAGCTTTGGGGCCTATCCCCTGGCCGACCGTCCGGCCTTTGCGGCGGGGCTGTGGCAGGACGGCGCAGTGCGGCCCCTGGGCCTCGAGGCGATCCGCGAGGATGTGAGCCATGCCTGGATGCTGGGGGACACGCTGCACCCCGCGCGCGGGATGACCGAGCCAGATGAAGCCATGCGCGAGAGTGCCTATAGCTGGTGCAAGGCACCGCGTCTGGACGGGCTGCCCGTCGAATGCGGGGCGCTTGCCCGGCAAGTGATTGACGGCCATCCGCTTGCACATGACCTTGCGGCCCAAGGCGGCGGTGTGCTTGCGCGGGTGGGCGCGCGATTGTTGGAAATCGCGCGGCTTCAGGTGCTGATGGAGGAACTCGCGCGCGCGATCCGGCCCGAGGAAGCGTTCATGGTGCAAGGAAAATTGCCCGATCAGGCGCAGGGTGTGGGACTGGTCGAGGCCGCGCGCGGCGCGCTTGGGCATTGGCTACGGATCGAGAAGGGGCGGATCGCGGGCTATCAGATCATCGCGCCTACGACGTGGAATTTCAGCCCGCGCGACGGTGATGGTGTGCCGGGGCCGCTTGAAGCCGCCTTGGTGGGCGCGGTCGTCGCGCCCGGCGAGGATACGCCGCTGTCGGTGCAGCATATCGTGCGCAGTTTCGACCCCTGCATGGTCTGCACGGTCCATTGAAGAAGGGGGGGCTCTGCCCCCGCTGGCCCTGCGGGCCAGCCCCCCCGGAGTATTTGAGGCAAGATAAAACCACGATGATCGAAAGCGCGCGGATCAGGGTCAGGGGGCAAGTGCAGGGGGTGGGCTATCGCCCTTTCGTCTGGACCTTGGCGCGCGCGCGGGGCCTGCGCGGCTGGGTGCTGAATGACGCCGCCGGCGTGCTGATCGAAGTCTGGGGCGACGATCTGGCAGGCTTTGCGCGGGCCTTGCGCGAACAGGCCCCGCTGCTGGCCCGTGTGGATGCTGTCGAGATGGGCGGGGCGCTTGGCTCTGCGCCTGAGGGTTTCGACATTCGGGCGAGCGAGGCGGGGACCGTGCGCACGCGCGTGACGCCCGATGCGGCGACTTGCCCGGATTGTCTGGCCGAGATTGCGGGCGCGGGGCGGCGCGCGGGCTATGCCTTTACCAATTGCACGCATTGCGGGCCGCGCTTTTCGATCCTGCGCGCGCTGCCCTATGACCGGGGGCAGACGACGATGGCCCCGTTTGCGCTGTGTCCAGAGTGTAGCGCCGAATATGCCGACCCCTCTGATCGTCGATTTCATGCGCAACCTGTGGCCTGCCCTGTTTGTGGGCCGCGGCTGTGGCTGGAGCATGGCGGGTCCGAGGTGCCGGGCGATGCGATAGCGCTTGCCGCAGACGCCCTGCGCGCAGGTCAGATCGTCGCTATCAAGGGCTTGGGCGGGTTCCATCTGGCTTGTGACGCGCGCGCAGAAGCGGCTGTGGCGGCGTTGCGCGCGCGCAAGCGCCGTCCCGCCAAGCCCTTTGCGCTGATGGGGACTTTGCCGATGATTGCCGCGTCCTGCGCGGTCTCGGCCCGCGAGGCGGAGCGCCTGTCGGACCCGGCCGCGCCTATCCTGCTGATTTCGTGCCACGGGGGCGGTGCGGTCGCACCCAGTGTCGCGCCGGGGCAGAGCACACTGGGCTGGATGCTGCCCTACACGCCCTTGCACCACCTCCTGCTGCGGGCTTTCGACGGGCCGCTCGTGATGACCTCGGGCAATCTGTCGGGCGAGCCGCAGGTGATCACCAATGCCGATGCCCGCGCGAAACTGGCGGGCTTTGCCGATGCGTTCCTGATGCATGATCGCGACATCGCGCGGCGGCTGGACGATTCGGTGGAACGGATAACGCCTGCCGGTCCGATGGTCTTGCGGCACGCGCGCGGGCGCGCGCCCTCGACCTTTCCCTTGCCCCCCGGCTTTGACGATGCGCCGCAAGTCCTAGGCATGGGCGGGCAGATGAAAGGCGCGTTTTGCCTGACACGGGCGGGCGAGGCGCTGCTCTCGCACCATCTGGGCGATCTGGACGAGCCGTTGACTTGGGACGAATACACCAAGGCGCTGGGCGATTACCGCGCGCTCTTTGACCACAGCCCCGCTCTGGTGGCCGTGGATGCGCATGAGGGGTTTCGCTCCACCCAAGCCGGGCGGGCGTTGGGGTTGCCCGTGACGCCGGTCTGGCATCACCACGCCCATCTGGCGGCCTGTCTGGGGGAAAATGGCTGGCCGCGCGATGGTGGCAAGGTGGCGGCGATTGTGCTGGATGGCTTGGGCCTTGGTCCCGATGGCACGATCTGGGGCGGTGAGGTGCTGCTCGGCGATTATGCGGATTTCACGCGACTGGCATGGCTGGACCCCGCCCCCCTGCCCGGTGGGGATATGGCCAACCGCGAGCCGTGGCGCAATGCTTTGGCGCGGCTCGATGCGGCGGGGCATAGTGATTTCGTGGACACGATTTTCGTGGACCAGCCGCGCGCCTTGCTACGGCGGGCAGTTCAGGCTGGAATGAATGCGCCGCTCTCAAGCTCGGCTGGTCGCTTGTTTGACGCTGTTGCGGCGGTCTTGGGCTTGTCGCCTATCCGCCAAAGCCACGAGGCTGAGGCCGCGATGGCCTTGGAAGCGGCATGCGCAGGGATTGTCGGGAAAGCCGGGTACAAACTGGGCGACGGGCCGCAGATGTCTGCCGGGCCGCTTTTCTGCGCGTTGCTTGCGGATCAGGCGGCAGGGGCCCATGTGGGTTATATGGCCGCGCGCTTTCATGCGGGGCTTGCGCAGTCCTTCGCTGTGCAGGCGCGTGCCGCGCTGGCGGGCGGTCAGGCGCAAGCTGTTATCCTGAGCGGTGGGTGTTTTCAGAATGCGCGGCTGCTTGCGGAAACGCTGCACGCGCTCAACGGTCTGCCTGTGCTGCACCACACGCGGCTACCCGCCAATGACGGAAGCCTTGCTTTTGGGCAAGCGCTGGTGGCGGCGGCCCAATGGCTGGGCGGTATGTGAAACCAAGCCTTTATCCCTGTTCCCCGCGCGGCTATGCTGGCGCGACAGGTCAGGACAAAAGGGGCCGCCTATGATCCGTACCACGATAACGCTCGACCCCGAACTGGCGCAGGCGCTTGATGCCTATATCGACAGCGCCAAAGTCGCCAATAGGTCCGAAGCCATTCGCGATCTGGTGCGCGCGGGGCTCGCCGCGCTGCCACCGCAGGATACGCGCGCCGAATGTATCGGAGTGATTTCCTGCGCGGTGGATCAGTCAATGTCGGAACTGTCGCGCCGGATCCGAGAATCGCGGATGGGGCGGCATGACGAGATCATGTTCACGGCGTCGGTGCCCGTCAACCATCACGAAACGATCGATATCGTGATTGTTCAAGGGCCTGTCGCGCGTGTGGGGACCTATGCGCGCGAGTTGTTTCAGGAGCGGGGGGTGCGGCATGGTGCGGTCGCATTGACACCAATCTCCGAGGAAGTGGAAACCCATTCCCATGGTGGCGAAGCGCCGCACAGCCATAGCCATATGAAAATTCGGAACAGTTTCTAGGCAGGCTTGCAAAATTTTTCGGCGGCGCACGGATTATGCTTGCTTACTGCTGCCACGCACGCGATGTATGAAGTAGAAGAAGATACTTCATACGGAATCATCATGCGTCCTGCTCTTGCCGCCCTGACCCTTGCCGGTGTTTTGTCCGCCCCGCTCTGGGCGCAGAACGCGCCGCCGCTGATCCTCGCCGTCGGGGGCGAGCCGGCAGGCGGTTTTGATCCGATCATGGGCTGGGGGCGCTATGGCAATCCGCTGTTTCAGGCGACCCTGTTGAAACTGGACACGGACATGACCCTTGTGGGTGATCTGGCAACGGCTTGGACCCTGTCCGACGATCGCCTGACATGGACGATCACGCTGCGCGAGGATGCGCGCTTTTCCGATGGCACGCCCCTGACAGCCGAGGATGTGGCGTTTACCTTCAACACTGCCCGCGACGCAGGCGGGCTTGCCGATCTGAGCGTCTTGCGCGAAGCGCGCGTTGTTGCGCCGGACACGGTCGCGCTGGACCTTGCGCGCCCGCAAATCACCTTCGTGGGGCATCTGGCCAGTCTGGGGATTGTGCCGCAGGCCAGTTACGGGCCGGGTTACGCGCGCGCGCCCGTGGGGGCCGGGCCGTTCCAGATGGTCGAGTGGCGCGAGGGCGCGCAACTCATTGTGGAACCCAACCCCCATTGGCATGGCGGCGCGATTGCCTTCCCGCGCGTGACCTTCGTCTTTGGCGATGAAGCGACGAACCTTGCCCTCGCGCGCGCCGGGACAGCGCAGCTTGTGGCCGTGGCGCCGCTCGATGCGGATAACCCGCCCGAGGGGATGGTGGCCCTGCATGTGCCCACAGTCGACAATCGCGGGGTGATGTTTCCGATGGTCGCAGGCGGGCAGACCACAGAGGATGGCAAACCCAAGGGCAATGATGTGACCGCCGATCGCGCGATCCGGGTCGCGCTGAACCAGCTTCTGGACCGGGATGCGCTGGTGGCGCTGGCGCTCAATGGACATGGCGCGCCCGCTTTCGGGCCAGTGGACAAGCTGCCCTGGGACAATCTCGCCGCGCATGTGCCGGGCAATGATCTGGCAGCGGCCGTCGCGACCTTGGAGGAAGCAGGCTGGGTCATGGGCGGCGACGGGGTGCGGGTGCGCGACGGGCTGCGCGCGGCCTTCACGTTGATCTATCCGGCCTCTGACAGCTTGCGGCAGGCGCTTGCGCTGGGTGTGGCGCAACAGGCCCGCGCTTTGGGCATTGCCATTGAGCCCGCTGGCAAGGGTTGGGATGACATTGCAACGCTGATGCACTCGCAAGCGGTTCTGTTTGGCTGGGGCGCGCATGACCCGTCCGAGATTTTCGCGCTTTACCACGGCAGTTTCGCGGGCGTGGAGTGGTTCAACACAGGCTTCTACCAGAACCCGGTCGTGGATGCCCATTTCGATGCGGCGCAGGCGGCGGCGAGTTTTGAAGCCTCGATCCCGCATTGGCAGGCCGCGCAATGGGACGGACAGACAGGCTTTGGCGCGCGTGGGGATGCTGCTTGGGCGTGGCTGGTGAATATCGATCACAATTACTGGGTCAATGCCTGCCTTGATCTTGGGCCGCTGCAGATCCACCCGCATGGCCACGGCTTTCCCATCACCCATGGCCTGCAAGACTGGACATGGACCTGCCCATGAGCGGCCATTGGATCACCCGGCTTGTAATGGACCGGATGATCCGGCTCGCTTGGCTGTTGCCGCTGTCGATAGTGGGGCTGTTCACGCTGGTCTCGCTCGCGCCGATTGATCCGGTGCAAGCCTATGTGGGCGCGCGCGTGGCGCTGGTGGGACCAGAGCAGCGCGAAGCAATTGCAAGCGCATGGGGGCTTGATGAGCCCGCACCCGTCCGCTTTCTGGCCTGGCTGGGCAATCTGGTGCAGGGCGATTTCGGCGATTCGATCACGTTCAACGCCCCGGTGCTGGATGTGATGGCCACCCGCGCGGGCGCGTCTTTCGTCCTGATCGCGCTCGCCTTCGCCTTGGCCTTGGTCTTGGGCTTCGCGCTCGGTCTGCTGTCTGCGGCCCTGCGGGATAGATGGGTGGATCGGGCGCTCAGAGCGGTTGCAGTGGTGCTGGCATCTAGCCCTGGCTTCTGGGTGGCTATTCTGCTGATCGCGGTCTTTGCCGTGGGCCTGGGCTGGCTACCCACCTGCTGCATGGCCCCGCCGGGCCAAACGCTGGCCGAAACAAGCGTTGCGGACCGCCTGCCGCATCTGGTGCTGCCCGTGGTGACGCTGTCCATCGTGGGTATCGCGCCCCTGATCCTGCATACGCGCGCACGAGCCACGGCGTTTCTGGAAAGCCCGGCTGCGCGCCACCTGATCGCGCATGGCGCGCGTCCCGTCCCGCTGGTGTTTCGCTGGGGCGCGCGCCATGCCATCGGGCCTGCGCTGACGCTGCATCTGGCGGGCGCGGGCGAGTTGATTGGCGGCTCGATCCTGATCGAGTCGATCTTCGCCTGGCCCGGTCTGGGGCAAGCCACGATGCGCGCGGCAACCGGGGGGGATGCGCCACTTCTTTTGGGAATTGCTTTGGCCACGCTCTTGTTTGTGTTTCTGGGCAACCTGCTGGCCGATATCGCCGCGCGGGTCGCCGATTCGCGCTTGAGGGTTCCGAAGTGACGATGACCGCTGCGCCGCTTCCTGCCCTTGCCTCGCCCGTGCGGCGGGCTTTGGTGTGGCGTGGCGGGATTGTACTGACGCTTTTTCTGTGTGTGCTCTTGGGCGCTTTGGCGCTTGCGCAAAGCAGCACCGACGTCAACCACCTGACGCGCAACTTGTCACCGTCCTTGGCGCATCCCTTCGGCACCGACGCCTTGGGGCGTGACATGCTCGCGCGGACGCTCGCTGCTCTGGCGGTGTCGGTGCAAGTGGGGCTGTTCGCGGCCTTCATCTCGACGATGATCGCGGTGGCGCTTGGTCTGATCGCCACGTTCAGCACCACAGCCGACCGCATTGTGGGCGTGGCGAGCGAGATGGCCTTGGGCCTGCCACATTTTGTCTTGATCCTGCTTGTGGCCTATGCGGCGGGCGGCGGCATGACGGGGGTCATCGTGGCGGTTGGATTGACCCATTGGCCACGCTTGGCGCGCTTGCTGCGACTAGAGGCGCAGACAATTGCCACCTCTGACTTCGTGGCAGTGTCGCGCGCTTTGGGCCGCAGCCGCGTTTGGGTCGCGCGCCGCCATCTGGCCCCGCACCTGCTGCCGCAAATCGTGGCGGGCTTTGTGCTGATCTTTCCCCATGCCGTGTTGCATGAAGCGGGGCTTAGTTTCATTGGGCTTGGCATTCCACCGCATTTGCCATCTATTGGGGTGATCCTGTCGGAAAGCTTCCGCGGCATTCTGGCGGGGCATTGGTGGCTTGCTTTGTTCCCCGGCATGGGGCTTGTGGCGGTCGCGCTGTCCTTCGAGATGTTCGGCGAAACCCTGCGCCGCGCAGCCGACCCGACCGAAGGCGTCGCCTGATGCTGCGGGTGGAAGCCTTGTCCGTGCGCTTTCGCCGCCATGACGGGCTGTGCGACGACGTGCTCGACGGCGTGGACCTGACTTTGCCGCGCGGGGCATTGAGGGGGTTGGTGGGCGGCTCCGGCGCCGGCAAGAGCTTGGTGGCCGAGGCGCTTTTGGGATTGCTGCCGCGCAATGCGCTTGTGTCGGGACAAATGCGTGTCGATGGCCGCGCGCTGCGCACAGGCGATATTGGGCTTGCCCCGCAAGGGGTTGATGCGCTCGACCCCCTGATGCGCGTAGGTGCGCAGATGGACCGCATGGCGCGGCTGGCAGGGGCTGCCCCGCAGGCGGTCACATTGGCGCGCGCGGTTGGTTTGCCAGAGGCCACGCTTGACGCTTGGCCACACGAATTATCGGGCGGTATGGCCAAACGCGCGCTGATCGCGACGGCCTTGGCCACAGGGGCGCCATATCTGGTGGCGGATGAACCGACACTTGGCCTTGACCCTGCCACGGCTGACAAAGTGCTTGACCTGCTGGCCGCCATTGCACGGGGTGGGGTGGGTGTTCTGGTCATCAGCCACGATTTGCCCCGGCTTGTGGCCCGCGCCGAACAGGTTACGATCCTGCACCATGGTCAGATGGTCGAAACTGCCCCCGCTGCAGCCTTTGGCGCGGGCGGGCTGCAACATCCTTTCAGTCGCAGGCTTTGGGCAGCGCAGCATTGGGGACAGGCGTGCTAACGGCCCTTAACCTGTCCCACGCCTATCACGGCCGCCCGGTCTTGCGCGATTTGTCCTTGCACGTAACCGAGGGCGAGGTTGTGGGGCTATCCGGCCCCTCTGGTGTTGGCAAATCGACGCTCGCGCGTATCCTGTCCGGTGCGCTGCGACCAGATGCGGGTCGTGTGTTGTGGCAGGACGCGCCCTTGCCGCCGCCGCCCGGTCCTGTACAGCATGTCCCGCAAACGCCTGAACTGGCCGTCGATCCGCGCTGGCGGCTGCGCGACGTGCTGGCCAATGGCGGGCCAGTCGATCCTGATATCCACTCCGCAATTGGCATTGGCCCCGCATGGCTCGACCGTTTTCCGCGTGAGGTATCGGGGGGCGAACTTGCGCGGATATCACTTGCGCGTTTCCTGATCCCGTCCACTCGGATTCTGATTTGCGACGAGATCACTGCCCAGCTTGATGCCTTGGCCGCTCAAGAGCTGTGGCAGGCGCTGCTCCCCTTGGCGCGTGCGCGAGGTATGGGGGTGGTCGTTATCAGCCATGATGCTGGCTTGCGCCGCGCGATCTGCACGCGCGAAGTTGTGCTGTCTTGCGCGACACAAGCGCTTGACAGTGTCGCGAACACGGCCTGATCTGCGGCGAGAGCGTGATGAGGAAAAGTGGGATCCGGTTTTCTTCATCACGCGACCAGCAAAAAGACAGATCAGGCTGATGTTTCTATCAAACATCAGCCTGATCTAGCGCGCTTTTGCGCACCATCCTCTACCCCACAGAAAAAGCCCGGTCGCAGGACCGGGCTTTCTTGCTTTCGCGAGGAGGGGCCTTAGCCGCGACCGAATTCCGGGTAGGCGTCCATGCCCAGTTCAGAGTTGTCCAGACCATTGATCTGATCTTCGTCGCTGACGCGGATGCCCATCACAGCTTTCAGGATGAACCACAACACCAGAGAGGTCACGAACATGAACGCGCCAACGACAACGATCCCGGTCAATTGCGCCATCAGGGTCGCATCTTCGTTCGTCAGCACCACAGCCAGCGTGCCCCAGATCCCGGCGCAGAGGTGAACGGGGATTGCGCCGACTACGTCGTCGATCTTCAGCTTGTCGAGCAGCGGCACGACCAGCACAACAATGATACCACCGATGGCGCCGATGATCGTTGCCATGCCCAGCGAGGGGGTCAGCGGTTCTGCGGTGATCGACACCAGACCAGCGAGCGCGCCATTCAGCACCATGGTCAGGTCAGGCTTCTTGTACAGCAATTGGCTCAGGATCAGGGCTGCAATCGCGCCAGCGGCCGCGCCTGCATTGGTGTTGGCGAAGATGCGGCTGACGTCAGCGACGTCGCCAATCGTGCCCATGGCAAGCTGCGAGCCGCCATTGAAGCCGAACCAACCCAGCCACAGGATGAACATGCCCAGCGTTGCCAAGGGCAGGTTCGAGCCCGGCATCACGGCCACGCGGCCATCTTTGCCGTATTTGCCCGTCCGTGCACCCAGCACGATCACGCCTGCCAAAGCCGCCCAGCCACCAGCCGAGTGAACGACAGTCGAGCCTGCGAAGTCGAGAAAGCCTGCTTCATCCAGGAATCCGCCGCCCCATTTCCAGCTTGCGGAAATCGGGTAGAGCAGACCAGTCAGCACGAGCACGAAAATCAGGAAGGGCCACAGCTTCATGCGCTCGGCGACGGCGCCGGACACGATAGAAGCGGTTGCTGCGCAGAACATGAGCTGGAAGAAGAAGTCAGACCCGACCGAGGCATAGGTCACATCTGCAACGCCTGCGGCATCGACACCCACAGGTTCAAGCGATGTGGCCGAGAAGCCACCCAGCCAGCCTTCGATGATCCAGGCATCGCCCGGATACATCAGGTTGAAGCCCACGATGAAATATGCAAACGATGCGAGGCTGAACAGCGCCACGTTCTTCAGAAGCTGCATCGTTGTGTTCTTGGACCGCACAAGCCCGGCTTCCAGCATACAAAAGCCAGCGGCCATGAAGAACACGAGGAAGCCGCCGATCAGGAACAGAAGCGTGTTCATGATGAACACCATTTCGGTGTTCAATGTGGCGACAGCCGCTGCAGCGTCAACGACTTCTTCTGCGGCTTCGGCCGCTTCTTGGGCGAAACCCAAGCTTGGCAGCAACACGGCTGCCGCAACTAGGGGAAGGACTTTCTTGAGTTGCATGAGCATCTTTCCTTTATGATCTTTTCCCGAGGGGTCAGCCTGTCAGAGCGCGTCGTCGCCGGTCTCGCCGGTGCGGACGCGGGTCGCGGCCAGCAGGTCGAGCACGAAGATTTTGCCGTCCCCGATCTTGTCGGTGCGCGCTGTCTTTTGCAGCGTGTCCACGACCTGATCGACCAGCGCATCGGCCACTGCGATTTCCAGTTTTAGCTTGGGCACGAAATTCACGGCATATTCGGCCCCGCGATAGATTTCGGTATGGCCAGATTGCGCGCCGAAGCCCTTGATTTCAGACACCATCATGCCGCGCACCCCGATCGAGGTGAGCGCTTCGCGCACCTCTTCGAGCTTGAACGGTTTAATTGCCGCAACGATGTATTTCACGGTGTTTCCCCTTTCGTTTGCAGGGACCCATTGGGCCTCACTGCGCAATGACGCCACATCGGGGGGGCGGCTCAACGGGGGCGTGCGGGCAAGATGGCTGCGAAATGCGTAATTTCCTGCCGATGGTGACTAAATTTGCATCACTGCATAAAAAATAGGCTTAATGGAATCGGGCAATCGGACAAAGCCGCGCGAGGGAATTGGAAATCTTCTGGCAACCTTGGCCGATTTTTGGCAAAAGGCCCGCAAAGAACAGGCACTGTGTCCGCAGGGACAAGCGCGAGACAAAGCAGGCGGCAGATGGCGGGAAACGGAAACGGCAAGGGACGTTTGGTCGCCGACAGGCGCGCCACGCAACCGCGTGCGCAGGCTCATTCCGCGGCGCCGCGCAGCAAATCTGCACCCAAAGCCCCCAAAAAGCCTGCAAGCGGCAATATCGTTACGCGCTTTGTTCGCGGCCTCGTGTCCTTCATCTGGCGCATTGTTTGGGGCGTTGCGTGGCGGATTGTTGCCATTGTCGCGCTGATCCTTGGCTTGGCGACGGGCTGGTTCTATTCCCAACTGCCCCCGCTCGAGACGCTACTGGACCAACGCGCGCGCGGATCTGTCACCATGATCGACGCCGATGGCGGGACATTCGCGTGGCGCGGCGAGACATTCGGCGGGATCGTGACCGCGCAATCAGTCTCGCCCCATTTGAAGAATGCCATCATCGCCACGGAAGATCGCCGCTTCTACTGGCATCTGGGTATTTCGCCGCGTGGGATCGCGGGGGCGATCCGGGGCAATCTGGCCAGTGGGCGCGGTGCATTTTCTGGCGCAGGCGGGTCTACGATCACGCAGCAGACCGCGAAACTGCTTTGTTTGGGTGCTGTGTATGACCCGACGAAATGGGCGTCCGAGGCGGCCTACGAGGCCGATTGCCGCCGCGGCAATGTTTGGCGCAAGATTCAGGAACTGCCCTATGCTTTCGCGCTGGAAGCGAAGTTCACCAAGGACGAGATCCTGACGATCTACATGAACCGCGCGTTCCTTGGGGCAGGGGCCCGGGGGTTCGAAGCCGCAGCGCAGCGCTATTTCGCACGATCAGCCACGCAGGTCGGACCGTCCGAAGCCGCGATGTTGGCGGGCCTTCTGGTCGCGCCGTCGCTGTATGCGCCGACCCGGAACCTTGAGCGCGCGCAGACACGGGCGAATGTGGTGATTGGCCTGATGGCCGAACAAGGCTATCTGAGCGCGCATGAAGTGGCCGAGGCGCGCGCCTATCCCGCCACCTTGTCCAGCAGCGCCGAGCAGACGCGCGGCATTCATTTTGCCGATTGGCTGATGCAAAGTGGCCCGTCCTTCTTGACGCGCGAAACCACCGAAGATGTGGTCATGCGCACAACACTTGACCCGCGCTTACAGGCCGCGACCGAAGATGCGGTGCGCAGCGTCTTTGAAAACCGCGTCCGTGCCGGGTCAGAAGCCGAGGTCGCTGTTGTGGTCCTGTCCCCCGATGGTGCGGTGCGGGCCATGTTCGGGGGGCGCAATGCAAGTGTCGGCGGCTTCAACCGAGCGACGCAGGCCATTCGCCAGACTGGGTCATCCTTCAAGCCATTCCTGTTCGCGGCGGCGCTGGAAAATGGCTTCGAGCCGTTCGACATTGTCGAGGACGCCCCGCTCACCATCAACATTCCCGGCTCAGGTCCTTGGTCGCCGCGCAATTACGGCGGCGGGTTCAGTGGCTTCGTGACCTTGACCGAGGCTTTGGCAAAATCTCTCAACACCCCCGCTGTGCGCATATCAGAGGCGATGGGGCGCGCGCGGGTGCGGGAAGTGGCCAACAAGTTCGGATTGCGCAGCGAATTGGCCGAAGGTCCGGCGCTGGCACTTGGGGCGTCCGAATCGACCTTGCTCGACATGACGGCGGCCTATGCAGGCATTCTGAGCGGTGGCATCGCCGTGCGGCCCTATGGAATTCAGGAATTGTCGCTGCTGGGCCAGAACTCTGCACTGTTTTCGCAATCCGATGGATATGGGGATCGTGTGATCTCGGAAAACTCGGCGCGGATGCTGACGTGGATGATGACGCAAGTGCTTGAAGATGGCACAGGCGGGCGCGCGCGTTTGCAGGGGCGTCAGGCCGCAGGCAAGACCGGCACCACACAAGCCGCGCGCGATGCGTGGTTTATTGGCTTCACAGCGGATTATGTGGCTGGGGTCTGGATGGGCTATGACGACAATTCCCCGCTGACCGGGGTCACAGGCGGCGGCCTGCCTGCTGAAATCTGGCGCGAGGTGATGGTGCGGGTGCATCAGGGCCTGCCCGCGCGCCCATTGCCGATGACGGTGCCGCAGCGCCCGATCATCGAAGCCCCTGCACCAGCGCGCACGCCCGCGGCGCCGCCTGCTCCTGAAAGCGGCCTTCAAGACGCGATCCGTGGGGTTTTGGGGGCTATTTTCGGGGGGAATTAGAGCCTGTTGCGCAAAAGTGGGAACCGGTTTTTGCGCAACAGGCTCTAATTCATCCCTAGCGCCGTAAACAAAATGGTGCGAAGGCTATTGACGGCTTGCACATAGCCGTGCGCCAGAGGTGCAGATGCGGGCAATGCTGCCGCAACAATCGGCGCAATCAGATACAGAAGCACCAGCACCAGCCCGATCGCAAGCGGCACCGCAAAGCCGCTCAGGAAAGAACGTTGTCGTTCTTGTGCTGTGGCGGGCAACTCGTAACCCTCGCCCTTCTGCGGCTGCCGCGCGCCCAAGGGTTCAAGCGTCGCGCTGACATCGTCGATATCTGGAAAGGCAGGTGGCGCGGATAGCCGCGCCTCTGGCATGTCAGTTCTGGTATCTGTTGGATGTTCCGGACGCGATGCGGTGGGCCAAGGTCCGCCACCCAGCAAGCCCAGATCCGGTTGAACCTCGACTTGTGCGCGTTCGCGCTTTTGCGCTTCTTCGGCAAAGCGCGCTTCTTCTTTCAATATCTCGGAAACTGACGGGTCAAGTTTGCGCAATCCAGACGGGGTCTGAGGGGTGTCTGGTTTCGGGTGAGCTTCGAACGTGTCACTTTCCTCGGGGCCGGGCGCTGCGGCCGCTGCAACGGGTGGGTGCGTATCTTTTTTCGGTGGCACACCATCGGCTTCAGGGACAGCAGACGCTCGGAAGGTTTTGCGCGCAGGTCCTGCTTGAAACCAAACATGATCGCAGGCGGAACATTGCACGTCACGACCATCAGCCGAGAGCAAGTCTGCCTCGATCTCGTATTGTGCCAGACAATTGGGGCATGTTATCCGCATTGATACTGCTCTGCCATCGTTCTGCACCCTGCCCCGACGCGCGCCCATTCGTTAACTTGTTGTAGCAAGCCCTTCGCGCGCTTCCAAGTTTATTGACCGCTTTCGTCGCGCAGCGCGGTAGCAATGGTGCAAAAACAACAGTAGTAACTGCCACGATGGGTTCCGTAGGGCTGCACAGGCAAATTATCAGATGATCGTTTTCAACTCTGTTGGCCATGATTACGGTGGTGGTGCCCTGTTTCAGGATGCCACCCTGACACTGGAGCCGGGAAGTTTTCACTTTCTGACGGGCCCTTCCGGGTCGGGCAAAAGCACGTTTCTGAAGCTGTGCTATGGAGAGTTGATTCCCAGTCAGGGCCGCGTCAGCGTGTTCGACAAGGGGTTGGAGAGCATGTCGCGCGATGATCTGGCCCGCACGCGCCAGCGCATCGGGGTTGTGCATCAGGATTGCCAGTTTCTGGATCACCTGACCGTGGCGCAGAATGTCGCGCTGCCGCTTTCCGTGACGGGTCGTCCTGTGGTGGAAGGGGACTTGCACGACCTGCTGGCTTGGGTTGGGCTGGGGGGCCAGAAAGATGCTTTGCCGCCAACGCTGTCAGGGGGCGAGCGGCAGCGCTCAGCCTTGGCGCGGGCTATCATTGCCTCGCCCGATGTGCTTTTGGCCGACGAACCGACAGGTAATCTGGATTGGGATATGTCGCAACGCTTGATGGCATTGATGGTTGAACTCAATCGCATGGGCACGGCGATCCTGATTGCTACGCATGATCTGAACCTGATCCGCTTTGTCAAAACGCAAGTCAGCACCCGCGTCTTGCGGCTGTCGCGCGGCAAGGTGATTGCCGCCGGGGCAGAACTATGAGTGCCGCGCGCGATCTGAACCGGGTGCGTGATCTGGTTGTCCCGCCGAAGGGGCATGGGGTGTGGCTGGTCAGCCTGTCGAGTGCGGCCATGGCGTTTCTGGCCGTCTTTGCTTTGGCCTTGTCGGTCAGTTCAGCCCGGCTGGCAGATGTCTGGGCGGCCTCGCTCGCGCAATCGGCGACCGTGCGCCTGTCCGCCCCACCCGAGGAGATGGCCGAGCAACTGGCTGTTGTTATGGATGTTCTGCGCACAACACCCGGTATTGCGTCTGCGCGCGAAATGGGCACGGACGAGCAAGCCGCACTCTTGGAAGTCTGGCTTGGTCCCGACCTACCGCTCGATACGCTGCCCCTGCCCCGGCTGATCGAGGTCACGGAGACCGATGCAGGTCCCGACCGTCAGGGCCTGCGTCTGCGACTGGCCGCTGAAGCCCCCGGTGCTGTCTATGACGATCACACCCGCTGGCGTGCGCCGTTTGTGGATGGCGCGCGGCGGATGCAGATGCTGGCCACCCTGTCGCTTGCCTTGATCGGCGGGGTTGTGGCCGCGATGGTGACGCTTGCGGCAAGCGCGGCGCTCGCGTCGAATGCGCAGGTCATTCGCGTGCTGCGTCTTGTGGGCGCGCAGGATCGGTTCATCGCGCGTGCGTTTGTCCGCCGCCTGACCCGCCGCGCGGCCTTGGGGGCGGGATTGGGAACGCTTGCGGGGCTGGCCGTGCTGCTGGCCTTGCCTGATGACAATGCAGGCACGCTGGTTGATCTGGGCTTTGATGGCGGAAGCTGGGCTTTGCCCTTGCTGATGCCCGTCGTCATGACGGCCATCGCGTTTGTGGCGACTTGGACCACAGCATTTCGGGTTCTGCGGGGAGTGACGTGATGGGTCAGGCGATCCGCTCTTTTGTGTTCATTGTGGCGATGTATGTGATGATGGCCGTCATCGCCGTAGGCTATCTGCCCTTCGCCCTGTTCAACCGAGACTATGCGCGCGCGGCCTGCAAAGCCTATTGCCGCTATGTGATCTGGTCCGCACGCGTGCTGGTGGGGTTGCGCAGCGAAGTGCGCGGAGTGGTGCCGCAGGGGGCCGCGCTGATTGCGGCCAAGCACCAATCGTTTCTGGATATCATCCTGATCTTCAACGCCCTGCCCAAAGCCCGCTTCGTGATGAAGCGCGAATTGATGTGGACACCGTTTCTGGGCTGGTATGCGAAGATGCTGGATTGCGTGCCCGTGGATCGCGGCAAGAGGGGCGCGGCTATCAAGGATATGGCGCGGCGTGTGGCTCTGGGTCAGGAAGAAGCCGGGCAGTTGATCATCTACCCGCAAGGCACGCGCGTCGCGCCGGGGGTGTCGATGCCCTACAAGGTGGGGACGGCAGTTCTTTATGACCAACTTGGTCAGACCTGCGTGCCTGTCGCGGCGAATGTGGGGGTCTTTTGGCCCAAGCGCAGCATGTTGCGCAAGCCGGGGCTGGCCGTGGTCGAGTTTCTGGACCCGATCCCGGCTGGGCAGGATATGCGCGCGTTTTTGGCCAATCTGGAAAGTGCTGTCGAAGAAAACTCTGACCGTCTGATGCGGGAAGCGGGCTTCGCGCTGCCTGCAACGTGATTTCGTGACGCTGGGTCGCAACTTGGCTGCGACATAACGTCAGGGCTTGCCTGACACGGAATTGTCGCACAGGATCAACGCAGACATCCGCACCGGAGAATGCGGATCAAGGGAGGATCGCTTGACCTATTCCGCACCCAACCGTCCGTGGTTGGCCGCCTACGGCCAACAAATCGCGCACGATTTGGCCCCATCGCCCTATGCGAGCCTTGCGGCTTTGGCTGACGATGCCGCGAGGCAGCATGCAAAGCGCAAAGCGTTTACCTGCGTTGTGCCCAATGGCATGAACGGCACGCTGACCTATGCGCAAACAGGCGCGATGGCAGATGATTTTGCGTCCTTCCTGCGCCATGTCTGCGGGGTCAAGCCCGGCGCGCGGGTGGCCGTGCAATTGCCTAATGGCTTGGCGACCCCGGTCGTGGTGTTCGGCGCGTTGAAGGCGTCTTGCGTGCTGGTGAACACCAACCCGCTCTATACGCCGTCCGAGATGATCCACCAGTTCAACGATAGCGGGGCGGAGGTGCTGATCATCAGCGACATGTTCGCCGACAAGCTGGCCGAGGTGATCCCCCAGACCGGCATCAAGCATGTCGTGCTGGCGGGCGTGTCGGAATTTTTCCCCGCCATCCCCAATACCATCGTGCGCGGGGTGCAAAAGGTCTGGTCGCGCACGCTGCCTGCGATCCCTGCGCTCAACATCCCCGTCCTGCGCCTGCGCGGCGCCTTGAAGAAGGGCGCCAAGGCCCCGCGCGTAACGGATTGGACCGCGCTTCAGCCGGGCGATCTGGCGCTGCTGCAATATACGGGCGGCACGACCGGCGTGGCCAAAGCCGCGATGCTGACGCATGGCAACATTTTGGCCAATCTGGAACAGGTCAAGGCGATGGGCAGTGTTTATATGAACAAGGATAGCTGCGTGCTGACCGCGCTGCCGCTCTATCACATCTTCGCTTTCACCGCGAACCTGATGACGTTCTTCTTCATGGGCGCGCGCAACATCCTCGTGCCCTCGCCCCGCCCGGTGCAGAATATCCAGCGCGCGCTCGAGAATTACCCCGTGACATGGATCGTGGGCGTGAACACCCTGTTCAACGCGCTGATGAATGAAGAATGGTTCGCGGCCTATCCGCCGAAAACGCTGGTGGGGTCTATCGCGGGGGGCACGGCGTTGCATGTGGCGGTGGGCGAGCGCTGGCAGAAGATGACCGGCAAGCGCATTTCCGAAGGCTACGGGCTGACCGAATCCGCGCCGGTGCTGACTTTCAACCCGATTGACCAACCGCAGCGCCCCGGCTCTATCGGGGTGCCCGTGCCGGGGACGGATATCGCGCTGGTCGATGACGACGGCAAGCTTGTTGAGCCCGGTCAGCCCGGCGAATTGATCGCACGCGGCCCGCAGGTAATGCTGGGCTATTGGCAGCGGCCCGAGGAAACCGAAAAGACGCTGCAAAACGGCTGGTTGTTCACAGGCGACGTGGCCGTCATGGAACCGGACGGCTATTTCCGCATCGTGGACCGCAAGAAGGACTTGGTTCTGGTGTCGGGCTTCAACGTCTATCCGAACGAGGTCGAAGATTGTCTGGCCAAGCTCGATTCGGTGCTGGAAGCGGCTGTCGTGGGCACACCGGACGCGGCCACGGGCGAGGCCGTGCGCGCCTATGTCGTCCAGAACCCCGACGTGGCCGAGCAGGTCACGCGCGAGGCGGTCATCGCCCATTGCCGCAAATATCTGGCCCCCTACAAGGTGCCGAAATCCGTCATCATCCGCGATGAATTGCCGAAATCCCCTGTGGGGAAAATCCTGCGCAAGGATCTGAAGGCAGAAATCCGCGCTGAAGTCGCGAATAAGGGGTGATCCGATGCTGACCGAACTGGAAACGACCCTTCTGGGTGTGATGATGATGGTGATCATGCTGGGCATGGGCGCGAGCATGACACCGCGCGATTTCAAGATCGCCTTTCGCAAGCCCAAAGGCATTCTGGTAGGCTTGCTGTCGCAATTCGCAGTCATGCCGTTCCTTGGCTTCGCTTTAGCGCTGCTTCTGAACCTGCCGCCCGCGCTGGTCGTGGGGCTTATCCTGATCGCTTGTATGCCGGGGGGGACCACGTCCAACATCTTCGCCTATTTCAGCAAGGGCGTGCTGGCACTGTCGATCATGATGACGACCGTTTCCACGCTGGTCGCAGTCGCGATGGTGCCGCTTCTGCTGTCCTTCTATGGCGGGCTTGCAGGTGTTTCGGGCGACTATGTCATCCCGCCTGCGAATGTCGCGCAAGTGCTGGTGGTGCTTTTGGTGCCCACGATCCTTGGCATGATCCTGCGCAAGCTGAACGCAAATATCGGGGCCACGATTGAACTGATCGGGTCCTTGATGGGGGTCGTGGTGATCTTGTTCCTGATCGGATCGTGGGTCCCGCGCAATTACCAGTTGCTGCTGGATACCGGGCTGAACATTTATGCCGCAACCATCGGGATCGGGCTGGTGGGGATGCTGTTCGGCTATTGGGTCGCGCGCGCGCTGGGGCAGGATACGAACCGCGCCCGCACGATTTCGCTGGAAACAGGCATCCAGAACGGCCCGCTGGCCGTGCTGGTGATCACGCTTAGCTTCACGGGCGAGCAGCAACAGGCGGTGCTGATCATCCCGATCCTGTATTCGCTGTTCATCGTGCTGTCCTCGACTGCGGTCACGATGTGGTATCGCCGCAATGCCACGCGCGAAGCCATGGCGCGGGATGCCGCGAAACTCGGCGCGGGTTGACAACGGCGCTGCGCGTGACAGGTTGCGGGAAGCGTGAACCAAAGGTGAACCCCCGTGCTTGTCCCGCGCCCCGAGGGCCTGTTTTGCCCTGACGGTGATTTCCACATCGACCCCGTGCGGCCAGTCCCCCGCGCGCTGATCACGCATGGCCATGCCGACCACGCGCGGGCGGGCCATGGGGCAGTCATGGCCACGCGTCAGACGTTGGAGATTATGGCGATCCGCTATGGCGCGGGTTTCGCGGGGTCCGTGCAGGTGGCCGAGGGGCCCTTGCGGATGGGCGGGGTCACGGTCAGCTTCCATCCTGCGGGCCATGTGCTGGGGTCCGCGCAGATTGCCGTGACAGGCGCGCAAGGGCGGATTGTCGTGTCGGGCGATTACAGCCGCGTCGCGAACCCCGCCTGCGCGCCCTTTGAACCCGTGCAGTGCGATATCTTCGTGACCGAAGCGACCTTCGGCCTGCCCGTATTCCACCACCCCGACCCCTTGGCCGAGATTGGAAAACTCCTCGCCTCTGTCCGCGCGAACCCTGACCGCGCGCATCTGATCGGAGCCTATGCTTTGGGCAAGGCGCAGCGCGTCATTATGCTCTTGCGCCAAGCGGGCTATGACGGGCCGGTGCATGTGCATGGCGCGTTGCAGAAGCTGTGCGATTACCATGTGTCGCAGGGCGTGCCCTTGGGCGATCTGCGCGCGGCGACCATTGAACGCGGCAAGAAGCCCGATTTCGCAGGCGCAATCGTGATCGCGCCCCCCTCGGCCTTTGCTGCCACATGGGCGCAGCGCTTCCCCGATCCGGTGATCTGCTTCGCGTCGGGCTGGATGCAGGTGCGAGCGCGGGCGCGCCAACGCGGCGTGGAATTGCCGCTGGTGATTTCGGACCATGTCGATTGGGCCGACCTGACGCGGACCATCACAGAATTGAACCCCGCGCAGGTCTGGGTCACGCATGGGCGCGAAGATGCCGTGATCCGCTGGTGCGCCCTGCACCAGCGCGCCGCCAAACCCCTGCATCTGGTGGGCTACGAGGAGGACGCGGAATGAGCCTGCGCGCCTTCGCGACCCTGCTTGAGCGTTTGGCCTTCACCCCGCAACGTCTGGGGAAAGAGCGCTTGCTGGCCGCCCATTTCAGCACCCAGCCCGACCCAGAGCGGGGCCTGGCCTTGGCCGCGCTGACAGGCGATCTGGACCTGCGGCAGGTCACGCCGTCCCTGTTGCGCGGGTTGGTGGCAGAGCGTGTGGACGGGGAGCTTTTCGCAATCAGCTACGATTTCGTAGGCGATCTGGCGGAAACGATCGCGCTCATCTGGCCCGGCGGGGGCAGTGATGACCCCACCTTGTCCGATGTCGTGGCAGAGTTGCAAAGCACCCCCCGCGCGGCCCTGCCTGCGCGGATCATCGCGCGGCTGGACAGCTTGGGCGCGTCCGAGCGCTACGCCTATCTGAAACTCGCCACGGGGGCCATGCGCGTGGGCGTCTCGGCGCGGCTCGCGCGCGGGGCCTTTGCCACCTGGGCCAATGTCCCCCTGACGGAAGTCGAGGAAATCTGGCACGGCCTGACGCCCCCCTATCTGGACCTGTTCGCATGGGGGCAGGGTGGCCCGCGCCCAGATTCGGCCGCGCGTGCTCCGTTCCGGCCTGTGATGCTCGCGACCCCCACCAACCCCGACGATCTGGCCGCCCTGAACCCGCGCGACTATGCCGCCGAATGGAAATGGGACGGCATCCGCGTGCAGGCCGTGAATGACGCAGGCACACGGCGGCTTTATTCCCGCACGGGCGAGGATATTTCGACCGCCTTCCCCGATGTGCTGGCGCTTCTGGACTTTGACGGGGTGCTGGACGGGGAATTGCTGGTGCGGCGTGGCGATCAAGTCGCCCCCTTTGGCGAGTTGCAGCAACGCCTGAACCGCAAGACCGTGACGGCGGCGATGCTGTCGAGCCACCCAGCGGGCCTGCGGGTTTATGACGTGCTGCTCTGGCAGGGCCGCGACCTGCGCGACCAGCCTTTTGCACAGCGCCGCGCGCTGCTCGATACGCTCGACCTGCCCTGCGGGATCGACCGCTCGCCGCTTCTGCCCTTCACCGACTGGGACCACCTTGCCGCCCTGCGCGCCGCCCCGCCCGACGATGTAATCGAAGGGCTGATGATAAAGGCGCTTTCCAGCCCCTACCTTGCGGGCCGCGTCAAAGGGCATTGGTTCAAATGGAAGCGCGACCCCTACCGCATTGACGCCGTGCTGCTTTATGCCCAGCGCGGGCATGGCAAACGCTCCGGCTATTATTCCGATTTCACCTTTGGCGTTTGGGACAACGGCCAGTTGGTGCCCGTGGGCAAAGCCTATTTCGGCTTCACCGATGACGAACTGCGCGAACTGGACCGCTTCGTGCGCAACAACACGACCGAGCGTTTCGGTCCTGTCCGCGCTGTTGCGCCCACAAAGGTCGTCGAGGTCGCGTTCGAGGGCCTCAACCGCTCCACCCGCCACAAAGCGGGCGTGGCCATGCGCTTTCCCCGCATCGCGCGCATCCGCGACGACAAACCGGCATCCGAGGCCGACACGCTGCAAACCCTGTCGGAACTTTTGCCCAAATGACCCTGCCCAAGCCCCTGCACGATTGGTTCGCGTCCCAAGGGTGGACACCCCACCCGCACCAGTTGGAACTGGCGTGCGCGACTGACGACACGCTTCTGATCGCGCCCACAGGCGGGGGCAAGACGCTGGCGGGGTTTTTGCGCACGCTTGCCGACCTGCATGAACCGCACGCAGGCTTGCACACCCTCTATGTCTCGCCCTTGCGGGCGCTGACGCAGGACATTGCGCGCAACCTGTCGCGGCCTGTGGCGGATTTGGGGCTTCAGGTGCGGATCGAGGATCGCACATCCGACACCTCCGCCACAACCCGCGCGCGGCAGCGGGTTGACCCGCCGCATATCTTGCTGACCACGCCCGAATCGCTTGCGCTGATGCTGTCCTATCCAGAAGCGCCGCGTATGTTCGGCGGGCTCAAACGCGTTGTCGTGGATGAAGTCCACGCCCTGGCCGAATCGAAGCGCGGCGACCAGTTGGCGCTGGGCCTGTCGCGGCTGCGCGCGCTGTCCCCCAGCCTGACCATCACGGCCCTGTCCGCGACGGTCGAGGACCCGCCTGCTTTGGCCCGTTTCATCGGCGGCGCGCGGATCGTTCTGGCCGATCCCGGCCCTGCCGCCGACATTGCCATGCTGCCCACCACGGCCGCCCCCCCTTGGGCCGGGGCGAATGGCCACTACGCCGCCCCCGATGTCATGCGCGCGATTGAAGCGCACCGCCTGACGCTTGTCTTCATCAATACCCGCGCGCAGGCAGAGTTGTTTTTCCAAGCGCTCTGGGCCGTGAATGACCAGAACCTGCCCATCGGCCTGCACCATTCCAGCCTGTCGCGCGAAGTTCGGGCGAAGGCCGAAGCGGCGATGGCGGCGGGGGCTTTGCGCGCGATGGTCTGTACGGGGTCGCTTGATCTGGGCCTTGACTGGGGCGATGTGGATTTGGTGATCCAAGTTGGCGCGCCCAAGAACGTGAAGCGCTTGGTGCAGCGGATCGGGCGGGCAAACCACCGCTATGACGCGCCCTCGCGCGCGCGGATCGTGCCCACCAACCGCTTCGAGGTGCTGGAATGCGTGGCCGCCCTGCACGCGGTGCAGACCGGCGCGCTGGATGGCGAGCCGCGCGGGGCAGGGGGCTTGGATGTGCTGTGTCAGCATATCCTGCTGTGTGCCTGCGCGGGTGGTGTGGATGCGGATGCGCTTTACCTTGAAGTCACGGGCGCGGGTCCCTATGCGGGTCTGACCCGCGCGGATTTCGACGCGTGCCTCGATTTCGTGGCGACCGGCGGTTATGCCCTGCGCGCCTATGATCGGTGGCAACGGCTGGTGCTGCGGGGCGGACTGTGGCACTTGCGCGACCCGCGCGCAGTGCGCGACATTCGACTGAATATCGGCACGATCACGGCCCCCGAAACGCTGAAAGTGCGGCGCAAGGGGGGCGGGGCGGCGCTGGGCGAGGTGGATGAAAGCTTCGCGGCCACTCTGTCGCCCGGGGACACGTTCCTGATCGGCGGCCAGACAGTGCGCTACGACGCCCTGCGCGATATGGTGATCGAGGTCACTCCCCAGCCTACGCGCCAGCCGAAAATCGCGGTGTTCGGCGGCTACAAGCTGTCCACGTCCACGCTGCTGTGTGACCGGGTGCTCGACCTGATCGGGGATCGCGCGGCGTGGGGGGCGCTGCCCAAGGCCACAGCGCAATGGCTGGGTCTACAGGCCGAGCTTGCCGCACTCCCCCGCCCCGGCACAATGACCTGCGAGACGTTTCTGCGCGGTGGGCGGGCCTATTTCTGCCTGTATAGCTTTGCGGGCTACAACGCGCATCAGACTTTGGGCCTTTTGCTGACCAAACGGATGGAGGGGGCGGGGCTTGGCCCGCTGGGCTTTGTGGCGACCGATTACGCGGTGCTGGTCTGGTCGCTTGACCCCGTGCGCGACCCTGCGCCGTTGCTTGCCGCCGATGGCCTGCGCGACGGGTTGGACGCGTGGCTTGCGGAAAACGCCGTGATGAAGCGCAGCTTCCGCGCGATTGCAACGGTCGCGGGGCTGATCCAGCGCAACTTGCCGGGGGCGCGGAAATCGGGCAAACAGGCCACGTTTTCAAGCGACATCCTGTATGACACGCTGCGCAAATACGACCCCGATCACCTGCTGTTGCGCATTACCCGCGCGCAGGCAGCGACGGGCTTGGTGGATTTCAGCCGGATCGAGGATATGCTGACCTCTCGCCCGCAGATCGTGCACACCTTCACGCCGCATGTGACGCCCTTGGCCGCGCCGATGCTGCTGGAGGCAGGCCGCGTACCCATCCGGGGCTTGGCCGAGGATCGGTTGATCGAAGAAGAAGCCGCGCGCCTGCTGGCCGAGGTAGGACTGGAATGAGCGGTCTGCCCATCAGCTTCGCAGGCGCGGACCTGATCGCGCGGCCATCGGGCGCTTTGTGGTGGCCGAAATGGCGTGGGCTGATCATGGCGGACCTGCATTTGGGCAAATCCGAGCGGGTGGCGCGGCGCGGTGGGCCGCTTTTGCCCCCGTTTGAGGGGGCCGAGACCCTCGCCCGCCTGCAAGCCGAGATCACGGCGCTGTCCCCGCGCGTGACCTTCCTGCTGGGCGATACGTTTGACGATGACGCGGCCGCAAGTGACGTGCTCGACCCCCTGCGGCTTTGCACGGACCTGCATCTGCTGTCAGGTAACCACGACCGCGCCAGCGGCACGCCCTGTTTGCGGCTGGATGGGATCGCGCTGCGCCATCAGGCGGATCCCAGTGACGCGCCGGACCTGTCAGGCCATTTCCACCCGAAACTGACTATTGCCGGGCGCAGGCACCGGGCGTTCCTGATCGGGCAGGACCATCTGATTCTGCCTGCCTTTGGCACCTATACGGGCGGGATGGAAGCCCAAGACCGCGTGTTAACCGACCTGATCGGGCCGGGGCGCGCGGTCATTGTGACGGGCCGGACGGCCCATCTGGTGCCCTATGGGATCAGGCCAGCCGCCCGTGGCAATGCTTGAATTTCTTGCCTGACCCGCAGGGGCAAGGGTCATTGCGGCCCGGATTGCCCCAAGTGGTGGGATCATCTTCGACAAAGCCGTCGCGCGGGGTGCCAGTGGGTTCCTCGGCGCTCGCCGCTGCCGGGGCCTGCGCCTGTCCCTGCGCGGCCATGATCTGCGCCATCATCGCGCGTTGTTCTTCTTCCGATAGCGGACGAATGCGCGACAAATAGCGGGTCACATCTTCGCGTAGCGAGTTCAGCATCGCTTCAAACAGCACAAAGCCTTCGGCCTTGTATTCGTTGAGCGGGTCTTTTTGCGCATAGCCCCGGAAGCGCACAGCCGAACGCAGATAATCCAGCGCCACCAGATGCTCGCGCCATTTGCGGTCGATGGTTTCCAAAAGCACCTGCTTTTCCAGATTGCGCAGGGTTTCCGCGCCGAACAGCGTTTCCTTCTCGGCCATCAGCGCGTCTAGCGCTTCGGTCAGACGCTTGCGGACGACCTCTTGATCGACCCCATCTTCCTCGCCCCAAGCCGGGGCAGGCACATCTAGCGTCAGCTTTTCCTGCACAGCCGCTTTCAGCCCATCCATATCCCATTGTTCCGAATAGGATTTCGGAGGCATGAATTGCTCGACCAGATCATCGACAACTTGTGCGCGCATGTCGCTGATCATGTCGGAAAGATCTTCGGCTTGCATGATATCCAGACGCTGCTCGAACACGACACGGCGCTGTTCGTTCATCACGTTGTCGTATTTCAGCAATTCCTTTCGGATGTCGAAGTTGCGCGCTTCGACCTTGGCTTGCGCCTTTTCCAGCGACTTGTTGACCCAAGGGTGAACGATGGCCTCGCCTTCCTTCATGCCCAAGGTGGACAGCACTTTTTCCAGCCGGTCAGAGCCGAAAATCCGCATCAGGTCATCTTCGAGCGACAGGAAGAATACCGACCGCCCCGGGTCGCCCTGACGGCCAGAGCGGCCGCGCAACTGGTTGTCGATGCGGCGGCTTTCGTGGCGTTCAGTGGCCAGAACGAACAGGCCGCCTGCATCCTTGACCTTCGCCTTTTCGGCGGCGACTTCGGCTTCGATCTGGGCGCGGATCGTGGCGGGGTCAGCGTCCGGTTGCGCGGCCAAGGCTTGTAGCACGCGCATTTCCACATTGCCGCCCAACTGGATATCCGTCCCGCGACCGGCCATGTTGGTGGCAATCGTCACAGCACCTAATCGGCCCGCATCGGCCACGATCTGCGCTTCCTGCTCGTGTTGGCGGGCGTTCAGAACGTTGTGCGCGATGCCTGCTTTCGACAGCAGGGCCGACAATTCTTCTGACTTCTCGATCGAGGTGGTGCCGACAAGGATCGGCTGCCCGTTGGCGTTGGCTTCCTTGATTTCTGTCAGAACGCCTTCCAGCTTCTCGCGGGCGGTGCGATAAACTTGGTCATGCTCATCTTTACGCGCGACGGGCAGATTGGTGGGGATTTCCACAACGCCAAGGTTATAGATTTCCTGAAATTCTGCCGCTTCCGTCGCCGCTGTCCCGGTCATCCCTGCAAGCTTTTTATACATACGGAAATAGTTCTGGAACGTGACCGATGCATAGGTGACGTTTTCAGGCTGGATGCTCACGCTCTCTTTCGCCTCGATGGCCTGATGGAGGCCCTCTGACAGGCGGCGGCCAATCATCATCCGGCCTGTGAATTCGTCGATCAGCACGATCTGCCCATCACGGACAATGTAATGCTGGTCCTTGTGGAACATTTTGTGCGCGCGCAGACCTTGGGTGACGTGGTGGACCAAGGACGCGCTTTCGGGGTCATAGAGCGATTGGCCAGCGGCCATAAGCCCCGCCTCGCGCAAGCGATGCTCAATGAATTCGTTGCCTTCTTCGGTCAGGGTCACGTTGCGGACTTTCTCATCGACCGCGTAATGTTCCGGCGTCAGCGACGGAATCAGCTTGTCCACATTCACATAAAGCTCGGAACGGTCCTGCGCGGGGCCAGAGATGATCAGCGGCGTGCGCGCTTCGTCAACAAGGATCGAGTCGACTTCATCCACGATGGCGAAGAAATGGCCGCGCTGGTTCATTTCTTCCAGCCGCATCCGCATGTTGTCGCGCAGGTAGTCGAAGCCCAGCTCGTTATTCGTGGCATAGGTCACGTCAGCCCCATAAGCGGCTTTCTTTTCGCCATCGGGTTGCAGGGAATAGACAACACCCGTGGTCATCCCGAGTTTGGCGAAAACCTTGCCCATCCAGCCAGCATCGCGCTTGGCCAGATAGTCGTTCACAGTCACGACATGCACGCCTTTCCCTGCAAGGGCGTTCAGATAGGCGGGGAAGGTGGCGACCAGCGTCTTGCCTTCGCCCGTTTTCATTTCCGCGATGTTGCCTTGGTGCAGGAACATGCCCCCGATCAACTGCACATCATGGGCGCGCAGACCCAGCGCGCGGCGCGCGCCTTCGCGGCAATTGGCGAAGGCTTCTGGCAGCATGTCGTCCAGACTTGCGCCGTTTGCGACACGCTCTTTGAATTCAGCAGTCTTGGCGATCAGCCCGTCATCGGACAGGGCCTGAAATTCTGGCTCCAGCGCGTTGATCTTTGCCACGATCCCGCGCACGCGCTTGACCTTGCGATCATTGGTCGAGCCAAAGATCTTTTTCGTAAGAGCGCCAAAACCCAGCATGTCGTTCCGCCTTTGTCTGAACCAGCCGACTTTATGCCTGACCGATGACTATATCGTGCTACACCTCACGCGATGGCCGGGGTTGTGGGCTTGCGCAGGCTTCCGTAGAAGGGCAGGTGAACCGCACGGCCCCAAGCATCGCAGAACCTGAGCGCGATGTAATGGGCCGCCCCAAAACTGTCAATGTTGCGCACCCCGCACCCGCGCCCGGAGGCCCTCGAATGTCCCGATTTTCCCCTGTAGCCGCCGTTTTTTCTGTGGCTCTGGCCTTTGGTTTGCCGCTATCGGCCCAAGACGCGCCCACGCGCGACACGGTTCTGGCAGAGGTGGGAGGAACCAAAATCACGCTTGGGCACCTGCTGGCCGCCCATGCAAGCCTGCCGGATCAGTTCCGCATGTTGCCTGCGGAAACCCTGTTCGAGCCCTTGATCGAGCAATTGATCGAGCAGACGGTTGTTGCAGACCAAGCGCGCGGTGCTTTGACGGCGGCCGAGCGGATCGCGTTGGAAAACGAGCAACGCGCGTTTCTGGCCAATGTCGGGCTGACGCGCGCTGCGGATGCGGCTGTGACGGACGAAAGCATCACCGTCGCCTATCAGGCTTTCGCCACCGAGTATGCCGGGCGCGAACCCACGCCGGAATTCAACGCCTCGCACATCATCGTCGAAACCGAGGAAGAAGCGCTTGCCCTGCGCGCCCAGCTTGACGAAGGCGCGGATTTTGCCGAACTGGCCCGCGCGCATTCGTTTGATGGGGCAGCGGCCAATGGCGGCAATCTGGGCTGGTTCGGACCCGGCGCGATGATCCCGGAATTTGAAAATGCTGTGAAAGAACTTGAAGTTGGCAGCTATATGGGACCGCTTCAGACGCAATTCGGCTGGCATCTGGTGCTGCTCAATGACACGCGCATGACTACGGCCCCGGCTTTGGAAGAGGTGCGTGACGCGCTGGTGCAGGGTATCCAGCGCGAAGCGGCACAGGCAGAACTGACACGGCTGAAAGAGGCGGCGACGATTACCCGCAACTTCGAAGGTCTGGACCCGAACCTGCTGACGCAGACGCAGCTTCTGGACGATTGAGCCCAGCTTGTGTAATCCTCGCCCCGGATATTCCTGCACAAGGCACCGGGGCGATGGCGGACAAGAAGAAGCTGAAGAAAAAGATCAAAAGCTTGAAGGCCAAGGTCGCGGCTTTGGCTGGAGAGAAGCCCGCCGCCAAAATCTCGCCGCTCGCGCCTGCCAGCTTTCCTGACCTTCCTGTGATCCGTGGTGCACGCTTTGCGGCGGGGTCAGCCGGGGTCAAGTATCAGGGCCGCACCGATGTCATGCTGGCCCACCTCGCCCCCGGCACTGTCATGGCAGGCACGTTCACCCGGTCGTTGACGCGCTCGGCCTCTGTTCTGGACGCGCAATCCAAGATCGGCGGCGAAGTCAGCGGGCAAGGTGCGGCCATTCTGGTGAATTCCGGGAATTCCAACGCCTTCACGGGGGCGGCGGGCGTTGTGTCGGTCAACGCGATTTGCGCGGGCGTGGCTGACGTGCTGGACCTGTCCGAGGCGCGGGTGTTCACAGCGTCAACCGGGGTGATCGGCCAGCCCTTGCCGCATGAGCGGATCGTGGAAATCCTGCCTGAACTGGCGGGTGCCCTATCCGAAGCCGCGCTGCCCGATGCCGCACGCGCCATCATGACCACCGACACCTTCCCCAAAGGGGCCACCGCAACCGTCGAGATTGGCGGCGTTCCCGTCCAGATCGCGGGCATTGCCAAAGGGTCGGGCATGATCGCGCCCGATATGGCGACGATGCTGGTCTATATCTTTACTGATGCCAAGATCGCGCAACCTGTGCTGCAATCCATGGTGGGCAAGCTGACGACAACCAGCTTCAATTGCATTACTGTCGATAGCGACACCTCTACATCCGACATGCTGCTTGTGGCGGCGACCGGGCAGACGGATGCTCCGGCGATAACCAAGGCCACCAGCCCAGAGGGGCGCGCTTTTGCCGATGCGTTGGGCGCGGTCATGCTTGATCTGGCGCATCAGGTTGTGCGCGATGGCGAGGGGGCCACGAAGTTTGTGGAAGTGGCTGTGACCGGCGCGAAAAGCGCAGGCGATGCGCGCAAGGTGGCTATGGCCATCGCCAATTCCCCGCTCGTCAAGACTGCAATCGCGGGCGAGGATCCGAATTGGGGCCGGATCGTCATGGCAATTGGCAAATCGGGTGCCGCAGCGGACCGCGATTTGTTGTCGATCCGCTTTGGCCCGCATCTGGTCGCCCAAAACGGCCAAATCGCCCCCAGCTATACCGAAGAAATCGGCGCGACCTATATGCAGGGGCAAGACTTGGTCATCGGCGTGGACCTGCGGCTTGGCAAGGGCGCGGCGACAGTCTGGACCTGCGATCTGACCAACCGCTATATCGAAATCAACGCGGATTACCGCTCGTGAAACTGGTTTTGGTCGCAGCGGTTGCGCTGATTGACGCCGATGGGCGGGTGCTGCTCGCGCAGCGCCCCGAAGGCAAGTCCATGGCGGGGCTTTGGGAATTTCCTGGCGGCAAGGTTGAACCGGGCGAAACGCCCGAAGCCGCCTTGATCCGCGAATTGCACGAAGAATTGGGCATCGACACCTGGAGCAGTTGTCTGGCCCCTCTAACCTTCGCAAGCCATGCCTATGACACGTTTCATCTGCTCATGCCGCTTTTCGCGTGCCGCCGCTGGCAAGGCCAAGCGCAACCGCGTGAGGGGCAAGTGCTGAAATGGGTGCGCCCGACGGATTTGCGGTCTTACCCCATGCCCCCCGCCGATATCCCGCTGATTCCGGTGCTCCGCGACTGGCTTTAGGGCGTTGTTTCCGCGCGCGCATTTTGAGCTGTTTTAGGGTTAAATTAACCATGAATCAGAAACAGACTCATCTTAAGCGCGTATGAATTTGTCAAAAATCGGGCAGACCTGTCGGGAAATCTATTGAGCAATTAACGTCATCTTGACATTGATGTCTCAAGACTTCGGTCAGGAGGAAGCCATCATGATCCGCACCATCACCATCGGTAAATACATCAGCGCACAGGGCGTTTTCGTCCGCAAATTGCCCAACGGGCAAATTGTGATCCGCGCTGGTCAGAAAATCCTGACCGGACAACCTGTTTCCAAACGCGTGGCCTGACCAACCGCGCGTGCGTTGCTGCAAGAAGCGCCCTGACTGGCAACAGTCAGGGCGTTTTCTTTTTTCAGCATGTCGCACAAAAGTGGGAACCGGTCTTGCGCAAATGACATGCGACAACAAAAGAATAGAGCTTGCGTGCGTGAATGCGCATGAACGCGATGCGCTCTAGTCGATCTCGCGGGCTTCATCCACCAGCATGATCGGGATACCGTTGCGGATGGGAAAAGCCAGATGCGCCGCGCGTGAAATCAGTTCCTGCGTCTCTGCCGCATAACTCAGCCGCCCTTTTGTGATCGGGCAGACCAAAGCCTCCAGCATGTGTCGATCAAACCGAGGAGGTTGCCCGTCGGTCACTGGATGGCCTCGTCTGCGCCCCCGCGCAACGCGAATTCCATCAATGTGACCAGCGTTTCGCGTCGCGTGGACAGCGACGGGGCTTCGAGCAGCGCTTGCTTGTCATCCGGGTCGAACGGGCAAAGCATGGACAGCGAATTTACCAGCAGTTCGTCCTCTGCCTCTGTCAGGTTTTCCCAATCTGTGGAAAGCCCATGCAAGGTGAAGAACCGCTTGAGCAAGTTGAAAAACCCGTCGCGCGCAAGCCCCGTATCCTTCTCATCGCCGCCACGGTCGCGTTCAAACCCGGTCCATTCGACTTCGCAGCGCCGATAGGGCGTGAAGCCCGACACCTCTTGCCGCACGCGGAAGCGCGAGATTCCTGTCAAGGTGATCATATACCGCCCGTCTTCGGTTTCCGAAAACGCGGTCAGCCTGCCTGCGCAGCCGATGGCGTGAAGTGGCCGCACCTCGCCCCCCGGAACAGGGCGCGGTTGGATCATGCCGATCAACCTGTGGGGGGTTTTCATGCAATCTTCCAGCATCGCCAGATAGCGCGGCTCGAAGATGTGTAGCGGCAAACGAGCACGCGGCAAAAGCAGCGCGCCCGGCAGCGGGAAAACCGGAATCAGATCTGGCAGGTCTTTGATGCGCCCCATGATGGTGATCTAAGCCGCGAAACGCATCAGGCAAATATCATCGAGCTTAAACGGCGACGCCCCTTCATCACGAGCGGATCATTGGGCTTGAGCGCATCGAACATCTTGAAAAGTTGCGCCTTGGCCGCGCCATTGTTCCACTCGCGGTCACGGCGAAACAGGTCGAGAAGTTCGTCAATCGCGCCCGCCACATCGCCTGTTGCGTGAAGCGCGGCGGCCAGATCGAAGCGGGCTTGGTGGTCGGCAGGGTCTGCGGCCAGACGTGCGCGCAATTCGTCCACAGGCCCGGCTTCCTGCGCTTGGCGTGCCAGATCAAGCTGGGCGCGAGCGGCGTCGAGTTCCACGGCTTTGGCAATCGCGGCAGGCGCGTTCGCCAACAGCGCCTGGGCTTGGTCAAGGTTGCCGCCTGCGATCAACGCGCGGGCAAGGCCGCCAAGGGCGCGGGCATTCTCGCTTTCTTCGGCCAGCACGGCGGCAAAGACTTGGGCGGCGTCGGCGGCGGCACCCTGTTCCAGCATCAGGTCCGCGTCATCGAGGGCAGCGCCCAACCCGTCATCGCCCGCCATCGCGGCGAGCTTGCTCACAAATTCCTTGATCATCGACGGCGGTTGCGCGCCTTGGAACCCATCGACAGGCTGACCGTTGAAAAACGCATAGACTGTCGGGATGGACTGCACGCGCAACTGGCCCGCAACTGCCTGATTCTCGTCCACATTGACCTTGACCATACGCACCTTGCCCTTCGCCGCGCGTACTTCGGCTTCCAGAGCAGGCCCAAGCGTCTTGCATGGACCACACCACGGCGCCCAGAAATCGACGATCACAGGCACGTCGCGGCTTGCTTCGATCACATCGGCCATGAAGCTGCGGTCGGTTCCGTCCTTGATCACATCGGGCGAGGCGGTGGCGGTTCCTGTGGCACTGATCATTTGTTGACCCCTTTCGATTCACTTGTTCGGAATATGGGCTGCGCGGCGAGAAACGCCAAGGGGGCGGCCCAAGACAAAACCCGCAGACCGGGGGTCTGCGGGTTTCATTATCAGCTTTCGTCAGGCTCAGGCCAGAGCGGCTTGCGCCTTGGCCACGATTTGCCCGAACGCGTCGGGTTCGTGCACAGCCAGATCGGCCAGAACCTTGCGATCCACCTCAATGCCGGCCAGAGCGAGGGCATTGATGAAGCGCGAATAGGTCAGCGCCGGATCAATCGCGCGCACGGCGGCGTTGATGCGCTGAATCCACAGCGCGCGGAAGTTGCGCTTGCGCACTTTCCGGTCGCGGGTCGCGTATTGATTGGCCTTGTCGACGGCCTGTGTGGCCGTGCGAAAGTTGCGCGAACGTGCGCCATAATACCCTGCGGCTGCCTTGACGACCTTGCGGTGACGGGCGTGGGTGACCTTGCCGGATTTGACTCGGGACATCGCTGCGCCTCCTTAACGGTCGTAGGGCATGTATTTCTTGACGATCTTGGCATCCTGATCAGACATGATCGTGGTGCCGCGCGCGTCGCGAATGAATTTTTTGGTACGTTTGATCATGCCGTGGCGTTTGCCAGCTTGACCCGACTTGACCTTGCCGGTCGCAGTCATAGAAAAGCGCTTTTTCGCGCCTGATTTGGTCTTCATCTTGGGCATTTCCGACTCCTTGGTCCGGTATTCGGTAGAAGATGCAACTCGGCATGCCACTTTGGCCGGCTGCATCGGCTAGAGGCTGCGGGCTACACCAGATGACGGGGGCGCGCAAGGGTCAGAAGAGGGCGATCAGGCGGGCGACGAGTGAAATCGTCAGGTTGGGGATCTCGCTGAAGGCGAACAGCCCCTCTGGGCGGGTTGCGGCGACCCATACGAATATGCCTCCGGCAGCCAGCCACAGCAGCGCGCCCAGATAGGGACGACGATTGTCCACCCATGCACTTGCCATGCTGACCAGCCCTAGGGGGATCAGGTAAATCGCCAACAGATATGCCGTCACATGATCCATACCCACACCCTTTTGGGTTGTGCAGGCAGCTTACTCAGGCTCGCCTGACAAGATCAAGTGTTCTGCACAGGGCGCGACCCGCAAGATATTGGTCGTGCCTGCCTGATTGAAGGGTACACCCGCCGTGACAACGATCTGGTCTTTCTCGGTCGAAAAGCCGTATTTCCGCGACACGCGCACTGCGTTGATGACGGCTTTTTTGAAGCGCTCGACTTCCGGCACCACTTCGCAATGCACGCCCCATGTCAGCGCGTGGCGGCGTGCCACGCTCAGGATGGGGGTCAGGCCAAGGATGGGCACATGCGGACGCTCACGCGCGACAAGGCTTGCAGTCGTGCCTGATTCGGTGAAGCAGCAAATCGCCACGATGTCGGTTTTCTCGGCCAGTTCGCGCGCAGCCGCCACGATCCCGTCGGCAATCGAGCGGTGCTGCACTTTGCGGCTTGCGTCGATGATGTCGATATAGGTCGGGTCGTTTTCGACCTCGATCGCGACATTGTTCATCGTGGTCACAGCCTCGATCGGATAGGCGCCTGCCGCCGATTCGGCGGATAGCATGACAGCATCCGCACCTTCATAAATGGCGGTCGCCACGTCCGATACTTCGGCGCGCGTGGGCATCGGGCTTTCGATCATCGATTCGAGCATCTGCGTCGCCACGATCACAGGCTTTGCCGCCGCGCGTGCACGCCGCACCAGACGCTTCTGGATCGGCGGCACGTTCTGCACGGGCAGCTCCACCCCCAGATCGCCGCGCGCGACCATGATCCCATCCGAAGCAGCCAGGATTTCGTCATACGCTTTGACCGCAGCGGGCTTTTCGATCTTGGCAAGGATGGCCGCACGCCCCTGCGCGAGATTGCGCGCCTCGATCACATCGCCTGCGCGCTGGACGAACGAGAGCGCCAGCCAGTCAATCCCCAGACGGCAGACAAATTCCAGATCCTTGCAATCCTTTTCCGACAAAGCGGCCAAGGGCAGCACCACATCCGGCACGTTCACACCCTTGCGGTTGGAAATCGTGCCGCCCACAAGGACTGTGCAATCGGCGAAATCGGGGCCGCAGGTATTCACTTTCATGCGGATTTTGCCGTCATTCACAAGCAGGTTCACACCCGGTTCCAACGCCGCGAAAATCTCGGGATGGGGCAGGTTGACGCGCGTTGCATCGCCCGGTGTGGTGCTCAGGTCCATGCGGAAGGCTTGGCCCTCGACCAGATCAACAGGGCCGGTCCCGAACTCGCCCACGCGCAGTTTTGGCCCCTGCAAATCGGCCAGAATGCCGATGGGGCGGCCCAGATCCTCTTCGACCTTGCGGATGATCGCGTGGCGTTGGGCGATTTCGTCATGGCTGCCGTGGCTCATGTTCAGGCGGAACACATCGGCCCCCGCAATGAACAGGTCGCGCACCATTTCATAGGTGCTCGAAGCGGGGCCAAGCGTGGCCACGATCTTGATCATGCGATGGCGGCGGAGCGGGGACATGGCGTTCCTTTCGGTGCGGGTTCCGGTCAGACCCTGATTGACAAGAATAACAGGGACATGACAAAGGTGTAGATAAAGTTAGCGCAAACATCTATCAGCTTGCGACCAGACTGCAAGCCTTGTCTGACCCTCGCTTGACGTATGGCCGCACGATGCGCAGGTAATGTGCAAATACCATCGGAGGATAACATGGACGACCAAACCCGGACAGAGCTTGAAGCCGCCGCTTTCCGCGCGCTGTTGCACCACCTGATGGAAAAACGCCCAGAGGTGCAGAATATCGACATGATGAATTTGGCCGGGTTCTGCCGCAACTGCCTGTCGCGGTGGTATCAGGAAGCGGCCAATGAGCGTGGTATCGCGATGGACAAAGAACAAGCGCGCGAGGTGATCTACGGGATGCCCTATGAAGCGTGGCGCGCGCAGCACCAAACAGAGGCAGGGGCGGACAAGCAGGCGACCTTTGCCAAGGCGTTTGCCGAAAATGTCGGGACCAAAGGCTAGGCCATGAAACCCGCTGACGCGCTCGCGCAGTTTGTTCAGGATGGCTTGCGTGCCGGCCGCGCGCCCGCGCAGTTGCGCGCGGCCCTACTGGCCGAAGGCTGGTCCGCGCCCGAAGTGGACCGCGCGCTTGGGGCTTGGGCGGATCATGGTCTTGGCCTGCCTGTGCCGCGCCCGCGCGTGCAGGTCGCAAGCGGCGAGGCTGTGCTCTATGGCCTGATGTTCGTGGCGCTTCTGGTGGTGATCTGGCACCTGATTGATCTGGGCTTCGACCTGATTTCGGTCTGGCTGCCCGATCCTGTGCGGGATAGCGGGGGCGTGTGGGTCAACACCTCGATCCGCTGGTCGATTGCGGCTCTGGTCGTGACTGTGCCGCTTTTCCTGTGGCTGAATGCGCGGGTCGAGCGTGCCGTGCGCCTTGATCCGGCCACGGCCCGTGCGCCCCTCCGCCGCCGTTTTGGGGCGCTGACGCTGTTTCTGGCCGCGTTGTCGCTGGTGGGCGCGGCAGTCAGCGTGGTCTATGGGGGGTTGATGGGCATTGTCACGGCGCATTTTCTGGCCAAAACCGCACTTGTGGTCGTGATTGCCGTGCTCGTGATCGGTTATTTCCGCGCTTATGTGGCGGAGGACTGATGCAGCGCGCAGCGGGTTTCGTGCTGATGGTGCTGGCGCTGGGTATGGTGGCGCTGGGGCTCGCGCAAGTCGGCGGCCCGGAAACTGCCCGCCGCGAAGCGCGCGATGAGCAACGCCTGCAAGACTTGATTGGCTATGCCAACCACTTGTCCTGCACCCGTGCTCAAGCGCAAGATCCCGAGCGTTTTTGTGGCGCGATGCCGATTGCCAGTGATCGCTATACCAAAGTGCCCTTCGATATTCAGGGCAATCTGGTTTGCGCGACATTCGAAACGGCCTTGGACGAGGCCCAAGTCGCGCAACGCTTCGGCGTCAGTTTCAAGGATGGATGCCTGTCATTCGACACAGAATAGCAGCCCCCGCGATCCGTCTGCGTCACTCCCTGTGCAGTGTCGTGATCTGTCCCAGCGGCACATCCTGCCACGCGCTTTCCACCCCGTCCGGCCAAATCACCCGTGCCTGGGCGCTTTCGGCTGCACCGAGCCCGAAATGCAGGGGCACCAACACGCCCCCAGCCTGTCCCCCGCCCACCAGCACTTCCTGACGCTGGATGCGGTCGTTGGCCCGAACCTCGACCCACCCATTCACGGCATTGCGGTTCGGTCCGTCCATCTGCGGTTGGATCGCGACCCATGCCCCCGCCACTGGCCCCGCATTGCGCCAGACTTGCACAGGCGAGAAGCGGTTGACGACCAACAGATCGATCAGCCCGTCGCTGTTGAAATCCGCCAAAGCCCCGCCGCGGCCTTGATCCATCGACGCCACGCCCGCAACATCGCCCACTTCCTGAAACGTGCCGTCGGGCAGGCCCAGAAGCAGGTTATTCGGGTCGCGCTCGGCAAAATCGGGCATGTTCCAGACATTGCCCTTCACGATCAGAATATCGGCGTAGCCGTCGTTATTCACATCTTCAAACTGCGTATGCCACGCGGTCGAGGGGCGCAGATCGTCGCCTGTATAGGGCCTGTGCGCAGTCGCCCCGCGCCGGAACGCTTGATCCTGATAATCCGGCTTGGCATCGGTTCCGGGCGCCGCGAGCACTTGCAGCTTGTTGTCTGCCATTGAGGTCAGGAAATATTCCGGGAAGCCGTCGCCATCAATATCGCGGCTGGCAATGCCCATGCCCCAGATGAGCAGGCGCTTCCAGCCCTCGGCCTCGGTGTAAAGCCGCGGGGCCGCGTCGGGCGGCATGTGCCACATCTGTTCCTGCCCGCCTTTGTAAAATTCACGGTCATTGGACACGCGAAGCGCAGGCTGTCCCGAGCGGTTCCAGTCGGTGAACAGCATCGAGAGCGGGCAAAAGGCAGGCGACAGGTCAAAGGCCGCATCAAACTGCCCCGCGCGGCCGCGATAGAGCTTGTTTTCCGTGCAATTCCCCCAAGGGAAGGCTTCCTGCATGCGGTCAATGTAGCTGCCGAAGGCGAGCGTCGGCCAATCCGCACCCCGCTCCCATGTCGCGGCAAAGGCGCTGTGCCAGATGTCGCGCGACTGGAAACCCCACTCGGCGCTGGCATCGGTGAAGCGGCAATCCCCCAGGCCGCGCATGAGCCGCGCCTCGCCAACGCGCAGGACCACCAGATCGGTGATCCCATCCGCGTCGATATCGAGCGCATAGGCGCCGTTCACCATGTCCATCTCCAGCCCCGACGCTTCCGCGCGGGCAAAGCGCAGGGTTTCCCCGCTCTGGTTCAGGAACAGCGCCGAGGGGTTCTCGCCCCCTGCCACGAACACCTCTGGCAGGCCGTCGCCCGAGCAGTCAAACACCGCCGCGCCCCCGCCGACCATAAACTCCCACCCGCCCGCGAACGTGTGGTCAATCGCACCCGGTTCCTCGACAAATTGCGGAATGACAGGCCCTTCGGCCCAAACAGGGGCTGCGAGCAGCACGGATAGGACGAGCGCCCTCATAGCGTGACCAACGCGTTCGTAAATGCAGCGACACAGGCGCCTTGGTCCAGCCCGGCTTCATTACCGAATCGGTAATGCATCCCGCCATATAGCCGCGACACCGCCGCTTCGCGCGCCGCTTCGTCAAAGGACGCAAAGCGCCGCACGCCTAAACCGTCATCTTCATGGGTGCGGTCGTCAAAGGCGAAATCGGGCCCGAAAATTGCTGTCAACACCCCCGCCGCCGCCCCCGATTGGGTCGAATGGCCAGACGGATACTCGGGGAAGGGCGGCGTGATCAGGAACGGCTCCCATGTCGGGTCAATGTGGCGACGGATATAGGTGACGGGCCGCAGCAGGTCGTATTCATACTTCACCCGCCAACAGGCGATGAAGGCATCGGCCATCCCGATCCCAAGCCGCGCCAGTGCATTAGCCAGCACAGGCAATTCCAGCCCGTCGCGGTCTGCAATGTCGATCAGCATCGAAATCCAGTGACCGGGCGGGGTGGGCGAGAGCATCGGGTCATCGGACCAGAAGCGGGCGATCAGCTTCTGCTCGTCGGTCAGGGATTTGCTGACGTCATAGACCTCGCGTGCAGCTTTGTGAAAGGCGCTGCCGGGGTCAGTTGAGTAGGCAGGTGGGGGCGGCAGGCCACAGGGCGCGCTGCCGGTCATGGCGAAGGGGCGCACGTTGCCCCATTGCGGCAAAAGCGGGGCCTGTTGCAGTTGCACCTGATTGGTCGGCTGCCACGCCGCAGGTCCGTCGCCGGGTGTCCAGTCCATCGGGAAGCCCAGATTGACCACAGGCACACCGCCATCCGTGCGCGACCAGCGCAGGATATGGGCGGCCACGGCCTCGCCATGTGCGCGGCTGAGGGCTGCAAGCGCGGGGTCGATCGTGCCGTCCAGCTGTTCATTCAACTGCCGCGCCATCGCGGCCATCGCGCGCTGCCCTGTGGGGCCAGTATTGCCGAACAACTCCACAATCGCGACCGAGAGCGCGCCGTGGACCATTGCGGCTTCATTCAGTCCAGCGGGTGCCGAGGGCAAGGGGGCCAACCCGTTCAGTTGCCCCGCCAGTGACCGCCCCGCGCCGGATCGCGCCGCGACCTCCCACAGGGTCACGCCCAGATAGCCAAAGGCACGGGCCGCAAATGGGGGCGAATAGGTGGCCGTGTGGCGCACCAGTTCCAAAATCAGCTTGTACCAGCGCAGCGCGAGTTCTTCTGGGCGCGGTGCGCCCTTGGCACAGGCGGGCCGGGCCATGGCTGCGGCCACGGCCCCAAGAAGTGCGGCGCGACGGGTCAGACGAAACGGTTCCATAGGTTCTCCAAACGCTCTTGACGGCCCGAGCGGGGCTGCGGTTCGACGCCGCCTGCCAGAACGGGCGCAGCGGCATCTTCAAGCGAGCCTGACAACAATGCTTGCGCCGCATCCGTGTCCCACCCAGCATAACGGGCATTGCGCAGCACTTCCAGATCGCCCGCTTCCAGCATAGCCGCCGCCGCTTTCAGCGCGCGGGCACAAGTATCCATGCCGCCCACATGTGCGAGCACCAGATCTTCGGCATCGAGCGATTGACGGCGCACTTTGGCGTCAAAGTTGGTGCCCCCCGTCGTGTAACCCCCCGCGCGCAGGATTTCGTAGAACGCCAGCGCCTTTTCGGCGTGGTTGTTGGGGAATTGGTCCGTGTCCCAGCCCGATTGGTAATCGTTGCGGTTCATGTCGATGGAGCCGAAAATCCCAAGGCTCGCGGCCAAGGCAATCTCGTGTTCAAACGAATGGCCCGCAAGGATGGCGTGGCCTTGTTCGATATTGACCTTGACCTCGTGCTCCAGTCCGAATTCCTTCAGGAACCCGTAGACGGTGGCCACATCGTAATCATACTGGTGTTTCGAGGGTTCCTGCGGCTTCGGTTCGATCAGGATCGCGCCCGTGAAGCCGATCTTGTGCTTGTAGTCGACCACCTGTTGCAAGAAGCGCCCCGCCTGCTTGCGCTCGCGCTTCAGATCGGTGTTCAGAAGCGTCTCATACCCTTCGCGCCCGCCCCACAGGACATAGTTCTGCCCGCCGAGTTTATGCGTCGCGTCCATATTGGCCTTCACTGTCGCCGCCGCGTAGGCATAGACATCGGGATCAGGGTTCGTGGCCGCGCCCGACATCCAGCGCTTGTGGCTGAACATATTGGCCGTGCCCCACAGAAGCTGGGTTTTGTGGGTGGCTTGCTTCTGGGCGAAGTAGTCCACGATTTCAGCCAGATTGCGTAAGCTTTCGGCGAATGTCGCACCCTCTGGCCGCGCATCGGCGTCGTGGAAGCAATAGAACGGCACGCCAAGGATATCGAACAGCGCGAATGCCTCGTCGGCCTTGGCGCGGGCATGGGCCATGCTGTCGCCAAACCACGGGCGCTCGAAGGTCTGCCCGCCGAAGGGGTCGCCACCGGGCCAAGCGAAGCTGTGCCAATAGGCGACAGCGAAGCGCAGATGATCCTCCATCCGCTTGCCCATCACCACTTCCTCGGGGTTGTAGTGGCGGAAGGCGAATTCGTTGGTGGTGTCTAGCCCCTCAAAGCGGATGGCGGGGATGTGGTCGAAATAGCCCATGGTCTGTCCTTAGAATATTGCGCCCCGCAGGGCAGTTTGGCCCGTGCGCCAGCGCGTATGGGCAGTGTCGAATGCGTCGGTCAAAGCAGGGTCCGGGTCGATGCTGCGGGCGATTATGGGGCACGTGGCGATTTCCGCGCCTGCGCCGGTCGCGGCCATCATGCCCAGACGTGCGGCACCGAATGCGCCGCCGAAATCGCCTGCCACGGGCAAGTCCACAGGGACATTTAAAGCCGTGGCAATGGCCGAAAGCCAGTAATCGGAACGCGAGCCCCCGCCCACGGCCAGAAGCCGGTCAATCCGCGTGCCTGTGGCGGCCAGCGCGTCGCAGCAATCGCGCAGGGCAAACGTGACCCCTTCGAGCAAGGCGCGTGTTCCCGCCGCCGTGTCGGTCGCGTGTTCAAGCCCCATAAAGGCACCCCGGATTGCGGCATCGTTCAGCGGCGTCCGCTCGCCGCCCAGATAGGGCAGGAACAGCGTCTTGCCGGGCGCTTGCAGAGGGCCAAGAGAAGCGGTCAGCGTAGCGGCATCGGCGCCCACAAAGCGGCCATACCAGTTCAGCGCATCTGTCGCGGCCAAGATCACGCCCATCTGGTGCCAGCGCCCCGGCAGGGCATGGCAGAAGGTATGCACCGCTGTCGCAGGGTCAGGCGCGTAACTGTCACAGGCCGCAAACAGCACGCCCGATGTGCCAAGGCTGACAAACGCCTCGCCCGCGCGGACGGTTCCGACGCCAATGCCAGAAGCCGCGTTGTCGCCCCCGCCCCCGGCCACCACCACGCCCGCCGGTATCCCCCAGCGCTGGGCCAACACATCGCGAAGCGTCCCCGAAACCTCTGATCCCTCGACCAGTCGCGGCATTTGCGCGCGCGCAAGGTCCATCCGCGCGAGCAGCGTGTCTGACCAATCCCGCGCGCCGGTATCGAGCCATGACGTGCCCGCGCTGTCGGACATGTCCGACACATGCTCGCCCGTCAGCCAGAGCCGCAGGTAATCCTTGGGCAAAAGCACCATCGCGAGCTTTTCCCAGATCGCTGGTTCGTTGCGCAGAACCCAGGCGATCTTGGGGGCCGTGAAGCCCGGAAACACGATATTGCCACTGATCGCGCGGTATTCTGGGTTTTCGTCCAGCGCTGCCGCTTCCACATGGGCGCGGGTGTCGTTCCACAGGATGCATGGGCGCAGGACAGTGTCGGCGACGTCCAGCAGTGTCGCCCCGTGCATCTGCCCTGACAGACCGAGCCCGCGCAGCTTGCCCAGACCGAAGCCGGCCAACTGGTCCAGCACGCTTTCCGCCGCCACGATCCAATCACGCGGGTCTTGTTCGGACCAGCCGGGATGGGGGCGGCTAACGGCCAAAGGGGCGCTCGCCTCGGCAAGCACTGTCTGGCTATCGTCAATCAGCACCCCTTTCAGCCCAGAGGTGCCCAGATCAAGGCCAAGATACATCAATAAGCCTGCGGGGGTTTCTTGCCCAGAATGATCATGCCCAGGATGTCGTCATCGGTCACATCGCCCACATTCACTGTGCCGACCTTCTGGCCGTTCTTCATCACCACAGCCCGGTCGCACAGGTGCATGACGGAATGAATGTCATGCTCGATCAGGAAAATGCCCAGACCTTGGGCTTTCAGTTCCCGAATAAGCTCGGCCACCATTTGGGTTTCGTGCGGCCCAAGCGCGGCCGTCGGTTCGTCCATGATCAGGATCTTGGCGTTGAAATAGACCGCGCGCGCGATGGCGACGGACTGGCGCTGCCCGCCGGACAGGGCAGACACGGGCACGTTGAACTTTTTGAAGTTCGGGTTCAGGCGGCCCATGATCTTGCGGGTTTCGGCCTCCATGCGGGTTTCATCTACGAAGCCCCAGGAATTGACCAATTCCCGCCCCAGAAACAGGTTCGATGCCGCATCGAGGTTATCGGCCAGCGCAAGCGTCTGGTAGATCGTTTCAATGTTGTGCGCGCGGGCGTCGCGGGGATCGGTGATCTCGACTTCGCGGCCGTTGATCAGGATTTGGCCGGCATCCTTGTGATAGGCGCCCGACAGGCATTTGATCAGCGTCGATTTGCCTGCGCCGTTATGACCGAGCAGGCCCACCACCTCGCCGGGATAGAGGTCGATCGAGACATGATCGACTGCCTTGATCCCACCGAAAGCGATGGAAATGTCGCGCAATTCGACAAGTGGGGTTCCGGTATTCGGATTCTTCATGGGTTTTGCCCCTTACTTGATGCGCTTGCGGTAAACGATGTCGAGCCAGACGGCGAGTACGAGCGCCACGCCAATGACAATCTTGCGGTAAGACCCATCGCCGAAGCCGATCAGCACCATGCCGGTTTGCAGCGACACAAGCACCAGTGCGCCGATGATCGCGCCATAGATCGTGCCCACGCCCCCTGCCAGCGACGTGCCACCCACAACCGCTGCGGCAATCACCAGAAGCTCGTCCAGATCGCCCAAGGCATTGGTGGCAGAGTTCAGACGGGCAGAGGCGATGATCGCCGCGATCCCCGCGAGAGCGCCCATCAGCGCGAAAATCTTGACCGTCATCGCGCGGGTGTTGATGCCCGACAAAGCCGCCGCTTCCGGGTTGCCGCCGATGGCCATCACATAGCGGCCAAAGCGGGTCCGGGTCATCAGCACGGTCATGCCCAGCGCAACAACCGCCAGAATGATCACAGGATAGGCGAAGCCATGGGCGATGAAGGCGCCGGGCGGCACCTCTTGCCCGAGCGCGGCATAGTAGTTGCGCAAGATGCCCACAGGCCAGCCATAGGAATTGACGACCATCGTCGCACCGATGACCAGTCCGCAGCTTAGCGCGCCCACGAATGTCTCGGCCCAGATCGGGCGCAGGGCAAAGCCATGCTCGCGACGTGCGGACCGGCCTGCAAGCAGCGCCCAAATGATACCGCCACAGGCAATAGCGCAGAGGATCCAGCTTCCTGTTGCCCCAATCGCCCCATAAGGCCCGCCACCGATCAGCGCATAATTCGAGTCCATGGGCGAGATCGTCCGCCCTTTGGAGGCCAGAAATGCCATCCCGCGCCAGACCAGCAAACCGCCCAGCGTGACGATAAAGGCCGGGATTGACAGATAGGCAATAAGCAAGCCATGCAGGGTGCCGATCAAGGCGCCCAGTGCAATGGCAAAGACGACTGCGATGATCCAGATGGAAGGATTGCCCAGACCCAGCAAAGGGGGCAGCCATTCAGCCTGCAACAGGCCTGCATACATCCCCACCACGCCCACAATAGAGCCCACCGACAGGTCGATGTTGCGTGTGATGATGACAAGCACCATACCTGTGGCCATGATCCCGATGGACGCTGTCTGCACTGACAGGTTCCACAGGTTGCGCGGTGTCAGGAACGCCCCATTGCCCAGCACCAGCAGGCCATACAAATGGAATCCTATCCAGATCAGACCAAGTGCGCCCACCATTCCCAGCAGGCGCGGGTCGATTTCGGTTGCGCGCAGGAACCGCGTGAAACGATTTTCGGCTTTTTTGGTTACGGGCTTGGAAGCAGCAGTGTCGGACATGACCTGATCCAATCAAAAAGGGTTATGCTCTGCGAAGGCTTGTGCGCTTGGTCGCACAAACAGAGAGCAGCGTCTTGCGCTGCGAGGGTCAGGCAGAAACGAAAAACCGGCGCCACAAAAGTGACGCCGGTCTTTGGTCAGTTTATTGGCAGGCTGCCACAGTCGGCATTGCGCCTTCGCAGGCTTGCGCCTTGGTGATGTGACCGGCCTCAATCGCCAGATGCAGCGTGTCGACCGTGATCGGGGTCGGGTCGAGCAGGATCGCGTTCATCTCGATCCCGCGCTCGCCGCCCGAGAACTTGCCAGCGCCTTCGATAGCGTCCAGCGCTGCGCCACCGGCCAGGGCGGAGGCGATTTCACCAGCCGCCTTGCCCAGATCCTGCGCGTTCTTCCACACCGACACGGTTTGAGTGCCACGGGCCACACGGTTGATCGCGGCCAAGTCGCCGTCCTGACCACCCAGCGGCACGTTCAGCCCTTGGGCGGCCAATGCCGCGGCAGCGCCACCAGCCATACCGTCGTTTTGCGACAGGACAGCGTCAACATTGTTGTTGTTGGCCGTCAGGATCTGCTCCATATTGCGCTGAGCGTTTTCCGGGCGCCAAGCGTCCGAGTTCGCTTCGCCTACGATCTTGATCGCGCCCGAGGCCACGGCTGCACCGATAACTTCTTCCATGCCCTGACGCAGGAAGCCGACATTGGGATCACCGGGATCGCCCTTGATGATGGCGTAGTTGCCAGCGGGCACCAGCTTGAACACTTCTTGCGCGATGATGCGGCCGACGCCTACGTTGTCGAAGGTCAGATAGAAGGTGCGGTCATCTTCGATCAGGCGGTCATAGCCGACGACCGGGATACCCTCGGCAGCGGCTTTGTCGATAGCCGGACCAATGGCGTCCTTGTCCCATGCGTTGATGATCAGCGCGTCCACGCCTTGTGCGATCAGCGCGTCGATGTCGGACAATTGCTTTTCCGCCGAGGACTGCGCATCAGCCGAGACATAAATGTTGCCAGCAGCTTCAATCGCGGCCTTCATTGCGGCTTCGTCGATTTTCCAGCGCTCTTCCTGGAACTGTGCCCACGACACACCAATACGTTTGCCTTCCGCCAGCGCTGCCGACGAAAATCCAGCCACGGCGATAACCGCCGCGAGCAATACCTTTTGCATTATCATCCTCCCTTTGGATTGGGTCATGCCTGACCCTCAGGCCGTGGCCTGAGTGCGCTAACAATGCGAATAATAATTTCTGTTGTCAAAATAAATCTTTCAGGTGATCGTCACTTTTGCGGCGTCCCGTCGCAGTCTTTGCTGCGTTGCGGCAAGAAATCGTCCCGAGGCAGTCACAATGCGGCAAAAATCCTGTTTTTTTATTTAAATGGATAAAAAATGCCATTGGCGGATGAGAGTGCAGGTGCAGAAACGCGGCGCGGAGTGGGGCCTCTGATTCCCGCGCTCTCCGAATCACAGCGGCCACTCCGGCAACTGGTGTTTGAATGCGTGCGCGCCTCTGGGTTGATCTCGCGGGTGCAGGTGGCCAAGGATCTGGGCGTCAGCCCCGCCACTGTGACGGGCGCAGTGGTCGAATTGATCGAAGCAGGGCTGATCGAAGAAGTGAGCGCCGCCAAGGATACGGATGGCTCGGCCCGTGGTCGGCCCGCTGTCATGTTGGGGGTGCGCCCATCCGCTTACTGCGTGGCGGGTGTGAAACTGTCGGACAGGGCAAATTCTGCTGTCGTGATGGATTTCGCGGGCAACCTGCTGGCCGATGTCGTTGTCGCGCGCGAGCCACGCCCCATGACCAACACTGAGGCGGTCGCGGTCACGCTCGCGTTGCTGGATGAAGTTTGCACCCGTGCGGGGATCAGGCGGCTTGACTTGGCCGGGCTTGGCGTCGGGATGCCCGGTTTTGTTGACGTGGCGATGGGCGAGGTGCTTTGGTCCTCGGTCCTGGCTTCGCGCAATGTGCCGTTAGCGCGGTTGGTCGAGGCCGAGGTGCATGTTCCTGTCTCCGTCGATAATGACGCCAATCTTGTGGCGTTGGCGGAGCTCTGGTTCGGTGTAGGCCGGGGGCTGTCAGACTTCGCTGTGGTCACGATCGAACACGGCGTTGGCATGGGCTTTGTGATGAACCACCGAATCTATCGCGGCGCGCAGCGGCTGGGGATGGAGCTTGGCCATACCAAGGTGCAGTTGGATGGCGCGCTGTGTCGCTGCGGGCAGCGGGGCTGTTTGGAAGCCTATGTCGCCGATTACGCGTTGGCCCGCGAAGCAGCGACCGCGCTCAATTGGGTCCACCGCGACGGATTGCCCATCAACTTGCTTGTCGAAACGCTTTACGATCAAGCCAAAGCGCGCAACGCTACGGCTTTGTCGATCTTCCGCCGTGCGGGGCGCTATCTCGCAGTTGGTTTGTCCAATGTGATCAACCTGTTCGACCCTGCCCTGATCATCCTGTCAGGTGAACGGATGCGGTATGATTACCTTTATGCCAAGGAAACCTTGGCCGAGATGGATGATCTGGCCATCCAGACAGGCCGTCCGCGTCCGCCCATCGACATTCATGCCTGGGGCGATCTGCTTTGGGCGCAGGGGGCGGCGGCGCTGGCTTTGGGGGAATTGAGCGACCGTCTGTTGTCCCAAAGCCGCGCACAGGCAGCCCAATAAGTCACAAACAGCAAAAGCCCCGGAGTTGCCGGGGCCTGCCAAACAGTTTCTGCGTGTGCGATCAGGCTGCGGTCTGCGCTTTTGCGATTTCGCGCTTCAGCTTCGCCGCGTTGTCGGACAATTCGTCCTCTTTTGCTTTCGCAAGGAATGCGTCCAGCCCGCCACGGTGATCAACCGAGCGCAGGGCCGCAGACGAGACACGCAGCTTCACACTGCGGCCCAGAATGTCCGACTGCATCGACACTTCCTGCAGGTTCGGCAGGAACCGACGACGGGTTTTGTTGTTGGCGTGAGAAACATTGTTGCCCGACATAGGGCCTTTTCCGGTCAGTTCGCAGCGGCGCGACATGCGTTCATCCTCGACGTTATCTGGGGGTCAGACAGGAAGCCCCGCCTACCACAAAACAAAAGGGCACTGCTGCACAGCGCCTGCAATCTCTTTGCGCGCTGTTACGCGCTATCTTTGGGCAGGTCAAGCGATTCCGGTGCGGCCTGTAGCGCCAATTCCGGCACAAGGTTGCGCAGGGCCATTTCCGCTGCCCGCGTGGCGGCGATACGGCCCGAGATCACGTCCTCGGACAGGGCGGACAGATGTGCGCGCGCCGTAGGCGTGGCAAGGCGGGCAAGGAGCGCTTGGCGTACTTCTTCCTCGAACCAATGCCGGGCTTGGTCAGCGCGGCGGCTGTCCCAATGCCCGCGCGCGCGCCGCCAGTCGCACAGCGCCGTGACCTCGGCCCAAGCGGCTTCCAGCCCCGCATTTTCAACGGCTGACACCATCAGCGCCTTGGGAAACCCGTCCGGGTCTTGCGGCCTGCGCCGGAGCAGCCGCAGGGCGCCTGCATAATCCGCACAGGTCCGGGTCGCGGCGGGTTTCAACTCGCCATCAGCCTTGTTCACAAGAATAATGTCGGCCGCCTCCATGATGCCGCGCTTGACGCCTTGCAATTCGTCCCCCCCCGCCGGGGCGAGCAGAAGCAAGAACACATCGCAGATTTCCGCCACGACCGTTTCCGACTGGCCCACGCCCACCGTTTCGATCAGCACCACGTCAAAGCCTGCCGCTTCACATAGGGCCACCGCCTCGCGCGTGCGTCGCGCGACACCGCCCAGATGCGACTGGCTGGGGCTTGGGCGGATGAAGGCTTCCGGTGCGCGAGACAATTGTTCCATTCGCGTCTTGTCGCCAAGGATCGAGCCGCCTGTGCGTTTGCTCGACGGGTCCACGGCGAGCACGGCTACGCGCAGCCCGCGCGCGACCAGCATCAGGCCCAGCGCTTCGATGAACGTGGATTTGCCCACACCGGGCGTGCCCGATAGCCCCACGCGGATCGCTTGTCGTCCCAAAGAAGCCATGCGTTCCAGCAGGTCCACAGCTTGCGCCCGGTGATCAGGCCGCGCGCTTTCCACAAGTGTAATCGCGCGAGCAAGGGCGCGGCGATTGCCGCTGGCAAGTTCCGATGCCAAATCCGTCAGGTCCATCGCTGCCCCAGTCCCCCGTATCATGCGCGCGACCTTGGGCCGCTTTCGTGTCCAGCGTCAAGCGGTTGCACGCCTGTGACCCTTGCCATCGGCGCGTAGATGCGTAGGGTCGCGCCTGATTTGCGAACGGGGGGAGCCATGAGCAACGCGATTTTGTCCCGCAGCGCTGTGACCTTGCGCGACCAATTGGCAGACGGCACGCTTTCGGCCGAGGCTTTGGTGCGTGCCTGTCTGGACCAGATCACCGCGCGCGAGCAGGTCGTGCAGGCTTGGGCGTGGATCGATCCTGATTATGCGTTGCTGCAAGCCCGCGCGCTCGATGCCCACCGCGCAAGCGGGGCCGCTCTGGGCCGACTGCACGGTTTGCCGGTCGGCCTGAAAGATGTCATCGACACAGCCGGCATTCCCACGGAAAACGGCACGCCCACCCATGCGGGCCGGGTGCCCGCGCAGGATGCGTGGATCGTGGCGCGGCTGCGGGCCGAAGGCGCGATCATCATGGGCAAGACCGTGACGACCGAGGTGGCGTATCTGCATCCGGGCAAGACGCGCAACCCGCACAATCCCGAGCATACGCCGGGCGGGTCGTCGTCCGGGTCTGCGGCGGCTGTGGCGGCGGGCATGGTGCCCTTGGCCATCGGCACGCAAACGGGCGGGTCGGTCATTCGGCCTGCATCGTATAACGGGGTGGTGGGCTTCAAGCCAAGCTTTGGCCTGATCCCGCGTCCGGGGGTGCTGCTGCAATCGCACACGCTGGACACTTTGGGGGTGTTCGCCCGTTCTGTGGCCGATTGTGCGCTTTTGGCCGAGGTTCTGGCAGGCTTTGCCCCCACAGACGACGCGACCCGCCCCGGACCCGCGCCGCGCCTGTCAGAGGCCGCACACACCCCACCGCCCGGTGTGCCGCGTTTCGCGCTTTTGCGCTTGCCGGGCTGGGATGCGGCGGATGCGGAAATGACTGCCGCGATTGCGGATGCCGCGGCCCGGCTGGGCGCGCCGGATATTACCGAAACCTTGCCTGATTTCAGCCATGTCTCCCCCGCTCGCGCGCGGATCAACTTCGCCGAGATGGCGCATTACTATGCACCGCTTGAGGCCCGCGATGCCTCGCTCATGTCGCCCAAGCTTGTGCAGGCGATGCAGGATGGCCGCGCCGTGCCTGCGCCGGCCTATTTGGCCGATCTGGGGGTAAAGACGCAGATCAACGCCGCCATGACCCCGGTTTTCGCGCAATATGACGCGGTGCTGTGCCCGGCATCCCCCGGGCCTGCGCCCTATTCACTGGCAAGCACGGGCGATTCGATCTTCAACGGCATCTGGACCTTGGCGGGAACACCTGCCATCACGTTGCCAGTGTTCACGGCATCGAACGGCCTGCCCTTCGGCTTGCAACTCGTGGGCGCAGTGGGCGAGGATGCGCGGCTTGTGCGGACCGCGCGCTGGTTGGCTGGTCACTTGTCCTGAGCGCCTGCGCGGTCAAACAGCCCACTGACCGCGCGGCCCATGACGGCGCTTGTGCGCGGTTTGGGGCACAGCCTGTAGGGCAGGGGGCGACAGACTTCGGTCGCAGCAATGCCAAGCCGCGCGGTCAGGGCGGCATTCACCACACCTTCGCCAAAGCGCCGCGACAGCTTCGCCACCACCCCGCCAGAGGCGACTGATCCTACCAAGTCCTCGCCCACGGCCATTGCACCCGTGGCCAGCAGATGCGCGACCACGCCGCGCAGAAGCCGCACCGACCCCAGCACACCCGCGCGCCCGCCATAGATTTCGGCAATCCGGCGGATCATGCGGAGTGTTGTGACCATCGCGGCCAAAACATTGAGCACAGGCAAGGGCAAAAGCGCGGTCAGCAGCGCCACTTGCCGCGCGGCGGCTTCAACTTCGGCCAGTGCGCGCTGGTCGAGGGGGATCAGAAGCACAGTCTCGCACAGGCCCAGGACGCCATCGGCATCGGGCTGGTCGGCAACCCCCTCGCGCAGGCGGGATTTGGGCCAGTCGAGGTCTGCGCGCCCCGCGAAATGCTGCTCGATGCGCTGCGCGACGGCCAGCGCCGCCGTGCGGTCGCCATCGGCCAAAGCCTGCATCCCGTCGCGGCGCAGCCCGTCGACACGGCGCAGGCGGCGAAACCCTGCAATTTCGCGCGCAGCCCAGACCAAGGCGGCCAAAGCCATCGCTGCGAGCAGAGCCATCGCAACTTGCCCGAGCACGGCATTGCGGTTGATCAGCGCGGTGATGAAATCCCATGCGCTGACTGAAAGCGCGAGCATCAGGAAACTGCCCAGAGCGCCAAGCCCAAGCTTGGCCATGGCCGACAGCCGCGCGCGACCCAAGGCCAAGACTGCAACCTGCGGCGCAGTCAAGTCCGGCACGGGCGGGGCTGTGTCGGGACTGGCCGGGGGGGCGTCATCCAACTCGATCAGCACGGGCTTCGCGTCTTGGTTCATAGCAAATCCCCGAACAGAAACTCCGCCGCCCGGTCCAGCCGGATATGCGGCAAACCGTCCCCTGATGCGCGGGTCAGGGGGGCGGGCGCAAAGCGCATGATCTGGTATTCCTGACTTAACCACGTGGCCGCCCCATCGCGCGCAGGCCCCACCAGCAAGCCCGGATCGCTGGGCAATTCGCCTGCATAGAGCGCGGCCTGTTTGCCGGTTTCCATCAGCCGACCCCGCACACAATCCAGCGTGCGGCCCGCGCGCGTATGCTGTTCTTCAATCGTGGTGCGCAGCGCGGCAATCGCCATCGCCTCGGTCCGCGCCCCGGCAAAGGCCGCTCGGTCCCGCGCTTGGCGCAGCAGCGCGCCCATGATCAACGTCAGGCGGTCGTGTTGGCTGTGGTGCAGATGGTCGGCCTTGGTGGCGGCAAACAGGATGCGCTCGACCCGCCGCCCCCCGAGCAGGCGGGTCAGCCATCCATTCCGACCGGGCCGAAAGGCGGCCAACAATTCTGTCATGGTATCGGCCAGACGGTCTACGGCCTGCGGCCCGGCATGGATCGCGCCCAGCACATCGGTCAGCACCACTTGGCGATCAATCCGGGCAAAATGGTCGCGGAAGAACGGCTTCACCACGCGCCCCTTGTAGGCGTCATAGCGCCGCGCCATTTCCGTCCGCAGCGACCCTCGGCCCATTGGCCCCGCAGGAAGCGGCACGAAGGTCAGGACAGGCGAACCTGCCATGTCGCCCGGCAACAAAAACCGCCCCGGCGTGATATCGGCAAGCTGCGCCGCGCGCGCGGCGTGCAGGTAGCGGGTGAAACTTGCCGTCAGTGCTTGCGCGCGGGGTTCATCATGGGGCGCGTCGGGGGGGAGCGCTGCGATTTCGGCCAGAAACTCGGCGGCGATGGGGCGCGTGGCCATGCGCGAAAGCCCCTGCTCGGCCCATTGGTCATAAGACTTGTTGAGCAGCACCAGATCGAGCAGCCATTCGCCCGGATAGTCGATGATATCGACATGCTGGATGCGCGCGCTGCGAAATGCACCAAACATGCCGCCCGCGCGCACGCGAAACGACAGCCGCAATTGCGAGATATGGCGCGTGCCTTCAGGCCAATAGGGGTCCGGCCCCGTCAGCGCCGCCAGATGGCGCTCGTAGTCGAACCGCGGCAGCGTGTCGTCGGGTTGGGGTTGCAGGAACGCAGCCTCGATCCGATCTTGGGCCACCGCCTGCATCCGGCCCATCCGGCCCCGGTCAAGCATATTGGCCACAAGGGCGGTGATGAACACAGTCTTGCCCGCCTGCGACAGCCCAGTGACGCCAAGGCGCAGGGCAGGCGGCTCAAACGCTGCGCCAAGCGAGCCACTGACCGCGCTGCTCGCCCGGTCGAGCGTGTCCAGAACCCCGTTGGTAAGTTGCCCGATCATCCTGCCTGTCCTTTGGTCGCCTAGAGATAAGGGCGCGGGCGGTGCGATGGAAGGGGCGCGGCACAGGTCGTCCCTTGTCGGGTGGCTGACTTGGTCTGACAACCCGCCGGCGGCCCTCTGTGCATCCCTGAACAGGTCAGGTTCACAGACTTGCACTTGCGCTCAGACGTTCAGACGCCACATTTTGCGCAAGTCTGGCAATTCCGTCAGTTGCGGAGAATATCATGTCCATTCGCCCTATCCTTGAGCAACGCCGCGCCATCCCGACGATGGAAGGGGCAGGTGTTCACTTGCATCGCGCCTTCGGGTTCCAAGATCCGACCGAGCTGGACCCGTTCCTGCTGTTTGATGATTTCCGCAACGAAATCCCCGAGCATTACCTGCGCGGCTTCCCATGGCACCCCCACCGGGGCATCGAGACGATCACCTATGTTCTGGCAGGTGAAGTTGACCACGGCGACAGCCTAGGCAATCGCGGCACGCTGGGGGCGGGCGATGTGCAGTGGATGACGGCAGGGTCCGGCATTCTGCATCAGGAAATGCCGCGCGGGAACAAAAAGGGCCAGATGCATGGCTTCCAGCTTTGGGCCAATCTGCCCGGCGCGCTGAAGATGACCGCGCCGCGCTATCAGGATGTGAAGGGCAAGGATATTCCCGAAGTGGTCGACGATGACGGCACCAAGGTGCGCGTGATCGTGGGCAGTTTCTGGGGCAAGACCGGACCTGTGGACGGGATCGCGGCGGACCCGCAATATCTGGACATCTCGGTGCCGCCGGGGGTCAAAAAGACCTTCAAGGTTGACACCTATCGCCGCGCCTTTGCCTATGTCTTTGCTGGATCGGGGGCTTTCGCCGATGCCTCGAAGCCGACAGGCGTGCTGCTGGAAAAAGAGGTGATGGGCCAAGAGGTCAATATCCGCGACTTGTCGGGCGACCGCACGCTGATCCGCTTTGGCACAGGTGACGAGGTGACAGTGCTGGCCGGCGAAAAGGGCGTGCGGTTCCTGCTGATCTCGGGCGCGCCGCTGCAAGAGCCTGTCGCTTGGCATGGTCCCATCGTCATGAACACGCGCGAGGAAATTCAGCAAGCCATGCGCGATCTGCGCAATGGCACGTTCATTCGGCCTGCGCATTGACAGATGCCCCCTGTCCCAATGCGGGGCAGGGGGTTATATCTTCGGCAGAGCACCAAGGGGCCAATATGACGCGCGCGATCCTTCGGGTTTCAGGACCAGATGCCGTGACCTTCCTGCAAGGGTTGGTCACGAATGATGTGCGCAAGCTTGCAGACGCGCGTATTCTTTATGCGGCGCTACTGACCCCACAGGGCAAATATCTGGCCGATTTTTTTCTGGTCGCGGATGGCGATGACATCCTGATTGATCTGGATGTCAGTTTGGCCGACGACGTTGCCCTGCGCCTGAACCGTTACAAGCTGCGCTCGCAGGTCAGCATCGCGCGCGACGAGCTGGCCGTAAGTCGTGGCACTGGCCCTGCGCCGGATGGCGCGCTTCCTGACCCTCGCAACCCCGCGCTGGGCTGGCGGCTTTATGGTGCGGCCCTGCCCGATGATGGCACGGATTGGACCGCGCTGCATGTCGCGCATGCCATTCCGCAGTCGGGGGCGGAACTTGTGCCCGATGACAGCTACATTCTGGAACACGGCTTCGAGCGTCTGCATGGTGTCGATTTCCGTAAAGGCTGTTATGTCGGCCAAGAGGTGACGGCGCGGATGCACCACAAGACCGAATTGCGCAAAGGGCTGACGGTGGTGGGCCTGTCCGGCCCTGTGCCCTTCGGCACGCCGATCTTGGCGGGTGGGAAAGAGGCCGGAGAAGTCCTGACCCAGAGCGGCGCGCAGGCACTGGCCTATCTGCGCTTTGACCGCGCGACCCCGGTGATGCAGGCGGGCGACGCGACGGTGACGTGGTCCGGTTCGGCTTGAACTCGCGTCAAAGAGCGTGCTAGCGATAGCGCAATCGGAACGCGAGGTGTCCCATGTCCGCCCAGAAGGGGTTCTTTCCCCCTGCGCTTGTCGGTCCCGGTCTGGCACTGGCCTCTTTCGCGCTCTATTCCGCCCATGATGTGATCGTCAAAAAGCTGGGCGGTGATTACAGCCCTGTGCAGATCGTGTTTTTCAGCACGCTTCTGGGGCTGCCCTTGGCCCTGTTTCTGCTGATGTATGACCACGAGGACGCAAATCTGCGCCCGCGCAGGCCGGGTTGGACATTGCTGCGCACAACACTTGCGATTGTGACGGCGGTTTCGGTGTTCTACGCCTTCTCGGTCCTGCCGATGGCACAGACTTATGCAATCCTGTTCGCCACGCCGCTTTTGATCACAATCCTGTCTGTGCCCATGCTGGGCGAGAGAGTCGGCTGGCGTCGGATGCTCGCGGTTTTGGTCGGTCTGTTTGGCGTGTTGATTGTGCTGCGTCCGGGGCAGGGGGCAGGTCTGGACCTTGGGCATCTGGCCGCGTTGTTCGGCGCGCTGACCAGTGCCTTTGCCGCAATCATCCTGCGCAAGGTTGGGCGCGAGGAGCGCAACATCGTGCTGCTGCTTTATCCGATGATGGGCAATATCGTGGTGATGGGTCTGGCGCTGCCCTTTGTCTATCGGCCCATGCCTGTGACCGATTTTGTAGCATGGTTTGCTATGGCCGCGATGGGGATGGTGGCCACGCTGATGGTGATCGCCGCCTACAAGCGCGCACCTGCGGTTCGGATTGCGCCCATGCAGTATTCACAGATCATCTGGGCTGCGTTTTTCGGCGCGATCTTTTTCGGTGAAACGATTGATCTGGGCACCTTCATTGGCGCGGCTGTGATCATCGCAAGTGGCATCTACATCCTGTTCCGCGAAGACAGAGTGAATGTGTCCGACAACAAGCCGGTGCTGCAAACGCCCTCGCGGGTCGAGACTGGGACCTATCCACGTGTCAATCGGCTTCCTGAAGAAGCGCCTAAAGATGACACACCGCCCAAATCCTGATGTGGGATGAAGAATTTGCGCACTGGCTTTGCGGCGTTTGGCCCGATAGAAGAGCGCGGGAACGCAGTCAGGACGCTTTGATGACAAACGCCATTCAACCCCAGCCGGGGATTCTGGACATCGCCCTTTACCAAGGTGGCAAGGCCAAGATTGCCGGGCGCGAGGACGCGCTGAAGCTGTCCTCGAATGAAAACCCTTTCGGCGCAGGCGATCTGGCGCGCGCGGCTTATGCGCGGGCGGGTCATGACTTGCATCGCTATCCGTCCACCGATCATGCCGATTTGCGGGGCGCGATTGCTGCGAAATATGGGCTGGATGCTGGCCGGATCATCTGCGGTGCAGGCTCGGACGAGGTGATCAGCTTCCTGTGCCAAGCCTATGCCGGACCGGGGCGCGAGGTTGTCTATTCCGAGCACGGCTTCCTGATGTATCGCATTTATGCGATGGCCGCAGGCGCAACGCCGGTTGTCGCGCCGGAAGTTGAACGCACGACGGATGTCGATGCGATGTTGGCTGCCTGCACCGAGCGCACATCGCTTGTGTTTGTGGCCAATCCCAGCAACCCGACCGGCACGATGATCCCGCTCTCGGAAGTCGAGCGTCTTGCTGCCAATATCCCACCTCAAGCCTTGTTGGTGCTGGATGGGGCCTATGCCGAATATGCGGACCACTACGACGGCGGCGCGGCTTTGGTCGATTCGCGGCAGAATGTGGTCATGACGCGCACCTTCTCGAAACTGCATGGCCTGGGCGGGCTGCGCGTGGGCTGGGGCTATGGTCCACAACATGTCATGGATGTTCTGAACCGCGTGCGCGGGCCGTTCAACCTGTCGAATGTGCAGTTGGATGTAGCCGAAGCGGCCTTGGGCGACGATGCGCATATTCAGCGCAGCATCACCGAAAATGCCCGGCTGCGCGCGTGGCTGACGGACCGGTTGAACGCTTTAGGCGTGCCCACGGATGTGTCGCACGCGAATTTCGTGCTGGCCCGTTTCCGCGACGCTGCGCAGGCGGAAGCCTGCAATGCAGCCCTTTTGGCCGAAGGGTTGATCGTGCGGCAAGTGGGCAGCTACGGCCTGCCCGAATGTCTGCGCATCACGGTGGGCGACGAATCCGCCTGCCGCCGGGTCGCGCATGTGGTCGGCCGCTTCATGGGGGCGCAGGGATGAACACGCTTTACGAGCGCGTGGCCTTTGTCGGGCTCGGGTTGATTGCGGGGTCCATGGCCCATGCGATCCGGCGCGGCGGTTTGGCGCGCTCAATGGTAGGGACTGCGCGCAGCGCTGAAACCCGCGCTATCGCGCAGGACATCGGGCTGGTCGATACGATCACCGAAACCGCCGCCGAGGCTGTGCAGGGTGCCGACCTGATCGTGCTCTGTGTGCCCGTCGGCGCGATGGAGGCCGTGGCCCGCGAAATCGCCCCCCATCTGGCCAAAGGGGCGACTGTGACCGATGTGGGGTCCGTGAAGCAATCGGTCATCTACGCAGTTGGCCCGCATCTGCCCGCGCATGTCCATTTCATCCCTGGCCACCCACTCGCCGGGACCGAGCATTCGGGGCCGCGCTCTGGCTTTGCCGAGCTGTTCGATAATCGCTGGTGCATCCTGACGCCTTTGGGCGATACCGACGCAGGCGCACTCGACCGCCTGACCCGGCTTTGGCAAGGCATGGGGGCGAATGTCGATCTGATGGACGCGCCGCACCATGACCTTGTGCTGGCTGTCACAAGCCACACGCCGCATCTGATTGCCTATACGATGGTGGGCGTGGCCGATGACTTGCGCCGCGTGACCGATAGCGAAGTGATCAAATATTCCGCCGCCGGTTTCCGCGACTTTACCCGCATCGCGGCCAGTGACCCAACCATGTGGCGCGACGTGTTCCTGACCAACAAGGACGCGACGCTTGAAATTCTTGGGCGCTTCACCGAAGAGCTGTTTGCCCTGCAACGCGCGATTCGCACGGGCGATGGTGCGCTGTTGCATGACTATTTTTCCCGGACACGCGCGATCAGACGTGGTATCATCGAGGCCGGGCAAGACACTGCAGCCCCAGATTTCGGGCGCGTCAAGAAAAACGAAACGGCAGCAGAATAGGCAGATCACATGCGACACGGCATCCTCGCGGCATTGGCTTTGGTGACAGTGCTGGGGGCGTGTTCGTCACGTGGTCCAGATACGCGGCGGGGTGCAACAGCGTTGCCGATTATCACAGCCTCGTTTGAAGCGGGTGGCAGCCTGCTCGGGCGGCTCAATCCGTTCCAGAATGCTGTGTTTCGTGGCGACCGACCGATTTCGCGCCCCGGTGGGGGGCTGTGCGGTGTGGGCGGGCTTGAAGGCAGCGTGATTGATCCGATCACTTCCCAGGTTGCCGGCTGTGAGGTCGCAGCGCCCGTGCGCGTGACCCATGTCGATGGGGTGAAACTTTCCCAAGCCGCCATTCTGGACTGCGAGACCGCAACGGCCCTGCATCGCTGGGTTACAGGCAGCGTTAAACCCACGTTCAAGCGCACAGGGGGCGGGGTCGCAGAGTTGCGCGTTGCGGCCCATTATGTGTGCCGCCCGCGTAATCACCAGTCCGGCGCGCGCGTGTCGGAGCATGGTCGCGGTCGGGCCATCGACATCAGCGGCATCACATTTGCAAATGGCCAGACGGTTACTGTGCGCGACGATTGGCGTTGGTCACGGCATTCCAGCAGCTTGAAGCGAATCCATCGGGCGGCATGCGGGACATTTGGGACAACTCTGGGGCCGGGGTCAGACGGGATGCACGAAGATCACTTCCATTTCGACACGGCGCGCCATCGGAATGGCCCTTATTGCCGCTGATTCCGGGGTTTGATTCTGTTCAATCAGGCAGGTCCTGCCCGTCGCACACGGCAATCATGAATGAAATCGCCGTCCACGCATAAAAAATAAATAGTTTTAAATCATATACTTACGCAATTTTTTGACCGTCTGAGAGAAAAATCGACACGATCCATGCATTTTCACTCTTGCGCGTTTTTGTGGTGGGGCCTAGATAGCGCTTCACCGGCGGCGGGAACGCGGTTGGGACGGAACGGAAGCGGAAGCGCGGTGGTGCT
>JBKBLP010000008.1:8650-98549 GCA_046296275.1 Roseinatronobacter sp. | reverse complement strand
TGTTTGGCGACCCGGCCCAGCTTGCGCCGGTGAACCAAACGGGCGCGATGGTGTTCGAAACCCTGCCCGCGCCCGCTCGCCTGCATCTGTCGCGCATCCACCGTCAGGCGCAGGACAACCCGATCCTGGACCTTGCCCATGCCTTGGCCGACCCCGCGCTCGATTTCCACGACTTCGAATCGCGTATCGCCGCCGCCGCCGCGCGCGACCCGCGCGTGCAATTGGCCGAGCGCGTGGATTGCGACCTGATGGCGCGCTCGCCTGTTCTGGTCTGGCGCAATGCCACCCGCCTGCGCCTGATCAGCGCGTTTCGCGCGGCCCATTCCGCCCCTGAAACCGAACTTCTCCCCGGTGAGCCGCTCATCTGCGACGGGCTGGAGCTGCCGCTCAAACACCGCAAGAAACGCATCGATCTGGAAGCGCGCGGGCTGATCAAGGGCGCGCAAGTGGTCTATCTTGGCCCAGGTCGCCGCCCCGGCTTTTCACGCCTGCATATTTTCGGTGCCGAAGAACCCCAGATTTCCGTGGCCTCGATCATCAAGATCGAAAAGGACGTGGACGAAGAACCCTTCATCCCCTTCGCTGCCACAATGGGCGCCGCTTTCGTGCATGGCGCTGCAGTGACGATCCACAAGGCGCAGGGCTCGCAATGGCCTGATGTGCAGGTCTTTGCCCCCGACCTTTACGCCGCGGCCCAGGCCGGGCGGACCGAAGCGGGCATCCCGCTCTGGAAGCGGCTGGCCTATGTCGCCATCACGCGCGCCGAAGAACGGCTGCACTGGATCACGCGCAACCGCCTGAGCCGCCCGCGCACCGCACTCAGCACGGACGATCTGGCCACAAGCCAACCGCTGACCCTGACCCAAAGCGACGAATAAGCCTTCCAACTTTATCTTGCCTCAAATACTCTGGGGTGAATGGCGCGGCACGCGCCAGAGGGGCGAAGCCCCTGATCTTGATGACAGGAGCCAAGATGACCTGCGTTTTCGTCCAGTTCCGCTGCGATCCCGGCCAGACCTACAAAGTGGCCGAAGCGATCTATGACCGCGAGATCGTGTCAGAGCTTTACTCGACCTCGGGCGATTACGACCTGATCGCCAAGATATATCTCCCTGAGGGCGCAGATGTGGGCCATTATCTGACCGAGAAGCTGTTCGATATCGCAGGCATCCAGCGCACGCTGACCACGATGACCTTTCGGGCGTTTTAGAGTATATTGCGCAAAACTGGGAACCAGTTTTGCACAAAAGATACGCGAAAACAAACGAATAGAGCGTGTCGCGTGAATGTGAATGCGCGCGACACGCTCTAGTTCCGCCCCAAACGGAACAAGGCCGCTGCCCCCCAACCTGCGAACACAGCCAGCCCCAAAGCCATCAGCCCATACAGAAACGGCTGGTCATAAGCGAGGTTATAGAGCCACCGCTCCAGCACAGCCTTGCGCACATCGATGACAGTATCCGCCTCGTCGATCACCACCCCATCGCGCAACAGGAAAATGCGGGCCCCGTAACTGCCTTCGACAATCGTCTTGGGCAGCAGAATGCGGGTGCTGAACAGGGTTTCACGTTGCAGGTTCACGCCTTGCTCGACCACCTTATACAGCCCCTGCCGTTCCCGAATGCGGATCAGTGCATCCGTGAAGCCCGGCGCGTCACGGACTTCTGCCCCGCGTGCTTCAAAAATCGCCAAGCGTGTCGAAATGCGGTGCGTCAAATCCTCGTCCTGTGGCAGGATCTCGGCCAAGGGCGCCGTGCTTGCCACAGCATAAAAACTTGGGGCCGCGCGCACGATCTGGCTGTCTGAATTGACCCAAATTCCCCAGCGCCGTGCCTTACGCCAGATGACCGACGGGGTGGGTGGCCCCTCGACTGTCACGATCACATCCAGCCGACTGTCGGGGTCCGTGGCGCGGTCACGGCGCACAGCGCCATAGATCAGGATTTCGGAGCCCTCGAAATTCACGGTCAGCGCGACGCGGTTCTGGCTCAGACCAACAACGACGCGCTCATCGGCCCAGAGGGGCGAGGCGATCAGCAAGAACAAGACCAGCCAGACCCGCATCAATTCCGCCCCGGCACTTGGATCGAATACAATTCTTGCGGGGTCAGGGCCAGATCAAGGCCGATCTTGACAGCAACTGCCAGAACCAGAAGGGCGAGCAGAATGCGCAATTGCTCGGCCCGCAATTTCAAACCAATCTGCGCGCCAATCTGCGCCCCCACAACGCCCCCCACGATCAGAAACAGCGCGAGCATCACATCGACCGTCTGGCTGGTCACAGCGTGCAGCATCGTGGTGAAGGCCGCAACGAATGTGACCTGAAACAGCGAGGTGCCGATCACGACTTTCGTGGGCATGCCCAAAAGGTAGATCATCGCAGGCACAAGGATGAACCCGCCGCCCACCCCCATGATGGCCGACAGCACCCCCACACCAAAACCGACGGCCAAGGGGGGAAAGACCGAGATATACAGGCCCGACGTGCGAAACTTGATTTTCAGCGGTAGATTATGCACCCAGACATGCGTATGCAGCTTGCGCTTGGGCGTGGTGCCTGCCTTCGCGCGCAGCAGGGCCCGCAGGCTTTCCTGAAACATCAGCGCACCGATGATGCCCAGAAACACCACGTAGGACAGTTGCACGAGCAGGTCGATTTGCCCCAAAGCGCGGATCAGCGTGAAAATCCACATCCCCACAGCCGAGCCCAACAAACCGCCCAGCAACAGCACGGACCCCATGCGCAGGTCCACAGTCTTGCGCTTCAGATGCGTCAGCACCCCGGAGATCGAGGCCGCAACAACCTGATTGACCCCTGTGGCCACAGCCACAGCAGGCGGCACACCAATGAAGAACAAAAGCGGTGTGATCAGAAACCCGCCGCCCACGCCGAACATGCCCGAAAGCACGCCCACGCCGCCGCCAACGCCCAGCAAGGTGAAGGCGTTGACCGAAGTTTCGGCAATCGGCAGATAGACCTGCATTGCGCCTCTTGCGCCGCCCTCGGGCGGGGTCAATTTTCTTTCACATAGGCCGCGCCACCTGCGCGTGGCGGGATCGCCTTGCCCACGAACCCTGCCAGAATGACAACGGTCAGCACATAGGGCAAGGCCTGCATCGCCTGAACTGGCAATGCCATGCCAAGAATCTCGATATTCTGAAAACGATTGGCGACCGCATCCAGAAAGCCGAACAGCAGCACGGCGCCCAAAGCCTGCCACGGCCGCCATTTCGCGAAGATCATCGCGGCCAGCGCGATGAAGCCACGCCCGGCGGTCATGTCCTTGACAAATCCCGCTGACAGCCCCGTGGACAGATAGGCACCCGCCAGTCCACACAGCACGCCACAAAGCGCAACAGCGGCATAGCGCAGCCCCACAACGGAAATCCCGGCTGTATCCACTGCCGCCGGGTTTTCCCCCACAGCGCGCAGCCTGAGCCCGAAGCGGGTGCGAAACAGCAGATACCAGACCGCAGGCACGGACAAGAGCCCCACATAAACCAGAAGCGCATAGCCGGAGATAACGTTATAGGCAGGCCCCAACACAGGCACATCCGCCAGCGCCTGCGCGAATGGCAATTCGATAGGCTGCATCCGCGCATCCCCCGACAACGACGGCGTGCGCCCCCCCTGCCGGAACCAGTTTTGCGCGATGACAACGGTAATCCCTGCAGCAAGGAAATTGATCGCCACGCCCGAGATCAACTGGTTGCCCCGGAAAGTGATCGCGGCCAGCCCGTGCAAAAGCGAGATTGCCACAGACGCCGCAATCGCCGCCAAAACCCCGATCCAGACATTGCCCGACACAAACGCAATCGCCGCCGCAATGAAGGCCGCAACCAGCATCTTGCCTTCCAGCCCGATATCGAACACGCCCGCGCGCTCGGAAATCAGCCCGGCCAGACAGGCAAACAGCAGCGGTGTGGCCAGCCGCAGGGTCGATTCGAGCACCTGCACAATCGTTGCTGCATCCATCAGCGCGTCCCCCGCAGTGCGAAAAGCCGCGCAATGGGCACCCGCACCATATTGTCCAGCGCGCCCGTGAACAGGATCACGAGGGCCTGAATAACGATGATCAATTCACGCGGAATGCCCGTCCAAAGCGCAAGTTCTGCGCCCCCTTGATACAGGAAGCCAAACAGGATCGCCGCCAGAAACACGCCGAACGGATGGTTGCGACCCATCAACGCGACGGCGATGCCGATGAAGCCCGCGCCCTCGACCGCGTTCATCACAAGGCGCTGTTGTTCCCCCAGCACCGAATTGACCGCCATGAGCCCTGCCAGCCCCCCCGAGAGCAGCATTGCATAGATCGTGATCTTTACGGGGCTGATGCCTGCATATTCCGCCGCAGGCTCGGATTCGCCAAAGGCGCGGATTTGATACCCCAATCGCGTGCGCCACAGCAGGAACCAGACGGCGAAGCACATGCCAATAGCCAGAAACAGCGAGATATTCACAGGCGGCACTTTGGAAAACGGGATGCCAAACACCGCAAGTATTTCATGCAGTTTGGGCAGCGCCGTTTCGGCTGGAAAGCGGGCCGAAGAGGGGTCCATCGACCCGGTTGGCCGCAGGAAATTCACCAGCACGTAGTTCAGGACCGACGCCGCGATGAAGTTGAACATGATCGTGGTGATCACGATATGGCTGCCCCGCTTGGCTTGCAGCCATGCAGGCACCAGCGCCCAGATCGCGCCGAACAGCGCGCCGCCGAACGCCGCGCCCAGAAGCGCCAGCGACCAATGCGGCCAAGGGATATAGAGGCAGATCAACGCGACCCCTAGGCCCGCGATCAGGGCCTGCCCCTCGCCGCCGATATTGAACAGCCGCGCCTGAAATGCGACGGCAACGGCAAGCCCGGTGAACATGAAGTTGGTCGCATAATACAGCGTGTAGCCCCAGCCATAGCTTGACCCGAACGCGCCTGTGACCATCAGCTTCACAGCTTCCCAAGGGCTTTCGCCAATGGCCCAGATCAGGATGCCCGAAATGAAGAAAGCCAGCACGACCGACAGCAGCGGCACAAGGGTTACATCGGCCCAGTTCGGGATGCGCGCTTTGCTCATGGCCGTTTGCCCTCGCTCATACCCGCCATCATCAGGCCCAAATCCTGCGCATTCGTCTCCCCCGGCAGCCGCTCGCCCATGATCCGGCCATCGAACATGACCAGAATCCGGTCAGACAGCGACATGATTTCATCCAATTCGACCGACACAAGCAAGATCGCCGCGCCTGCATCGCGCAATTGCACAAGGCGCTGATGGATGAACTCGATCGCGCCAATATCCACCCCGCGTGTGGGCTGACCCACCAGCAGCAGGTCCGGCGCCTGTTCAATTTCGCGCGCGAGCACGATCTTTTGCTGGTTGCCGCCCGAAAACCCTTCGGCGCGCAATTGTGGGTTGGGCGGGCGCACGTCAAAACGGCCCATCTTGCCCGTCGTGTCATTGATGATCGCGGCATTGTTCATCTTGAGCGGCGTCGGATTGTAGGCCGCGTCATTGTGATAGCCGAGCGCGACATTCTCCCACGCGCGGAAATTCAGCACCAGGCCGCGCCTGTGGCGATCTTCTGGCACATGGGCCACGCCGTCCAGCCTGCGTGCCTGTGCGTTGCAACGCGACCCGGACAGCGGCAGGTCCGCACCTTTGTAGGTCGCGCGCCCTTCGGCCTGCCGCAGCCCTGCCAGCACTTCCAGAAGTTCCGATTGCCCATTGCCCGCAACACCCGCGAAGCCTAGAATTTCGCCTGCCCGCAAGTGAAAGCCAATACTGCGCAGCCGCTCGACGCCGTGCGCATCCACGTGGCGCAAGCCGTCCACGCGCAGGACTTCCGCCCCCGGCTCGGCTGGCGCTTTATCCACGCGCAACAATACCTTACGGCCAACCATTAATTCAGCAAGCTCTGTGGGGCTGGTTTCCGACGTGGTGCGCGTGGCCACCATCTCGCCGCGCCGCATAACACTCACTTCGTCCGTTACATCCATGATTTCGCGCAATTTATGCGTGATCAGGATGATTGTCTTGCCTTGCTCTTTCAGCCCGCGCAGGATGCGGAACAGATGATCGGCCTCCGAGGGCGTCAGAACCCCGGTCGGCTCATCCAGGATCAGAATATCCGCCTCGCGGTAAAGCGCCTTGAGAATTTCCACGCGCTGCTGATGGCCCACGGACAAATCCTCGATCAGCGCATCGGGATCGACCTGCAATTCGAATTCACGCGCCAGATTGGTCAAAAGTTTGCGCGCCTTGGACAGCGACGGACGCAACAGCGCGCCCCCTTCGGCCCCAAGGATCACATTCTCCAAAACAGTGAAATTCTCGACCAGTTTGAAATGCTGAAACACCATCCCGATGCCTGCGCGGATCGCGGACAGACTGTCAGGGATTTGGGTTTCCTTGCCGTTGATGAAAATCTGCCCGCTATCTGCGCGGTAGAAGCCATACAGGATCGACATGAGCGTGGATTTGCCCGCGCCATTTTCACCCACAATCCCATGGATCGTTCCGCGCCGGACGCGGATCGAAATATCCTTGTTGGCCTGCACCGGACCGAAAGCTTTTGAAATCCCGCGCAATTCGATCGCGAGCGGTGTGGACGCGGCGGTGTCCCGCCGCGCCCCCGGAAATTCGGTAACGTTCATCCCCGATCAGAAGGCCGGGCAGACCGAGTCGGTGCGGTAATCATGCACCACAGTCTCGCCCGCGATGATCGCAGCTTTTGCGGCTTCAACGGCAGCCACCATTTCTTCGGAAATCAGCGATGCGTTGTGCTCGTCCAGCGAATAACCCACGCCCCCTGCGGCCAGATCCATCTTGCGCACGCCGGTTTCCAGACCGGGGCCATCCGTGAAGGCGTCATAAACAGCCTGATCCACCAGCTTGAGCATCGAGGTCAGGACCGAACCGGGGTGCAGATAGTTCTGGTTGCTGTCCACACCGATCGACTTCAGGCCCGCATCGGCAGCCGCTTGCAGCACACCAAGACCCGTGCCGCCCGCAGCAGCAAACACGATGTCAGAGCCTTGCGCGAATTGCGCGCGCGCAATCTCGCCCCCACGGACCGGGTCATTCCAAGCTGCAGGCGTGTTGCCCGTGTAGTTCACGATCACATTGATATCGGGGTTCACCGCTTTCGCGCCCTGCGCATAGCCACATGCGAAGGCCGTGATCAGCGGGATTTCCATGCCGCCCACGAAGCTGATCGTGTTTGTTTCGGTGGCCATAGCAGCCAGCATCCCCACCAGATAGCTGCCCTGCTCTTCGGCAAAGACGACCGAGCGAACATTCGGCAGGTCCACGACCATGTCGATCAGCACGAAGCTGGTATCGGGATATTCAGGTGCCACTTCTTGCAGCGTCGGGCCATTCTGGAAGCCCATCACCACGACGGGATTCGAGCCTGCTTCAGCAAGACGGCGGGCGAATTGCACGCGCTGGGCTTCGGCGGTGATTTCGATATCACGGTAGCTGCCGCCTGTTTTGGCTTTCCACTTTTCCGCGCCGTTATAGGCCGCTTCGTTGAAGGATTTGTCGAACTTGCCGCCCATGTCGAACATCAGCGCCGGGTCAGCGAAGGCCGCTGTCGCGCTCAGTGCCAGAACCGAGGTGGTCAGGCCAAGGGTTTTGAGGGATGTCATCGTCACTCTCCTGTTGAGGGGTCTTGTACGCCTTGCGCACACCCGATTTCGCGACTGTCAGATTGCGCCGCGATTGCAGTCGATTAAGGCTGTTCCGCTCGGACAGGTCAACAGGAAAAAGTGCTGCGTCCCGTCACTTTGCTCAAAGCCTGGGCAGGGCTGCGCGCAAAACCAGCGCGTCGGTTCGGCGGCCATCCGGGGCGCGGTAATAGCCGCGCCGCCTGCCCACCTTTTCAAAGCCCAAAGCCGCATAAAGCGCGCAGGCAGGGGCATTGTCGGCGGCAACTTCAAGGAAACAGGCGCTCGCGCCGTTTTGCAGGGCTAGGGCTTCGGTCAACACATGCCGCGCCAGTCCTTGCCTGCGCGCGGAAGGGTCCGTGGCGAGGGTCAGCACCTCGACCTCGTCGGCGGCACGGCGCAACAGCACGAAAGCATGGGGCGCGCGGGTCGTGAGCGAGCAGGCCGGGTCTCGCAGGAAGCCTGCAAAAGTGGCCGCGTCCCAAGGGGCAGGCGTGGTGAAACAGCGCGCATGCAGCGCGGCAAGATCGTCCGTCGTCATGGCAGAATCAGCGGAGGCGGGTCGGACGGAGGGGCAGCATCGGCGGCGCGCAGGTAAAACGGCGCCGGGCGCGGCTGTAGTGTGGTCAGGCGCGTGGCCACGATTTGGGCAATGGCGACAGCGAGCGGGATGGTCTGAGGCAGGATTTGCGCGCCTGTGGCCTGTGCCCAGGCGCGGGCCGCGCTGCCTGTGACGGGGGTTGCGTCAAACACCACTGCATCGGACAAGTCCAAAAGCGCCGCCTCGCCCGCATCAGGCGCGAAGTCTTGCACATAGACCGCCCCGCGCCGGGCATCTTCGGCGACCCTCACTGGACGCGGCAGGCCATGGGCGCAGGCGTCAAACATCGTGACCCCGATGGCCGGAACCCCCAGCCCAAGCGCAAGCCCGCGCGCGGTCGCGACCGACAGCCGGATGCCCGTGAAATTCCCCGGCCCCACCCCGACGCCAATGCCCGCCAGATCGCGCCAGCCCTTGCCTGCATCCTGCAGGACCTGCTCCAGCAGTGGCACGAGCGCTTCGGCCTGCCCTTTGGCCATGTCCAGCGCGCGCTCGGCCAGCACTTGGTCGCCGCAAACCAAAGCGGCGGCGCAATGCGCCGCCGATGTGTCAAAGCCAAGGACCACGGGCTCAGACGGCAACGGGCCGCACCTCGGTCACTTCGGGGATGTAGTGGCGCAGCAGGTTTTCGATCCCCATTTTCAGCGTCAGGGTCGAGGACGGACAGCCCGCGCACGCCCCTTTCATGTGCAGATAGACCACGCCCCGGTCAAAGCCATGAAAGGTGATGTCGCCCCCATCCTGCGCCACGGCAGGGCGCACGCGGCTGTCCAGAAGCTGCTTGATCTGGCTCACGATTTCCGCATCCGGCCCGTCATGGGCGACGTGGCCGTCAGCCGCCTCGCCTTCGATCACGGCGGCACCAGACTGGAAATGCTCCATGATCGCGCCAAGGATTTCGGGCTTGATATGCTGCCATTCGGTCGCGTCGGCCTTGGTCACAGTCACGAAATCCGCGCCCAGGAAAACCCCCGTCACGCCCGCGACCGCGAAAATCCGGCGCGCAAGCGGGGATGTGGCGGCGGCATCCGCATTGGGGAAATCGGCCGTGCCAAGGCCCAGAACATCCTGACCGGGCAGGAATTTCAGTGTGGCGGGGTTGGGGGTGGATTCAGTCTGGATAAACATGGTCGGCACTCCTTGGTTGCCTCGGATATGCGCCCCAAGGTCGCGTCTGTCAACCAATGCCCGCTTGACTTCGCCCATGCCCCCGCGCATCGCTGGCGCCATGAATTTCGCATCCGACAACACATCCGGCATTCCTGCACAAGTGATGGACGCGCTACAGGCTGCGGCCAAGGGCTACGCGCCGGGCTATGGCGCGGATGACCTGACCGGGGCCTTGAGCGAGCGCATCCGCGCCCTGTTCGACGCCCCGCAGGCCGAGATTGCGCTGGTCTCGACGGGCAGCGCGGCCAATGCCTTGGCGCTTGCCACATATTGCCCGCCCTGGGGCGCGGTTCTGTGCCATCCGCGCGCGCATATCAACGTCGATGAATGCGGCGCGCCCGAGTTTTTCACCCATGGCGCGAAGCTGGTCTGCGTGGACGGTCCCGATGCCACGATGGGGCTGGACGCGCTTGGCGACCGGCTGGCCGCGATGCAGGGCGACGGCGTGCATCAGCTGCGCCCCTCGGTCCTGTCACTCACGAACCTGACCGAATGCGGGACTGTGCTGAGCGCGCAAGACATTGCCGCGCGCGCAGCCCTTGCCCATGCGCGGGGCTTGGCCGTGCATCTGGACGGGGCGCGCTTTGCCAATGCGCTCGCCACGACCGGGGCCGGGGGGGGGGCGGGGGGGGGCGGGCGGGGGGGGGGGGGGGGGGGGGGGGGGGGGGGGGGGGGGGGGCCCCCCGGGCCCCCCCCCCCCCGGGGGGCCCCCGCCCCCCCCCCCCCCCCCCCGCGGGGGTGGATGTGCTGTGCCTGGGCGGGACCAAGAACGGGTTGATGGGGGTGGAAGCCGTGGTGCTGTTCGACCCCGCAAAGGCCGAGGAACTCGCGCTGCGCCGCAAGCGCGGGGGGCATTTGCTGTCCAAGCACCGTTATCTGGCCGCGCAGATGTTGGCGTGGCTGGAAGGCGGGCTGTGGCTTGACCTTGCGCGCCACGCCAATGCGATGGCAGCAAAGCTGGAAGCGGGGCTGACGGCCCGCGCTGTGCCGATCCGCTTCGCGCGCGGGGGCAACATGCTGTTTGCGGATTTCACGCCCGCCCAGCACGCCAAACTGGAAACGGCGGGCGCGCGCTATTCCCTCTGGCCAGACGCCGCGCAAGTCACCGCAGGCGGCCCCCCGGTCACAGCGCGTCTTGTCACTTCCTGGTCCACCGCGCCCGAAGATGTGGACGCGTTCCTGAGCGCCCTGGACTGACCCAATGTATCTGCCCGAGCATTGCCGCGAAGAAAAATCCTGCCGCCATCGCCGCCATCCTGCGCGATGCGCCACTGGCCTGCATTGTGGCGCAGACAGCCGAGGAGCTTGTGGCCAATCTTATTCCCTTATTCACCAATTCCACAGGCATTCTGATCGGCCCTTTCGCGCGCTCCAATCCGCTGCATCAGATGCTGACCGACGGGGCGGAAGTGCTCGTGATCTTTCGCGACCCCGATGCTTATGTCACCCCGCGCAGCTATCCCAGCAAGGCTGAACACCACCGCCATGTGCCGACATGGGACTACATCGCCGCGCATGTGACAGGCCAGATCAGCTTTCAGCATCACGAGCCGTCCAAGCGCGCGGCGGTGGCGCTGCTGACGCGCGAGCATGAAAACGGGTGAATGGCGATGCCGCTTGGCGGATGACAGACGCGCCTGCGGATTGCATGGCCGTGCAATTGGCCAATATCATAGCTTTGCGGATCGCGCCTGTGCGGGTGATTGCGAAAGCGAAACTCAGCCAGAACCGAGAGGCGCGCGATTTCCACGGCGCGATGCAGGATTTGGCGTCGCGGGGGCATGCGGAACTCGCAGCCGAGATGGAAGCCCGCGCGCCAAAACCTTGATTATGCGGCGAAATGGTCGCGCGTGAACAGCTTGTCCGCAATGTCGCGCAAATCGGGCGTCATCCGGCTTGCCACGACGATGTCGCTGTCTTCCTTGAACTTGGCCAGATCGCCCGCGCCCACGATATGCAGATGAGTCGTTAGCCCGAAAGCATCGAGGGCTGCACGCAATTGCGCAATCGGGGCATCGCCCGCAGGTTGACCCGCGCCCAGATAAAAGCCCACCTTGCGCACACCCCGCGCGCGGATATGGTCGGCCAAGGCAGTGATCCGGGCGTCGCGGGCGTGGCCAAGGTTGGGCATTATCGCTGCGTCAACGCCGCCCAAAGGACCGGCCAATGCCTGCGCCGCACGCGGCAGGTTCGCGCCCCCATAGCCAAAACAGGGATTATTGCCCTGCGCCCCGATTCGTGGGTCCAGACAGACCCCGTCGATGATCTGGCGCGCGTCCAGCCCATGCGTCAGCGCGTAGCTGTCGAGTTCGTTGAAATAGCCCACGCGCGCGGCTTGGAACAGAATGGACAGGTGGCGAACCACTTCGGCCTCGGTCGCGCCCATCTGACGCACGGGAATTTCTGCGCGCAACGCACCAGAAGCCAACACCTGCGCGACATGCGCCCCCAGCTTTCCCCGCGCGCCCACGATCAGGAAATTCGGGTGCAGGATATCGCCAAGCGCCGCGCCCTCGCGGCTGAATTCGGGCGTATAGACCAGCCGCGCACCGGGCAGGCGCGCGCGACAGCCATCGGTGAACCCCACAGGCACCGCCGAGCGGATCACGATGGGCACAAGCGGCAAAAGCTGCGCGGCCAGTTCGATCCGGCTTTCAAGCTCCACCATCTGCAATTGCGCGCTCTCGGGGTCGAACGACAGGGGGGCCGATACCAGCACCATCCCTGCGCCATCGAGCGCCGCGCGCGTGTCGAGCGTGGCGGTCACATCGACGCGGTGGCGGTTCAGGTAATCGCCCTTCAGCGGGTCATCCAGCGCATAGATGCCCGCATTGATCGCCTCCACCCGGTCGGGCACAGGCCCGGTCAACACCACCTGATGCACCCGCCCCAAGGCGAGCGCATCGGCCAAAGCCACGTGTCCTAGCCCGATCATCGCGATTTTCATGGTCTGCCCTCGTTTTGGTTGAACGCAGGCTGCCCGTCACACGTGGCATAGATTTAACCAAATTGCGGCAATTTTGGTGAAAGCCCACCAACGGCGCTTACATCGTCGTATTCACTGCCCCGCCATCGAGCAGGATATTCTGCCCCACCATGAAGCCCGCATATTGCGAACACATGAAGGCACAAGTCGCGCCGAATTCTTCAATCGTGCCATAGCGGCCTGCGGGGATTGTCGCCTCGCGCCGTTTGCGGGCCGCTTCCATGCTGATCCCTTCGGCCTTGGTCACGCCTGTATCCAGCGCGGTGGCGCGGTCCGTGTCATGGATGCCGGGCAGCAGGTTGTTGATGATGACCCCCTTGCCTGCCACTTGCCGCGCCGTGCCCGCGACATATCCCGTCAGCCCCGCGCGCGCGGAATTCGACAGACCCAGCACCGCGATGGGCGATTTCACAGACACCGAGGTGATGTTGACCACACGCCCCCAGCCGCGCGCCATCATGCCCGGCACCAGCGCTTTCATCAGCGCAATCGGGGTCAGCATGTTGGCATCGAGCGCGCGGATGAAATCGTCACGCTCCCAATCGGTCCAGAGGCCCGGGGGCGGGCCGCCGGCATTCGTGACCAGAATATCGACATCGCCCGCAGCGGCGAGCACTGCCGCGCGGCCTTCGTCGGTCGTGATGTCGGCGGCAATCGCTGTCACGGGCACCCCATAGGTGGCGCGGATATGGGCGGCGGTGGCCTCCAACGCCTCTGCCCCGCGCGCGTTCAGGATCAATTCCACCCCTGCTTCGGCCAAGGCCATCGCGCAGCCCTTGCCCAACCCTTTGGAGCTTGCGCAGACCAGTGCGCGCTTGCCGGAAATCCCCAAATCCATTCTTTCCCCCTGTGCTGAATCGTTCCGCCCGACGTATCAACCGGAATGGGCTTGGACCAGTCCAGCCGCCTCGTATACCCTGCTCTAAAGGAAAAAATTCCTTGCAAGGGTTCCTTTTCAGAAAGTTTTGCGCTATCAGCCCCCAGCGCAGCCTTTGCGTGCCCTCTCGACGCGCCGCAGACACTGTGCCTGCAACCCCGCCTGCTTTGGCTGAAATTTGTGCGCCGCATCAGGCTTAAACGAGGATTCACACCCCACAACAAGAGGTCTTTCATGTCCCAAACCCTGACCCCCTCTGCGGAGGACGGCTTGCCCATTCCCGAAGGCGCGGCCGACCTGATCGAAACCGAATACACAGTCGGTCAAGACAATATCACCCCCCGGATCGGCCCGCTCGGTCTGGATATCCACAACCCCGTTTTCGGGATTTCGAGCGTTCTGGTGATGGCCTTCGTCATCGTCACACTCGCCTTTCAGAACGTGATGGGCGAGGCGATGGGCGCACTGCGCAACACGCTCACCTCCAGCTTCGACTGGTTTTTCCTGAGTGCCGGCAACATCATCCTTTTGGTGATCTTGGGCATTCTGGTCTCTCCGCTCGGGCGCGTGCGGATTGGTGGCACCGAAGCGACCCCTGATTACAGCTATCTGGGCTGGCTTGCGATGCTGTTTGCCGCAGGCATGGGCATCGGGCTGATGTTCTTTGGCGTGCTGGAGCCGCTCTATTATTTCGCGACCCCTTGGGGCGATCAGCCTTTCATGGGAACTGTGGCTGTCAACGATGGCGCCCTCGCCGACCCCGCCACTGTCGAGGCCGCGCGCCGGATGGCCATGGCCGCCACGATCTTTCACTGGGGCCTGCACCCTTGGGCGATCTATGCTGTGGTGGCCCTGTCACTCGCGCTCTTTGCCTATAACAAGGGCCTGCCGCTGACCATGCGCTCGATGTTCTACCCGATTTTGGGCGAACGTGTCTGGGGCTGGCCGGGGCATGTGATCGACATTCTGGCTGTGTTTGCCACGCTGTTCGGCTTGGCCACATCCTTGGGCTTCGGCGCGCAACAAGCGACCGCTGGGATCGGGTATGTGCTGGGGATCGAAGGGCTCAACGACACATCCATAATCGCCGTTCTGCTGATTGCCGGGATCACCTCGCTCGCGCTGATCTCGGTGCTGCGGGGGCTTGATGGGGGTATCAAGCGGCTGTCCGAGCTGAATATGGGTCTTGCGCTGCTTTTGCTGGTCTTTGTGCTGCTGGCAGGGCCGACCCTTCTGCTGATCACGCAATTCTTCGGCAATCTGGGGGCCTATGCGTCGGAAGCCTTGTCGCTTTCAAACCCCGTCGGGCGCGAGGATGACGGCTTTCGCCAAGGCTGGACGGCCTTCTATTGGGCCTGGTGGGTCAGTTGGGCGCCGTTTGTGGGCATGTTCATTGCCCGCATCAGCCGGGGCCGGACTGTGCGCGAATTCCTGACCTGCGTGCTGATCGTGCCCACCTTGGTCTGCGCGCTCTGGATGACCGTCTTTGGCGGAACGGCGATTGCGCAAATGACTGCGACTGTCAGCGAAAGCGCGGTCTATGCCTATGTGGTCGAGGCTTATGTGCCGGAACTGTCGCTGTTTGCGATGCTGTCGGAGCTGCCGCTCTCGCAAATCACCTTCGTCATCGCCATCGTGCTGATCGTGGTGTTTTTCGTGACTTCGGCCGATAGCGGATCACTGGTCATCGACACGATCACGGCAGGTGGCAAGATTGATGCCCCGGTCAGCCAGCGCGTGTTCTGGGTGGTCTTTCTGGGGCTGGTTGCATCGGCGCTGCTGCTGGGCGGGGGCTTGGCCGCGTTGCAGGCGGCGGCGGTGTCAACCGGCCTGCCCTTCTCGCTCGTGCTGCTGGTGGCGTCTTTCGCGCTGGTCAAGGGCCTGATGACCGAGCCGCGCTGACCCCTTTGCCCCCCGGTCCTGACCGGGGGGCACACCCGCGACGAAGTGACGCGAGGTCGTGCTTGCGCGCGGCGCAGTTCGGCGGAAATGTGGCGCTGTTCTCAGGGAGGAGATACCATGCGTAAACTGACTGTCCTCGCGTCACTTCTGGCCGTCCTGGCCGCCCCCGCCTTTGCCGATCCGGTGCACGGGATGTGGAAAACCAAACCTGACGACAATGGCAATTTCGGCCATGTCCGCATCCAGACCTGCCAGAACGGCAAGATCTGCGGCGGGCTGGAGGCATCCTTCAATTCCGCAGGCCAGCCGATCCAATCGCCCAATCTGGGCCGCGCGATTGTCTGGGACATGGAGCCGCAGGGCAACGGCAGCTATCGCAATGGCAAGGTCTATGCCCCCGACCGCGACCGCACCTATAATTCGCGGATGGAATTGCGCGGAAACACGCTGGGCGTGTCGGGCTGCGTGCTGGGCATCTGTCGCGAATCCGAATGGACGCGGATCAACTGATCTTGCAACACGGGCGCAAAACGGCGCGTTTCTGACAGGCTGACAGCAATTTGTTTCAATCCCGCCCCGTCCCGCGTTATGCTCGGCGGCGCGGGAAAAAGGAAAGACATTTGGCACGGCTGGAATGCGATCTGTTTTGCGCCGACGATCTGCGGGTGAGTTGGGGCATCCACGAAGGCGATGCTCTTGGCCCGCCGGAACTTTGCGCGCCCGGCGACATTTATCAACTTGTCCCCCGCGCGCGCCCCATCGCCGTGCTCCTAGATATAGGCGACAGGCTGACCCTGCACCCCTCTGATCCAATCGCTGACCCCATCGGGCAAGGGGGCGAGGTCACGCCGCTCGGCACGCTGCAAGTGATGGCGCAGGATGGCGACATTGTAGACTTGATCGTCCTGCGTCTGAGCACTCGCCTTTTTGCCCTGCCCCTCAGCCCTCTGCGCGCGGCCATGGGATATGCTGTCATCGCCGTAGAGCCACAAGATGCGGGCCTGCGCCTGACCCAAGCCGTGCAGGCTGCCTTTGTCGCAGGCACGCGTGTCACACTGGCAGATGGCCAGCTTTGCCCGATCGAAAAGATTACCCCCGGTGCGCTTGTCCTGACCCGCGATGCAGGCGCGCAGCCCGTGCGTTGGGTGGGCCATGTGACTTTGCGCGCGCATGGCCGCTTCGCGCCTGTGACGTTTGCGCCCGGCACTTTGGGCAATCTCGGGCCGCTCTCTGTGAACCCGTTGCAACGGATTTTCCTGTATCAGCGCGGTGACCGGGCTCTGGGCGACCGGGCAGAGGTGCTGATCCAGGCGCAATTCCTGTCTGATGGACAGCGTGTCACGCATCGCGAAGGCGGGTTCGTGACCTATCACGCGCTCGCTTTTGATGACCACCAAATCCTTTATGCAGAAGGTGTGCCTGTCGAAAGCCTGCTTGTCAGCCGCGCGACCATCGCACGGCTGCCCCAGACTTTGGCGGCGGACCTGAAAACACGCTTCCCCCAACTTGACCAGCGCGCGCATTTTGCTGTTGATGTGCCGCGCGATAAACTGGCCCAGAAATCGGCGTCACCACGCGTGTAATGACATTCCCTCTTCCAAGCGCGCGCTGATCTGGTATCAGAGGGCCTTGCGCTAAAGGTTACAGGACCCGTGCCCCAGATCCGAACGATCCTTGCTGCCACGGACCTTACCCCGCGCTCGGGGGCAGTTGTGCCACGTGCAGCGCAGTTGGCCCATGCCCTGGGCGCGCGCCTGGTCTTGGCCAGTGTCCTGCCTGTAGCGCCACATCCCCTGCACCGCTTGCGCTTGAAGCGTCCTGTCCTGACACGTGACGCGGCAAAGGTCAAGCTTGCGCAAATGGCACAGGCATCGGGACTTTCCGATGTGCAGTGTGTTGTGGTTGACGGACCTGTTGCCCCTTCGCTGATCACTCTCACGCGCGAGTATGCCGCCGATCTGCTCATCATGGGCTTGCACAAGGCCCGCCCTGTGCTGGACACTTTGCGTCTGTCAACGATGGAACGCGTGACCCTTGCTGTCCCCTGCCCTGTGCTGGTCGCGCATCAGCGCACCATAGCCCCGTATCGCAGCGTGCTGGGTGCCGTTACCTTTGCGCCGGCCTCGGCCCACGCGATGGCGATCGCCGCAAAGCTTGCGCCCGAAGCCGAGTTCCACGCCATCCACGCCTTGCAAGCGCGCAAGCGCGATTTGACGGACGCAGAGGCACTTCTGGACACCACCGCCATGACCGAAGCGGACATGCTGCGCCAGGCTTTCCTGACCCTGCCCGATCTGCCCGCGCACTTGCACCGCCCAGAAATCATTCCCGGTGGCGTGCACGAGGTCATTTCCTTTCGGTTGACCGAATTGAAGCCCGATTTGCTGGTCATCGGCAGCCATTCGGGCCGCAACCCCGACGCTTTGGGCAATTACGCCCGCGACCTGATGCGCGCCCCCCCCACTGATCTGCTGATCGCCAAACCCATCTGAACCCTGCTTGGGCTTTATCTTGCCCTAAATACTCACAGCCCGGTCTGCCCCGCAGCCTGCGGTATCCCTATGCACACAACGCATGACAGGATTGCGCAAAAGCTCTCGCCAAGCCCGCCCGAATACGCTAAGAGATAGTTTAACGCTAAACTATTACTTGCGACAAGGGGGATCGCCCGCATGGCCACAGCCAAAACAGCCGCCAAACCCAATGTCTCGGCCGAAGAGTTGCTCGGCTATTACCGTGACATGCTGCTCATTCGCCGATTCGAAGAAAAAGCAGGCCAGCTTTATGGCATGGGCCTGATCGGGGGGTTCTGCCACCTCTATATCGGTCAGGAAGCGGTCGTCGTGGGTCTGGAAGCCTGCGCCAAAGAGGGCGACAAGCGCGTGACCTCTTACCGCGACCACGGCCATATGCTCGCCTGCGGGATGGATGCCAAAGGGGTCATGGCCGAATTGACCGGGCGTGAGGGCGGCTATTCCAAAGGCAAAGGCGGCTCGATGCACATGTTCTCGAAAGAGAAGCATTTCTACGGCGGCCACGGCATTGTGGGCGCGCAAGTGCCGCTGGGCGCGGGTCTGGCGTTCAGCGACAAATACAAGGGCAATGACAATGTGACCTTCGCCTATTTCGGCGACGGCGCGGCCAATCAGGGCCAGGTGTATGAAACCTACAACATGGCGATGCTGTGGGACCTGCCTGTGATCTTCGTGATCGAGAACAACAAATACGCCATGGGCACATCGGTCCAGCGCGCGACCAAATCGCCCTCGCTCTGGGAACGCGGTGCAGCTTACGGCATCAAGGGCGAGGAAGTAGACGGCATGGACGTGCTCGCCGTCAAAGCCGCAGGCGAGAAAGCCGTGGCGCATTGCCGCGCAGGCAAGGGCCCCTACATCCTCGAAGTGATGACCTATCGCTACCGGGGCCATTCCATGTCCGACCCCGCCAAATACCGGACCCGCGACGAAGTGCAAAAAATGCGCGACGAGCGCGACGCGATCGAACATGTGCGCGAACTGCTTCTGCAAGGCAAACACGCGACCGAAGATGACCTGAAAAATATCGACAAGGATATCAAGGCCATCGTGTCGGACGCAGCCGATTTCTCGCGCGAAAGCCCCGAGCCTGCCCTGAGCGAGCTCTGGACCGATATCTACGCCTGATCAGACGGGGGGACCGACACCAATGGCAACACAAATCCTCATGCCCGCCCTCTCGCCCACGATGGAAGAAGGCACACTCGCCAAATGGCTGGTCCGCGAAGGCCAGCAGGTCAAAGCCGGCGACATTCTGGCCGAGATCGAAACCGACAAGGCCACGATGGAGTTCGAGGCCGTGGATGAAGGCATCCTAGGCCGCATCCTGATCCAAGCAGGCACGGACGGCGTGAAAGTGAACACGCCCATCGCGGTGCTGCTCGCAGATGGCGAAGCGGCTGATTCTGCGCCGGAAGCCGCCAAAGCGGCTGACGCGGGCGCGAAGGCGGCCCCCGCCGGGGGCCCCGCCGCGCCCGCTTCCCCCCCGCCCGCTGCGCCCAAAGTGGACACCTCCTCCGATTGGCCCGCAGGCACGCCCATGAAAACCCAGACTGTCCGCGAAGCGCTCCGCGACGCGATGGCCGAAGAGATGCGCTCCACCCCCGAAGTCTTCGTCATGGGCGAAGAAGTCGCGGAATACCAAGGTGCCTACAAGATCACCCAAGGGCTGCTCGATGAATTCGGCGCAAAACGCGTGATCGACACCCCCATCACCGAGCATGGCTTTGCCGGTATCGGGGTTGGCGCGGCCTTCGGGGGCCTGAAACCCATCGTTGAATTCATGACCTTCAACTTCGCCATGCAGGCCATCGACCACATCATCAACTCGGCTGCGAAAACGCTCTACATGTCCGGCGGCCAGATGGGCGCACCGATCGTGTTCCGGGGTCCAAATGGCGCGGCGGCCCGCGTGGGTGCCCAGCACAGCCAGTGCTATGCCGCGTGGTATTCCCATATTCCGGGGCTGAAAGTCGTCATGCCCTATTCGGCGGCGGATGCGAAGGGCCTGCTCAAGCAAGCCATCCGCGACCCGAACCCGGTCATCTTCCTTGAAAACGAAATCCTCTATGGCCGGTCTTTCGAAGTCCCGGTGCTGGACGATTTCACCATCCCCTTCGGCAAGGCCAAGATCTGGCGTGAAGGCACGGACGTGACCATCGTCAGCTTCGGCATCGGCATGACCTATGCGCTGGAAGCCGCCGATCGGCTCGCCACAATGGGCATCAGCGCCGAAGTCATCGACCTGCGCACCATCCGCCCCATGGACACGGATGCGATCATCGCCTCGGTGATGAAAACGAACCGCCTTGTGACGGTGGAAGAAGGGTTCCCGCAATCCTCGGTCGGCAATTACATCACCTCGGTAGTGATGCAGCAGGCTTTCGACTATCTCGATGCGCCCATCATCAACCTGACGGGCAAGGATGTGCCGATGCCCTATGCGGCCAATCTCGAAAAACTCGCGCTCGTCACGACCGATGAAGTGGTCGAAGCCGTGCGCAAAGTGACCTATCGCTAAGGGGAGCAAGGACATGGCAACCGAAATCCTGATGCCCGCCCTCTCCCCCACGATGGAGGAAGGCACGCTCGCCAAATGGCTGGTGTCTGAGGGCGCGACTGTCAAATCCGGCGACATCATCGCCGAGATTGAGACCGACAAAGCCACGATGGAATTTGAAGCGGTCGACGAAGGCGTGATCGGCAAGATCCTGATCGCGGCAGGCACCGAAGGGGTGAAGGTCAACACCCCCATCGCGGTCATTTTGGCCGATGGCGAAAGCGCCGTTGCTGTGGTGGCGGCCCCCAAAGCCGCAGCCCCTGCCGCACCCGCAGCAGCCCCTGCCCCCGTGGCGCAGGCCGCAGCCCCTGCCCCAACAGGCCCCCGCGTTTTCGCAACGCCCCTCGCGCGCCGGATCGCCGCGCAAAAGGGTCTGGACCTGAGCGCTGTGACTGGCTCTGGCCCGCATGGCCGCATCGTGAAAGCCGATGTGGAAAACGCCACTGCCGCGCCCGCGCCTGCCCCTGTCGCAGCCCCGGCCCCTGTGGCCGCTGCCGCAGCCCCCGCGCCCGAAAAACCCGCTTTGGCGCAATCCGCCAGCGCCGCATCGGTCGCGCGTATGTATGAAGGCCGCGCTTACGAGGAAATCCCCCTCGACGGCATGCGTCGCACGGTTGCCGCCCGGCTGACAGAAGCCAAGCAGACCATCCCGCATTTCTACCTGCGCCGCGATGTGCAGCTCGACGCGCTGATGGCGTTCCGCGAGCAACTGAACGGCCAGCTTAGCGCCCGCGGGGTGAAACTGTCGGTCAATGACTTCATCATCAAGGCCTGCGCCATGGCGCTGCAAGCGGTGCCCGGCTGCAATGCTGTCTGGGCGGGTGACCGGATGCTGCGGCTCAAACCCTCGGACGTGGCTGTGGCGGTCGCAGTCGAAGGCGGGCTGTTCACGCCTGTCCTGAAAGACGCGCATCTCAAATCGCTCTCGGCTTTGTCGGCCGAGATGAAAGACCTCGCCACCCGCGCCCGCACCAAGAAACTCGCCCCCACCGAATATATCGGCGGGTCGATGGCGATTTCCAACTTGGGCATGTTCGGGATTGAGAATTTCGACGCCGTCATCAACCCACCGCATGGGTCGATCCTGGCCGTTGGCGCTGGCCTCAAAAAGCCCGTGGTCGCCTCTGATGGCAGCGTGAAGGTCGCCACGGTCATGTCCATGACCCTCTCGGTCGATCACCGCGTCATCGACGGGGCCTTGGGGGCCGAGTTCCTGAGCGAAGTCGTCAAATCGCTCGAAAATCCGATCACGATGCTTGCATAGACAGCGCTGACTTTATCTTGCCAAAAATACTCGCGGGGGTGCGGGGGCAGCCAGCCCCCGCTCTTTCATTTGAGGCAGACCGCGGCGTGGGAAACACAGGCCGCCCGCCCACCGCGATCACGCGGCTCAGCGACGATCCCACGATCACCATGGTCCGCATATCGGCCATCTCGGGCGTGGCTTCTGTCAAGGGCACGATCCGCAACACTTGCTCCGGGGTGGATACGGCGCGCGCGAACAGCACGGGCCGGGCGTCGCGGCAGGTGTTGCGCAACACCTCCAAGGCGCGCGCGAAGCCTTCGGGGCGGCTGACCGAGCGGGGGTTGTAAAAGGCCATGGCAAAATCGGCTTCCGCCGCAAGTCGCAGCCGTTTTTCGATCAGCGCCCAGGGCTTCAGATTGTCGCTCAAATTGATCGCGCAGAAATCGTGGCCCAAGGGCGCGCCCACTTGTGCCGCCGCAGCCAGCATCGCCGTGATCCCCGGCAGCACGCGCACATCCAAGGCCCGCCAGGATGCAGGGCCTGCCTCCAGCGCCTCGAACAGGGCGCTTGCCATCGCAAACACCCCCGGATCGCCGGACGAGACAACGACCACCCGCGCGCCCCCTTCGGCCAGCCGGAGCGCATGGGCCGCGCGGTCGAGTTCCACGCGGTTGTCGGTCGCATGCAGCGTCAGGCCGGGGCGCGGGGCCACGCGGGCCACATAGGGGATGTAGCCGATCACATCCGTGGCTTGTGCCAAGGCGTCAGTCACCTCAGGCGTGACCAACCGCGCGTCGCCCGGCCCAAGGCCCACCACTGCCACCCGGCCGCTCATGGCCGCCGTCCCTGGCCATGGACCAGAATGATGGCGAAATAGGGGGTTTCTTCCCCCATCTCGGCCAGCTTCATCACCCGTTGCTGGGGCATCTGCGCATATTCCACGATCCACGCTTTGTCATATTTTTCAGCTTCTTGCAGGGCGTTCTTCACACGGGCCAGATTGCGCCCGATCTTCATCACGACTGCTGCATCCGTATCCGCGAGCCTGCGCGCGAGTTCCGCCTCTGGCAGGGTTGCCATCAGCACTGTCAGCACATCATCGCCCCAAGTGATGGGCTGGCCTGTGGCCGTCCACGCCCCGGACATGCCCGTGATGGCAGGCACGACCTGCACGGGGATCAGCCCAGACAGGCGTGAATGCAGGTGCATGAACGACCCGTAGAAGAACGGGTCCCCTTCGCACAACACGACCACATCTTCGCCCATGTCCACCAGCGCGCGCAGATGCGCCGCGCAGTCATCGTAAAAGGGTGCGAGTGCCGCATTATAGCCCGGATCATCGAGCGGAATCTCCGTGGTCACGGGATATTCCATCGCGAATTCCACCACATCCGCGCGCAGCATCCCCTCCACGATCGCGCGCGCCTGACCCTTGCGGCCTGCCTTGCGGAAATAGGCCACATGGCGCGCGCCGCGCACCAGACGGTCGGCGCGCACCGACAGCAGGTCCGCAGCCCCCGGCCCAAGGCCCACGCCGTGCAGGGTGCCGGTCATTCGATACGGCTCGCAAGCGCGTTGACGGCGGCAACCGTGATCGCGCTGCCACCCAAGCGGCCCTTGACGATCACGCAAGGGGCGGGTTGCGAAGCCCACAGTGCGTCTTTGCTTTCCATCGCGCCCACAAAGCCCACGGGACAGCCGATGATGGCAGCAGGGCGCGGGCAGGCGGGGTCTTCGAGCATGTTGAGCAGGTGGAACAGGGCTGTCGGCGCATTGCCGATGGCCACGACCGCACCCGCCAGATGGGGCCGCCAGAGTTCCAGCGCCGCCGCTGAACGGGTATTGCCCATGTCCTTGGCCAGCGCGGGCACTGCTGCGTCATGCAGCGTGCAGATCACGTCATTGCCCGCAGGCAGGCGCGCGCGCGTGATCCCCTCGCTGACCATGCGCGCATCGCACAGGATGGGCGCGCCTGCTTCGAGCGCTGCGCGGGCTGTGACCGCGAAACCGGGCGAGAAATGCACGAACTCCTCCAGCCCCACCATGCCGGCGGCGTGGATCATGCGGACAGCGACGACTTCTTCTTCGGGGGTGAAGCGGGCCAAGTTCGCCTCTGCCCGGATGGTGGCGAAGGATTGCAGATAGATCGCAGCACCGTCGGTTTCATAGGTATAGGGCATCAGGGGGTCCCGAATTCTGACAGGATTTGCGCAGGCGTCAGCCCCGCGCGCATGGGCTTATCCCCTGCCTGCCCTGCCTGCACAAGGTCGAATACCCCGTCGCGGCCGACCAAAGTCAGCGCCGCCGCTTGCGGCCGCGCGCAGCCCTTGGCGCAGCCGGACACATGCAAGGTGTCTGTCACATGGGGGGCAAGGGCAGCGGCCAAAGCGCGGGTTTCTACTGTGGCTTGCGGGCAAAACGGCGCGCCTGCGCAGGCATCGACGCGCAAGAGCGGGCTGCCTGCGTCCCAGTCCAGCCCCTGTTGCGGGCCGGGGGCTGCGCCCACGAGCAAGAGCGCCCGCCACGGGGTCACGCGGATGGCCGTTGCGCCTGTGGCATGAAGCGCGCGCGCAAGGTCCGTCGCCCGCACTTGGCCGAAGGGCGTGCCGTGGACCGCGCCCAAGGCATGGGGGCCGGGGCGCAGGGGACCCGCGCGCGCTGCGGGGGCCTCTGTCCCCGCCGCCCAATCGGGCAAGGGGGCGTGGTGCCGCGCCATCCGCCCCGCATCGGCCCCGCCGGAGGCGATGAACCACCACGCGAGCCGAATGAGCCAATCCACTTCCCGCATCTCTGGCAGGGGCACGCCCAAAGCCCGCCCATCGGCCCGCAGGATCAGCCCGCCTGACACCCCGCGCTCGATCCTGAAATCGGCGGACATGGCAGTCAGGCGGGGCGCCGCGCCTGTGTCAATCGCAAAGCCCATCTTGGGCGGCAAGTCGGGCAATTCGCCTAGCCGCGCGGTCAGTTCAAGCGCCAGCCATTCGGTCAGGTCACGCTCCACCCAATCGGGGATCACAAGGATGTTGCGCCGGGTTTCCGTGGTCACATCCGCATCCACCAGCCCCCAATCCTGCAAGCCCGCCAGAAGCGCGGGATAGCTGGCCTCGGACACACCCCGAACCTGCAGATTGGCGCGGTTGGTCACATCGATCAGCCCTGCCCCATGCGCCTGCGCCAGATCGCAGAGCGCGAGCGCCTGCGCGGCGGACAGCTCCGCCAAGCGTGGCCGCACCCGAACAACCAGCCCATCGCCCGATTGCATCGGCCGCAGTGCCCCCGGACACCAGCCTTGCACGATAAACTCAGCCATCCACCACCTGCGCCAGAATGGAATTGCGCCGGCTCACCCACAGCCCCGCGCGGTGCAGCGCGGCAAAGCGCGCCTGCATCGCGGCCAAGGCGCCCGGGTTTTCGCGGGCCAAGAAGTCATGGACTACCGGATTGCCCAAAGTCGCGTCATGATACAGGTCAAACAATTGCGGCGGCACGACACTGGCCAGATGCGCGAAGCTGCCCAAATGGTCGAGCGTGGCGGCAATCTCGGCCCCGCCGCGAAAGCCGTGCTGCATCATGCCATTGATCCATGCGGGGTTGGCGGCGCGGGCACGCAGCGTGCGGGCCAGTTCCTCGGTCAGCGTGCGCGCGCGCGGGGCGTCGGGGCGGGTCGCGTCGAGGTGATAGAGCGCGGCCTTGCCCCCCGTGACGGCTTGGGCGGCGGCGAACCCCGCTTCATGCGTGGCATAGTCGGCGGCCAGAAGCAGGTCGGTTTCGGGCAAATCCTGCGGGTGGACAAAGGCCGTCGCAGCGGCCACGCGCGCGGCGATCCCGTCGGGGTCATGTGTGCCTGTGTCGAGGGCATGGGCGGAAGCCGCAAGCCATGCGCGCCCAGCCGCTTCGCGCGCCTGATCCGTATAGTCATCGGGCAGCGCGCCCATGCCAAGCCCGAACGATCCCGGCGCAGGCCCATAGACGCGCGCCCCGGACATGGTGACAAAGGGGTTCCAGTCTGGTGCTTCATCGCGGGCGCTCAGGGCCTGCACGGCTTGGCCGAATAGCGCGGCGAGTTGCGGGAACACATCGCGGAACAGGCCAGAGACGCGGAGCGTTACATCGAGCCTTGGGCGGTCGAGTTCGGCGAGCGGCAGAATCTCCACCCCCGACACCCGCTCGGACCCCGCATCCCAGACAGGGCGCGTGCCCAGCAGATGCAGCGCCATCGCGAATTCCTCGCCTGCTGTGCGCATGGTCGCACTGCCCCACAGGTCCACGACCAGCGCGCGCGGCCAGTCGCCGTGATCTTGCAGGTGGCGGCGCACCAACTCATCGGCGAGCTTCACGCCTTGCGCATAGGCCGAGCGCGACGGCACGGCGCGCGGGTCGGTCGTGAACAGGTTGCGGCCCGTGGGCAGGACATCCGCGCGGCCCCGATGCGGGGAGCCAGAGGGTCCAGCGGGCACGAAGCGACCATTGATCGCGGCCATCAGCCCCGCGCGTTCCGCGTCCCCCTGCGGCCCACGGCCGAACACATGCAGCCCGTCGCCGAATTGGCTGTCCTTCACATCGCAGACGAAACGGTCAATGCGGGTGATGGCGTCGGGCAGGGACTCGGCCCTGTCGAGCCCAAGTTCCGCGCCCAGTCCCAGCGCCTCGGCTTCCTCGCGGATATCCGTTTGCAGGCGGTTGCGGCGCGCGGGGTCCAGACCGTCGGCATTGGAGAATTCATCCAGCAGCGCTTCCAGCCGCGCAAGCCCCGCGCCGGTTTGGGCTTGCACCATCGGCGGCGGCACATGGCCAAGCGTGACGGCGCCAAGGCGGCGCTTGGCTTGGGCGGCCTCGCCGGGGTCATTGACGATGAAGGGGTAAATGACCGGGGTTGCCCCCAGCAGCGCTTGCGGCCAGCAAGCGGGGGAAAGCGCGGCCGACTTGCCCGGCAGCCATTCCAGCGTGCCATGCGCGCCGATATGGATCAGGGCATCGGCCTGCGCCCACAGCCACAGGTAGAAGGCCACATAGGCGTGTCGCGGCGTGCGGTTCAGGTCGTGGTAATCATCCGCGCGCGTGTTGCGCGTGCCGCGTTCGGGTTGGAGCGCGATGAGGGCTTGGCCCGCCCGCAGCGCGCGGAAGCGCAGGGTTTCCCCGTCGCAATCGGGGTCTGCCTCGGGTGGCCCCCATGCCGCGTGCAGATCGTCGCGCAGGGTCTGGGGCAGAGTTTCCAGCGCGGCCAGATAGTCGGCCAGCGGCCAGTGGATCGCGGCTTCGCCCAGATCGGACAGATCGGGCGTGCTGACCCTGTGCCCCGCGTCGCGCAGGTCGGCCAAGATCGCCCCTGCACTCGCCAAGGCATCCAGCCCCACAGCATGGGCGCGGTTCCAGTCCTTGCCTGGATAGGTGGACAGGACCAGCGCCACGCGGCGCATCGCGGGGTCCAAGGCCCCCAGCCGCACCCAAGCCACCACACGCGCGACGCAGGCCGCAATCAGGTCGGGGGCGGCGCGGTGTTCAGCACGGGCGAATTGCAGGTCAGGGTCGCGGGGAGCGAAATCCTTGAAGCTGACGGCCCCCGCGAAGATGCGGCCGTCCACTTCGGGCAACACCACATGCATGGCGAGGTCCGCAGGCGACAGGCCGCGCGCCGCCCCTGCCCAGGCTTTCCGGTCGTTGGTGGCAAGCGCCACTTGGAACACAGGCACCCCTGCCCCTTCGAGGACTGAAAACCCCGCGTCATCGCGCGCCGAAAAGGCTGTGGCATTGACGATGGCTTTGGGGGCGAGCGCCGTCACCCAGCGGGCAAGCCATGCACGCGCTTCGGGGGCCTTGAGCGAAGGGGTGTAGAGGGCAAGCGTGTCAAGACCCGCCGCGTCAAACGCCTCGGCAAGTTTGTGGATCGGGTCCAGATCGGCAGCACTCAGGTAAGAGCGGTAGAAGGTGAGCAGGATGCGCGGCCTGTGCGCCGTCAGGTGGAACGCCGCCGGACAGAGTGCCGCCCTCTGCCCCCAGCCGCCCACATCCGCAACCCCGCGCGCGCCGCGCACGGGGGCGGCGTATAGGCCCGCCGCCAGCGCGAGTTGCTGGAGCGCCGCCTGCGCGGCCACAGCGCCCCCCTGGTCGCAGAGATGCTGCAAGCGGCGCAACGTGCTGACCGGCAGAGTAGACGCCGCATCAAGCGCCGGGTCTGGCCGCCCATCCGCAGGCAGCACGGCCAGCGCGATGCCCTTCGCGCGGGCAAGCGCAGTCACCTGCCCAAGCCCGTAAGCCCAATAGGGCGCGCCACCGATCAGGCGGATCAGAATGCCTTTGGCGGCGGAAAGCGTCGCGTCCAGATAGGTATCGACCGAGAGCGGGTGGCGGAGTGTCACCAGATTGGCAAGCCTGAGCGTGGGCAATGCGCCCGCCGCCTGATGCCAGCCCGCCGCGAAAGCGCCAAGGTCGCTGTCGGAAAACGACAGCACCACCAGATCGGCGGGCGTCTGGCCCAGATCAGTGGGGGTGGCGGTTTCCTCTAGCCCATGGCTTTCGCGGAAGATCACATGCATGAGTGCGGGCCTGTTTCGCGAGTAAATCCAAGGCCAACCTCTGTGATTTTTTTGCTTAAAGCCGCGCAGCGGCGGGCTGCGGCGCGGCGATGTGACAGAGGTTCTACGCAGTTTATTCCAGCCACATCCCCGTCAAATCTGGTTGAGGGGCCTACATCAGCCCAATCGCCGGGCCGGGGAGCGGCCAGACGATGCGCGGCGGCCTGCGGCCTTGATACAGCGCCTTTCAAGTGACCCGAATGAATGCATTCACTATGCACTCTATGCCCCCAGCACAGCGCGGATGGCGGTCTCGTTCACATGGTCATGCTCGGCGATTACCACCAGCCGCGTACGCGGTGCCTCTGCGCCCCACGGACGGTCATATTGATGGCGCACCCGCGCGCCCACGGCTTGGACCAGCAGGCGCATGGGCTTGCCCGTGACGGCCACAAACCCCTTCACGCGCAGGATGTTCTGCTCGGCCGCCAGCCGCTCAATCGCGGCGGTAATCACGGCGGGATCGGCCACAGCGCCCATCTCGATCACCACAGTGTCGAAATCGTCGTGTTCGTGGTCGAAATGCCCATCATGGTGCGAGGGGCGGTTGTCCAAATCGCCCTCGGCCTCTGCCCCCAAGCCCAGCAGCACAGCGGGGTCGATGACGCCCTCGGCCACTTCGATCACGGGCAGCGGGCGGGGGGCTTCCGCCGCGATCACAGCGCGGGCTTTGGCGACGCCGTCGGCCCCGGCCAAGTCGGGCTTCGTGAGCAGCACAAGGTCCGCACAGGCGATCTGATCCTCGAACACCTCTGACAGCGGCGTCTCATGGTCGATGCTTTCATCAGCGGCGCGCTGCGCGTCCACCGCCGCGACATCGGGGGCGAAACGGCCAGTAGCGACGGCTTCGGCATCAGCGAGCGCAATCACGCCGTCCACTGTGATGCGCGAGCGGATTTCGGGCCATTCAAAGGCCTTCAGCAAGGGTTTCGGCAACGCAAGGCCAGAGGTTTCGATCAAGATGTGATCGGGCTTCGGGTCGAGCTTCAAAAGCGCGTCCACAGTCGGGATGAAGTCATCCGCGACCGTGCAGCAGATGCAGCCATTGGCCAGTTCCACGATGTTTTCCACGGGGCAATCGGGGATCGCGCAGGATTTCAGGATTTCGCCATCCACACCCACAGAGCCGAATTCATTGACCACCACGGCCAGCCGCCGCCCGCCCGCATTGCGGATCAGGTGGGAAATCAGCGTGGTTTTACCCGCTCCCAGAAAGCCAGTGACGATGGTGACGGGGGTTTTTTCAAGCGACATTGGGAACCTCTAGCGGGGGAATGCGGGCAATGCAGTTCTTGCGGAAATGCTCGGGGCGTTCGCGCCACGGCACCAGACCATCGGGAGTGGCGGCATACTTTTGCGCGCCCTCAAGGATCGTGTCCAGATGATGCGCGGGGTCAAACGCGCCGTAGACATAGGTCCAGCGGCCTTCGGCGCGCAGCGCAACGGTGCAGCCGCGCGAGCAGTTGGACAGGCATTCGACCGCGCGCACGCTCACGCCCTCGGGCGGCGTGGCGCACAGCGCGTCATAAAGCACAGCGCCTGCACGCGGCGCATCGGGCACAGGGTTGCCGTGGCGGCAAGTCGTGCAGACCAACAGCTCAACTGGCTGGAAGTTCGGGTCAGTCATAGTCCCCCCACTCGGGTTGGGGGACGAAGGCGAGGGATGGCGGCACCCGGGCAAAGGCCAGAAGCCGACACCGGAACACCCCGTCCGGGTCATCATTGTCACGCTGGCAGGTCTCCCGGCTTGCGGATTTCAGGCTTGCGCCTGGCGGTCAGCCCGCCTTCCCGGTGCAGGCACCAGTGGCTGTGGGCGACCTTTCCGGTCACGGTCGCGGGGGCGGCTGTGTTTGGGGCGAAGACCTTGACACATTCCCTTTTCACCTGTCAGACGACAGGCACCAGCCTCTTTCCTCTGCGCCACGCGGCTGGCCAAGTCAAGGACAAGCAGATGACCGACAACGACGCCCACCGTGCAAAGATGCAAAAGATCAAGGCCGCGCGCGACCGCATGATGGAAACCAAGACCGGCGAGAAGGGTCTGGTGATCGTCCATACAGGCGCGGGCAAGGGCAAATCATCGTCAGGCTTTGGCATGATCATGCGCTGCATCGCCCATGGAATGCCCTGTGCGGTAGTGCAGTTCATCAAGGGCAATTGGGTCACGGGCGAGCGGGAATTCCTGCGCACGCGCTTTGCGGATGAATGCACTTTCATCGTGTCGGGCGAGGGCTTCACCTGGGAAACGCAGGACCGCGCGCGCGACATCGCCGCCGCCCGCGCGGGTTGGGAAAAGGCCAAGGACCTGATCCGCGACCCCGCCATCCGCTTCGTGCTGCTTGACGAAATCAACATCGCGCTGCGCTACGATTATCTGGACATCACGGATGTCGTGGCGTTCCTGCGCGACGAAAAACCGCCTATGACCCATGTCTGCCTGACCGGGCGGAACGCCAAGCCCGAATTGATCGAACTGGCCGATCTGGTGACCGAGATGACGCTGGTCAAGCACCCGTTCCGTGACGGGATCAAAGCGCAGGAAGGCGTCGAATTCTGACAAAGTCTTTCACAACTTCAGACCTAATGCTGTCAAAATACAGTGTTGCAATGGTCGCCGGAACAAGATTTAGATCTTGACCGCGCCATTTGCGCAAAAGACCACTTTCTTCGGAGCACTCATGCACTTGCATCCTGTCTTTCTGCTGCCGCTTGCAGCCTTTTCTTTGTCTGCCTGTCTTTCGGGAGGATCAACGCCTACCACGCAGCCTGCGCAGCCAGATGCTGAACCTCCCGCACAAACTGCGCGCGCCACTTATGCCGGTGCCGTAACTGTCGTCGGCCAGCCCGGTCGGATGTCAACAGAGGTTGCGCTCTTCCCGACATACGGGGATTTCAGAAATATCGAAGTCACACTCGATGGCGGAACGGGCAGTTGGACCGCAGCGACCAACCCTAACTCGAGGCTGGAGCTTGTCACGAATGACCAGCCAGATTCGGCGCGCGATTCCTCGGTCAGTTTGGTGGGCACGATCACGCTGAATGGCGATACTTATGCATCGGGCGCGACGGGCGGAAGTGGCTTTGCAAACGCCTCGTTCACACAGCTTCAGAACGGCAATCTGGAAGCAGCGCTCGCGGGCCGCATTGACCAGACAGTGAATGGTCTAACGAACATCGTGACCCTTGGAGCGGGCGATGGCGGCATCCTGAGCCGCGTGGACAGCCCTCGGTAAGCTCTGCGCGTCACCCGGATCGGGCGGCGGCTAAGCGCTGCCCGATTGCCAAGTCCAGAACATCGCAGAGCCGTCAAACTGGCACGGCCTATGAGCGCCACGGCCTATCCTATCCGCTAGGTCTGATTTCTCCGCCCGGGGCGCGCGCGCCAACGCGCCGGCGCATTCCCATGTCCTAGGGACGGGATCTCTGCGCAGGCTTGGGCAAAGTTCTGTTGGATCAAACCGCCTTTTGGTGTTTTTCACTCACACAAATCTATGCTGCTTGTGACTGTTGCAAAATGCTTAGCACACAAAAAGAAGCAGTTTTTTTTGTTTACAGGCTTGGGATCGGTTGTTACCAAACCTGACGCGTCCTTCATTTGCTAGGGGCAGCGCAATTAATTCTAAGGAGAGAATCTCATGCCAAAACACGCCATCGCGCTGCTTGGATCAGCATTTTTGCTGTCCGCTTGTCTTGGTTCCGGGTCGTCGACACCGACAGCATCCGTGCCCGGCGGGACAACGGGCGGGACAACAGGGGGCGACACTCCCCAGTCAGGTGCTTTGACCTATCGTGGCACCGTGTCAGGCGCAGGGAGTGCTGCGGGTCAAAATGGCACGATGGCTGCCAACCTGTCTATGACCGCACTTGTGACCAATGGTTCGGGGAATGTCACTGCAGCGGAGATGTCAGACTTCGCTGTGCGCACCGATGGTTCAGGAATTCCCGGCACGGGGTCGTTCGCTTTCACAGGAAACCATCCCGTGACAAACAACGCATTCGCTAATCTGCCGCTGACCGGGACAGTGAATTTCACAGATGATGGGATTACGTTTCCGCTCACGTCTGGTGGGGCAAACACGGTCACACTCGGCGGGACATTCACCGATGGAAATGTTAACGCGATCCTCGGCGGGTCTGCCAGTTCGCCGTTTGGCACTGTGGCGCTGACCTCCGTGTCTGGCGTGCTGCGCCAACCGCAATAAACCTGTGGCGCGGCACACGGGTGCCGCGCCATTCACGCTGACCGAATGCCGATCTGTCCTTGCACGAGATGGCCTTTCGTGGGACGCAGTCCAATCTCTTTGGCGCAGACCAAAGGCGCGCACCATTTTGAAATCTGACAGGTCATATGCAGATACCCAGCCGCACGCTTTTCGCCCTTCTCCGCCCATTTGCTTTGGCTGTTGCACTGGCGCTGTCCTCTCAGACTGCAACCGCGCAAAACACGCCTGCCTGGCAGTTGGCGGCCGAGGGCGGCTCGCAGCGGCTGTTCCGCGCGGCTTTGTTTCTGGAACGTCCCGGCGGGTTCGAGGCCCCTTTGAGCGCCATTGACCGGCGCATGGGGATCGTGCCGCAAGGTCAAACCGCGCGCTATGCGTTCCCCCCAGTTTTCTCGATCACGCCGGACATTGGCTATGACCAGAATTTCAATGGTGGCTTGGGCGCGGATACATTATCTTTTGCAGGGCTTGTCTGGACCGTTACACCCGAAACACGCGCACAGCCCAGTTTCTATGTCGGCGCGCGCGCAGGCGTTGAACAGCGTTTTGTCATCGGGCCCGGCTCTGCGCTGACCTTTCGCGGCAACGCCACCTATCGTCGCTCCCTCGAACGCAGTCAGGAATTCCGGGCCCTCAGCCTTGGGGTCTGCTCGGAAAATCAACTGACCCCGCTGACGGGACTTGATCTGTGCGTCAACCGCTCTGTCACCAAACGCACACGCAGCACAGCATATCTGACCACGGCAAGTGTTGCGATGTCTCGGATTTTCCAATCCCAGAACGCGCTGACCGAAGCCACACTTGTTTTTGGGCGCGAAATTCGTCCCAATGTCGGGCGCAACACGGCGCAACTCTCGCTCGTGCATCTGAACCGCAGCGCCGGTGTGTTTGATGCTTCGATTTTCGTGGGCGAGCGCAAAGTCCCGTTGGGGCTGACGACGCTTTCGGCAAATGTGGGGCATGGGCGCTTTATTGCCGGCAAGTATTACCATCTGCGCCTGAATCACGTGCAGGAAACCGGCGCGCAAATCGCGGGCATGCGCAATCACAAGCACGAATATGGCCTATATCTGACCCTGCCACGGGTCGCCCGCGTCCGCCCCACCCTTGGACTGGTGCGCCAAAAGCACGACTTGCCGGAATTCGACCGCAAATTCGTCAGCTTGTCCTTTGACTTCAGTGGGTTCCGTTCACAGTAACGCGGCGATCGGGCGAAACTGGCTGCGATACCGGACCAGCGAGGCTTCTGCGCGCTTTTCGCTCTTTTTTGGACCCAATAGTGCATCATCAGATCGCAACGCGTTCTTCTAAAGGAAATTGCGATGCGTGGTCAAATGCAGTCCTTTGCGAAAAGCGAAACCGGCGCGGTTACAGTTGACTGGGTTGTATTGACAGCTGCGATTGTGGGAATTGGCGTGACCTCGGTCGCTGCCGTTCGGACTGAGACCGCAGCATTGGGGAACCAGATTGACGCATCAATGACTGACGCAAGCATCGCGCGCGTGGACTTGCCCTATGTGATTCAAGGCCTGACAGCGGCGCTCGTCGCAGATCGGACCGCCGTTTATCAAACTGCAAGCACCGCGCAGATCATCGCTTGGCATCGCCACCGCGCGGAATCGTTGGTTCAGAAGATCGCCAAGGGCAACAACACGCATACTGGCAATTGGTCGAACCTGATTGCGGGCGAAACGCTCGATATAGTGTATCTGCATCGACAAGAGCTTGTCGCGCGCGGGGCCTATCCGGTCGATGGCGTGCCTGATTTTGACGCGTTGCATCAGATGTATCGAAACCGATAATTGCGCTTGCAGACCTGCACCTTCCCTTGGGGCAGCCATTGAGGCTTGCGCAATTTATCCGCCGATTTCGCATGAGAGCGTCTTGAGGGCTTGCCTTTTGGCGCAAACAGGTGGCACCCTGCCCTGACACTTTCAAGAGACCTGCCATGACTGACACGACCGCGCCCAAAGACGCCTACACCCTTATTCTGGAAGCCATAGATTCCGGCATGTATCGCCCCGGAGATAGGTTGGTGGAATCGGAACTGGCCGACCGTTTTGGCGTGTCGCGCACGCCCATCCGTGAAGCGCTGCAACGGCTGGAAACGCAATCCATGCTGACCCGCGATGGCCGCTCGCTGATCGTGGCTTCGCTTGACCATAACCAACTGGCAGAGCTTTACGCTGTGCGCGCCGAACTCGAAGGCTTCGCAGCCCGCTTGGCTGCACGCCATGCGACAGACGAGGAAGTGCAGCTTTTGCGCGCTATGGTCGAGGATGATCGCACACTGATGACCGACCCCAAGGCGTTAAGCCGCGCGAACCGACGCTTTCACAAGCAGATCCATCTTGCCTCGCACAATCGCTACCTGGTGCAGCAGCTTGATCTTGTGCATCGTTCGATGGCGCTTCTGGCGACCACGTCGCTTTCGTTTGAGGGACGCGGCGAGCAAACGATTGCAGAGCATGGCGCGATTGTTGAAGCGATTGCGGCGGGCGACGGGGATGCGGCTTATGACGCCTTGAAAGCGCATATCTCGACCGCGTTCCTGACGCGGCTACGCCAAGATTCAACCAGTGCCGAGCGTTATTCAGTCTGATGACGGCGCGGCGTGGTAACCCAGACCAAGCCACGACGCAAGATCGGGGCAATAGCGATTGCCATGGCTAGACCTGCCAGATTGGCCAGCCAGTCAAGCAGGCTTGCCTCGCGCCCGAAATAGGGCTGAACAAGCTCGATGGTGCCACCATAGACCGCGAGCCCGGCAATCACCCAAGCCCAGCGCCGCGCAGGTAAGATCAGCGTAGGGAGTGCAACCCCTGAAAACAGAAGCGCATGGGCCAGTTTGTCGGGAATGCGCGCCACGCCATTTCCCATGACTGGCATCAGAAGCAGAGCCGTCGCGAAAATGATCCCCAGACAGGTCAGAATAATGGTCACGCGGCGGATACGGGTGCGGATCAGGTCATCCATCGCCGCGCCCTCTGCCATGCGCAGGGGCAAGGGTCAAGCCGGAAGCGACAGCAGCCTTGATTGCCGCATCCCAGAGGTCAGCCTCTCCATCGCGCGCTCTTCCAGTTGCCGCACGCGCTCTTTGGAAATGCCCATATCGGCGCCGATTTCCGCCAAGGTGCGCGGCTCGTCCAGAAGGTGCCGCGCCGTGATGATTGCCTGTTCGCGTTCTGGTAAAGTGCCCAGCACGCGGCGCAACAAATCCCCTCGCGCGCGCCGTTCCAGATCATGCAGCACGGCTTCCTCGGTCGCCGGCGCATCATCTTCGATCGTGTCGATCCATTCGCGGCCATCTTCATCTGTGCCCTGCGCCATGTTCAGCGACAAGTCCTGCCCTGACATGCGCCCAAGCATGATCTGCACCTGTTCTTCCGGCACATCGAGTTCGCGCGCGACACTGGCTGATATCGCCTCGTGCCGGATTTCGCCATCGGCAAGCCGCGCAAGCGTTTTGCGCAGATGGAAAAACAGCTTTTTCTGGTTGGCATTGGTGGCGGTGCGCACAACCGACCAATTGCGCATGACATATTCCTGCATGGAGGCGCGGATCCACCACGCGGCATAGGTCGAAAACCGCGCGCCATTGTCGGGGTCATACTTCTCGGCCGCCCGCATCAGTCCCAGATTGCCCTGTTGGATCAGATCATCTAGCGGCAGGCCATAGCGGCGGAACCGTCCGGCCACAGATACGGCAAGACGGCTGTAAGCGAGGATCAGGCGATGCAGCGCCGCTTCGTCCCGATGGTCACGCCAACGCGCGGCCAAGTCGTGCTCGGTGGCCTGATCCAGCATCTCGCGGCGCATTGACGCGCGGATGAATGCGGTTGTGCGGGGATCGCGTTCGCGCATGGGACGCCTCTTTGTAGCGACTCGCTATAGTATCGCATCGCTACCATTATGGGCCAAGCCTTGTCAACGCACTGGTGCGGGATTATCTTTTCATCTGTCGAAGGACAAATTGTCACTCATGCGCGCTGACCTCGCAGACCTTATCGTACACTTGGCCCGCGCCGCCCAAAGCAGCGCGCGCACAGACTTGACAGCAGCGCAATGGACCGCCTTGCGGTATTTTGCGCGCGCCAACAGGTTTTCGCGCACACCGTCCGCCTTTTCCGAGTTTCATGCGACCACGCGCGGCACTGCGTCCCAGACTGTCAAATCATTGGTAGAGATTGGCCTTCTCGCCCGCGCTGCGCATGAAGGCGATGGCCGCTCGACGCTGATCGAGGTGACAGAGGCCGGGCGCGCCATGTTACAAAACGACCCGATGGAAGGGTTACGCTCTGCCTTGGCCCGGCTGCCACAAGCAGATCAGGAAACGCTCGCCACGATCTTGGACCGCGCGCGTGCGGACCTTGCGCGCCTGCGCGATGTGCCTGTTTTCGGAACCTGCGCCGATTGCAGCCATTGCGACCGCGCGCGCGACCCGGCCTTTTGTCATTGTACCGGGATCAGCCTGACCCTACCTGATATGGCTGCGCTCTGCGTCGATTTCAGCCCCAAACCCGCGCGCACCTGACCCCAGGCGGCGGGCTGAAACCGGACAGGACAGGGCTTTTGTGCCGAAGCTCGTCGGTGTTGATACCAAGCCTGCCGGACCACTGAAGACTGTCGCGTTCATTCGCATTCGCGCAAAATCGGTTCCGACTTTTGCGCGACATGCTTTAATCCTCGAACAATTCCGACTGCCCCTCTGGACCGTCCTCTTCGGCATCGCCCTTCTGCCCCGGCATGGGCCGCGCATCGAGCAGCCCCGTTTCACGCAACTCCTTCAGCCCCGGCAAGTCGCGCGCGGATTCCAGCCCGAAATGGTCAAGGAACTCTTCGGTTACGACAAAGGTCACGGGCCGCCCCGGTGTCATCCGCCGCCGCCCCAGCCGCACCCAGCCAAGCTCGATCAACTGGTCAATCGTGCCGCGCGACACAGCCACGCCGCGGATTTCCTCGATCTCGGCCCGCGTGGTGGGCTGATGATAGGCGATAATGGCCAGCGTTTCGATCGCCGCGCGAGAGAGCTTGCGGGTTTCCACCTTTTCGGCCTGCATCAGCCAGCCCAGATCAGGCGCAGTGCGCAGCGCGTAAGCATCCCCCACGCGCACCAGATGTACGCCCCGACCCGCATAGCGCGAGCGCATATGCACCAAGGCTTCCGCCACATCACAGCCATGCGGCAGGCGCGCTGCAATCTGCGCAGCGCTTAGCGGTTGCGCGCAGGCAAACAGGATCGCTTCCACCATCCGCTCTTGCTCGGCCATGGGCGGGACTGGAAACAGGGGCGTGTCGGTCATGGCCGCTTACTGCCCCCGCTTGGCGCGCAAATGCAAGGGGGCGAAGGGTTCAGACTGGCGCAATTCCGCGCGCCCCTGTTTCGCAAGTTCCAGCGATGCTGCAAATGTGGACGCCACCGCCGAGCGCTTGCGCGCAGGGGCTGCCCGCCAGCCATCTGGCAGCCAGCTTTGCAAGGCTGTCCAGTCCACTGCGCCGGGAAGAAGCTGCGAGAGCCGCTCCAAAGCCATTTCAAGCGGATAAATGTCAGTGCGGTCGAAGGCATAGGGGCGGAAATCATCGCGCGTGCGCACGCGGGCATAGGCGCGGATCAGGTCCATGAGGGACGCGTCGATTTGCGTCTTGCGCGTCAGCGCCACGGCTTCGGGCTGACCGCGCACAAAGAAATCCCGCCCCTTCTGGTCGCGCCCCATCAGGCGTGCGCTCACGTCACGCATCGCCTGCAAGCGTTCCAACTGCCAAGCAAGATGCGCGGCCAGGTCAGCGCCTGACGGCCCTTCCTCAGTCGGGTCGGGGGGCAAAAGCAGGCGGGACTTCAGGTAAGCCAACCACGCCGCCATCACAAGGTAATCGGCGGCCAGTTCAATCCGCAAGCTGCGCGCGCGTTCGACAAAGCCCAGATATTGCTCGGCAAGATCCAGCACAGATATCCGCCGCAGATCGACCTTTTGTGTGCGTGAAAGTGTCAGCAGCAAATCCAGCGGGCCTTCGAACCCATCCACATCAACGATCAACGCCTCTGCCTGAAGGCGCGCGGTGGGAGAGAGGGGTTCGGACCAATCATCAGACATGGCCGCAGTCTAGACCGGGATGCGGGAAAGTGGAAACCAGATTTCCTGATGCATCACACGACGTGAACGGCAAGTCAGTTTGCTTTTTCGCAAAGCAAAATCCCGCGTTAGAGCCCGTCGCGTTCATGGGCATTCACACGTCAGGCTCTCGTTTAATGTTTCTGCATGTTTTCATGCGCAAAAACGCCTCCCGTCTTGCGCAACATCGTTTAGCTGCGCAAGCCGGCCGCCACTTTCGGGGCGAAATAGGACAGCACGCCGTCACAGCCCGCGCGTTTGAAGGCCAGAAGCGACTCGAACATCACCTTTTCCTCGTTCAGCCAACCGTTTTGCGCGGCCGCCCTCAGCATCGCGTATTCGCCCGACACCTGATAAGCAAAAGTCGGGCGCGCGAAGCGGTCCTTCACAGCGCGACAGATGTCGAGATAAGGCATCCCCGGCTTGACCATGACCATATCGGCCCCTTCGGCCAGATCGCGGGCGACGCAAGCCAAGGCTTCCTCGCGGTTGGCGGGGTTGATCTGATAGGTGGCCTTGTCCCCCACCAGCCGTGCGCCTGCGCCCACTGCATCGCGGAAGGGGCCATAGAAGGCGCTGGCGAATTTCGCAGCATAAGACAGGATGGCAACATCGCTGTGCCCTGCCCCCTCCATCGCGGCACGCAACGCGCCGATGCGCCCGTCCATCATGTCGGACGGCCCCAGAATATCCGCGCCCGCTTCGGCCTGCGCGAGCGCCATCTTCACCAGCGCATCCACTGTTTCATCGTTCAGGATGATCCCGTCCCGCACCAGCCCGTCATGGCCATTGGCGTTATAGGGGTCGAGCGCGATGTCGGTCATCACCATCAGATCGGGCAGTTCGGCTTTCAGGGCCCGGATCGCACGATTGGTCAGGTTGTCGGGGTTCCACGCCTCCTCGCAGCCTTCGGTGCGCAGGGATTGGTCGGTATAGGGAAAGAGGCAGATCGCCGGGATGCCCAGTTTGTGCGCCTGCTCTGCGGCGCGCACCATCCGGTCCAAGGACAGCCGCGCCACACCAGGGAGTGAGGCAATCGGTTCCTCCACCCCTTCGCCATCGCGGATGAATACGGGCCAGATCAGGTCGGCAGCGCTCAGCCCGTTTTCCTGCACCATCTCGCGCAGGGCGCGCGTGCGGCGCAGGCGGCGCATCCGGCCGGCGGGATAGGGGGCGGGGCTGTGCATGGGTCTGGCCTTTCGATTGGGTCAGCCCTTGGTGCCACGGGGCGGGCCAAGTGTAAAGCGCGGCTGACAAATGCAAAACGCCGCCTTGGGGGGCGGCGTTTTTGGGGTGTGTCGACATGGATTAGCCCAGCAGCTTTTTCACTTTGGCAACAACATCTTCCGCTGTGATGCCAAACTGCTTGTAGAGCTCGGGCGCAGGGGCCGATGCCCCAAACCCATGCATCCCCACAAAGCCCGATTTCTCGCGCTTGCCCCGCTCGCCATAGAGCCAGCGGTCCCAGCCAAAGCGGATGCCCGCTTCAATGGCTACACGCACAGGGCCTGCGGGCAGGACTTTGCGGCGATAGGCTTCGGGTTGATCCTCGAACAATTCCCAGCAGGGGAAGGACACGACGCGGGTCGGAATGCCATCAGCTTCCAGCAAAGCCTTCGCGGCCATCGCGATTTCGACCTCGGACCCTGTGGCCATCAGCAGCGCCTGCGCCTTGCCGTTGGCCTCGGCCAGAACATAGGCCCCCTGCGCGGTCAGGTTCTTGGGCGTGTGCATGGTGCGCAAGGTAGGCAGGTTCTGGCGCGACAGGGCCAGCACAGAGGGCGTCGAAGGCGCGGTCAGCGCGATTTCCCACGCCTCGGCCGTTTCCACTGTATCCGCGGGGCGGAACACATAGGTGTTGGGCGTTGCGCGCGAGATGGCCAGATGCTCGACCGGCTGGTGGGTCGGCCCATCTTCGCCCAGACCGATGGAATCATGCGTCATAACATAGGTCACAGGCACACCCATCAGCGCCGACAAACGCATCGCACCGCGCGCGTAATCCGTGAAGCACATGAAGGTGCCGCCATAGGGCTTCACGCCGCCATGCAGCGCCATGCCGTTCATCGCAGCCGCCATGCCATGCTCGCGGATGCCGAAATAGACGTAGCGGCCCTTGCGGTCAGCCGGGCTGAACGTGCCCAGACCTGCGGTCTTGGTGTTGTTGGAGCCCGTCAGGTCCGCTGATCCGCCGATGGTTTCGGGCATCACTGCGTTGACGACTTCCAGCACCATTTCCGAGGATTTGCGCGTCGCCACTTTCGGCGCGCTTTCCGACACTTGCTTCTTGAAGGCGCGGATGGCTGCGGCCAGTTTCTTGGGTGCCTCGCCCGCCATGCGGCGGGTGAATTCGGCTTGTTTTGCGCCCGACAGAGCAGCGAAGCGGCCTTCCCAAGCCGCGCGGGCCTCTGCCCCCCGTGCACCAATCGCGCGCCAAGCCGACAGAATGTCGGCAGGAATTTCAAACGGGCCATAAGGCCAGCCATAGACGGCCTTGGTCGCGGCAATCTCGGCATCCCCAAGGGGCGAGCCATGCGCGCTGGAACTGTCGGCTTTCTTGGGGCTGCCAAAACCGATGATCGTCTTGCAATCCACCAAAACCGGGCGGTCCGATACCTTGGCCGCTGTCAGCGCGCGGTCAATGTCCACCGGATCATGGCCATCGCAGGACAGAACCTTCCATCCCGCCGCTTCAAACCGCGCGCGCTGGTTGGTCACGTCCGACAGCGACACGCGCCCGTCGATGGTGATGTCGTTATTGTCCCACAGCACGATCAGGCGGCCCAGCTTCTGGTGGCCGGCCAGACCGATGGCTTCGTGGCTGATCCCCTCCATCAAGCAGCCATCGCCCGCGATGACCCAAGTGTAATGATCCACGACCTTCGACCCGAATTCCGCGCGCAGCTTTTCTTCGGCCATGGCAAAGCCCACAGCGTTGGAAATGCCCTGACCCAGCGGGCCGGTGGTTGTCTCCACGCCCTCGACATGGCCATATTCCGGGTGGCCTGCCGTGATCGCGCCCCATTGGCGGAAATTCCTGACCTGATCGAGCGTCATCTGCGTGTAACCCGTCAAATAGAGCAGCGCATAGAGCAGCATCGACCCATGCCCCGCCGACAGGATGAAGCGATCCCGGTCGGCCCAGTTAGGCGCGGCTGCATCAAACTTGAGGTGCTTGGAAAACAGGACCGTCGCCACATCGGCCATGCCCATGGGCATACCGGGATGGCCCGAATTCGCAGCCTGCACCGCATCCATCGCCAAAGCGCGGATGGCGGTGGCCTTGGACCAATGGTCAGGATGGGCAGAGGCGAGAGCAGCAATATCCACGGGCGCAATCCTTGTGCAGCGAGATTTGCTTGCCCTCTAGTCCCATAAACCCGCAAGATCAAGCGCAGTGGCGTGCGCGATGCTTGCGTGCAGCCTGCGCGCATGACACAAAGGCACAGGCAGATAAGTGACAAACAGGACCAAGAATGGCCAGTCCCTCCAATAGTCCAACCGACCTTGAACGCCGCTTGACCCGCGCGCTGGACCGGATTTCCCGAAGCTTGAGCCAACCAAAGCCCGCCGCGCCCGCGCCCGAGGATGCCGCCGAGGTGGCAGAACTGCGCGCCCAGCTCGCATCAGAGCGGACGCGCAATGCGCAATTGACCGAGCGGGTGAACGCGGTCAAACAGCGGCAGGAAAGCTCTTTCACCACGCTGGAGCGCAGGCTTGCGCGGATGACCGAGCAGCTTGACCTGCAATCGCTGGAAATGCTGCGACTGAAGAAGGCCAATACCAAGCTGATCGAGGCGAACCGTCAGTTGCGCGAAGGGCATGAGGCCAAGGTCATTGAACCCAGCGCGATCAATCGGGCGCTTCTGGCCGAACTCGAGGCGTTGCGTGCCGAGCGTGCGGCGGACCGCACGGAACTCGAAGATGTGCTGGCCGAAATGCGCCCGCTTCTGGCCAATGGGGACAGCAATGCCTGAAAAAACGATTACGATTGGCCACAAGGAATTCAGCGTCGCTTGTCAGCCGGGGGAAGAGGGCTTTCTGCTTGCGGCGGCGGCCATTCTGGACGGGGAAGCGCGGGTGCTCTTGGAACAGGTGGGCCGCGTGCCTGCCGAGCGGATGCTTCTGATGTCGGGGCTGATGCTCGCGGACCGTATCGCAGGCGTGGAGGATCGCGCCAAGGCCGCCGAGGCCGAAGCTGAGGCTTTGCGCGAGGAAGTCCAGCGCCTGCTCGCCCGCCCTGCCCCAGCCCCGCGGCAGATCGAGGTGCCGGTTGTGCCCCAAGACTTTACCGATGCGCTGACAGAACTGGCGGCACGGGCCGAAGCGATTGCAGAGGAAATTGAACAAGCGGCGAAGCGTTAGAACACGCATTCTGACGCCACGTATTGTCGCGCAAGCGTGATTGCAGGGAAAGCTTGTTTGCGGTAGGGCTCTGGCATGATCTTGACCCATGCCCATCGCCTTTTGACCGCGCTTGTCGCCCTGATTGCCCTGTCGGCCTGCACGGTCGGCCCAGCACCTGTTGCCGTCGCGCCGCCGCCGGTCGCCCAGCCCACGACGCGGATCACGCCTGCGCAATTTGACGCGGTTGTGGCGCGGATGCGTCCCGTTTCCACGCAAGTCTGCCGCGAACGCGCGCCGCAACTGGATTGCAATTTTATCGTGGTGCTCGATGACCGCCCCGGACAGCCGCCGAATGCGTTCCACACCCGCGACGAGCGGGGGCGGCCCATAATCGCCTTCACGCTGGCATTGCTGCGCGATCTGCGCTCGGAGGATGAACTCGCGTTGATCTTCGGCCATGAAGCCGCCCACCACATCGCAGACCATTTGCCGCGCATCCAGCAACAGGCTATGACCGGGGCGTTGCTAGGTGGGATCGTCGCGGCTGTCGCAGGCGCAGATCAGACAACTGCGCGCCAGATCGTCAATGCAACAGCCACAGTGGGCGCGCGGCGGTATGCCCAACCCTTCGAATTGGAGGCCGACCGCATCGGCACGATCATCGCGCTGCGCGCGGGCTATGACGCGCTCAATGGCGCGCAGATTTTCCGCCGCATTCCTGATCCCGGCAACCAGTTTCTGGGCACCCATCCGCCCAATCCCGCGCGTCTGGCCGAGATTGAGCGCACTGTCGCCGCCTATCGTTCTGGACAGGTGTTCTGATGCATTGGCTTTTGCTTGGCACGGCCATCGTGTTTGAAACCATCGGCACCACGGCGCTGAAGGCGAGCGACGGGATGACGAAGCTCTTGCCCACGCTTCTGGTCGTCTTGGCCTATGGCGCGTCCTTCTTCCTGCTCGCGCAAGTCTTGCGCGTGATCCCTGTGGGTGTGGCTTATGCGATCTGGTCAGGCGCAGGCATCTGCCTGATCGCGGGCTTTGCCTATATCATGTTTGGCCAAAAGCTCGACTTGCCGGCAATCATAGGGATTGCGATGATCGTCGCCGGGATCGTGGTGATCAAGGCGTTTTCGACCCAAGTCTGACCCATGCCGGAACCTGCCCGCCACACGTTGTTTGAAGATGCCCAAGGGCTGGCCTTTGGCGCAGCGATGTGTGCCTTCGGCGTCGTCATCCTGACCAGTGCGGGGCTGGTGACGGGGCAGACAGCGGGCCTCGCGGTGCTGATCAGCTACGCGACGGGCTGGGGCTTTGGGCCTGTGTTCTTCGCCATCAACATTCCGTTCTACGCTCTCGCCTATCTGCGGCAGGGGCGCGATTTCACGGTCAAGACCTTCGTCGCGGTCGCGCTGATTTCCGGCCTGTCGCTGGTCATGCCCCACTGGGTGGTTGTGGACCCCTCCCATCCGGCTGTCGCGGCGGTCCTGTTTGGCATGGTATCCGGCGCGGGATTGCTCGCCATCTTCCGCCACCGCGCAAGCCTTGGCGGTGTGGGGATCCTGGCCTATGACCTGCAAGAGCGCTTCGGCTGGCGCGCAGGCTGGGTGCAACTGGCCGTCGATCTGGTCATTTTTGCCTTAGCCGCACTGATCTTGCCCCTTTCCGCAGTTCTGTGGTCGCTTTTGGGCGCAGCCGTTCTAAATGCCATCTTGGCAATCAATCACCGACGTGACCGCTATATCGCCACATAAGTCTGGCCAGCCGGCCCTCTTTCGGCTAATGCGGCGGCGCAGCATCAAAAGGCACTTCTGGTATGGACCTTCGCAATATCGCGATTATCGCCCACGTCGACCATGGCAAAACGACATTGGTTGACGAACTTCTCAAACAATCCGGCGCGTTTCGCGAGAACCAAGCCACATCCGAGCGGATGATGGACAGCAACGACATCGAGCGCGAGCGCGGGATCACGATTCTGGCCAAATGCACGAGCGTCGAACATGGCGCGACGCGCATCAACATCGTGGACACCCCCGGCCACGCCGATTTCGGCGGCGAAGTCGAGCGCATTCTAAGCATGGTCGATGGGGTCGTGCTGCTTGTGGACGCGGCCGAAGGGCCGATGCCGCAGACGAAATTCGTGACCTCCAAGGCGCTGGCTTTGGGCTTGCGTCCGATAGTTCTGCTCAACAAGGTGGACAAGCCCGCAGCCGAGCCTGACCGCACGCTGAACGAGGTGTTCGACCTGTTCGCCAATCTTGGGGCATCCGACGAACAGCTTGATTTCCCTGTGCTTTATGCATCCGGCATCAATGGCTGGGCCGATGCCACGTTGGATGGTCCGCGCAAGGACATGCAGGCCTTGTTCGACCTGATCGTGGCGCATGTGCCTGCACCTGCGCAGATTGCGCGCATGGCCGAGCCGTTTCAGATGCTGGCCACGACGCTGTCGTCCGACCCCTATCTGGGCCGCATTCTGACCGGCCGCGTTGAAGCGGGCACCTTGAGAGCAGGCGAGACGATCAAGGCGCTGTCGCGCTCGGGCGAGCGGCTGGAAGTGTTCCGCGTGACCAAGGTCATGGCGTTCCGGGGTCTGGGGCAACAAGCGATTGATGTGGCCGAAGCGGGCGATATTGTCACGATTTCCGGCATGTCGAAAGCAACTGTGGCCGATACGCTGTGCGACCAAGCGCTCGACATTCCGCTGCCTGCGCAACCCATCGACCCGCCCACGATCAGCGTGACGTTTGGCATCAATGATTCGCCGCTTGCGGGCCGTGAAGGGTCCAAAGTGCAATCGCGCGTCATCCGCGAGCGCCTGATGCGTGAAGCGGAAATGAACGTGGCGATCAAAGTGACGGATACACCGGGCGGTGAGGCCTTTGAGGTGGCCGGGCGCGGCGAATTGCAGATGGGCGTTCTGATCGAAAACATGCGCCGCGAAGGGTTCGAGCTGTCCATATCGCGCCCCCGCGTGCTGATGCGCGATGAAGGCGGTCAGCGGCTGGAGCCCGTCGAGGAAGTCACGATTGACGTCGATGACGAATACACGGGCGCAGTCATCGAAAAGATCACAGGTCCGCGCAAGGGCGACTTGATCGAGATGAAGCCCGCCGGTGTCGGCAAGACGCGAATCATCGCCTATGTCCCCTCGCGCGGGTTGATCGGCTATCATGGCGAGTTCATGACCGACACGCGCGGCACGGGTGTGTTGAACCGCGTGTTCCATGAATGGGTCCCCTACAAGGGGCCGATCCAGGGGCGGCGCGAAGGCGTGCTGATTTCCATGGAGGATGGCACGGCGGTCGCCTATGCGCTCTGGAACCTCGAAGAGCGGGGGCGGATGTTCATCAACCCGCAAGACCCGGTTTATCAGGGCATGATCATCGGCGAGCATAGCCGCGACAATGATCTGGAAGTGAACCCGCTCAAGGGCAAGAAACTGACCAACGTGCGCGCCTCTGGCTCGGACGAAGCGGTCAAGCTGACACCCCCGGTGATCATGTCGCTCGAACAGGCGATTGCCTATATCGACGATGATGAACTGGTCGAGGTGACGCCCAAATCCATCCGCCTGCGCAAACGCTTCCTGGACCCGCACGAGCGCAAGCGCCAGTCGAAGGCGAGCGCCTGATTTTTCCAAAACAGCCGCCGCAACAGGCGGCTGTTTTCGTTTTGGCGGTTGAGTGACGCTTCCCCCTTGCACTTCCTGCGCGCCCTGCGCCATGATCGTGCGAACCAGAAACAGGGGGAAAGCATGACAAAGATCAAGCTGATGGGCGCGGCGCTGCTCGCGCTGGCACTTGCCGCAGGCAGCCTGCAGGCACAGGAACGCACACCCAATGACCCGCGCCTGCTGGTGCCGGGGCAATTGACGGTGGGCACGGGCGACCCGGTCTATCCGCCATGGATGCTGAACAATGACCCGGCCAGCGGCGAAGGCTTCGAGAATGCGATGATCTATGCGCTTGCCGCCGAAATGGGCTTTGCGCCCGAGCAGGTGGTCTGGGTGGGCAATACGTTCGAACAGACGATTGCACCGGGGGCCAAGAATTTCGACTTCGCGATCAATCAGGTGTCTGTAACCGAGCCGCGCAAGGAAGTCGTCAGCTTCAGCCAGGTCTATTTCCAGCCTGACAAGGCCGTGATCGCGCTGCCCGGCTCGCCTGTTGAAGGGGCCACGACCTTTGCCGAGCTGAAAGAAGCGCGGTGGGGGGCCGTGATCGGCACCACGGACCTGATGTATCTGGAAAACATCATCGGTGTGCAGGACGCGGCTGTCTATGACGACCAGATCGGGGTGTTTCAGGCGATGCTGGCAGGCCAGATCGACGCGACGCTTGCCGCGCTGCCCACGGCGCTGTTTGCCACGGCTGTCCAGATTTCCGATGCGTCAATCACCGCGATCCTGCCTGCGGATGAAAATGACCGTGGTCACGGGCTGCTCTTTCAGAAGGACAATCCGCTGGTCGAGTGGGTCGATGAGGCGCTCTCGGCCATCATCGCGCGCGGTGTCGTGGAAGACCTGAAAGCGCAGTATCTGATTGCCAATCCTGATCTGCCCATCATCACCGAATGACAGAAATGCCTGCGCGTGGCGGGGCCATGCCCCCCGCCACGTCCCTGCCCCCTGCCCCTGATGGCCCGCCCCCATCCCCGCGCAAGCGGGGCTTTGACTGGCGCGCGGCGGCCTTGCCCTCGGCCATGTCGGCGCTCTCGATCCTGATCGTGTTTGGCGCACTTGCGCACGCCATCACCAGTGCTGCGCAATGGCCGCGCATCAAGGCGCAGTTCTTCAACATCGACCACATGATAGCCGCAGCCCCGCGCGTGGCGCAGGGGTTTGTGACCAATATTCAGGTCTGGCTGATCGTTCTGGCGTCAATCGCGCTGTGGGCGATGGTGCTTGCGGTGCTGCGGTCGCTGCGCGGACCCGTTTTCGCGCCCTTCCGGCTGATGGTGGTGCTTTACATCGACATCTTTCGCGGGCTTCCGGCGCTTTTGCTGGTCATCCTGTTCGGCTTTGGCATTCCCGCGCTGCAAATCCCCGGCCTGCCCAATTCCGGCCTGTTCTGGGGCGGGGTTGCGATGGTGCTGAGCTATTCGGCCTATGTGTGCGAGATTTACCGCTCGGGCATCGACGCCGTCCACGAAGGGCAGCGTGCTGCGGCGAAGTCCTTGGGTCTGAGCGAGTGGCAGACACTGATCTATGCCATCATCCCGCAGGCCTTGCGCAATGTGCTGCCTGCGCTGATGAATATTGTTGTGGCGCTGCAAAAGGATGTGGCGCTGCTCTCGGTCATCGGGGTGCGCGACGCCGTGCGCGAGGCGCAGATTTATACGGCGACGACCTTCAACTATTCGTCCCTGATCGTGGCGGCGCTTTTATTTCTGCTTGCCACGATTCCCATGGCGCGGCTTGCGGATTGGGTGAACCGGCGCGACAGGGCGCGGCGCTTGCAGGTGGCGGACTGACATGGCAGCGATTGGGGTTGAAAACCTGACCAAGTATTTCGGCACCACCTTGGTGCTGGACCGCGTCAACTTACACGTGGCCCGGCACGAGGTCGTGGCCCTGATCGGCGCGTCAGGGTCCGGAAAATCCACACTTCTGCGCTGCATCAACCGGCTGGTGGACCCCGATCACGGTCGGGTCACGCTCGATGGCCAACCCATCGACAGCCCCACATTCGGGCGCACGGGGCTGCAGCGGCGCGTGGGGGTGGTGTTCCAGTCCTACAACCTGTTCCCGCATATGCGCGTCATCGACAACCTGACGCTTGCGCCGCGCAAGGTGCATGGGGTCGGGCGCGCGCAGGCTGAAGAACGCGCAACCGCGCTTCTGGAGCGGTTCGGCATGGCCCGCTATGCCCGCGCTTACCCTGAGCAACTCTCGGGCGGGCAACAACAGCGCGTGGCGCTCGCGCGCGCGCTCATGACCGGCCCCGATGTGTTGCTGCTCGATGAGGTCACCGCCGCCCTTGACCCCGAACTGGTGGGCGAGGTGATGCGCCTGATCCGTGACCTGAAGTCGCAGGGCCTGACCATGGTGATCGTCACGCATGAAATGGGCTTTGCCCGCGATGTGGCGGACCGGGTCTGCTTCCTGTCAGGCGGGCGCATTCTGGAAGAAGGGCCGCCCGAAGCCCTATTTCGTGCACCGCAACACCCGCTGACCCAAGCTTTCTTGGAACGCATCCTCGAAGCTGGGCGGATGTGACGGAAAGATTGCAAGCGCATCTCTTTGTGCCTAATGTGTGTGCTGTCGTTCACGTAATAAACCCTCGCCACCCTTGGATACCTTGCCCCCCCCATCCGATCCGCGCGCTGACGCGGAACAAAGCGCGCGAATCGCGGAAGCTGTCGTTGCAGTTGGAGCGTCAGCCGGGGGACTGGAAGCGCTGGACCGCTATTTCAGCGCTCTGGCGACAGACCTTCCTGCGGCTTTTGTGGTGATCCAACACCTTGCCCCAGACCACAAGACGATGATGGATGCGCTGATTGCGCGCAATACCAGCATGAAAGTGCAGGTCGCCCAACAAGACGACCCTCTGCGCGAGGGCGAGGTGTATGTCATCCCCGCAGGCATGACCATGACAGTCGTGGACCGCCGCTTGCATCTGGACAAGCGCCCACGTCAGGGGCTGATGCACCCGATCAATGCGTTTCTGGAAAGCCTGGCCCATGCGGGCTGCGACCGCACCATCGGAATCATCCTGTCTGGCACGGGCAGCGATGGGTCTGAAGGGGCGCGCGCGCTGTCAGAAGCGGGCGGTTGGGTCCTTGTACAAGACCCGAAATCTGCCGCTTTCGACGGGATGCCGCGCAACGCGCTTGCAACAGGCCGCGCCCATGACCAGGGAACGCCCGAAGAACTGGCGCATTTCACCATGGCGATCTTGCGCGAAAAGCGTGACCCGGAGCTTGTTGCAGTTGAATCCGATCCAAAAGCCTCGATCGAGGATATTCTGAAGGAGTGCTCCGCTGCGACACGCATTGATCTGAGCAATTACAAGCCCCACACTCTGATCCGGCGGCTGGAGCGGCGGGTTCTGGCAACGGGCCATTCGGGAATTGCCAGCTATCTGAAAATGCTTGCAGAAACACCGACGGAAGGGGCCGCGCTGCGACGCGAGATGATGATCCCCGTCACCGCCTTCTTCCGCGATAAGGAGGCGTTCGAAGAATTGCGCACACAGGTCATTGCGCCCGCCTTTGCGGCGCTGATTGGCAAAACTGCCCCTGTCTTTCGCGCGTGGATCGTAGGTTGTGCCACAGGGCAGGAAGCCTATACGCTGGCGATTCTTGCACATGAGGAAGCCCGCGCGCTGCGTGTGGATGCTGACATCAAGATTTTTGCGACGGATATAGAGCCAAGCTATCTGGAAGTCGCCTCGCTCGGGCGCTACGCTGCGCGGGCGCTGGATACCTTGCCGCAGGACCTGCGCCAACGATACTTTGATCAGGTCGAGGACGGGGAGTTTCAGGTTTCGCCCAGATTGCGGCGCTCGATTGTCTTTTCGCAGCATGATGCGCTCTGTGATCCACCCTTCCTGAACCTGAACCTGGTCACGTGCCGCAACATGATCATTTATTTGCGGCCTTTGGCACAAGAGCGGGTCCTGAAGCGGCTGCTTTTTGGTCTGGTCGCGGGGGGCGCGTTGTTTTTGGGCAGCTCTGAAAGTCCGGGTGCCTTGGGGGGATTGCTCGACACAGTTTCTGCCCGCAACAAGATTTACCGCATCAAGGCCCGGATGCGGCATCTGTCGAGCGATGACATTCTCGTAGCGATGGAGCGGCGCGATCAATCTGGATTGCGCCGCCGCGCGACGCGTGCGCCCGAACCGCTCAGCAATGCGACCCAAGCGCTTTCGCCTGCGACCGCGACGATCATCGATGCTTTCGCCCCACCATCCGTGGTGATCGATGGCAGCCGCGAGATAAGGCATGTTTTTGGTGACGTGACAGGGTTTTTGCGGTTCATGCCGGGCAGTGCGTCGCTTGATCTGGCGCAGTTGCTGCCACCGCGCACAGGTGCGATTCTATCTACGATGATCTTTTCTGCACAACGCGAGCGCGCGGATGTCAAATCCGTGGTGCTCCAACCAGGGGATGACCCCGATTACAAGATCACCTCGCCTGTGCGTATCAGTTTGCGCCCCATCCGTCAGGGGGACAGCGGGGAAGCCGGGCAGTTGCTGGTCAGTTTCGAGCACCTCGCCCCCGACCCCGCCCCCATGCCCTATAGCGCAGATGCGCTTGCTACCGCATCAGCCGGACGGGCGTTCGAGTTGGAGCGAGAACTCGACCGGGTGCGGCTGACGCTGAAAGCCACAGTCGAGGATCTGGGCAGCGCGAATGAAGAGCTTCAGGCTGGCAACGAAGAATTGATGGCCAGCAATGAGGAATTGCAATCCACCAACGAAGAATTGCAATCGGTCAACGAAGAGCTGCACACCGTCAACGCCGAATTCCAGAACAAGATCGTGCAACTGAACGAAGCCTATGCCGATCTTGAAAGTCTGTCGCGGGCGGCACGCATTCCGCTTATCTTTTTGGATCGGACCTTTTGCATCACGCGGTTTTCAGCACAGGCCACAGACCTTTTCCGCCTGCGCGAACAAGATTTGGGCCGCCCGCTCTTTGACATCACGCATGATCTGGACATGCCGGATCTGGAAACCCAGGTTCGCAATGCGCTTGAAAACGAGGAAACGCTGCGCCACGAAGTGCGTGGGCGCGACGGGCGGACTTGGCTTGTGACCATCCAGCCCATTCACGGTAAGCAACATGTCGCGGCGCGCATCGTTCTGTCATTGATCGATGTCTCGAGCGTGCGCGCCATGCGCCATCTGCAATCAATCGTCGATGCGCTACCGCAAAATGTCGCGGTGCTGGATGCGCAAGGGATGGTGACACAGGTCAACGCCGCGTGGCGCAGCTTTGCCACGGAAAATGGCGGCTCGCAGTCCCTGACCAGTGGGCACGGGCTGAACTATCTTGACACTCTGCGCCGCGCACCTGCATCAGATGCCACGGCCAAGGCCGCGCTGGACGGGATCAGTGCTGTTCTGGCCGGTACGCGCGCGGATTTTGAATTGATTTATCCGTGCCATTCCAAAACCAAGAAGCGATGGTTCCTGATGCACGCAGCCCCCTTGGTCAATGGAGGTTGCGTAGTCACGCATTTGGATATTACTGATCTTGCTCATCCAGACCCAAAGAAAGCCGTGCCATGACGTCACAGGATGCCGACAAGCCCAATGAAAAATTGGCGCGCGAGAAAATCGAGGACATGCTGCGCATGGGCAAAATCCCGACGCTGCAATCGCTTTTGCGCCGCGACGAGGTGTCGATGGATGAGATTGCTCTCGACTTGGTGACGCATCAGGTGGAAATCGAGGTGCAGGCCGAACAATTGCGCGCGTCAAATGCAGCACTGGAACGCGAGCGGCAGAAGTTTGAAGCGATCTTTTTCGGGATGCCCGTTGCAGCGCTGCTGGTCGATCTGGAAACGGGGGCCGTGACAGCCGAGAACCACAAAGCGCGCAAGCTGTTCCCGGCGCGGTTCGCGGATCTGCGGGGCGAGCGGTATTTCCGTCATTTTGGCGAAAACGGTTTCGATCAGGACCGCCTGTCGCTGGGTTTGAATGATTGCCGCTTTGGCCAGACCGCAGATGTGAAGGCCGTAAGTCTGTCGGACAAGTCGCAAGACAGCTACCTGATGACCGACATTCGCATGGCGCGGCTTGATATCGGGGCGGAAAGCGTGCCGATGGTCTTGGCGATCATCCTGCCATTTGATCGCCGGATTTGACTTTTTTACAAGGCGTTACAAGCAAAGCTTAATTGACCTGCGAAGGTCTGCCTTGCTGCCAAGCGCGCAAACCCGCAATTGCTGTGCTGAGTGCGAACAGGATCGCCGCGACCACCACAATCGAGGGGCCAGAGGGTGTGTCTTGCAGCACCGATAGCCGCAGGCCCCCCCAGACGGCGACCACTCCCAGCCCCATCGCCCAGAGCGCCATGCCTTCGGGCGCGCGTGCCCAGTTGCGCGCCGTGGCGGCTGGAATGATCAGCATCGCGGCAATCAGCAGTGCGCCCACGATCTTCAGCGCGACGGCCACGACAATCGCCAGAGCCACCGTCAGCACCATCCGCTCACGTGCAGGCGACAGGCCCGCGGCATGGGCCAGATCCTCGGACAGGGTGACTGTGAGCAACGCCTGCCAGCGCCACGCGAGCAAGCCAAGTACCAGCGTCGCGCCCCCGGCGATCACAGCCAGATCGATCCGCGTGACAGTCAGGATGTCGCCAAACAGGAACGCTTCAAGGTCCACCCGCAGCCCCGTAAGCAGCGATGCCGCCACCAACCCAAAGGCCAAAGCGGAATGGGCCAGAACGCCCAAGGTCGTGTCCATCGCCCAGCCTCGGCCCGCCAGCACGGACACGATGACGGCCATCGCCAGCGCCACGACCAGCGTGCCGATGAAAATGCTGATCTGGAACGCGAGCGCCAAGGCCACGCCCAAGATTGCAGCATGGGCCGTTGCATCACCGAAATAGGCCATGCGCCGCCAGACCACGAAACAGCCCAAAGGCCCAGTGGCCAGCGCCACCATCAGCCCCGCCAGAAGCGCGCGGGTCAGGAAATCATCGAGCATGGTCATGCGCGTGCTCATGCGGGTGATCGTGCCCGTGGTGATCGTGGTCATGGTGGTGCTGGAACAAAGCCAGCGCCCCCCCGGTCCCCAGACCAAACAGCGCGCGATATTCCGGGGCGTTGCGCACAACGGACGGCGTGCCCTCGCAGCAGATATGACCATTGATGCAGATCACGCGATCCGATGCCGACATCACCACATGCAGATCATGGCTGACCGACAGGACGGCGCAGCCAGTTTCCGCACGCACAGACGCGATCAGCTTGTAGAAGGCCGCGACCCCCGGCTGGTCCAAAGCGGCTGTGGGTTCATCGAGCATCAGCACATCGGGCTTGCCCAAAAGCGCGCGGGCCAGAAGCACGCGCTGGAATTGCCCGCCCGAGAGTGTGCGCAAAGGCTGATCCACCACATCCGGCACACCGACGCGGGCTAGTACTTGCGCAATAGCGTCAGCCGTTTGGCGCACAGGCAGCGACAGGAAGCGGCGCACAGGCAGCGGCAGTGTCGGGTCGATATGCAGGCTTTGCGGCACATAGCCCACGCGCAGACCGGGCGCGCGCGCCACTTGACCCTGGGTCGGCGCAACCACGCCCAGAAGCGCGCGCAACAGCGTCGTCTTGCCCGATCCATTGGGGCCGACGATGGTCACGATCTCGCCTGCGCGCAAGGTGAAGTCCACGCCCCACAGCACCTTGCGCCCGCCAAGTCGGACCCCCAAACCTGTGGCGTCAATCAGGCTCATGCCCGCGCGCTTTCACACGACGCGCAGATGCCGACAGCTTCGATGGTGGCGCGGGACAGCGTGAAGCCCACAGCCTCTGCCGCGTGGCACAAAGCGTCGCCCACAGCATCGCCCATAGCTTCGGTCACGGAATTGCAGCTCTCGCAAATCAGAAACACCGCGCGATGCGTGTGGCCGGGATGCGTGCAGGCCGTAAACGCATTAAGCCGCCGGATACGGTGGGCCAACCCTTGCTCAACCAGAAAATTCAGCGCCCGATAAGCGACCGGCGGCTGAGTGCCGAAGCCTTCGGCGGCGAGTTTTTCGAGCACCTCGTAAGCCCCCAGTGCGCCATGCGATTGCAGCAACAGTTCCAGCGTCCGCTTGCGCACAGGTGTCAGGCGCGCACCAGTGGCACTTGCGCGCGCCTCTGCCTCGGCAAGGATCGTCGCGATCCGGTCGGCCCCGCTATGGCCTTCGCAGCAAAAGTGTCCGTCCCCCGGCATGGCACCCTCTTGACTTGTTATGCTATAACATAAATAGCACACCAAAGAGTTATAACATATGGAGAGAGAGATGCGCCACCCCCTCGCCCTTGTACTGGCAATGACCGCCGCCCCTGCTTTCGCGCATGACCACATGCGCGTTGTGACGGATTTCGCTGTGACACAATCGCTTGTGCAGATGGTGCTGGGCGATCTGGGACAGGCCGAAGCGCTGGTCCCTGCGGGCGGCAATGCGCATTCCTTCCAGATGCGCCCGTCACAAGCGCAGGCCCTTGAAGGGGCTGAAGTTATTGTCTGGATGGGACCCGAGATGACAGGCTGGATGGCGCGCGCGCTCGAAGGTCTGGGCGGCAACGCCCACCGTCTGACGCTTCTGGCCGTGGACGGGATCGTGACGCGGGATTTCGGGCAAGAGGATGAGGATGACCATGGGCATGGCCATAGCCACGGGCATTCGCATGGCCATTCCCACGGCCACAGCCACGGGCATTCGCATGGCCATTCCCACGGCCACGCGGCAAAGGACGACCACAAGCACGAGGGCCTTGACCCCCATGCTTGGATGAATACAGGCAATGTCGCAATCTGGCTCGATGCGATTGCTGAAGAACTGACCGAGCACGACCCCGATCACGCCGCAATCTACTCCGCCAACGCAAGCGCCGCCAAAGCCACCATCGCCGCGCTGGAAACCGAACTGGCCGCGACCCTCGCCCCTGCTGCCGATCAGCCGATCATGGTGTTCCATGATGCCTATAACTACCTTGCCGCGCAGTTTGACCTGCATATCGCAGGCTCCATCGCGCTGGGCGATGCCTCTGACCCCGGCGCGCAGCGCATCGCGGACCTGAGGGCGCTGCTGGCCGAAGAAGGCGCCGTCTGCGTCTTCCCCGAAGTCAACCATTCCTCGCGCTACATCGCTGTCGTTCTGGAAGGGACCGATGTGAAACTGGGCGCGGAACTCGACCCAGAGGGCGCGAAGCTGGAGCCGGGCGCGGACCTGTATCCGACGCTCATGCGCAATTTGGCGCGCGACATTGCCGAGTGCGTGACCCGCTAAGACTGGACGCGCAAGGCGATGCAGGTTAGGTCTGGTGTCATCCCAACTGGACAGATGCCATGACCGACCTGACGCTTTACCTTGCTGCCCCGCGTGGCTTTTGCGCGGGCGTAGACCGCGCGATCAAGATCGTGGAGATGGCGCTCGCCAAGTACGGCGCGCCCGTCTATGTCCGGCACGAGATCGTGCATAACAAATACGTGGTCGACGGGCTGCGCGCCAAGGGGGCAGTGTTTGTCGAAGAACTCGACGATTGCCCCCGTGACCGGCCTGTGATCTTTTCGGCGCATGGCGTGCCGAAATCCGTGCCCGCCGCAGCCGCCGCTCGCCAGATTCTGTTCGTGGACGCGACCTGCCCGTTGGTCAGCAAAGTGCATATCGAAGCCGAACGCCACTACGCGAATGGCCTGCAAATGGTGATGATCGGGCATGCAGGCCACCCCGAAACCATCGGGACCATGGGGCAATTGCCAGAGGGCGAGGTGCTGCTGGTCGAAACCCCCGCCGATGTGCCGGGGCTAGTGGTGCGCGACCCTGCGCGGCTGGCTTTCATCACCCAGACCACCCTGTCCATCGACGACACAGCCGAAGTGGTGGCCGCGCTCCGCGCCCGCTTCCCCGCCATCGTGGGGCCGCACAAGGAAGACATTTGCTATGCCACGACCAACCGTCAGGAAGCGGTCAAGGCCATCGCGCCCTTGGTCGACGCGCTGCTGGTGATCGGCGCGCCGAATTCGTCCAACTCGCTGCGGCTGGTCGAAGTGGCCCGCGCGAAGGGCTGCGGCTATGCGCAACTGGTGCAGCGCGCGACCGAGATCGACTGGCGCGCGCTCGACGGGGCGCGCGCCGTGGGGATCACGGCGGGGGCATCGGCACCAGAGGAATTGGTGAACGAGGTAATTGACGCGTTCCGGGGGCGGTATAATGTAACGGTCGAGGTGGTGGAGACGGCGCAGGAGAATGTGGAATTCAAGGTGCCGAGGGTGTTGCGGGAAGTGGGGTGACGGGCTTGCAACTTGAGTGAGAAATTCATGTTCCATCCCGGATGATCACATAGACCCTCGCCGGACCAGGATGTGACACGGCTGTTATCTCAACCGAACTTCCATATACCGAAGCAGCTATACAGACTTAATCAAATGCTAGCTCCGTTTTCGCGCGATCGTTCTGGAATCTCCATGATCCCCCGTCCCGCCCTCCTCCTTGGCCTTGCTGGCCTGCTGCCCTTCCTCTGGGGCCTTGGCACGCTCATAGCCCCGCCCCTGCATGCCCTGACCCTCCAGACCCTCGGCCCGCGTTTCACGGGTCCTTACGTCCTGATCGCCTATGGCACGGTCATCCTGTCCTTCATGTCCGGCGTGCTCTGGGGCTTTGCCGCCACGGGGGCAGAGCACCGCAAGCGCGGCTATGCCCTGTCCGTCCTGCCCGCGCTCTGGGCGTTCTTCATGGTGGGCGGCGGCGCGGAGGCGGCACTTTCGGCGCTGATCACAGGCTTTCTGGCGCTGCTGGCGCTGGACATGCAGTTCAGCGTCTGGGGCCTGACCCCGCGCTGGTGGATGCGGTTGCGCGTGATCCTGACGGGCGGCGTCGTCGCGTGCCTTGCGGGCGCATTGATGCTGGGATAGCACAGGGGCAAAGGAGTGCGCCCATGCGGCTATTCTCGATGCCATCCTCTGGCAACAGTTACAAGGTGCGGCTGCTGCTTGCGCTGACGGGCCAACAGGCGAGCCTGGTCGATGTGGAATATGGCGATCCCGCGCTGGTGGCAGCGAAGGAAGCGGGTCATCTGCCCTTCGGCAAGGCCCCAGTGTTGGAGCTCTCGGACGGCACGCTGCTGCCCGAATCAAACGCGATCCTGTGGCATCAGGCGCTGGGAACCCTATTCCTGCCCACCGGCGCCACGGAGCAAACCAAGGCCCTGTCCTGGATGTTCTGGGAGCAGAACCAGCACGAAGGCGTCATTGCCGTGCGCGCGGCGATCCTATGCTATGACCACCGCGCGGATCAGCGCACGCCCGAGCGGCTGGGCGCGTTGCTCGCGCAGGGGAATGTGCTGCTGGGGATCATGGAGCGGCACTTGCAGGGCCGCGACTGGCTGGTGGGGGAGCGCTGTTCGGTGGCTGACATCTGCCTATACGCCTATACCCACACGGCCGATACGCGCGGGGGCTATGATCTGAGCGGCTTCCCGGCAGTGCAGGCGTGGCTCGCGCGCGTGGCGGCCCTGCCCGGCTATGTCGGCCTGCATGACTGATCTGGTGGCCTATACTGACGGGGCCTGCAGCGGCAATCCCGGCCCTGGTGGCTGGGGCGTGGTGCTACAAGCGCTGCGTGCAGGCGCTGTGGTCAAGGAGCGCGAACTCTCGGGCGGCGAGGCGCTGACCACCAACAACCGCATGGAATTGATGGCGGCGATCAGTGCTTTGGAAACGCTGGAGCGGCCTGTGGCGATCACGATTGTGACGGATAGCGCTTATGTGAAGAATGGTGTGACAAGCTGGATCCATGGCTGGAAGCGCAATGGCTGGCGGACAGCGGACAAGAAGCCTGTGAAGAATGCGGAATTGTGGCAGCGGTTGGAGGCTGCGGCGGCACGCCATCAGGTCACTTGGGAATGGGTCAAGGGCCATGCGGGCCACCCCGAGAACGAGCGCGCGGATGCGCTTGCGCGCGCAGGCATGGCGCCGTTCAAGGGGGGTGGGGCGTGACGCTGCTTCAGGGTCTGGATTACGCCGCCGTGTTCATCTTCGGGCTGACAGGGGCTTTGGCGGCAAGCCGGGCGCAGTTGGACCTCGTGGGCTTCATGTTCATCGCTTGCTTGACGGCTGTGGGCGGGGGGACTGTGCGCGATGTGATCCTGAACCGCGATCAGGTGTTCTGGGTGGCCGATCCGGGGATGATCCTGTCGGCCTGCATCGCGGCGCTTTTCGTGTTCCTGACCGCGCATCTGCTGGAATCGCGGCTGCGGGCGCTGGAATGGCTGGATGCACTGGCCTTGGCGGTTGCTGTGCCTGCGGGGGTGGGGGCCGCACTGACCTTGGAGCAAAGCTGGTCGATCGTGCTGATATCGGGCATGATCACGGCGACCCTCGGCGGGCTTGCGCGGGATGTGGTGTGCAATGAAATGCCGCTCGTGCTGAAAAAGGGCGAGCTTTATGCGACCGCCGCCTTAGCTGGGGGCGCGGCGGCTTTGGGCGCGCTCACTCTGGACCTGTCGCAGCCTGTGGCACTGTTGGCCTGCGCGGGGGTCACGTTCGTTCTGCGCGCGGGGTCGATGCTGTTCGGCTGGCACTTGCCGGTTTACAAGTCACGGCCACCGAAGGCGCGGTAAGCCTTGCATCCCGTGCAATGCCGCATTGCAGCAACGGCGGTTGCGCTATCACCCCCACAGCCCCACCTTTGCACCAAGGGAGAGACCCTGACCAAAGGAGCCTATCCATGTCTGACCTATTGACCCGCCTGCAAGAGCGTCTGCGCAAGCGTGCTGCCTATGCGCGCACTGTGGCCGAACTGGAAGCTATGCCGCTCGAAGTGGCCATCGACCTTGATATCTACAAGCCCGACGCGCCCAAGATCGCGGCGCAAGCCGTTTACGGCACAGATCAGGCGCGCTGACCCAGCTTTTCGAGCAAAGCCAACCGGATCGCGGGGGATACGAACTTGCTCACATCCCCCCCGAGCCGCGCGATTTCCTTGACGAGTTTCGACGCAATTGCCTGATGGCGGGCTTCTGCCATCAGGAAAACTGTCTCGACTGTGTCATCCATCGCGCGGTTCATCCCTACCATCTGGAATTCATATTCGAAATCAGTCACTGCCCGCAGCCCACGAATGATGATCTGCGCGCCCACATCGCGGGCGCAGTCGATGAGCAGGTTTTCAAACGGATGCACGACAATTTCGACACCTGAGCGCCCTGAAAGCACCCGCGCCTCGGCTTGGATCATCGCCACGCGCTCTTCAAGCGTGAACATCGGCCCCTTGTCGCGGTTGATGGCCACACCGATGACCAGCCGATCCACCAAGGCGGTCGCGCGGGTGATGATATCGATATGACCCAAGGTCAGCGGGTCGAATGTCCCCGGATAAAGCCCGATGCGCATGGTGGCTCCTCTCGCTCTTGCCTGTGGGCACGCAACAATATTGCGCGGGAATATGCAAGAGTTTGGATATGAGAAAGCCGCTTAGTAGCCCATGATCATGCCGGTCAGCGCATCCTTTTCGAGTTGCAATTCCGACAGCCGCGCGGCCACCACGTCCCCGATGGAAATCAGCCCCACCATGACGGTGCCTTCCATCACTGGGATATGACGAAAGCGTTTGGTCGTCATCGTTTGCAGCACCAGGTCCGCCTTGTCATCAGGTGTGCAGGTATAGACGTTGCGTGTCATCACATGCTCGACTTTGTCGCCCAAGCACGCGGCCCCGCGTTTGCCCATCTCGCGCACCACATCGCGCTCGGACAGGATGCCGCGCACTTTCGCGCCGTCATCGGTGACGACAAGCGCGCCGATCCGGTGGTCGGCCAAGGTCTTGGCGGCCTGCGCGAGCGTCATGTCGGGGGCGACTGTGACGACCTGATGCGAGCCTTTGTTGCGGATGATCTGGCTGACAAGCATGGCTTCCTCCCTGCGACGCTGTGTCACAGTATCGTCGGCCAGAGGGGGCCTTGTGTCAAGTATGCAGTTGTGTGCAGCGCCTAAGCCAAAGCGCGCAGTAGCAGTTTCAGCGCGATGGCCCACATCACGACCCCGATCCCCGCTTCGACCCAGACCCAGGCACCGGGGCGGCGCAGGATGGGGGCCAGATAGCGCGCGCCAAAGCCCAAGGCGCTGAAGAACACGACGGACGCGCTCATCGCCCCTGCCCCGAAGGTCCAATGCGCAGGCGCGTATTGCGCAGACAGGCTGCCCAGCAGCGCGACTGTATCGAGCCAGACATGCGGGTTGAGCCACGTAAAGGCCAAGCAGGTCAGCACAACGATGCGCGCCGATTGCACGATGCCCTGCCCGGCTTCCAACCCCTGCCCGCCGGTCCGTGCGGCCCGAAAGCGCAAGCCACCATAGACGAACAGAAACGCCACACCTGCCCACAGCATGAGCGGCTGCACCCATGGGTAATTCTGCGCCAAGCCCTGCGCGCCTGCAACGCCCAAGGCGACAAGGATCGCATCAGAAATGGCGCAAATGGCCACAACAAGCGCAACATGCCCACGCAAGAGTCCTTGGCGCAGCACAAAGGCATTCTGCGCGCCAATAGCGGCAATCAGGCCAAGGCCCGACAAGAACCCAGCCAAGAAAATTTGCATCACCTGACCCCTGTTTTGGGGCTGTTAGCGCGTTCGGATACGGGTCTGCAAGCTATTCTGCGGCCACGGGCTGTGGGTCCACCAGTGCCACCAGATCCATCATGATCTGGTTAAGCTGGAAATCCTTGGGTGTGTAGACTTTCGCAATCCCCATTGCACGCAGGCGGGCGGCGTCGTCATCGGGGATGATGCCGCCTACCACGACGGGAATATGCCCCAGCCCTTCGGCCCGCATCAGCCGCATGAGTTCCTCCATCAGGGGAATGTGCGACCCCGACAGGATCGACAGACCCACCACATGCGCGTCTTGATCGCGGACAGCGGCCACGATCTCGGCGGGGGTCAGGCGGATGCCTTCGTAATGGATATCCATCCCGCAATCGCGCGCGCGGGCGGCGATTTGTTCGGCCCCGTTGGAATGCCCGTCCAAGCCCGGTTTGCCCACGACAAACTTGATCCGGCGGCCGAGTTTCGCGCTGACCGCGTCCACGGCGTCGCGCACAGGCTCCAGCCCCTCGGTCCGGTTGGACGGCGCGCGCGACACGCCCGTGGGCCCGCGATACTGGCCGAAGGCCGCACGGACTGTTTCGCCCCACTCGCCTGTCGTGGCCCCGGCTTTGGCCGCCGCGATCGACGCAGGCATGACATTGCGCCCCTCGCGCGCGGCTTGGCGCAGGTCCGCAAGCGCCGCGCGCACGGCGCCCTCATCGCGCGATGCACGCCACGCGGTCAGGCGCGCGATCTGGTCAGCCTCAGCCTCGGGGTCGCAGACCATGATGGCATCCTCGCCCGTGGTGAGCGGCGAGGGTTCGGTCGTGGTGAACTTGTTCACGCCCACGACAATGGTTGACCCGGCTTCAATGCCCGCGATCCGCTCGGCATTGGCTTCGACCAGCCGCGATTTCATATATTCGATGGCCTTCACGGCCCCGCCCATAGTGTCGATGCGCGCCAGCTCCTCGCGCGCGCCTGCCTTCAACTCCTCAACCTTGCGGTCCACGGCCGGATTGTTGTCGAACAGATCGTCATATTCGAGCAAATCCGTTTCATAGGCCAGCACCTGTTGCAGGCGCAGCGACCATTGCTGATCCCACGGGCGCGGCAGGCCAAGGGCCTCGTTCCATGCAGGCAGTTGCAGCGCACGGCAGCGGGCTTTCTTGGACAGTGTGACCGCCAAAGCCTCGATCAGGATGCGGTAGACGTTGTTTTCGGGCTGCGGTTCGGTCAGGCCAAGGCTGTTCACCTGCACCCCGTAGCGGAACCGGCGGTATTCGGGTTCAGACACACCGTAACGGGTTTCGCAAATCTCGTCCCACAGATCGACGAAGGCGCGCATCTTGCACATTTCAGTGATGAAACGGATGCCTGCATTCACGAAAAAGCTGATCCGGCCCACCATATTCGGGAAATGCTCTGGTGGGACTTTGCCCTTCAGATCGTCCAGCACCGCGCAGGCCGTGGCCAAAGCAAAGGCCAGTTCCTGCTGCGGTGTCGCACCCGCTTCCTGCAAATGGTAGGAACACACATTCATAGGGTTCCATTTGGGCAGATATTCGCGCGTATAGGCCGCGACATCTGTGATCATGCGCAAGCTGGGTTCGGGCGGGCAAATATAGGTGCCGCGCGACAGGTATTCCTTGATCAGGTCATTTTGCACGGTCCCATTGAGCTTGGACACATCCGCGCCCTGCTCTTCGGCCACCGCAATATAAAGCGCCAGCAACCACGGCGCGGTGGCGTTGATCGTCATGGACGTGTTCATCTGCTCGAGCGGGATCGCGTCGAACAGCATCCGCATGTCGCCCAAGTGGCAGATGGGCACGCCCACCTTGCCCACTTCGCCGCGCGCAAGTTCGTGGTCGCTGTCATAGCCGGTCTGAGTGGGCAGATCGAAGGCTACAGAAAGCCCCGTCTGCCCTTTGGACAGGTTGGTGCGATAAAGCTGGTTCGAGGCTTTGGCCGTCGAATGCCCCGCATAGGTGCGGAAGAGCCATGGCTTGTCCTTTGTCACAGGCTGGGTGCTCGTGTCGGTCATGGAACCCTCCGGGTCTAGGCGCGTAATTATGTTGCCCAGAGGAGTTATGCAGGCGCAAGATAATGTCAAGCACTAATCGCTGCATTGCGGCAAGAAGGCACAAAAACGCCCGCGGCTTTTGGGGCTGCGGGCGCATGAGTATTTGAGGCAAGATAAAGCTGCGGGGCTCAGGCTCGGCAATCGCGGCGAACTTCGCGGTTCAGAAGCCCAGTTTCCACAAGCATGCAGCGGTTGCGCGCTTCATAATAATAGCCGCGCGCATACCACATCACCGCCGCGTCGATATTGCCATTACTCACCAACCACGCGCCACGCAGGTAGCGGCCTGCATATTCCAGGTTCACGCGCGGATCGAGCAGGCTCTCGGGCGATCCACGATGCCCCATTTTCTGCGCGGTCTGCGGCAGGATCTGCATCAGCCCCCAATAAGGACCATTGCGGGCATTGGCGCGGTAGCCGCTTTCGCGCTGGATGACACGGTGCAGCAGTGCTTCCGGGATGCCGTGCCTGGCGGCGTATTCGCGCACCAGCGCGCGCATTTCCGGGGTTTCACCGGTATAGAGCCCTGTGGGCGCCGGTGTGGCCGCGCGGCTGGCAGTTTCAGGTTTGCCACAAGCGACAAGCGTCAGGGCAGCAAAGAGGAAAAGGGTCAGGCGCATGGATCAGGCTTTCTTGCGGGCAGGCACGACACCAAGGGCATCAAGCACCGCATCCAGATTGGAGGAAGGGGGTTTCACCTGCGCCTTGATCGCATCAAACCGCGCGCGCAGGCGGGCTTTTTCATCGCCCTTGCAATCGTTCCACGGACGCCCTTGAAGGGCCATTTCCAGAACGTAGTAACTGATGAAATGGGGCGCATGGCCTGACCGCAAAAGCGCAGAATACGCCGCATCTGTTCCAAGATCGCGCAGGACTTCGGCACTGAGGATGCCAGCACGGGCAAAGGCGGCCTCCATCGCGGGGCCGAGATTGCGCAGGCTGGAGATCGGTGTCGTCATCAGGGCCGCACGAGTTTGGGTGCGACAGGGGTAACGCAAGGCCGCGCAGTCTGCCAAGCGCGTGCAACGCGCGCGCGCAGGCTGTCAGCGAAGAACCGCCGATGACGCAGGGATCAGAGCAGCGCCCAATCCGTGAATTTCGGCGCTACTGCGTTGCGCGGATGACCAGGGCGTGAATCAGCGCTGATTTTGGGCGCGGGGGCGGGGCGCTGCGGCAGAGGCTGGGGGACGTAGCGAGCATCAGTGCCATAGGGTGTGATCGGGCGCATGGGACAACCTGTTAACCAAGACTGTTTCCAGTGCGCCCCAGAATTGTGGCAAGACTCGGGCGAAGGCCGCGATTGTTTCCTATTCCAGCACCCCTGTGGCCGAAATGCGCGTCTTGCCGCCCAAGTAAGAGGCAAGAACGGCGGGCAGATCGACCGATCCATCGGCCTGCTGGCCATTTTCCAGCACCGCAATCAGGCAGCGCCCCACGGCCAGACCGGAGCCGTTGAGCGTGTGCACGAATTCCGGCTTGCCGCCATCGGTGGGGCGGAAGCGGGCATTCATGCGCCGGGCCTGAAAATCGCCGCAGATCGAGACGCTGGAAATCTCGCGATACGTCCCCTGCCCCGGCAGCCACACTTCAATGTCATGCGTGCGCTGCGCGCCAAAGCCCATGTCGCCTGTACACAAAACGATGGTGCGATAGGGCAGCCCCAGCTTTTCGAGCACAGTTTCCGCGCAGCGCGTCATGCGCTCGTGCTCGGCGCGCGAAGCGTCGGGATGGGTGATCGACACCATCTCGACCTTCTCGAACTGGTGCTGGCGCAGCATTCCAGCCGTGTCCTTGCCCGCGCTGCCCGCTTCGGAGCGGAAGCAGAGCGTGTGGGCGCAAAAGCGCAGCGGCAGCGCGGCACCATCCAGAATTTCGCCCGCCGCGAAATTCGTCAGCGTGACTTCGGATGTGGGGATCAGCCACCAGCCATTGGTGGTCTGATACAGATCTTCGGTGAATTTTGGGAGTTGGCCTGTGCCATACATCGCGTCATCGCGGACCAGAACGGGGCTATTGACCTCTAGCAGCCCATGTTCATCCACATGCAGATCAATCATGAATTGCGCCAAAGCGCGGTGCACGCGCGCGACAGCCCCGCGCAGCACGACAAAGCGCGCGCCCGACAGTTTCGCAGCGGTCCCGAAATCCATCTGGCCTGCGACCGCTTGCAGGTCGTAATGCTCCCGCGCCGGGAAACCCATGGCGCGCGGGCTACCCCAGCGGCGCAATTCGACATTGGCGCTTTCATCTGCGCCATCGGGCACCTCGTCGAGGGGGGTGTTGGGGATCACCTCCAACAGCGCTTTCAGAGTGGCATCCCCTGCCGCAGCCTCTGCCTCCAAGGCCGCAATCTCGGCTTTCTTCTGCGCCACCAAAGCGCGCAACCGCTCGAATTCAGCCTCATCCCCACGCGCTTTGGCCGCGCCCACGTCCTTGGACGCCGCATTCTGCGCGGCTTTTGCCGTTTCGGCGGCCAAGATCGCCGCGCGGCGCGCAGCATCAATCGCCAAAGCGGCCTCTGCCTGCGCAGGCAGCGCCCGCCGGGCCAAAGCCGCGTCGAAAGCTGCGGGGTTGTCGCGGATCGCGCGGATATCGTGCATGGGTCAAGTTCCTTCAAATCCGCCCCTGCTATGCCATAGCTTTGGGCGTGATGGTAGGGGCGTCCAACTGACCTGACGTCAAACAGGCCAGTGCGATTGACCGCGCCCCCTGCGATCGGGTAACGTCCTCGTTATTCGGTTCCCACAGGAGCTGCCCCATGGATGGCACCGCGCACGACCCCGCCCCCGGCCCCAAGGTCGAGGAGGTCAAGCACCCTGTCCCCAAACCAACCCGCACCCGGCTTTTTGACGAGCCGGTTTTCGACGATCCCTCTGCCCGTGCGCTCAGCCATGTGGGCGTAATTGATGTTGGATCGAACTCGGTCCGTCTGGTAGTGTTTGACGGCGCGGCGCGCAGCCCGGCTTATTTCTTCAATGAAAAGGTGCTCTGCGGTCTGGGCAAGGGCTTGGCCGAAACAGGCCGCCTGAACCCCGAAGGACGCGTGCGCGCGGCAGCCACCCTCGCGCGGTTCGCCGCCCTGACCAAGGGGATGACGACCACCAATCTGACAATGGTTGCCACCGCGGCCATGCGCGAAGCCGAAGACGGGCCCGAATTCCAAGCCCTGATCGAGGCGCAAACGGGCCTGAAAATGCGCATCATCGACGGTGCCGAAGAAGCGCGTCTTTCGGCCCAAGGAGTGTTGACGGGCTGGCCTGAAGCGGCAGGGCTGGTTTGCGATATCGGTGGCAACTCGATGGAATTGGCGGTGATTGGCGGCGGCCAAGTGCACCAGACCGTGACTTCGCCGCTCGGGCCCTTCCGGCTGCAAAACATACCCGGCGGCAAGAAAGGCCTGCGCGCCCATATTGACACTGTGCTCAAGGGCCTGCGCGACCAGATCGGGGATCACCACGATGCGCTTTATCTGGTGGGCGGATCATGGCGCGCGATTGCCCGGCTCGATATGGAACGGCGCAACTACCCGCTGAAAGTGCTGCATGAATACGCGATGACGCCAAAGGCCATTCGCAAAACGCTGTCCTGGATCGAAGATCAGGACATGGCCACCTTGCGGGCACGCACGTCGATTTCGCCCGAGCGGATGTCGCTGGTGCCCTTGGCCGCGCAAGTGCTGCGCCGGTTGGTGTCGGTCTTTGGCCCGCGCAAAGTGTTCGTGTCCAGCTACGGCGTCCGCGAGGGGATATTGTACGAACAGATGCCCGTGCGCCTGCGCGCGCGCGATCCGCTGATCGAAGCCTGTCACTTCATGGAGTATTCCAGTGCGCGTATGCCGGGCTTTGGGCGCAAGCTGTATGACTTCCTGTTGCCACTTTATCGCAACCGCGCACCGGAACGGTTGCGGCTGATCTTGGCCGCGTGCTTGTTGCATGACGTGAACTGGCGCGCCCACCCGGATTATCGCGCAGATGCCTGTTTCGACACGACCACGCGCGCCAATCTGGGCGGCCTTGACCATGCGGGCCGCATCTATCTGGGCATTGCGCTGATGTATCGCTACAAGACCGGTAGCTTGCGCGCGCGCGTCAAGGATGTGGCGACGCTGCTGACAGACGCAGACCTGGCCGAAGCCAAGATGTTGGGCCGGGCTTTACGGTTTGGGTCCATGTTCTCGATGGAAGGGCCGCAGCGCGCGGGCGAATTGCGTTACTACCCGAAAAAGGCCGTGCTCGAACTTGTTCTCGAACGCGACGCGCAGGTGCTGTATTCTGAGGTCGCGCAAGAACGCTTCAAGACTTTGGCGCAGGAAATCGGGGCCATACCAAAGGTGCGCGTCCGCCGGGGTCAAAGTTCCAATGGCGACGTGACAGGCGGCTCTGACGGCACTTTGTCAGGCAAGTGATCGGGAACACTTTCGGGCGCACGACGGCGTATAAGAATATCGCCATTCGGTAGTATTTCCGGCGCGTGATACTGCACCATGCCTTGCAGGCGCGCCAGCAAATCGCGCAGTTCCGGCTCGACCACCTGCAACCCTTCCTCCATTTTCGGGGCCAACCGGTCGCGGAAAAGCTGCATTATGCCGTTGAGCTTGTCCCCAAACGATGGCGGCGTGTCCTGCGCTGCGGCCGGGGCCACAATCAGGTTCAGGCAAACGACAAAGGCAACAAAGACGCGCATCAGCGTAAGTCTACAGCAAGGCCCCCTGTTTGTCAGCCTCAGGCTGCGCGACGGGTCTGAATTTCTTCCCATGCGCGGTTGATATCGCGCAATCGGTGCTCAGCCAACTTCACCGCCTCTGCTGGCACCCCGCGCGCAGCCAACCTGTCAGGATGTGTATCCCGCACCGCCTGCTTCCAGGCCGCGCGAATCACATCAATCGGCGCGTCCGGCGCCACATCCAGCACATCAAAAGGATCTGGTACGCCGTCGCGCACAAATCGCGCGCGCAAGCAGTCAAAGCATTTTGGCGAAAGCCCGAAAATGGCTGCAACTTCGCTCAAAAAGGCCTCCTCGCGCGGATCGAAATCATCATCCACCGTGGCAATCTCAAAAAGCCCTTCCATCAAGTCCATCAGAACCGGGTCACGCGGCGGAAACATTGCGGCAATCTTGCGCGCATAAAGCTCAAACCCCGCCACATCTTGCCGTGCGAGATTGAACACACGCGCGGCATTGCGCTCATCCTCTGGCGCGATGACAAAAACCCGCCGAAACGCAGCGACTTCATTGCGGGTCACTTGGCCATCCGCCTTGGCAAGTTTCGCGCCAAGCGCAATTACGGCAATCGTAAACGCCACGGACCGCTCGGGCGGCGCGCGCAACTTGTCAAAGACAGCACTCAATCCCTCACCCTTGGCAAGAGTTTGCAGCGCATCAAGGATACGAGACCAAAGTGACATCTTTCAAACCTAACGAGTTTTCACTTCCAGCAAAAGCGCCAAACACGCGGCCAAACCCGGAGCCTGTCGCCCGGCACGGGCGACAGGCGACAGATCGCGTGCGGTGCAGCCGCACCTCAAGGTCAAACCTGACAACCTGCGCGCGCGTGATGCGGAAAAGTGGAATCCGGCTTTGCCTCAGTATCACGCGACCACCTGATCTAGCGCAAGCGGGGGGGACGGGATGGGTCCGTCCCCGGTGGTGTTAACGTGACCACTTCGGCCTTGGGCGGCTCTGGCAAGTCAATCCGCAGCCCCACCCGCGCGAATTCCGCGGCCCTTGCCTCGGATACCGTCAGGAATGTCACGTCAAGCGCCCCCGCTTCCACGCCCGACAGCGCCAGCGCATTCTGCACGGCCCGCGCCAAGGCCCCCTCTGCCCCGTCCTGCGCATCAATCAGCGCCAGTACATGGCCGCGCCGCCCGCCATGAAACTCTGCCCCGGCCAGATAAGCAAGCCGCGCAAGCCCCGCCATCCGCCGCAGCGCATCATCCAGCGCGCTGACGACCAGATCCGGCAAGCCGCGCGGCGGATGCAGGGCTGCAATCCGCGCCTCTTGCGCCTGTGGCGCGTCCCCCAGACTTTCGGCAAGCCAGACGATAATCTCAGGCGGCAGCACCCGCGCCGAGGGCGCATCCCCCAGATTCAACCCCAGCCCCAGTCCACCCCGTTCCGCCAGCATCTGCACCAGCACCCGCCCCGGCAGCGCCGCATAGGGCGCAGGCATCCCGGTGAAATCGGACAAGCGGCTTTCCAGATCAAAGGCCAGCAGGATCGGCCCGTCATCCAGCTCGAACACCCGCGGGGTGATCTGATCCCCCTGCGCTTCGGCTTCCAGAAGCAGGAAAATCTCGGCCTCGATCAGCCTTGCATAGAAGCGCAGGCGCGCGGGGATGTCGTCGGGATCAGCCTCGGCCTGAAGATGGGCTTGGTCAAGCGGCGTCAGTGTCATTGGGGCACCTGTCTTTGGCAGCAGCGCCTGCCTAGCGCAAATCCTGCACGGGTGGAATCGGCTTTGCATCGTTTGGGCCAAATGCCGCGCGCAGACAGAAAATCCGATCAGACCGGGCAAGAGCCGCGAAAAAGATCATTTTTCCGTCTCCATCTCCAATACATCAGAACATTTTCCTGATTTCCAGTCGCGACTTGCATCTTGTCCTGTTCCAGCACTGAGGCGTGGAACATCGGACCGGGCTGCACGTCGCCCAAGCAGGCAGCGGCTCTTGCCGTATCGCATCTGCGTCGCTACCTGCGCTTCATCCGGCCCTGTAGCCGCCCCCCATCCCTGTCCCCCGGAGGCCCCTCGATGCTGCGCGTCCCCGCTTTGACCCTGACCCTCGCTGTCCTGCCCGCGATGGCCTTCGCCACTCCCGAAGGTTGGAAGCCACTTCTTGAGCCCACCGAACTTGCCGTGATCGCAGCGCAAACGCCTGAATTGCGCATCGTTCATGTGACTGGTGCCGCTGATGGCCCGGTGATCGCAGGGGCTGTCTTCTCGCCTTACGCGAAATGGCGCGCAGGCCCCACCAATCCCGGCGCGATCCTGCCGGAGATGGAATATGAAATCGAAATCACCCGTCTGGGGATCGACGCCGATACACCCGTTGTCATCGTCCATGCCGGCACAGATGCCAGCGACATGGGGGCCGCCGCGCGGGTCTATTGGACACTGAAATCCGTGGGCGTGCAGGATCTGGCGCTGCTGAATGGCGGTTTCGCCGCTTGGACAGAGGCGGGCCTGCCTGTTGCCGCAACAGCCGCCACGCTGACCGAGAGCGATTTTGAGGCCAATTGGGACAACACGTGGAGCATCACCACAGCCGAGGTCGCAGCCCTGTCGGCCAGTGGCGATGCGCGCCTTCTGGACAGCCGCCCGCAAGGGTTCTTTGAAGGGCTGCAATGGTCCATCGCTCGCCCCGGCACGATCCGTGGTGCTGAAAACCTGCAATTCGGATCTTTCTTTGACGGCAAACGCATGGTCAGCCCCGAGCGTGCAGCGGAAATCGTCGCCGCCAAAGGCATTACGGGGGACCGCGATCTGGTCTCGTTCTGCAATACGGGCCATTGGGCCGCTCTGAACTGGTTTGCGCTGAGCGAATTGGCCGGGGTTGACGGCGTGCGGCTTTACGCGGCCAGCATGGCTGAATACACTCAGAATGGCCATGCACTCGACAATGAACCCAACCGCGTGCAGTATCTGTGGCGCTCGACCAAGAAATGGGTGGAAGGGCTGCTGTCCTGATCCAGAAAGCAGGCGGGGTCCAGCGCTCCGCCTTCGCCAAGACGACAAGGGGGCCAGATGCGCCTGACACGACTAGCACTTGTCGCAGGGCTTCTGGCTCTGCTCGCTTTTGTGGGCCTCCTTGCGGGCGCTCGCGCCGCGTTGCTGCTGGCTGTGGGCCTTGGCCTTGGGCTGGTGCTGGAAGGGTTGCGTTTTGGCTTTGCAGGTCCGTGGCGGATGATCGTCACCGACCGGGATGGGCGCGGCTTTCTGGCGCAGATCATTGCTGTGGCCTTGGTCGCTGTCGTTGCCTTCCCGCTGCTGGCGGGCAGCGCCGAGTTGCAGCCTGCCCACGCGCCCGTGGGTCTGGGCATGATCCTTGGAGCATTTATCTTCGGCGCGGCGATGCAGGTCGTGATGGGCTGCGGGTCGGGCACATTGGTCAATGCAGGCAGCGGCAACCTGATCGGGCTTTTGGCGCTGATAGGCTTCATTCTAGGCTCCTTCCTTGGCACAGCGCATCTGGGCTGGTGGACCGGGCTCGCATCGGCCCCCGTCTTGTCCTTGCAAGGGATCGCGGGCCAGAGTGGCGGGCTGGTGCTGACATTGGTGGGCTTGGCCGCCTTGGCCGCGCTGGTTGTGGCCCGCGCATCGCCGGGCAAACGGATGCCCCCGGCCCGGCTGTGGATTGCCGCCGCGCTCGTGGCGGCACTGGCGCTGGCCAATCTGGTAATCGCAGGCCAACCATGGGGCGTGGTCTATGGCCTTGGCCTATGGGGCGCGAAAATTGCCGATGCGGCGGGCTTCGCCGTGGCCGAGATGCCGTTCTGGGCTGCGCGGGGCAATGCTGAACGGCTGGCAAGTTCGGTTCTGACCGATGTCACCTCGCTCACCAATATCGGCCTGCTGGTGGGGGCTTTTGCGGTGATGCGCTGGCGCGCGGATCCCGGAGCGCCCGCAACACCCCTGACCCTGCCCGCTTACGGCGCGGTGATCCTTGCAGGCATTGTGCTTGGCTATTCGGCGCGCATGGCCTTTGGCTGCAATGTCGGCGCGTTTTTCAGTGGGATCAGCACGGGGTCGCTGCATGGCTGGGTCTGGCTGGTCGCGGCCTTTGCTGGGTCGATCCTTGGCATCCGGCTGCGCGGGATCGTTTTGCGCCCCGCGCCTGTGACACTGGGGCTGCGCGCATGAGCATCGCTCGTCCCTTTGTCGGCGCTCTGGCGCTTGCCCTGCTGGGGGCTGTTCTGGCGCTCGACCTTGCCCGCGCAGGGGCACCGGACCTGTTCACTGCGCCGCCCGCCTTCGCGCTCGGCTCTGGCCAAGCCCCCAGCGGGGCGCATTGCACGGCGCAATAAACCTCTTTCGGAACGGCCGCGTTTCTGGTTTTCTGGACCTCTGGACACCAAAGGACTTTGACCATGCGCCCTAACCGTTTTTCCTTGCCTGCGCTTTTGCTCAGCGCCGTAACCCTGACCGCCTGCATCGAGGTTGATATGACCATCGACGTTCTGGGACAGGATCAAGCGCGCGTCTCGGGCTTCATGCAGATGAACAAGCAGATGTTTGATATGTCAGGGGGCGACACATCATTCTGTGACGCTGAAGAAGGGGGGACGCTGACCATCACCGACACCCACGCGCGCTGCGATTTTATCAAGGAAGGCAGCTTCGCCGAAGTATTGACCCGACCCGAGGATGTCGAAGGCCCCGCCGAGCTGCAAGGCGAGTTGGTCTATCTCGACTCCAACCGCGTGCGCGCCATGTTCCCGATGGGGGCCTTTAACGAAGGCACAGCCGAGATGGCCGCAGACCCGCAGGCTGAAGCCATGATGCGCGCGATGATGGCGGGCTTGTCGATCACGATGCGCGTTCGGGGCGCAGAGGTGGAAAGCACGACAGGAACGCTTTCGGACGACGGCAAGAGCGCTTCTGTCACCATCGGGCTAGACGACATTTTCGACAAAACCCGCGCGCCCATCACGGATTTCGCGACAATCGTGAAGTTCTGAACAAAGCCTGTTGGGCAACAGCGGTTCCCACTTTTGCGCAACAGGTTTTATTTGATCAGACTGCGCCGAGGCGCCTGCGGCTAAGAGCGTGATGAGGACAAGTGTCATCCGGTTTTCCTCATAAATCACGCGACTGCAAAAAGGCTAGTTCAGGATGATGTTTCCATCAAAAATCATCCTGAGCCCAGAGCATGTTGCGCAAAAGTGGGAACCGATTTTGTGCATGAAAGCATGCGACAACAATAATCTAGAGAATGTCGCGTGAATGCGAATGAACGCGACAGGCTCTCGCGCAGATCACGAAAGATCGAGAACCCAAATCGCGGCAAGAATGACGGCACCAAGGCGTACATGAAAAGCGCGGCCCTTCCATCTCGCACCCGCCGGAACTGCCGGGCCACATGCCCCCGCCGGATGGCCTGAAACTAAGGTCAGAAGCGCCAGAACAAGCGGCAGCACGAAGCCCACAGCAAGCCCCATCCAACCGCGCGGCCAATAAGGCTTCCAAGGCTCCGCTTCATCCTGCGACTATATTGCATCCCGCCAATCCACTTGGCGTGGGCGTGCAGACATGCTTGGGCAAAGACGCGCAGGCAGATAGCAACGGCAATGCCACGGGAAAGAACCAACGCATCGCTATGCCCCCGAATTTGGACCCCCCAAATTTGGCGCAAAGGGTAACATCAAAGGACCATTTGCACAACGACGACGCTACCGGATGGCGTAAACCGGGTCGAGTGCGGCAAATTTCAGTAAATGCGTATCCGCTTTTGGCAGACTTGCCTCATACCCCGCGCAGATACGCCACCAGCGCTTGGGTGGACCCATCCTTGGTGCTGGCATCCGCGCCATCCAGCACAGGGCCAAGCGCCGTTGCCAGTTCCTTGCCCAATTCCACCCCCCATTGGTCGAAACTGTTGATCCCCAAGACCACGCCTTCGACAAAAACGCGGTGCTCATACAGCGCAACGATCTGCCCAAGGGTCTCTGGCGTCAATTGCGGATAAAGCAGCGTGGTAGAGGGGCGGTTGCCGGGGAAAACGCGGTGCGCGGCTTGGCGTTCCAATTCGGCCCCGGTCAGCCCCTTCGCGGCCATTATGGCGCGGGCTTCGTCCAGCGACCGCCCCCGCAGCAGCGCTTCGGATTGCGCAAGGCAATTGGCGGCAAGCAGCTTGTGCTGGTGCGCCAGATGCGGCTCGTGACCTTTGGCCGCAAGCAGGAATTCACAGGGAATGACCCGCGTGCCTTGGTGGATCAGCTGGTAGAAGGCGTGCTGTCCATTGGTCCCCGGCTCGCCCCAGACCACAGGCCCCGATTGGCGGTCGAGCGCGCGCCCGTCCATGTCCACGCGCTTGCCGTTGCTTTCCATTTCAAGCTGTTGCAGATACGCAGGCAGCCGCGCCAAGCGCTGATCATAAGGCAGGACTGCGCGGGTGGCATGGCCGCACAACTGGTTGTGCCAAACGCCGACAAGGGCCAGCATCACCGGCATGTTTTGCGAAAACGGCGCTGTCAGGAAATGGTCATCCATCGCCCGCGCGCCACTCAGGAAGTGGTCAAACCGGTCTGCGCCGATGGCAATGGCCAGTGCCAGACCAATCGGCCCCCAGACCGAATAGCGCCCGCCCACCCAATCGGCAAAGCCAAAGACGCGGGCAGGGTCGATGCCGAAAGCCGCCGTCTTGTCCGCAGCGGTGGACACCGCCGCGAATTGCGCCGCCGGGTTCGCCACTTTGGCCGCCATCCAGTCGCGCGCGGTTTGCGCGTTGGTCATGGTTTCAATCGTGGTGAAGGTCTTTGACGCCACGATCACCAAAGTTGTTTCGGGGTCCAAACCACGCAGGGTGTCAGCAATATGCGCGCCGTCCACGTTGCTCACGTAATGCACGCGCGGTCCGTCATGGTAGGGGGCCAGCGCGAGCGTGGCCATCGCCGGGCCAAGGTCTGACCCACCGATCCCGATATTGACCACATCGGTAATCCGCCCGCCCCGCCCCGCAAACCGCCCACTGCGGACATCTTCGGCAAAAGCGTGGGCGCGGGCGCGGGTCGCGCGAATGTCGGGCATGACATCGGCCCCGCCCACATGGATCACGGCATCCTCGCCCGCGCGGAGCGCGACGTGCAGCACAGCACGCCCTTCGGTTTCGTTGATGGCCGCCCCCCCGAACATGGCCGCGCGCTTGTCGGCCACGCCCGCGCTTTCGGCCAAGGACACGAGCAGATCGCGCGCTGCAGTGTCGATATTCGTCTTGGAATAATCAAACAACATCCCGCCTTCGCGGATGCTGAAACCTTGCGCACGCGCGGTATCGGCGGCGAACAGATCCAAAATGGGACGCGCTTCGGTTGCGCGCTGGTGTTTGGCCAGATCGTTCCAGATGGTCATAAGAAAGCGCTCCTCCACTGCTGCCCGCGTCATGACGCACGGATGTTTGCGCTAATCTAAACGCTTTGAGGGCGGCAAGGGAACCTGACAAAGGCGAATTGGCGAGGGCGCAGCAACTTGGCCACACCCCTGCGAGAGTATTTGTCTACAGGATCAGATCACCTGCATTGAAGAAGGTGACACCGCGGATGTCGATCTGAAGGTCGGTAGTCCCGTTGCCGTCTATGTCGAACTGCACTTGCTGATTGTTTTCGTGATAGCGCACCTGCGCGGCACTGTTATCCCGGAACTGCCGCGCCCCGATATAGGTCAGCCCAAGCCCGCTCAGGTCAATCCTGTCGATCCCCACCTCGAAGCTGAAGATCACGTCACGCGCAGTCCCTGTTCCCATCTCCGCGAAGCTTTGGAAACAAAAGTATCCACACCCCTGCCGACACTGCCGCCATACAGCCAATCCCGACCAAGACCACCAATCAGCGTGTTATTGCCCCAGTCCCCGAAGATCGTATCATTGCCAGAGCCACCATCGAGGAAGTCATCGCCACCCTGACCGTACAACCTGACAACCCCAGTGCCGCCGTAGATGAAATCGTTGCCGATGGCTCCGAACAGATCGTCGTCCCCAGACCCGCCGTGGATCGTATTGTTCGCGCCGCCGCCATAAATCGTGTCGTTCCCACTATCCCCAAAAATCAGATTGTCACCGGTCCCTTCGAATATGTCGTCGTCCCCGGAACCGTCCCGCAAAGTATCGTTACCACCCCCCCCCTTCGATGATGTCATTCCCGGCCCCTCCTTCGATGGAGTCGTCACCGGCCCCGCCATATAGCCTGTCACGCCCGGTCCCGCCGATCAGCGTATCATTGCCGTCGCGGCCCCAGATCCGGTCATTGCCGCTGCCGCCGATGATCAGATCATCGCCCTGCCCGCCATCCAGCGAATCCCTGCCGCTTCCGCCTTCGATTATGTCATTGCCGCCTCCGCCGAAAATCGTATCGTCGCCACTGCCCCCGACGATCGTGTTATTGCCAAAGGCCGTCGTGTCTGTATCGGTGACAAGGATCAGATCATTCCCGTTGCCGCCGTCGAGAGAATTGTCGCCATTGCCAAAGACGGAAAGCGTATCATTCCCCGCGCCACCGAAGATCGTATTGTTTCCGTGCGCCCAAGCCATGAAAGGTATGTTTCCGACCTGGATGCCGTCATCCCCATTTCCGGCATCAGTCAGATTGCGCCCCGATGCCGTCAGCTGCCAATTCAGGAAAATCTGATCGTTGCCAGCACCACTTGAAATGGTGGTATTTCCGTTTTCCGCATAAATCTGGTCGGCCCCATCACCCGTTTCCACAAAGTTATCGCCAGAGCCAGCATCGACATGGTTTATATCGTTGCCCCCAAGGATCGAGTCATTGCCCGCTCCTCCGATAATGTTGTTGAAACCAGAGCCCCCATAGATCGTGTCGTCGCCCGCCCCGCCCAAAAGATTGGTGGACTCAGTTGCGCCGCGGGCATCAATGATGTCGTTACCCCATGACCAAGGACATACCCGCCGCTATAAATCGTGTCATCCCCCGGCCCGACTTCAATATAATTATTGAAACCCGGTCCCATATTGAACAGGTTTGATCTGGTCAATTCCAGAACCGAGCGCCCGTTTGATCCACTTCCAGAGGTGAAATAGTTATTGTCAGAGGACAGATCCTCGTTCACCGTCCACGGAATGTCGAGGAAAAACTTCTCCAGTGCGTCCGGGTCATACCTCATGAAGTCATCATTCACGACAACAGAAAACGCGGGCGCAGAGAGGTTCAGACCTGTCACGGACCCGCGCAGCCCGTAGAAATCGACGATCTGGATTTCGGTTATCAGACCCGATGTGAACGCGATTGATTCCTCTGTCGTTGTTGCAGACAGCCCTACGCCGAAAAATTCAAACCTGACTATTTCCGAGGGCGCACCAACATCATGAGCAAGGATCACATGATCCGCCTGCGACTGCACCACCACTGGACAGGGGCAAGGTATTGATCAGATATTCAAGAACGCGCGATCCGCTGGGCGATGTGTCCAGAGTCGCAAAAATGTTCAGCACGGGCATCAGAAATGTCTCCATTTAAAAATTGAGGTGTTTGGAAAATATCATAGGCAGGGCGAACGGCAAATGCTCCCCAATATACAGATTTTGACGCAGCATATAAATCGAACATGCTGCGTCAGCGGAGTATCCAAGCAGGCGACACCTTACAAGAGCAGATGATCCGCCGAAAGCGCTGTCACCCCGACCAGCGCGATTTGCAAGTCATTGGTGCCATTGCCGTCGATATCAAACTGCAACTGCTGATTGGTCGTATGGAAGCGGACCTGCGCCGCCCCTGTGCCGGTAAACTGTCCGGTCCCGATGAAGGTGACACCCAACGCGCTCAGGTCGATCCGGTCGATCCCGAGCTCGAAATCGAAGATCACATCACGCGCTGTCCCGCTGCCCAGATCCGCAAAGCTTTCAAAGACAAACACATCTGCGCCTGCGCCGCCATAAAGATGATCGCGCCCAGCCCCGCCGATGATCGTGTCATCCCCGTCGCCACCATAGATCGTGTCATTGCCTGCGCCACCATCGATCCAGTCATGCCCCGTCCCTGCATCGATCAGGTCCGCGCCCGAGCCGCCATAGATGACATCCGCACCGGACCCGCCGTCGATGAAATCGTCGCCCGAGCCACCATCAAGCGTATCCGCGCCCGAGCCGCCCAGAATGGTGTCATTGCCGGAATTGCCAAAGATCAGGTCGTCGCCCGTATTGCCGCTAAGCACATCATCGCCGCCGCCGCCAAGGACCGTGTCATTGCCTGCGCCCCCATACAGGGTGTCGTTGCCCCCGCCGCCTTCGATGGAATCGCGTCCCTCGGCCCCGTGAATTTCATCGCGGCCACTTCCGCCCAGAAGCGTGTCATTCCCCTCGCCCCCAAGGATCGTATCATTGCCGCTGCCGCCATTGACATAATCATTGCCCATGCCTGCATTGATGAAATCCGCGCCACTATCGCCGTCGATGAAATCATTGCCACGCCCCCCGAGGATCGTGTCATTGCCACTTCCCCCGGCAATCGAGTTCGAGCCAAAGGCAATATCATCCGTATCCTCGACACGGATGAAATCATGACCGCTCCCGCCGAGGATGATGTTGTTTCCATTGCCGAAAATGTTCAGACTGTCGCTGCCTGCCCCGCCCAGAACGGTGTTGTTGCCATGTGCCCAGCCACCCCATACCGCACCGATCTCGACCCGGTCATCGCCGGCCCCAGCGAACACGAAGTTGTTGCCGGAGCTGGGTAAATAAAGATTATAGTCCCAGATGTAAATCTGATCATCACCATCACCTGTGAAGATCTCGTTACTGCCATCAGTCGCATAGACAAGGTCCATGCCAGCACCGGTTTCGACATGGTTATTCCCATGCATTGCATCGACGTAATTGCCAGCGGTGCCACCTACGATGGAATCGTTTCCGAGCCAGCCATACAGGTAATTGAACTCGTCCCCACCAAGAAGCGTATCATTTCCGTCACCGCCGTACAAAATGGTAGTCTCCGTGGCGCCGCGGGCATCGATCAGATCATCCCCGTCACCGCCATCAACATAACCAGCGCTGTAGATCGTGTCGTCGCCCGGGCCAGCGATGACGTAGTTGAGATCGCCTAGTCCCATGTTGAAGACATTGGATTGCGTAAATTCAAGAAGGGGCCGCGTGCTCGAAGACCCAATGCGATAGAAATAGTTCTGGTTAGATGAAAGATCGCCATTGATGGTCCACGGCCTGTCCAGAATGAACCGCTCCAACGCGTCGGGGTCAATTCCCATCAGGTCTTCAAAGATTGCGGTCGAGGCATCAAGCGCATCGAAATTGAGGCCAGTCAGCGTCATGCGCAGACCAAAGGAATCTATGATATGCACCTCAGCGATGACACCGCTATTGAACCCGATAATCCCCTCGGCGACCGTCGTTGACAGGTTCGTGCCATAAATCTCGAACGTGACCCCGCCGATCGCAGCGCCGCCTGCATAAGTCAGCGTCACTTGCCCCGGCAAATCCAGTTCGATCACATCGCAATAGGGCAGAGTGTCAAACAGGAAGCTCGTGATCAATGTCCCATCCGGGAACGTGGTAGGTGTGGCGAACAGATTGATTGTTGGCATGGCTGGTAACTTTCCTTGTCCCTCGGGCAGCTTGGCCCGTTGTGGTATGTGTTTGTGTCAGCCTTTATTGCGGCTATAATGACTTGACGCGGTCTTCTGCCTTAAGTGGAGCAAAGTGTATCTCACACCCCACTCCAAAGCAATTCAGCAAATTTGGCGCGATCACAGAATCAGGTTCTCGGCTGCAAAAGCGCTCACCCCGACCAAGGCGATTTGCAGGTCATTGGTCCCGTTGCCGTCGATATCGAATTGCAGTTGCTGATTGGTCATGTGGAAGCGCACTTGCGCCGCCCCTGTCGCGCTGAATTGCGCCGTCCCGATGAAAGTCACACCCAACGCGCTCAGGTCGATCCGGTCGATCCCGAGCTCGAAATCGAAGATCACATCGCGCGCTGTCCCGTTGCCCAGATCCGCAAAGCTTTCAAAGACAAACACATCTGCGCCTGCGCCGCCATAAAGATGATCGCGCCCAGCCCCGCCGATGATCGTGTCATCCCCGTCGCCACCATAGATCGTGTCATTGCCTGCGCCACCATCGATCCAGTCATGCCCCGTCCCTGCATCGATCAGGTCGTCGCCGCCACCAGCCTCAACGGTGCCAGAGCCGAAAATCGTGTCGTTCCTGTCCCGGATTGAACAAAGTTACCAAAACTGTCGCCAAAATTAGCCAGAATAGGCGCTTGGATGATGACCGCTCCGGTCGAGAGGGTCGCTGCGGCAGAGAACACACTGAAAATAGCCGCCGGATCGGCATTTACGGTCCAGTCCACGTTCAAGAACAGGGCGTCATAGGCATCGCGGCTGACTTCGTTACGAACATCGCGCCAAGCCTCGACAAAAGTACGGACAGGAATATCCAACCCGGTCAGGATCGCGCGCGCCCCGAATTCATTGCCAAACTGAATTTCGGTGATGATGCCGCCTGGCCGAAAACGTGGTCCACAAAGTCGATATCCTGCAACGAAGGTCCGATGAACACGGATTCGCTGGTTTCATGGCGCAGCGTGACTTGTCCCGTAATGTCCTGAAACACCACTTGCGCAAGCGGCAAGCGGTTCAACAAAAGCTCAAGCTCTGACAAAAGGGAGCGGGCGTTATCGGGCAAGGCGATTTGAGGGAGTGTGCGCATGACAATCCTATGGGCAACATCAAGTGTGGTAGAGAGCGCAGACATGCATGAGTGTACTCACCCGCCCTTTGCGAAAGCATAGATCAAGAATCAGTTTTGAAACAAGGGCTTAAAGTCAAAATTATTCGTGATTGACGCGTCTTGCTTCGGCTTCCCTCAAAGCACAGTCAATTATCCATCTCCCACATTTCTGCATACCATTGCGCAAACTCGACGCACATGATGATGCGACGCGCGCCCAGCACATAGAACGCATTGGCTTCGCCGCATTCTGCGATCTCGACTTCAACGCGGGCAGGCAGGCCAAATTGCTCGTTCAGCAGGCCGATTTCCTCGGAAATGACTTCGGCAAGCCACGGATCGGCAACTGGCTGGACAAGGCGCAAGGAATTGCGCTTGGGCGCCTCTTCCAGATCGGCCAGAAACACCGACCAGGACGCTGTGACTTGTTCAGCCGTCTGAACGCACTTTCCGGCCATTTCGGGCGGCATCCCCAAATCCAGAGCCAGTTCATACCGCGCATCGGGGTCGATCCCGAAAAACTGACAGACCACACCTGCAAGCCGCTGCATGTCGAGCGAGTGATCCGCCCACCATGCGGCATCGGGCAATTCGTCCGTGTGCTCGATGCTCAGCGCATAGCCATAGGCCACTTCGGCAATCAGGATTTCAGCGTCTTCGGGTTCCCACAAATAGTCGATCAGCAGGGTGGACAGCGCATCGACGGCGTCTTCTTCGCGACCGAGCACGGGGATTTCCAGAATATCGACCAGCGCGTGACCGAGTTCATGGTAAAACGTGGCGATCATGTTGGAGGCCACGAATTGATTGCGCGCCTCGTCTCGGGTCATATCCTGTGCAGCAAGCGGCGCAGCCAAAGCAAGGGCTGCGCAAAAAACTGGTCCGCCGAATCGCATGGTTGCGCGCCCCTTTTGCTTGTTCGCTGACCCAGATTGCGCGCGCGCGCGCGGCGCGCAAGCCCCTGCTGCGTTACGTGGTTTGGGCCGCCACATCGCGCAACACTGCCCCCTCTGCCCCACTCCGCAGACCGGCGGCATTGGCCTCGTCGGTGTCGATATGCATCTCTGTGAAGGCTTTGGGCGATACCCGGATCAGCACATGATCAAAGATCACCCCGCGCGCGCCATCGCCGGTGATCTGCACACGCACCAGATCGCCATCGCGCAGACCACGTGCATGGGCATCGTCGGGAGTGATATGGATATGGCGCGCGGCCACGATCAGCCCATCGGTTTCAAATATCCCCGCAGGCCCGATCAGGCGCACGCGCGGCGTTCCCTCAAGCTGACCGGAATCGCGCACGGGTGCATCAACCCCAAGCGCGAATGTATCCGTGCGCGACACCTCGATTTGCGTGCGCAGGCGCAGGGGGCAAAGGATGGCCACGTTCTCCAGCGTGCCGCGCGGGCCTGCGATACTGATCCGCTCGGCTGCGGCCCAATTGCCGGGCTGGCGCAGGGGCGTGGCGGGGGTCAGGGTGTAATCCGGCCCAAACAGCGCGCGCACCGCATCCGCGCACAAATGCACATGGCGGCCTGACACAGCAACCGGAATTGGCGCAGGTTTGGGGGCGTCGCGGGCCAGAAGTTCAGCCACGTCCCGTGCGATTTGCAGCGCTTCGGCGGTTTCCGTGACCAGCACGGTGACGCGCGATATGGCGTCTTGCACTTGCGGGGCAGCGCGGTTGCGCAAATCGGGGGCCGCGTTTCGGTCAGGGTCCAGCCGCAGCCCCATGAAATCCAGCCCGTCGCAAATCCGCGCGCGCATGGAGGCCGAGTTTTCCCCGATCCCGCCTGTGAACACGACCGCATCCACACCGCCCATCGCCGCAGCATAGGCCCCCAGATATTTGCGCGCGCGGTAGGCGGTCAGCGTGATCGCGGCTTGGGCGGCACTGTCCCCGTTTGCCGCCCGCGCCTCGATCTCGCGCAGGTCAGAGGTACCGGTCAGCCCTTTGAGGCCCGATGCGCCGTTCAGCGCCACCTCGATCTGTGCAACCGACAGCCCGAGCGCCCGCTCCAGAAAGCCAAACGCGCCGGCATCCATATCCCCGGGGCGCGTGCCCATCACCAATCCTTCCAGCGGCGTCAGCCCCATCGAGGTATCGACCGACCGCCCATAGGCAACCGCACAGGCACTTGCCCCATTGCCCAGATGCAGGCTGATGATCCGCAACGTGCGCCAATCGCGCCCCAACGCCTCGCCCGCGCGCATGGCCACATATTTGTGCGATGTGCCGTGGAACCCGTAGCGGCGCAGACCTGCGTCGCGCCATTCTTGCGGGACAGCATAAGTGGTCGCGCGCGCAGGCAGCGTTGCGTGAAAGGCCGTATCAAAAACCCCCACCTGCGGCACGTCTGGCCAGACCTGCATCGCATGGCGCGCAGCCCCAAGGTTTGCTGGGTTGTGCAGCGGCGCAAGCGGCGTCACTTGGTCGATTTGCGCAAGCCTCTCGGCATCCAGCCTTGCAGGTGCCGTGAAGCCTTGCCCGCCATGCGCGATCCTATGGCCGATGGCTTGGGGCGCAGGCAGACCCGCTTGCGCCAAAAGCCCAGGCACAGCAGCGACCGCCTGCGCGATGTCGCGCGCGGGGTGCGCTTGGGCGTGCCCACCCCCTTCGCCCGTGCTGCACACCAGCATGCAGTGCTGCGCCCCGAAGCGGTCAAAGCCCAGCTTCAAGAGCGTCCGGTCCCCGTCAAACAGCGCGACTTTCAGGCTCGAGGAACCTGCATTGAACACAAGCACGATCATCGTGACCTCCGGAAACTTGCGGCGCGTTTGTCAAATTCCAGGACCAGCAGCAGCGCCCCCCCAGCCGCCATGCACAGGGCCAGTTGACCAAAGCTGAGGGCCGAGGTTTCAAACAATCCCTGCATGACAGGGGTATATGTCAACATTGCTTGCAACAATGTCACGACAGCCACCGCGATCAGCACCGCAGGCGTGCCCTTGATCCCGCGCAAGGTGATCGTGCCACCAAGGCTGAAGCGGATCGAGAACAGATAGAACACCTCCATCGCGACAAGAGTGTTCAGCGCCATCGTGCGCGCCGTTACCAGATCGGCCCCCATCGCTTTTGCCAGCGCAAACTGGCCGAACACGCCAAGCGAAAACAGCAGGGACACCAGAAGCACCCGCCATAGAATGAAGCGCGACAGCACAGGGGCGCCGGGGCGGCGCGGAGGCCGACGCATGATGCCGGGTTCGGGCGGTTCAAAGGCCAGCGCCATCGCCAGCACGACGGACGAGACCATATTCACCCACAGGATTTGCAAAGGCGTGATCGGCAGCACAAGGCCCAGCAGCACTGCAAAAACCAGCGCCATACTCTCGCCCCCGTTCACCGGAAGCAGGAACGCAATCACCTTGCGCAGATTGGCATAGACAGTGCGCCCCTGCCGGACCGCTTCGGCGATGGAGGCGAAATTGTCATCTGTCAGCACCAGATCGGACGCCTCGCGCGCGGCGGCTGAGCCCGATTTGCCCATCGCAATACCCGCATCCGCGCGCTTGAGCGCAGGCGCGTCATTCACGCCGTCCCCGGTCATGGCAACCACTGCGCCGCGCGCTTGCAGCGCCGTCACCAGCCGCAGCTTGTGTTCGGGGCTGGTCCGGGCGAAAATATCGCAGTCTGCGGCAGCCTGCACCAGTGCGGCATCGTCAAGCCTGTCCACATCGGCCCCGGTCAGAACTGTATCGGTGCGCGCAAGCCCGATCTGCGCGCCAATCGCCGCTGCCGTGCCTTTGTGATCGCCCGTGATCATCTTGACCGTGATGCCTGCGCGCAGACAGTCTGCAACCGCCGCAATCGCCTCTGGCCGAGGGGGGTCGATCAGGCCCACCAGCGCGACAAGGGTCAGGCCCGTGTCCAGATCGTCCGGCGCAAGGCCCCCGCCCTGCCCTTGGACTTGCGCCAAAGCCAGCACGCGTTGGCCTTGGGCCGCAATCGTATCCGCCCGCGCGGACCACTCCGCTGGATCGAAAGCGCCTGCAAGCGTGGCCGACACACGCGGCAAGACAGCTTCGGGCGCACCTTTGACCAGCACCAACCCGTCCGCCATGCGCACGGCCATGTAGCGGGTGCGCGCGTCAAAGGGGATCATGGTTTCGGGCGCGTCCTTGGCCAGCGGATCAAGCCCCAGCTTGCCCGACAGCGCCAGAAGCGCGCCTTCCATCGGATCGCCTTCGACCTGCCAGCCACTTGCGGTCTGCACAAGGGCAGAGGTCGTGCAATCCCGCGCAATCCGCGCAACTGCCCCAAGCGCCTGCGCATCAGGGCTGCCTGCAATGGTGCCTGCGGGGGCATAGCCTTCGCCTGTGACCTCATGCGTGCCACCGGGCAGCGCGAGCGTTGCCACCAGCATTTCATTGCGCGTCAAAGTCCCGGTCTTGTCCGAACAGATGACCGACACCGCGCCGAGCGTTTCAATCGCAGGCAGGCGGCGGATGATGGCATTGCGCCGCGCCATGCTTTGCACACCAATCGCCAAAGTCACTGTCAGGACAGCAGGCAGACCCTCGGGGATGGCTGCGACCAGCAAGCCCACAACAATCATGAAGCCTTCGGCAAAGTCCATGTCGCGCACAACCAGCACGAAGGCCAGCACAAGTGCAGACGCGGCCAGCACGAAGCCTGTCATCACCCGCGCGAAGCGGTCCATCTGGACGACAAGCGGCGTGGTGAGTGTTTCGACCCCCGCAAGCAGCGTGCCAATGCGCCCCACTTGCGTTTGCGCCCCTGTCGCCACGACAACACCAGTCCCCGCCCCCGCAGCGACAAGGGTGCCCGAAAACAGCATCGAACGGCGGTCGCCCAAGGGGGCATCGGCGGCCACAGGGTCTGTTGATTTGTCCACTGGGACAGATTCACCGGTCAGCAATGCCTCTTCTGCGCGCAGCCCATGCGCCGCGATCAGCCGCAGATCAGCAGGCACCCGGTCGCCCGGTTCCACAAGCACGATATCGCCGGGCACCAGATCATCGGCGGGTAAGGTCAGGCGCGCGCCGCGCCGCAGCACAAACGCGCGCGGGGCGAGCATGTCGCGCAGCGCACTCAGCGCGGCCTCTGCGCGGCCCTCTTGCACGAAACCGATGACGGCATTGAGGATCACCACAGCGGCGATCACACCTGTGTCGATCCAATGCCCCAGAAGTGCCGTGACAATCGCCGCCACGATCAAAACCTGTATCAGCAGGTTATTGAACTGCGCCAAAAACCGGCGCGGCGCACCGGGGCGCGGGGGTTCGGGCAAGCGGTTGGGGCCATACTGGGCAAGCCGCGCTTGCGCCTCGGGCGTAGTCAAACCGTCAGGCGCGCTGTTCAGATGCGCCAGCACTGCCTGCGCAGGCTGGTCGTGGAATGTAGGTTCTGTCATTTGTGCTAATTACCGCGCCGTCTAACTGCCATCGATGACCAATTCGGCCCCGGTGACAAAACGCGCCTCGTCCGACGCAAGATAAACCACCGCATAAGCTATATCATCCGGTTCGCCCATATGTCCCACAGGAGGCGCCGCACCTGCGGCGGCTCTCGCGGCTTCCAGATCGCCGCCTGCAGCCCGCAGATGATTTTCCACCATGGGCGTCCAAGTATAGGCCGGGTGGATCGAGTTCACGCGGATCCGCTCGGTCGCATAGGTAATCGCGTCATTCTTGGTCATCAGCCGCACCGCCCCCTTGGAGGCATGGCAGGGCGCTACGCCCCCGATCCCCACCAGGCCCGCGATCGACGACAAATTGATGATCGACCCCACGCCCGCAGCGCGCAGATGCGGAATGGCGTGTTTGGTGCCAAAGAACACGCCTTTGACATTGACGGCCTGCACCAAGTCCCATTCCGCTTCGGTCAGTTGATCCGTGGGCTTGGCGGCCCCTGAAATGCCCGCATTGTTCACCATCACATCCAGCCGCCCGAAGCGCGCCACCACAGCATCAATCGCGGCCTTGACCTGCGCTTCGCTTGCGACATCGACGGACCAGAAGGCAACGTCCTGCCCTGCCGCATGCAAGCTATCGGCCAGCGCGGTGCCTTCCGCGTCCAACACGTCGAAAATCGCCACCCGCGCGCCTTGTTCGACCATGCGCTCGACAAAAAGCACGGCCAATGCCGACAGCGCCCCGGTGACAATGGCAACCTTTCCAGACAAGCGAGAAATGAGATTCGCCTTTCAGTGCTTTGGGTTGGTCTCCAGCGTACAGGGGTATTCCGCTTCCACCTTGACCCAAGTCAAGACACCCGCGCTTTCGGCCCATGCTCACGCAGATGTCAGATGGGTCATTTTTGATCAAATTTACCGCTTGGTCAGAAATTGGACGCAGCTTGCCTTGACAGCGCAGCGCAGCGCGGTGCAGCCTGTTGCAAAAAGCCACAAGCCAACAGGACAGGACGACTCGGATGGGATTGCGCAACGCGCGGACAAGACGGCGGAGGCATTTTTGATGCCCGCTTTCCTTGTCACCTATGTCCGCTGGGTGGAGGCATTCAACCGCTATGTTGGCCGCTTTGCCATGTACCTGCTCTTTGTGCTGATGGGCGTGCTGCTGTGGGGGTCCATATCTCGCGCAGTTTGGGTGCCGCAAATCTGGACCGATGAAATGGCCCAATTCCTGATGGTGGGCTATTTCATGCTGGGCGGCGCATGGGCGCTGCAACAAGGGTCCGCCGTTCGGATGGACCTGCTTTACAGCACATGGTCGCCGCGCACCAAAGCCGCTGTGGATTGCGTCACGATCTTGGCGCTGCTGTTCTATCTGGGTGTGCTGCTGTGGGGCGGGATCGAGAGCACGCAATATGCGCTTGAATACAGCGAACGCCGCCGGGGTCTTTGGCGGCCCTATATGGCACCTGTCAAAATGGTGATGGTGCTGGGCATTGTGATGATGCTCTTGCAATGCACGGCGTTCCTGATCCGTGACATCGCGAGACTTCGGGGGCGCGAGATCTGATGCCCACGGATCTGATCGCCGCCCTGATGTTCGGCTCTATGCTGCTTTTGCTGCTGACCGGGCAGCGCATGTTCGGGATCATCGGCTTCGTGGCTGTGGTGTCGGCGCTCTGGCTTTGGGGGGACCGGGGGGGCTATGATCTGGCCTTCGCGCAGACGCTGAAGCTGATGGGGTGGTTTCCCCTGCTCACGCTGCCCATGTTCATTTTCATGGGCTATGTGCTGTCCGAAGCGCGGCTGGCCGATGACCTGTACCGGATGTTCCATGTCTGGTTTGGGCGCGTGCCGGGGGGCTTGGCGATTGGCACGATCCTGCTGATGGTGTTGATTTCGGCCATGAACGGGCTGTCCGTGGCGGGCATGGCGATTGGGGCCACGATCGCGCTGCCGGAACTGCTGAGGCGCGGTTATAACAAAATCATGGTGACAGGGGTCATTCAGGCAGGATCCAGTTTGGGAATTCTGGTGCCGCCGTCCGTTGTGCTGGTGCTCTATGCGATGATCGCGCGCCAACCTGTCGGCAAATTGTGGCTTGCGGGGATCATGCCAGGGCTGATGATGGCCGCGATGTTCGTGGCCTATATCTGGTGGCGGTGCCGGTTGAACCCGGCGCTGGGGCCTGCATTGCCTGAGAATGAACTCGCAGGCATTTCCAAAGCCGAGAAGCGCAAACTGCTCTGGGCTGGGGTGCTGCCTTTGGGGATTTTCCTTGTGATGATGGTGCCTTTCGTGACGGGCTATACGCGGCTGGTGGAAAGCTCGGTCATCGGGGCCTTGGCGGCTTTTGGCGCGGCCGTGCTGAAGGGCCGCATGACATGGACCGTGTTCGAGACCGCCACACGCCAGACCCTGATCATTTCGTGCATGTTCATGTGGATCATCTTGGCCGCGCTCGCTTTCGGTGCAGTCTTTGACGGTCTGCGCGCCGTCGAGGCTTTGCGCCGCCTGTTCCTGTCCGATATGGGCCTGAATCCGTGGATGATCCTGATCCTGATGCAACTGTCCTATCTGGTCATGGGGACGTTTCTGGACGACACAGCAATGCTTGTCATCGTAGCGCCCCTCTATATCCCGCTTGTGGGCGCGTTGGGGTTCGATCTGATCTGGTATGGCGTGCTTTACACGATCACCTGCCAGATCGCCTATATGACCCCGCCCTTCGGCTATAACCTGTTCCTGATGCGCGCGATGGCCCCGCCGGAAGTGACCTTGCGCGATATCTATATGTCGATCTTCCCCTTTGTGGGGGTAATGATCGTGGCGTTGGCGATGGTGATGACGTTCCCCCAGATCGCGCTCTGGCTGCCAGAGAGCCTCTATAACCCATAATATCGGATCAACCGGCCCAACCTGAACCCAAAGGAGGTATGAAAATGACTACGACAAGACGGAAGTTTCTGACCACGAGCGCTTTGGGCGGGGCCGCGGCCCTTGCTGCCCCTGCCGTCCATGCGCAATCCACGATCCGCTGGCGGTTGCAAACCTATGCGGGTGCCTCGCTTGGTGCGCAGGTCGCCAAACCTGCGATAGACATGTTCAACGCCATCGCAGGCGATCGGATGCAGATTGAGCTCTTCTATGCGGACCAGTTGGTGCCGACGGACGAGCTGTTCCAAGCGATGCAGCGCGGCACGATAGACGCAGTGCAATCGGATGACGACAGCATGGCATCGCCCACAGAAGTCACGGTTTTCGGCGGCTATTTCCCGTTCGCCAGCCGCTATTCGCTGGATGTGCCTGCGTTGTTCAACGACTGGGGGCTGAACGAAATCTGGGCCGAAGAATATGCGAAAGTCGGCGTGAAACATATCTCTGCGGGAAGCTGGGATCCGTGCCATTTCATCACCTCCTCGCCTATCACGTCGCTCGCCGAGTTGCGCGGCAAGCGGGTGTTCACCTTCCCCACGGCAGGTCGCTTCCTGGCGCAATTCGGGGTCGTGCCTGTGACTGTGCCGTGGGAAGATGTCGAAGTGGCGCTGCAAACGCGCGAGATTGACGGTGTGGCCTGGTGCGGGATCACGGAAGCTTATGAAGTGGGCTGGGCGGATATCTGCTCGCATTTCCTGACCAACAACATCTCGGGCGCGTGGATCGGACATTTCTTTGCGAATATGGGCCGTTGGGAGGAATTGCCCGAAGACTTGAAACAGCTTGTCACGGCGTGTTTCGAGCAGTCGCATTACTACCGCCAGCATTGGTATTGGGCAGGGGAAGCGCGGTTGCGGACGGAAGGGACGAAGTTGGAGTTGACCTCGATCCCGGATGCGGAATGGGCGGGCGTCGAGCAGGCCGCGCGCGTGTTCTGGGACGAAATTGCCGCCGAGTCGGCGGTGAAGGCCAAGGTCGTGGATATCTTCAAGGCGTATAATGCCGCGATGGATAAAGCCGGTCGCCCGTACCGGTATTCCTGAGGCAAGGTGGGGGG
>JBKBLP010000008.1:0-8640 GCA_046296275.1 Roseinatronobacter sp. | reverse complement strand
GTTTTTTTTTGTTCTTTTTTTCTCGCGCGGCTCGCCGCTCGTTTGCGCCGGGCTGTGGGGGGGGGGGGGGCCCCCCCCCCCCACCCCCCGCCAAAGGGGGACTCGTCCCCCTTTGGAAACCCCGTGAGTATTTGGGGCAAGATAAAGTCATGATGGGGAGAGAGAGATGGGTGCGTTAACGCTGGAGGCGTTGCAGGCAGCTTTTGACGCGGGCGAGATTGATACGGTCATCGTGGCCGGGATCGACATGCAGGGCCGCCTGATGGGAAAGCGCTTTCACGCAGCCCATTTCCTCAAGGGCGGCTGGGAAGAGACGCATTGCTGCAATTACCTGCTCGCCGTCGATATGGAAATGTGGACAGTGCCGGGCTATGCCAGTGCAAGCTGGGAAAAGGGCTATGGCGATTATGTCATGAAGCCTGATCTGCCCACCTTGCGGCGCGTCCCATGGGCCCCCGGCGCGGCTTTGGTGCTGTGTGATCTGCTCGACCACCACACGCATGAAGATGTGCCCCAAAGCCCGCGCGCGGTGCTCAAGCGCCAAGTGGCTCGCGCGCGCGCGATGGGCTTTGACGCGATGATGGCGACGGAGTTGGAGTTTTACGTCTTTGAGCAGAGCTATGAAGCCCTGCGTGACCAGGGCACGGACAGGCTGACGCCGATTTCCAGCTACAATGAGGATTACCACATCTTCCAGACAGCCAAGGAAGAGCCGCTCATGCGCGCGTTGCGCAATGGGCTTTATGGCGCGGGGATTTGGGTTGAGAATACCAAGGGCGAGGCCGAGGCAGGTCAGGCCGAGGTGAATGTGCGCTATGCGGATGCTCTGACCGCCGCCGACCAGCATGTGATCATCAAGGAAGCCACCAAGGAAATCGCCCATGCACAGGGCAAATCTGTGACCTTCATGGCCAAGTATGACCACCGCCGCGCGGGGTCATCAGCGCATGTACACCAATCGCTCTGGACGCTCGACGGAAAGCCTGCGTTTCATGACAAGGCCGCGCCCTATGGCATGTCGGACCTGATGCGCGCTTTCCTTGCTGGGCAATTGGAACATGCGCGCGAGATCACGCTGTTCCTTGCGCCCTATATCAACAGCTACAAGCGCTTCTGTGTGGGTATGTTTGCGCCCACGAAAGCCGTCTGGTCCTGTGACAATCGCACGGCGGGCTTCCGCGTCTGTGGGGACGGGACAAAGGGCGTGCGCGTCGAGTGCAGGATCGGCGGGTCGGATTTGAACCCTTACCTCGCCTGCGCGGCGCTTCTGGCAGCGGGTCTGGACGGCGTCGCGCGCGGTTTGACCTTGGAGCCGGAATTGCGCGGCGATATGTATGCCACGAGCGGCATTCGAGAGATTCCCAAGACCCTGCGCGAAGCAGCCGATATGGCCGATGGATCAAGCTGGTTGCGCAGCACGCTGGGCGATGATGTCGTGGATCACTATGTCCACGCCGCGCGCTGGGAAGTGGCGGAGATGGACCGCGTGGTGACGGATTTCGAGCGCCAGCGCCTGCTGGAGCGCAGTTGAGCGGGCAGCCCCTGCCCCAAGGAAGGTGACAGATGAAACCGATACAGGTGATTTCCCCCGTCGATGGCCGGGTCTATGCCGAGCGGATGCCGCTTGCGCTGGATGCCGCGCAGGCCGTCGTCGCGCGCGCGAAGGCTGCGCAGGTGGCATGGGCCGCGCGGCCTTTGGCGGAACGCGTGGCGTTGGTGCGGGCAGGTGTGGCGGCTTTGGCCCCGATGAAAGATACGCTGGTCGAGGAACTGGCCTGGCAGATGGGCCGCCCCACGCGCTATGGCGGCGAATTCGGCGGCGTCAATGACCGCACGGAATACATGGCGAGCATTGCGGCGGCGACCCTTGCACCGCAGGTGATTGAGGACAGCGACCGCTTCCGCCGCCTGCTTGCGCGCGAACCCGTGGGGGTCGTGTTCATTATCGCGCCCTGGAATTACCCCTACCTGACCACGATCAACACACTGGTGCCTGCCCTGATCGCGGGCAACACGGTCGTGCTGAAACACGCGACCCAAACCCTGCTGGTGGGCGAGCGTTTAGCGCAGGCGTTCCATGCGGCAGGTGTGCCGCAGGACGTGTTTCAGAATGTCGTGCTCGATCATGCCACGACCGAAGCGCTGATCGCCGCGCGCTCGTTCGGGTTTGTGAATTTCACAGGCTCCGTAGGCGGGGGTGCCGCGATTGAACGCGCGGCGGCGGGCACGTTCACCGCCACAGGGCTGGAACTGGGCGGCAAGGACCCCGGCTATGTGCGCGATGATGCCGATCTGGACGCCGCCGTGGACAGCCTGATGGATGGTGCCATGTATAATGCGGGCCAGTGCTGCTGCGGGATCGAGCGGATTTATGTGCAGGAGAGCCTGTATGATGCTTTCGTGGAACAGGCAGTGGCTTGGGTCAAGGGGCTGACCCTTGGCAACCCGTTTGACGCGGCCACCACCCTTGGCCCGATGGCCCATGCCCGCTTCGCCGCCACTGTGCGCGCGCAAGTGGCCGAGGCCATTGCGGCAGGGGCCACACCGCTGATCGACCCCGCGCTTTTCCCCGCCGATGACGGAGGCGCCTATCTTGCGCCGCAAATCCTGGTCAATGTGGACCATTCCATGCGCGTGATGCGCGAGGAAAGTTTCGGGCCGGTCGTGGGGATCATGCGCGTGAAGAACGACGCGGAAGCCATTGAACTGATGAACGATTCCCCCTACGGTCTGACGGCGTCGATCTGGACGCAGGACGCAGACCGCGCACAGGACATCGGCGCGCAGATCGAAACGGGCACTGTGTTCATGAACCGCTGCGATTACCTTGACCCCGCGCTTTGCTGGACAGGCTGCAAGGATACCGGGCGGGGTGCTGCGCTCTCGCCCCTTGGTTTCTATTCGGTCACGCGGCCGAAATCCTACCACATGAAAAAGGTGACCAGATGAGCGTTCCAAACCGGAACTGGAATTACCCCACACCGATCAGATTTGGCGTGGGGCGGATCGCGGAGTTGGCCGAGCAGTGCAAAACGGTGGGGATCACCCGGCCCCTGCTGGTAACGGACCGCGCACTGGCAAGCCTGCCCATCACCGCGCAGGCTTTGGATGTTCTGGAGGCAGGCGGCTTGGGGCGAGCCGTGTTTTCGGACGTAGACGCGAACCCCAACGAGGGCAATATGGAGGCCGGGATCAAGGTCTATCTGGCGGGCGGCCATGATGGTGTGGTCTGCTTCGGCGGCGGATCGGCGCTCGATCTGGGCAAGATGATTGCTCTGATGGCACATCAAGACCCTTCTCTAAATGTCTGGGATCTGGAAGATATCGACGATTGGTACACGCGCGCGGACGCAAGCCGCATTGCCCCCATCGTGGCTGTGCCCACGACTGCGGGCACGGGGTCCGAAGTGGGGCGCGCGGGCATTCTGACCAACACGACCACGCACAAGAAGAAGATCATCTTCCACCCCAAACTGATGCCGTCCGTTACGATCTGCGACCCCGCGCTGACAGTGGGGATGCCGCGATTCATCACGGCAGGCACAGGCATGGATGCGCTTGCCCATTGTCTGGAAGCCTATTGCAGCCCGTTCTATCACCCGATGTCGCAGGGCATTGCGCTCGAAGGGATGCGGCTGGTGCTGGAAAACCTGCCCATCGTTTATCGTGACCCCACCAATCTGGAGGCGCGCGCGCATATGATGAGCGCCGCCGCGATGGGCGCGGTCGCCTTCCAGAAGGGCTTGGGAGCCATCCATTCGCTCAGCCACCCGATTGGCGCGGTCTATAATACGCATCACGGCACCACGAATGCTGTGGTCATGCCGATGGTGCTCGACTTCAACCGCGCCGAGATCGAGGAACGGATCGAACGCGCGAGCGCTTACCTTGGCATTACCGGCGGGTTTGACGGGTTCCGCGCGCACATCGTGGCGCTGAATGAAAGCCTGTCAATTCCGGCCAACCTGACTGCTTTGGGCGTGGACCCTGCGCGGCTGGATGAATTGACCGACATGGCGCTTGAAGATCCAAGCTGCGGTGGAAACCCTGTGCCTATGACATTCGCAAACACCCGCGCGCTGTTTGAGACTTGCTTGTAAGGGGCGCAATTAGCCTTTGACCACCGTCGCAAAGCCGTTACAGTCGCGGTCTAAGATCATGACGACATCGTCAGAAAGCTGATCAGGCCCTGACGAGCCTTCACCAACCGGGAGACGACCATGACCCTGAAACAAGCCCTTGGCGCAACTGTCAGCCTGTCTGTGCTGATGTCAGCCACCCTTGCCCATAGCCAATCAGCTGAAACCATCGAAGCGGCCCGCGCCGAAGGGATGCTGTCCACCATCGCCCTGCCTCATGACTGGTGCGGCTATGGCGGGATCATCGCGGATTTTAAAGCGAAATACCCGTTCCTGACTGTGAACGAGCTGAACCCGGATGCAGGTTCGGCGGATGAAATCGAAGCGGTGAAGGCCAACCGTGGCAACAAAGGCCCGCAAGCGCCCGACGTTCTGGATGTGGGTCTGGCCTTTGGCCCGGCGGCACAGGCTGAAAACCTGCTCATGCCCTACAAGGTCTCGGTCTGGGATTCGATCCCGGATGGCATCAAGGACCCGGACGGGCATTGGTATGGCGCCTATTATGGTGTGATGGGCTTTGTGGTGAATACCGATCTGGTGGATAACGTGCCGCAGGATTGGGCCGACCTGCTCAAGCCCGAATATGCAGGCATGGTGGCGCTGGCAGGTGATCCACGCGCGTCGAACCAGGCAATCCTGGGCGTTCTGGCCGCGGGCATGTCCACCGGGGCCGAAGCGGGCGAAGCCGCTGGTCTGGCCGGGCTGGACTTCTTCAAGCAACTTAATGACGCAGGCAATTTCGTGCCGGTCATCGGCAAGGCAGGCACGCTCGCCCAAGGCACGACGCCCATCATCATCGCCTGGGACTATAATGGCTTGGCATGGGCAAATGCGCTTGCCGGCAACCCGCCGGTCGAAGTCGTGATCCCTGGCTCTGCGGCGCTGGCGGGCGTCTATGTTCAGGCCATCAGCGCCTATGCACCACAACCCAATGCCGGGAAATTGTGGATGGAGCATATCTTCTCGGATGAAGGCCAGTTGGGCTATATCCGCGGCGGCTGCCAGACCGCACGCTTCGGCGAGCTGGTCGCAGCCGGCAAAGTCCCGCAAGAGCTGCTGGACGCAATGCCGCCGGCTGATGCCTATGCGAACGCCTTCTTCCCGACCGTCGCCCAAGTCGATGCCAACCGCCTTGCCGTTACCGGTGGCTGGGATGCCACTGTCGGCGCGAATGTCGAGTAATCCATAAGCCTTACCCGCCCCGGCTCATGCTGGGGCGGGTTTTTCATGGACCAGACTTTCCAAAAGTTCGGCACCACAGGGACATAAGCCCGCGTGATACCCACATTCCTGCGCCCCTATCTGCCCTGGTTAGGGCTTGCGCCATTTCTTGGCTTTGCCCTGCTGTTTCTGATCTTTCCTACGATGCGGATCGTTGTGGGGGCGTTTCAAATGCCCGATGGCAGTTTCACGCTGCAAAACTTCGTTGACCTGAATACGGCAAGCACGCGCTCGGCTTATTGGACCTCGATCCGGTTATCATTCACCACAGCACTCCTGGGTTGTCTGGTGGGATTCGGCATGGCGGCAGCCGTTGTCTTTGGCGGCCTGCCCAAAGGGCTGCGGTCACCGCTGATGACGTTTTCGGGCGTCGCATCAAATTTCGCGGGCGTGCCGCTGGCCTTTGCGTTTATCGCCACGCTTGGCCCGGTGGGCCTGATCACCGTCTGGCTGCGCACGGAATTTGGCATCAATCTGCGCGCGATGGGGTTCAATATCCTGTCCTATTGGGGGCTGGTGATCACTTACCTGTTCTTCCAGATCCCGCTGATGATCCTGATCATCACGCCTGCGCTGGACGGGCTGAAACGCGAATGGCGTGAAGCGGCAGAGGTCTTGGGCGCAACAGGCTTCCAATACTGGCGCATGATCGCGCTGCCGGTGCTGTTTCCGTCGATCCTTGGGACATTCGCGCTCTTGTTCGCCAATGCGTTTGGCGCGGTCGCCACGGCCTTTGCGCTAACGGGACCGCAACTGAACATCGTGCCTATCCGACTGTTTGCGCAAATCCGGGGAGATGTGCTGGGCAATCCGCATTTGGGCTATGCGCTGGCCTTCGGGATGATCGTGATCACGGCCGCGGCCAATATCCTGTATATCTGGCTGCGCGTGCGGTCGGAAAGGTGGCTGAAATGATCCGCATTGTCGCATGGGTCGTGTTCCTGCTCGGATGCCTCTATTTCCTGCTGCCCCTGGTCGGCATGGCTGAATTTTCGCTGCGGATGCGGCGGGGCGAGTATTCGCTGGATGCCTACCGTGTGGTTTTCGCCGACCCGCGCTTTTGGGCGACATTTGGCTATTCGCTGAAACTGTCGCTGGCCACGATTGTCTTTGGCGTTCTGCTGGTGGTGCCCACGGCCTATTGGGTGCGCCTGAAATTGCCGCAAGCCCGCCCTTTGGTCGAGTTCATCACTCTTTTGCCGCTCGTGATCCCGGCCATCGTGATCGTGTTTGGCTATATCCGGATGTATAACACATCCAGCTTCCTGCCGATGACGAGCTCGGCTTTGGGCACCGATATCTTGCTCACGATGGGCTATGCCACCCTCGCCCTGCCCTATATGTATCGCGCGGTCGATACGGGGCTGCGCACGATTGATGTCGGCACCCTGACCGAGGCCGCGCAATCGCTTGGCGCAGGCTGGGTCACGATTCTGAGCCGCATCATCCTGCCGAATGTGCTGGCGGCGGTGCTGTCAGGCGCGTTCCTGACACTGGCGATTGTCATGGGCGAATTCACGATGGCGGCCCTTCTGAACCGCCCGGCCTTCGGCCCGTTCATGCAACTCATTGGCGCGAACCGCGCCTATGAGCCGCCCGCGCTGGCCGTGATTGCCTTTGCCCTGACATGGGGCTGCATGGGCCTGATGCAACTGGCCACGCGCCTTGCCAAACACGAAAGAGCGAAAGCCTGATGACGTATCTGGTTCTGGATCATCTGGAAAAAGCCTTTGGCACCAATCGGGTGGTAAAGGATTTTAATCTGGATATTGACCAAGGCGAGTTCATCTCGCTGCTTGGCCCATCGGGCTGTGGCAAGACCACAGTCTTGCGCATGATCGCAGGGTTCGAAGGGGTCAGCGCGGGGCGGATCACGATTGGCGGGCAGGATGTGACGGGCCTGCGGGCAAATGCGCGCAATATCGGGATGATGTTTCAGGCCTATGCTTTGTTCCCCAACCTGACAGTGGCGGACAATGTGGCCTTCGGGCTGAAAGTGAAGGGCGTGGGCCGGGCCGATCGGGATGCGCGGGTGGCCGAGCAGCTGAAGCTTATCGGCCTGCCAGATCTGGGCGGGCGCTATCCGTTCCAATTGTCCGGCGGGCAACAGCAGCGCGTGGCACTTGCCCGCGCGCTTGCGCCGCGTCCGCGTGTGCTGCTTCTGGATGAACCGCTTTCGGCTTTGGATGCGAAAGTGCGGGTGTCCTTGCGCAACGAAATTCGCGCCATCCAGCGCGATCTGGGGATCACGACGATTTTCGTAACCCATGATCAGGAAGAAGCGATGAGCGTCTCGGACCGGATCGTGGTGATGAATGGCGGTGTGGCCGAACAGGTGGGCGCGCCGTTTGAAATCTACAATCGCCCCGCCACGCGCTTTGTGGCGCAATTCGTGGGCACGCTGAATGTGTTTGATGTGGACGTCGTTGAGGGGCCGCGCGTGACTTTGGCAGGCCAGACCCTGACGCTGCCGGAATCCGTGCCGGGGCCGAAGGCTGCCATCGCGCTGCGCCCCGAAGCGCTGCATCTGGGGCCGTACGAGGGCGCCGAGGCGGTGCTGGCTGCGCGCATTCTGGACGTGCAATTCATGGGCGCGATCATTCGGTTACGGGCAGAAATGGCGGGGGCGAGTGTCTCGCTCGACACATTCAACCGCCCCGACACCCCGCCGCCTGCGATTGGGGCGAGCGTGCAGGTGAGCCTGTCAGGACGCGATGCAATTGTGTTGCGCGGGTGACGCGACATACTTTCCTAAATGCGCGGCCTTCGGCCGCACACGATGCTTGGTCCCGCCTTTGGCGGGACGTTTTTTGAGTATTTTTCGCAAGATGAAATGTAACGGCCCGATTGCCACCGCCTGCCGCGTGGCGGGTTTATGGCCTAAGACACGTGAATCGCGACGTCGTTTGTGACGTGTCTAAGGTCCGGAGGGGTCATGCGGGCAAAATTCTGCATGTCGAGCGGCGCAGAATTGGGGGGATGACGAGAAGCTATCGACCGTGAGCGCGGTCGGTGTGGGCGGCGGGACGGTCACGCAGGTTGCTCAGCGGCACGAGGCCACCCGGCAAAAGATTTATGCGCGACGTCATGAACTGAAGCGCAAGGGGGCTTTGGTCACCGATTTACGGGGCGCTGTTTGTGGCAGTTGATGCGCCTCAGATGACTCTGTTGCACAAATCGGGTGACAGACGGTTCTCCCCTTTCCCTGGACAGACTCATCCTACGGCTTCAGTGACGGGTATACCGAGCGCCGTGAAGCCGTTCAGCACAGCGACACGGA
>JBKBLP010000007.1:0-102173 GCA_046296275.1 Roseinatronobacter sp. | reverse complement strand
CCCCCCCGGCGGGGGGGGGGGGGGGGGGGGGGGGGGGGGGGGGCCCCACGCGTCAATGGGGGGATCAGGCGCCCACGCTCAAGCTGGCAGCAGGGCCGGGGCCGAACAGACCAGAAATCTGCGCGACCTCGACCGCAAACCCGGCCTCAGTCCCGTCCACCCCGCGCGCCGCCGCCGTATAGACCCAAGCCGGGCTGTCAACCTGCACCGCGCGCACCAGTGCCCCGTCCTTGCGGATGCGCAAAGCGTAAAGCTCGCGCTCTTCCATCAAGGGCACCTCTGCCGACCCCCAGCCATCCCCGCCCCAGCGTGTGCGCCGGATCCATGACAGCGCCACATCCCCGCCCACAGCGCGCGCGCACAGATGCACAGGCCGCAGGGGACGCAGGCCACGGCCCTGAAAACTGACCTCGACCTCGCGCATCGCCGCATCATCGAGCGGGCGACTGGCCGCCCCGATCCGCCAGCGCCGCGCAAGGCCCAAATCGTCCACCTCCATCTCGAGCCGGGTCAGGCGGTCATTCATCACCACAATCTGCGCGCCCGAGGGCCAGAGCAGCGGCATATCCGAATCTGTCCCGAATTGCCCGCGCAGCCGCGTGCGCAGATCGTAGATGCCGGGGCCGACAAGCTCGGCAGTGGTAAACTGGAACAATTCCCACATCCCGCCTGTGCCGATGGCCATCAGATTGGCCCCGCCCAAGACGCCCATGCGCGTGGCAGAGGCCAACAGCCCATTGACCTGCACTCGAAGCGCTGGCCCGTCATCCCAGCGCCCGATGGGCGCGCGCGCGAGCGGGGACAGGCTGACCCCAAGGATCGCAGGGCGGCGCGCGATGGCGTCGAGCGCGAAGTCCTGCGCGGCGGTCAGGCGGTGGACGGCGACCTCGCCCGGCCATGGGGTCGCGGACAAGGCAAGCCACGGGGCTTGCGGCTGCGCGTCGCTCTGCCAGAGCGGCAGGTCCAGAAAAAGCGGGGCCACAGGGGACGGTGCAGCCCAAGCGAGCGCAGGCGGGCTGTCCTCGGCCCCATCGCCGCGCAGATAGGGGGCGGGGTCGATGCGGGTCGCCTCGACCTCGGCCCCCGCGCCAAGGGACGCGCGGTCGATCCGCCAGAACGCGCCCTTCAGCGCCACCACATCGCCCGGCCCGACAGGGCTGGACGGGGGCAGCCCGAAGCGGGCCGTGTCGCGGGCGACGCGGGCTTCCGACAGCCAACGTTCGGACAGGTGCCGCGCTTCGGTCTCGGTCAGCACGAGCGGCAGGTCAGAGCCAGAGGCACGCGCGCTGCTCGCATCGGGAAACACGGCTTCTGCCAGCCGCAGGTCGAAATTGCCGCCCTCTTGCACATAGCCAACGCGCACGCGGCCTGCGATTTCCGCGTCCGGCGCGCGAATGAGCGTCAGATCGCCCGCATCATTGCGCAACAGCCCTGCCGGATCGAGCGCCACGCCCGGCACATCGCCGCGCAGGCGAAACACGAGCTGGCCCCTGCGTTCGCAAGCATCCACACCGTAAGCCAGCATCAGCGCCTGCAACATCGCGCGCGGGCTGTCGGTGGAGGGCAGCGCAAGCCCCCGCACCACGCCCCAGACGCGGGACACGTCAATATCCGTGATGCCCGCGCGCGCGCAAATCTCGGCGATCAGCGCATCGAGCGGCTGGGCGGTTGCACGCCCTGTCAGCCAATGGCCGCGCGACCAGTTCGCGCCATCCTCCCACAAGGTCTGGTTGGCGGGAAACCACGGATAGGGCCGCGCATCCCAAGCCCAGGCATGGGCGCGGGACAGATCAAGCATCGGGCCTGCATAGATTTCAGAAACCGGATTATTGGCCGGGTCCGACCAGAAGCGATGCATGGCGCGGAAATACTGCATCTGCATCGCATCATCGCGCCCGCCCCGGCTGAAATGGGGCAGCGCGGATTCGGACGATTTCGGGTCCAGAAACACATTGGGCTGGTTCGTACCCCGGTCGATGGCCGCACATCCATATTCGGTAAACCAGATGGGTTTCGAGCGCGGCACCCATGGGCTTTTCTGCGCCGCGCGCAGGCCCCCCACCCGGTCATGGTGATCGCGTCCCCACCAGCTTTGCAAATCCTTGTAGCGCCAGATGAAGGGCTCGTTCCATTCGGACCCATCGGTGATCGGCGTGCGGATTTGGGCCGCGCGGTCAGCGGGGCTTGCATAGAACCAGTCAAACCCCTCGCCGCCTGCGACATTGGCCTGCAGGTAGTCGAGCGCATGGACAGCTCCTGCGCCCGCGTCCAGATGGTCTGCCCCATCGCGCCAATCCGAGAGCGGCATGTAATTGTCGATGGCGACCGCGTCGATATTCGGATCGGCCCAAAGCGGGTCGAGATGGAAGAAGCGGTCGCCCTGCGGTGTGATCAGGCCGAAATATTCGGACCAGTCGGCAGCATAGGTGATCTTGGTGTCAGGCCCCAGAATGGCGCGCACGTCAGCCGCCAAGGTGCGCAGGGCCGCGACTGCCGGGAAGCTGTTGGCCGCCCCGCGAATGTGCGTGAGGCCCCGCATTTCCGAGCCGATGCAGAACGCTTCCACCCCGCCTGCGGCTTTGCAGAGTGCTGCCTGGTGCAGGATGAAGCGGCGGTAGCGCCAGGCATTGGGGCCGGAATAGGTGACTTGGCCGGGCGTGATGGTGAAATGGCTGACTTGGGCTGTGCCGAAAAAGGCTGAGACTTCGGCTTCGGCGGCAACGGTTCCATCGGGGCTGCCGGGCTGGCTTGCGGCTTTGGACGACGTGATGCGCCCGCGCCATGGCAAATCGGGCTGCACGCCGTTCGACCACGGATCGGGCAAGGCATCGCTGGCCAAGCCATCCATCAGGATGAAGGGGTAATAGACCACATCCAGCCCGCGTTCATGGGCGCTTTCAATCGCTTGCAGGACCGAGGCATCGGACGGTGTGCCGCCATAAACAGGCCGCCCGCCGACCTTGCGCACTTCAGGTGTCTGGGCGGCGGCGCGGCTTGACACGGACCATGGCAGGGAAGCGGCTTGGCGGGTGCCATCTTCGATCTTGGGTTCGATCACGCATTGCCCCGCCCGCAAATCAGAGCCGAACCAAGACACGATCAACAGCATCGACCCCACATTCGGCAATTCGCGGGTCAGCGCGTCGAGCGAGGCTGTCAAATCCGGCCGACCTGTGGGGGAGTTCAGGTTCATCGCCTGCTCGTCGGTCCCCGAGGTCGTGTAAACGGGCGTTGTGGCGAGCGCGAAATCGCCCGAGCCGGGCATCAGCGCCACAGCGCGGATCGTGTCTTGCAAGCTTTCGGGCGTGGGGGTCTGGACCGCGCGCATGACTTCAAAACTCAGTTGGGGCACGCGGTTGCCAAAGCGGCCTAGGGCCAAATCCTCGATCACCACATAGGCTGTGCCGCGATAAGCGGGGGCGTGGCCCGCGCCTTCGATCGCTTCGATCAGGGGATCGGGCAGTTGGTCATCCCCCCCGCGATAGAGCCGCAAGTTCAGGTCATCGGTGACGATTTCCTGTCCGTCGGCCCAGATGCGGCCAATCCCAAGGATCGGGCCTTCGCATAGGGCCACCGCGACCGAGACGGAATAGCTGTATTCGGTGATGGTGGGCGTGCGGTTCTTGCCGCCCCCGCCGCCCGTTGTGGAGCGGCTTTCCAGAAAGTCGGACGCCCAGATGACCTGCCCACCAACGCGCACGCGGCCCCAGACAAGGGGGATGGGCGCGCCTTCGGAGGCACCAGTGATGCGCAGCCGCTCTATCCGGCCCGTTTCCACGGCCGCCGAACCTGCGCCCAGAAGCCGCTGGTCGATCAGCCGCCCCACAGTCGCGCCCACGGCCCGGCCGATCACCGCGCCCGACAAGCCCAGCACAGCGCCGCCAAACCCGGAACCTATAGCCGCGCCAACAGCGGAAAGGACAAGCGTTGCCATGCGGGTTACTCCGGTTGGGGACAGGTCAGGGGCGGGAAGTCGAAACGCGCCACAATGCGGCGCGCCCATGGGTCGGAAAGCGGGGCTTCTAGGACGCCGCCACGCGGACAGGCATGGATGAAGCCACGCCCGTTCTGGGTCTGAAGGCCCAAGTGTTTCGCACGCGCGCGCGGTGCGAGGCGGAACAGCAGCACTTGGCCATCGGCGGAGGTGCGGACGGGGGTCAGGTGGCGATTGAGCGCCTCCCAGAGCGGTTCCCCCGCGCCCGTTTCGGCCCAAGAGGGCGCATAGGGCGGGATCGCGCAAGGCGCTGTGCCGTAAAGGTCGGCCCAAATCCCCCGGATCAAGCCCAGACAATCCGCCCCCGCCCCGCGCAACGCGGCTTGATGGCAATAGGGTGTGCCGATCCAGGCGCGGGCATGGGTCAGGACAAGCCCCCTCATCGTCTGCGCCCGCCAGTATTCGGCTGGTCCGAGCGGGGATAAGCCGTCAGCCAATCTTCGCCGGGGATATGGGGAAAGCCCCGGAAATTCAGGAAGTTGTTGAACTTCACCCGGCAGGTTTCCGCACGCTTGTCGCAGCCCGCGCGCACGCGCAGCAGATCTCCGGGGGCAAGCGGGATGGTGAAAGCGGACCAGAGTGTGACAAGATGTTGCGCAGGCGGCAGCGCGCGATCCTCGCGCACCATGGCGATCAGGCCCTTGGCCGCGCCGGTCAGCACAGTGACTTCGCCATGGGTGAAATAGCCAGTAGCTTGGCCGCCCATATTCAGCACGATCTCGGCCCCGTTGACCGCGACCACGCCGCCCAGCACGCTGCGCCCCGGTGCGCCGATGTTCACCCCACAGGCGCTGTCGCCCAGAACCGCCGCGCAGGATGCGTGAAAGACGCGCCCGCCGGTCTGGTTCAGCGCTTCGGACAGGCCGCGCAATTCCGCTTTGAACGCCCCGCCCGATTGCGTGATCTCGCCAATCGTGCCGCGAAAGAGGATCTCGCGCTGGTCAGGAACGGCCCAGTTCACGCGCCATATCGTCACCTGCGCGCCGTCATAGCGCCCGGCAAGGATGTCGGTTTCCGACAGGCTCGCCGCTGACAGCGCGCCCGCAACTTCGGCATTGTCCACAGCCAAGCCTGTCATCTGCTCGACCGCGCCCGCATCAAGGCCCGTTGCAGCCGTAAAGGTGATGCCGTCGAAGGTCAGGTCGCGGTCATGGTCAGTGAAGCCCAGAATGATCCCGTCGCGCCGGGTCAGCGCAAACGCGCGGGCAATGGTTGTGGTGCCTGTGGCAAGATGGGATTGCAGGGTCACAGCCGCACCTCCAACACCGGGATTTTGGGCACTTCGCCTGCCTTGAACGACGACACGGCAATCTGGATCAGGTCCGTGTCGAAGCGCACAGGCACATCGAATTCAAAGCCTGCGCGCACTTCGGTGCCCGCTTCGGGGGGGATGGCGAAGGTGATCTCGCCTGTGGTCACGTCCACGTCGAAATCCTCGCCAAAGGTCAGCGCGTTCAGGCCAGAGGCCGCGAGCACGCTGCCGAATACAGGCTTCAGGATCGGGCGCGCGTAGCTTTGCAGGCCGGATATGTAGGTTTTGCGCAGGGAAAACTGCGTCTCGGTCCCGTCGCCGATGCCGATCAGCTGGTCGAAGGCAGTCAAGGGCTGCGAGGACGGGGCTGAACGATAGTCCCCCCAATCCTTCCACCGAAAAGCGTGCAGGCGGCCCTGCCGCGCTTCAAAAAACGCGATCACGCGCTCCAGATCATCGAGCGCGCGCAGGCCCGTGCCTGCGTCGTAGCGCCTGCGAGACTGGGACCATGGCGTATTACGTTCCTCATGGCCGCTTGCGAGTTCAACAATCTCGGTCCGGCGTTCGGGGCCACCAAGGGCACCGAAGCTCAGGTCAGGGGGGAAACGGATGTCGTGGAACATTTGGCCCTCAGCGGTTGCGATTGCCACGCGCGAGCAAACGGCCCATCTGCGCGGCAATCTGGGTTTGCGAGCGGTTGAAGCCCGCCACATCGGGAGTGGAGATGTTGAAGGTCACATTGAGCGGCCCCCCGCCGCCCCCGGCCGCGACCCCAAGCCGCCCATCGGGACCGCGCGAGAGCGGCAGGATGGCCTCTGGCCCGGCCTCGCCCATCAGGCCAGTGGTGCCGCCGCGCATGGGGAAAGCCGTCGCTTGCGACACGATGCCCCCTTTGGCGAAGGGCTGCACGCGGCCTGCACCAAACATGCCGCCATCGGCGAAGGGCATGATCGAGCCCATCAGCCCCGCGACCCCTTGGGCCAGTGCACCGCCAAAGGCGTTTTGCACCGGGCGCATGGCTGTGTTGTAGACTGTGCTTGCCAGGGACTGCGCCACACCGCGCAGGGCGTCCTGCATCCGCATTCCGTCGAACACGACGCCGTCGAAGGCGCTGCGCAGACCTTGGGACAGGCTGCGCGACATTTGGTCCACCTCGCGCCCAGTGAAGGTCAGGCTGCGGCCAAGCCGCACGAGTTCCGCGTCAAAGCTGCCCACAAGTCCAGCCGTCTGGTCGAGGCGGCTTTCAAGCGCGGCGATCTGGTCTTCAAGTTCCGGGATCCGGGTCATGGAGGGCACCTTTGGGCAAGTCAGGGAAACGCGCGGCCAGATCATTGAGCCGCGCGCGGCTGATCGGCGCTTGGGCTGCATCAAGCCCGGCCATCAGCATCAGTTCGGCAGGCGTCAGTGCCCAGAAATCGCGCGGATGCAGACGCAACTCGCGCAGGCCAAGGCGCATCAGCGCGGGAAAATCGAGCGGGCGGCTCATGCGTCGGGGGGCGCGAAGGCGCGCGCCAGAAGCTGGGCTGCTACGCGCGCGGCCTGCGAAAAGCCGCCCGCGATCTCGGCGGTCAGCAGGTCCGCCGCTTGCCCCTGCCAGCCACCGCCACGCAGCCCCGCCACGATCAGCGCGAGCACATCGCGGCTGGAAAAGCGGCCCTGCTCGAAACGCTCGACCATGGCGAGCACGCTGTCCTCGGACAAAGCCGCTTCCAGTTCCGCCAAAGCGCCCAAAGTCAGGCGCAGGCGGTGGGGTTGGTCGTTGAGCACGAGCACAACCTCGCCTGAATAGGGGTTGTGCGGGGTCATGCGGGCACGAACGCCAATGCGCCGGCCGAGGCGAGCGAGATTTCAAACGTGGCCTCGCCATTATAAGAGCCTGCATAGTCAAGGCCCGTGATGACAAAGGGCCCCTCGATCACGCCGAAATCGGGGATGATGATCTGGAAATCGGGCCGCTCGCCTGCAAAGAAGATGGCGCGCGCGCGTTCATCCGTGCCCTCGTCCCGGAAGATGCCAGAGCCAGAAATACTGGCCGAGCGCGCGCCTGCGCCCCCCAATAGTTCCCGCCACCCACCGGGGCTGGAAAGCGATGTCACATCAATTGTTTGCGCGTTGAAGCTGATGCGCGTGGCGCGCAGGCCCGCGATGGTTTCAAACTGCCCGTCGCCGGTCATGTCGACCTTCAGAAGCAGGTCCTTGCCGTTTTGTGCTGGCATGTGAAGGGTTCCTTTACGGGGTGGGAAGGGGGCTGTCGTCGATGCGCGCGCGAAAGCGCAGGTCAATGCGGCGCGTGCGGCCATTCTCGAGCCGCCGCGCTTCGGCCCGGTCGAACCAGAGCGCCACCAGATGGCCACGGGTCAGACTGGGCAACGGCTGGTCCAGCCGGTCGCAGATCGCGGCGGCAAGGGTCTTGGCGGCCAGAAAACCTGTGGCGCTGGTCACGACAGAAATCGTCAGGCGGTGCTCGGCCCCGCGCGCGGAAATGTCCGAGCGGTCGATCACCTCCTCTGGCCCAAGCAGGATATAGGTGTCGGGCGCAGTGCCGGGGGGTATTGCGTCATGGATGGGTGCGTCGAACGCGGCGCTGGACAAGTGCGCGTAAAGCGCAGTTTGCAGCGCGGCAGAGGGGGCGTAGCTCATGCCGGTTCCTCCTCGATCGCGGTAGCGGTCAGGTAGCGGCCTGCGGGATCGGCTTCGATCACCGACAGGATGCGGAACACCCGCGCGCCGTCGCGCAGGCGTTGGCCCGCGCGGGGGCGTGCGGTGCTGTCCATGGGGGCGGCGCGGAGCGTGATGCGCAAGCTGACTTCGCCGCTCGCGCCCAGAACCCCTTGCCGTTCGCGTCCTGCGCCGGGTTTGATCGCGGCCCAAAGTGTGCCCAGCGCCGTCCATGACACGCCCTGCCCGCCTGCCCCATCGGGCACCGCCACAGGCGCCTCCAGCACCAAGGCGCGGGTCAGTCGCGGCGCGCTCATGCCTGCCCCCCCCCAAGACGAATGTCGCGCCAGCGTTCAAGCAAAGCGCGCACCCCGAAATCGGTATCCTTGGCAAGGCCAGTGTCGCGCGCTTCATAGAATTGCGCGGCCAGAAGCAGCACAGCCTGGCGCAGATCGGCGGGAATGTCGGTCCAATCGGGGCCAAAACCAGCCGTCATCTGGATGACAGCGCCCCCGCCTGTGGGGATCATCGGCAGGCTCATGCCCGCCGCCACCAGTCGCGGGCGGGAAGTGTCGGCTTCGAGCCGATAAGACTGCGCAGGCAGCACAGTTTCCATACCTGCCGCATCGCGCAGTGTGACGGATGTCAGCGAACTGACCGGGGCCACGAGCAGCGGTTGCGCGTAATCGTGCCGCCAACGGTTCAGCCGCAGCACAAAGGCACGAGCATAAAGGGCGCGGCCTGTGCGGGCCTCGACCTGCGCCAAAGCCGCGCGTAGATACTGGATCAACAGCGCGTCCTGCGTCACGGCATCGGCAAAGCCAAAGGACAGCCGCAGATGCTCGCGCAACGCATCCACAGGCAAGGCGCTATCAGGGATCGGAGAAACTTCGAGAGGCTGCATGGGAAACCTTGCGCTGTAAAATGAAAAGACCGGGGTCCCGCCGGGGGCGAGCCGGTGCCCGGCTGCAGGGGGCGCGGGGGAAAACCGGAACCGCGCCCACCCATGACAGGACCCCTCCTGCGGCATGCGAACGCGCCGCAGGATGGCTGGATTACTCCTCCGAGAACCGGAGCAGCTTGATCGCCTTGAAATCCGACACAGCCCCGCCCACGCGCTTGGTGGCGTAGAACAGGACATGCGGCTTGGCGCTGAACGGATCACGCAGCACGCGCATGTCGGGACGCTCGGCAATCGTGTAGCCGGCGGCGAAATCGCCAAAGGCAATCGCATAGGCCCCGGCGGCGATGTCGGGCATGTCTTCGGCCACCAGAACCGGATAGCCCATCAGCCGCGCAGGCTCTCCCGAGGCCAGACCATCCGACCACAGGAACCGGCCATCGGCGTCTTTCATCTTGCGCACGGCGCCTGCGGTTTTCGAGTTCATCACAAACGTCGCATTGGCGCGGTAGGTGGCGTTCAGCGCGTAGACCAGATCGACAATCGCATCGGCAGCGTTGGCTTGCGCGAAATCGCCGTCCGCGCCGGTGGCGATATAGCCAAGGTTGTTCCAGGACCAGTTGGCATCGGCCACTTTGGTATGGGTCAGAAACCCGCGCGGCTTGTCCACACCATCGCCGGTGATGAAAGCCGCCGCTTCAGCGCGGGCGAATTTCGCCGCGATCCGCTGCGCGAGCCAGCCCTCAATGTCAAAAGCGCTGTCATCGAGCAGCCTTTGGCTTGCTTTGGGCATGGCGGACAGCTCGTGCAGGCGCACTGGGATACGGTCGATGACAGGCGTCGTGGTTTCCAGCTGATTGGCCGTTTCCGTGGCCCAGCCCGAGCCGAAATCGCCGTGATCGACCAGCACATCGAAGCTCGACGCTTCAACTGTCACCACCGACGCAATCGCGCGGATAGAGGCCGTCGCATGCAGCACGCCCTTGATCGTGGCGGCGGTTTCGGGATCGACCAGATAGCCGCCCTCTCCCGCCATCGCGGTGTTGAGCGCCTTGCCCTCGAGGTCCAGGCCACGCAAAGGCGCGTCATCGCCCGAGCGCAGATAGGCGTCAAACGCCTTCAGATGCAGATGGTCGGGGGCCACAGCGCTGCTCAGCGCGGGGCGGGAATGAGTGAAGGCAGTCTTGCGATCCAGCATGGTCAGGCGCTCTTCCTGTTGTTGCAACTTCTGGGTGAGGACGGCTTGAAACGCCGTCAGGTCTTCGGCCAGTCCGCTCAGGCTGGACTTGACTTCTGGGGCGAGTTCGGGACCGGGGTCAGCGCAAGCCGCCAGCGGTCCCTGTGCCGGGGGCACGGGGTTGGTCATGGGGTTCTCCGTTTGTATATTCTTCGCTTGATGCACTCTGCACGGGTGCTCTTGCGATCCGGTTAGGGCTGCGTGCGCTGCCCGGTCATCTGCGCAACAGCCCCGCGCAGGGTCGCACGCAGTGCAGCAATGTCGCGCAAAAGCGCGTCATCCGCGGCCTTTTGCGCAAGCCGCGCTTCAGGCAACATGGGGAAGGTCACAAGCGAGACTTCCCACAGATCAAGCTCGATCAGACTGCGCCCGCCATCTGCCAGCTTGGCCGCGCGCAAGGTGCGGTAGCCAATCGACAGCCCATCCATGGCTTTCGCCTGCAAGAGTGCTGCAGCTTCCCGCGCGCGCGCCACATCGGGCAGCAGACGGCCCTTGACGAACAGCCCGCGCGCATCCTCGAACACCTCTTCCCAGACACCGATGGGCTGGGCAGGGTCATGCTGCCAAAGCATCCGCACCTGTTCACCCTTCGCGGCCATGCGGGCGAGGCACGCCGCATAGGCCCCGCGCGCCACCACATCCCCGCCCTTGTCGCGCAAGCCAAACAGACTGGCATAGCCAGAAATCTGCCAGCCTTCGCCCAAATGCAGCCCTTTGGTGGGGGCGCAAAACTTGGTTTCCATATCCAAACTCCTCATTTCAGCGCCTGCACAAGGGCCAGCGCGCCATGTACCAGCACCGATGCCGCAACCCCGTAAACCGCGACCCAAAGCCGCTTTTCCAACCGCTCGACGGCCACTTCCAGCCGGGCTATGCGAAATTCGAGCGCCTCCTTGCGCAGCTCGAACACCCGCTCTTGCGCGTCGATGCGCGCCTGCGTCATGTCGAAACTGTCATACAGGAACCGCGAGCCCCCCACCTTGCCGCGCGTGCTCATGCGCCCTCGACCAGTGGCGGCAGGCCCAGAAGCGCGCGCTTTTCAGACGAGGTCAGGAAATCGGCTTCCGCCACGCGCCGCCATTGCGCGTCTCGCTCTTGCGCAAGCGCGGGCACCTGATCCAGGTCCGGGCGCAGCACCACATCGCCCGGCACGAAATCCGACAACCAATGCGCGACCGAGGCTGTGACGCGCGCCGCCAAAGGCAGGACCGTCAGGCGATAAAACGCCCGGTGGGCTTCCTGATAATTGGCATATGTCGCCTCGCCGGGAATGCCCAGCAGCATGGGCGGGATGCCAAAGGCCACGGCGATCTCGCGCGCTGCCGCTTCCTTGGTGCGGTGAAATTCCATGTCCGAAGGCGAAAAGCCCATGGGCTTCCAGTCAAGCCCGCCCTCCAGCAACATCGGCCGCCCCGCATTGCGCGCGCCCTGATGATAGGCTTCCATCTCGGATTGCAGGCGCTCGAATTGCTCAGGGCTCAGCGTGCCCGCGCCAGTCTCGCCGCGATAAATGATTGCCCCCGAAGGCCGCGCGGCATTTTCCAACAGCGCCCGCGACCAGCGGGACGCGGCGTTATGCACCTCGATCGCGCCGCTCGCGGCTTCCAAAGGCGACAGACCATAGTGGTCATCGCTCGGATGGAACGCCCGAATATGACAAATCGGACCGCGCCCGCCCTGCATGGCAAAGCGATGCGCGCGATTGCCCACGATGTAATCATAGGCCACAGGCCAACCATCAGCGCCCGGCACGACCTTTACCCGATCTGCGCGCAGCACATGCAACTCGCCCAACGCGCCCGCCTCATCCGTGACTGCTTCCAGATAGGCATTCCCGGTCAGCAAAAGCTGGGCATAAAGTGCTTCAAACAATTCCGCGCGCCCCTGCACGGGGTTGGGGCGGTCCAGAAGCGCCATCAGCGGATGCGCCTCATAGCGCCGCTCGGTATCTTGCACGACAAGCGGCAGGGCGGCGGCGGCTTCCGAGATCAACCGCACGGCGCGGTAGCCCACAGGATTGCCCAGAAACCCCGCCCGCGCCAGCCGCGCGCCATCGCGCTCGCCCCGAACCGCAGCCGTTACCGCCGCAGGCACTGCGCCCTGCCGCCCTACGCGCCCCGCCGTCAGCGGCCCCACAGCCGAGGCTTTCGCCTCTGCCCCGCCCGCCTGCGCCTGCTGGGGCGCCTTTCGCAGAAATTCAAACATGCTGCCTCTCTTGCTTGCCTCGCGGGCTTTATCTTGCCGCAAATACTCTCGGGGGTTCGGCCACTGGCAGGACGGGGGCAGACAGCCCCGCGCCGTAGCTTGAAGAAACCCCGTTCAGATCGTTGAACCCACCCTAGCGCCCCCCGGTTAACGCCCCCTCAGCCGAGCGTGCGCAGGGCAGGCCGCGTGGCCTTGGCCACGGGCGCAAGGATCAGCGCATGAAGCGCCCAGACCAGCGCATCGAGCCTGTCGGGGCTGCCGCTGCCCTGCCAGCCTTGCGCGGTCATCTGGCCCATCTGGTCCTCCAGTTCGCCCAAAGGCGCGCAGTGATGGACCCGACCCTGTTCATACAAAGCCGCCACGGGTTCGGCGCGCAACGCCTTGCCGCGCGTGGCATGGACCGCCGTGAACGCCATCGTCGGGTCAATCTGCGCGAGCACCGATTGCACCATCGCGCCTCCCTGATTGACTTCGGCCACAATCCTATCCGCCCCGTGCCTGCGCGCCGCGCCCAACGCCGCGCGCGCCCAGTCGGTGGGCGAGGAGGCGCGCAAACTCGCATCCTCCAGCACATAGGCGCGCCATGTCGCAGGCGGCCCGTCGGTCACGGCCCCCGCCACGATGATCCCGCACAAATCTGACCCCTTGTGATGGCTCACCGCCGGGTCCACGGCCACGATCACCCGCGAGAGCGGCGGCACATCGCGCACGCGCCCCGCATCCACCAGCCCCGCAGGCCAGAGCGTGCCCTGCACATCGCCCAACAAAACCCCGTCAAGCTCTTGCCGCTCAAGCGAGGTGCCACGATAGCGCGCGCGGATTTCCGTCAGGAAGGACGGCGCAAGCCAGGCGCGATTGGCTTCCGTGGGGGCATGGGTCAGCACGCTGGACGGGCTTTTCAGAATATCGCGCAGGGTGGTCTGATTGCGCGGCGTGGTCGTGACCAGCGCGCGCGGCTCTTGGCCAAGCCGCAGCGCGAATTGCAGCATGTCCCAGGTATCCTGCGCGCGCGGCCATTTGGCGAGCTCATCGCACCAGGCCGCATCGAATTGCGGCCCGCGCAATGCTTCGGGGTCCGACGCGCTGAACACTTGCGCCTGCGCGCCATTGGGCCAGACGAGCCTGCGGCGCGTGGCTTCCCAGACGGGTTTGCGATCGGGCGGGCAGCAGGCCAGAATGCCACTGTCGCCAAACACCATCACATCGCGCCCCTGGTCATAAGTTTCGGCCACCAAAGCCACGCGTGTGGCTTGGCCCACATCGCGCGGGCCTGCCCCTTCGACTTGCGCGCGCACCCATTCGGCCCCCGCACGCGTTTTGCCTGCGCCCCGCCCGCCCATGCACACCCATGTGCGCCAATCGCCCTCGGGGGGCAGTTGGTGGGGGGCCGCCCAGAAGTCGAACAGCCATGGCAGGCTTGCCAAGGCATTGTCACTCAGCCCCGCCAGAAAGGCCGCTGCCACACTCGGCAGCGCGGAGGCGATCAAGGCGGCGGGCGATTTCGCTGCGGGCTGCGTCAAGGTCAAGGGCGCCACCCGTGCCCCCGCCGCCGCTTTCCCGCGCGAGCTTTTGAAGTTGGGCGCGCTCATGATACGCAATCTCCACAGCCTTGCGCAGGGCGCGGAATTCCTCTGCCAACTCCTTGGCGGCCCCAATCGGCTGATCCTCGTATCCCGCAAGCAGCGTGGATAACCGGGCAATCGCCAGACTGAGCAAGGTCTGCGAATACGCCACCATCCTTTCGGGCGAAATCGGCCCGTCCGGGTCGTTCAATTGCCCCATCTGGGGACGAAAGTCTTGGGTCATGTCGCATAGCCTGTCCTTTGGCCCCCTGCATGGCATGGACAGGACCAAGCCTGCCCCGCCGAGAGGACCAGAATAGGACAGAGTGTTAACCGAATGCCTGACGCAGCGCGCGCAGGTCCAAGCTTGTCGCGCGAAAGCGGGACGCAGTCTTGCGCTTCAGGACATGCGACAGAGCTAGGCGCTCAGCGCGAAAGGCTGCCGCCCCTTGGCCCAGCCGCGCACTGCAGCCCCAAACGCCTCGAACAAAGGCCGCGATACCGGATCCTCGCCCGCGCGATATTCCGGGTGCCACTGCACCGACAACGTGAAGCCGCGCGCGCCGTCCACATAGATCGCTTCCGGTGTGCCATCGGGGGCGTGGCCGTCGATCACCACGCGCAAGCCCGCCCGTTTGATCCCTTGGCCGTGCAGCGTGTTCGTCATCACCTCTTGCGCGCCCATCAGACGGTGAAACACCCCGCCCGAGGTAAACCGCACCGGATGGCGCAGCGCGAATTTCTCCTCCAGCGTGCCATCGGGCGGCATCCGGTGGTTCATCCGCCCCGGCAGATCGCGGATTTCGGGGTAAAGCGTGCCGCCCATAGCGACATTGACTTCCTGAAACCCCCGGCAGACGCCCAGGATCGGTTGCCCACGCTCCACACAGGCCCGGATCAGCGGAAGCACCACAGCGTCGCGTTCGCGGTCAAAGGCCCCATGGGCCGGCGTTTCCGGCTCGCCATATTCCTCGGGATGGACATTGGGCCGCCCCCCGGTCAGCAAAAACCCATCACACACATCGAGCAATTCCGCGACCGAGACCAGCCGCGGGTCCGATGGCACCACCAGCGGCAAGCACCCCGCGACATGCGCGATGGCTTCAGAATTCATCCGGCCACAGGCAAAGGCAGGATATTGATCATTGATCAGGTGGGAATTGCCGATGATACCGACGACCGGGCGGGCCATGTGCTGCGCCTAAAATTATTTCGTGTGGCGAGTTTAACAAAACCATGACGCAGGTCTAGGGGTCGCAGATCACATCTGCACAGGATTTTGTCACATGCCGTTTTTGCGCGCATCCCAGGCGGCGCGGGTCAGGGTGAACGTGTCAAGCCGCTCTGCGCCCGCCCGCCAAGACGAGCAACGCCCCGAATGCTGCCCTGCCCACACAAAGCCCGTCCGCTTCAGCACCGCGCGCGAGGATGGGTTGTCGTGATAGACCACCGCGCGCAATTCGGGCAGGTCGAAGGCCGTGAACACGGCACCCACAAAGACAGGCAGCGCCGCGCGCATAACCCCCTGCCCGGCATGGTCGGGATGCAGGAAGAACGCGATCTCGTCCGATTTGCCAGTGGCAAAGCCCACCGAGCCGATCAGCCCGCCTGACCCGTCGGCAATGGCCAGTCGAAAGGGCGGCGCGAGCGGCTGCGCGTGTTCGGCCATCAGCGCGCACGCATGTTCAAGCGTCCAGCCCGGCGGGAAGGCAAACAGCATCCGCCCCACGCTTTCACGCGTGACGATGGCATGAAAGGCAGGTGCATCCCCCGGCACCAGCGCCCGCAGATGCAGCCCCGGCAGCGATCCAGCAACCGCCAAGGGCAGCGCCGGCATGTCAGTCCATCCGCCGGATATAGGTCCAGGTGGGCACAACGGCGCGGCGGGCGACGGAATAGGTTTCGGCCTCGCCCAGATAGTCGAAACCGGCATTTGTCAGCACATGCGCGGATGCGGCATTGTCCTGAAACACTTCGGCAAAAAGCGTGCGGTTGCCATGCGGATTGGCCCGGATCACAGCGCGCAGGGCTTCGGACGCGAAGCCCGCATTCCAGAAGGCAGGTGCCACCCAATAGCCGATCTGGCTTTGCCCCCGGTCGAGCGGCTTGAGGCTGATCAGCCCCAGCACTTCCGCCGACCCCTTCGCGGATCCGTCAAGCACCCACACATCTTCGTCCCGCTTGGGCGATGTGGCGCGCGCGATGAAGGCTTCGGTCGCGCCGGGCGGCAGCGGATGGGGGATCGACCGCGTGCCTTCGGCCACGCGCTTGTCGCCCGTATACATCGCCAAAAGCGCCGAATCAGAGCGCTGCAAGGGCCGCAGCACCATCCGTTCCGTGGTCAAGACAGGCTGATCGGCCTGCAAAGGGGTGGTCAAGGTCATGTCGCTCCTCCGCGGCGTCCCTGATTGGGGTCTGTCGCTCCTCAACACCAGAGCCCCAAATGGGTCGGGGCCGGCATCTCTGCCGACCCCGTTTACATCTGAAATGTAAAAGTTCGGCTTACTCTGCTGCAGTTTCCACCGGCATCACGGACACAAAGCTGCGCCCCTTGTAACCCTTTGCAAACACGACCTGACCATCGGTCAGCGCAAAGAGCGTGTGGTCGCGGCCAATGCCCACGCCTGCACCCGGCCAATGCTTGGTGCCGCGCTGGCGCACGATGATGTTGCCCGCAATGACAGCTTGGCCGCCATAAATTTTCACGCCCAAGCGACGCCCAGCCGAGTCGCGACCGTTGCGGGATGAACCGCCTGCTTTCTTGTGTGCCATGGGGGATTACTCCGCTGCAGTGGCGGCAACGTCGGCCGCAGGTTTTGCATTCGTGCCGATGGCGGCCTTGACGCCCGACGCAGATGCGCCCGAGGCCAGAATATCCGTAATCCGCACCAGCGTCAGCTTCTGACGGTGCCCGCGCGTGCGCTGCGAGCTGTGCTTGCGGCGGCGCTTGACATAGGAAATCACCTTGTCCGCCTTGATGCGGTCGATGACTTCGGCCTGCACGGCGGCATCCGCCACAAGGGGTGCACCGACGACGGGGGCATCGCCGCCCAGCATCAGGATTTCGTTGAACTGGATCTTGTCACCAGCTTCGGCGGCCAGAAGCTCTACCCGCAGGACGTCGCCCGCCTGCACACGGTATTGCTTGCCACCAGTTTTCAGGACCGCAAACATCGGTCTGTTCCTTTTTCTCTGCCGCGCCCTGTGGCCCCTGCGATCATGGCAGGCGTTTTGTGCCGTCGGACAGCGTGCCCCGGATACGGGGCAATAGCTGAAAGCCCGCGCGGACCGCATGCCCGAACGGAGGCCTGCATATGCGCGAAGCCTGCTTGCCTGTCAAGGGTATAGCCACAGTTGACGTGCCGCGCGTTTTCCGGCCCATTTGCGAGACCCTCAAACCGGAGTCCCCCATGCCCCTGCCCAGCTTTCACATGATCGACGGCGCCCCCCGCCCTGTCGCCCCCTTTTCGCATGCAGTCGAGGCCGGCGGTTGGGTGTTCCTGACAGGCCAGATGCCTACCTATCCCGACGCCCCTGACGCCCCCCTGCCGGATGGTGTGGCAGCCCAGACCATCCGCACTGTCGAAAACCTGAAGATCGTGCTCTCAGGGATGGGGCTGGGGCTGGAGCATGTCGTGCAAGCGCGCGTCTATCTGACCCATTTCGACCGCGATTATGCCGAGATGAACGCCACATGGCGCAGCTTCTTCCCCGAAAGCCGCCTGCCCGCCCGCACCTGCATCGGCGTGAGCGGTCTGGCCGTGGGGGCGCTGGTGGAAATCGACATGGTAGCGCGCAGGCCCTGACCCCTTGCAAGCCGCCCCCGCGGCGCTTACATTCGAACTGTCCTGCAAGGGACTATGGACATAAACGCGCTCGGAATAAGCGGATCGGACCCGGGGGCGGTACCCGGCGGCTCCACCAACATCCTTCATTTGGGGATCATGGGGTCGAAACAGGATCGACGAACGGGTAAAGGGGTTAGCTTTGTCTCGGTGAGCCACCACCGTTATCGGTGCAAAACGTACAGTTGCAAATGACAACCGTGCTCCGGTGGCTGTTGCTGCGTAAGCGGTAACGAAACCGAAATCTAAGTCCTTGCGCTTAGCCGCGTAAGGCGGGGTTCGCAGGCACCTGGCAACAGAAGCCTGCACTTTCACAGCCTTTTGACCCCATGCCGCGCCGCACTTGTGCCACGCTCGCGGGAATGCTGCGCTACCTTTCCCCGCTTCTGGCGATCGCCCTGCCCGCCCGCGCCTGTGACATAGCGCTGGTGCTGGCGATGGACGTGTCCGGGTCCGTGGACCCTGTCGAATACCGGCTTCAGACCGACGGCCTTGCTTGGGCCATGCGCGACGCGGCTGTGACCGAAGCGATGGTGGACAGGCGTGTGGCTATTGCCGTCACGCAATGGTCTGGTGCGCGCGAGCAAACTGTCAGCCAGACCTGGACGCGGATTGAAGAACCCGCCGATGTGGCCGCCCTTTCCACCACTTTGTCGCGGATGCCGCGTGCCTTTGCAGGTAGCAATACCGGCGTTGGTGCAGCCCTTCGCCATGCCGCATCGCTGTTCGCACAAGTGCCCGATTGCACGCACCGCGTGATCGACATCTCGGGCGATGGGGATGAGAACGACGGCTTCACCCTGTCCTTCGACCGCCGCGCCGTGATCGACCAAGGCATCACCATCAACGCGCTTGCAATCGAAGATCGCGGCTTGGGTCAGGCGGTCACGAATTTCTACCGCACGCGCGTCATTTCGCGCGATGGCTTTGTCATCACGGCCCGCGCCCATGTCGAATTTGCCGAAGCGATGCGGCGCAAATTGCTGCGCGAATTATCTCCGCCGATGATTATCGGCACACGACCGGGGAATGTTCAATCACACCCATAGAGCATATTGCGCAAGACTGGGAACCGACTTTGCGAAAAAAACACTCTAAAACAATGAACTAAAGGCTGTCGCGCGAATGCGAATGAACACGACATGCTCTAAGCGACCCGCGCCACAATGCGAAATGTATCGTAGCGCTGCGCTGGTTGCGCGAAGGCTGTCCGTGCCAGATAGGACCAGTAGCGGGTGGCCGGGATGGCTGACAAACCAAAGCTGGCCGCAATCTGATCCTGCATTCGCCGCCATCCCGGCTGAAAACCGCGCACATAGCCTGTGAATTCCAGACTGTCGCGCGTCATGCCGATATCGGCGAGCATACGCTCAAGCGCGCGGGGCGTAAAAAAGTTCAGATGGCGCGGGACGTCCAGCCAGAACCAGAGGGCTCCGAAATGGGCATGGCCAAGGCAATCGGAATTGGGCACCTCGATCACCATTCGCCCCCCAGGGGAGAGAAGGTTGCGTGCCTGCTCCAATGCGCGGGTCGGCAAAATGCAATGTTCGAGCACATGCATGAACATGATGAGGTCGAAGGTCTGCGCCAGCACGGCATCTGGCAGTGTTTCGGCGTGTCCCTCCAGAATGGTCAAACCACGTCCCAAGGCTAGACGGCGCGCGGCAGGGTCAGGCTCTATGCCGGTCACGTTATGCCCAAGCGACTGGAGCAACGCCAAATTCGCACCATTCCCGCAGCCGATTTCGAGGATGCGAAGCGGTTCAGAGCCCAGCACTCTGATCCACCAGTCACGATCCGCATCAACCCCATGATCGCGCGACCACGCCAACCTGTTCAAGATGCGATCCATCACAGGCACCCTTGCTTGCGTGGTGCCTTTGGCAAGGTGATGCGTGTAGTATTCTTCCACGTCATAGGCCCGCGCAATTTCGTCGGCCGAGGGCCTTGGCCAAACTTGGCCGTATCCAAGGGCAGCGTCAAAATAAACAGTGTAACGCAACGTGACATCTGGCCTGCACCAGTCGCACGGAACATCAACCCATTTTGGCCCAAGGGAAGGACACGGGGCAGGCTCTAACACAGGCGCGGACATGCAGAGCTGACTCCTCTTGCCTAATGTTAACCTCAATGCTGCGCGAAAGTGAGCACAGCGCGCCGCAGTGTCAATCAGTAGCGGGGGCGCATTCGCAGAATTGTGGACATCGTACTGATGCCTTCTGTCAGAGCGCTCAACAATGATCACTGCAATAGATTTTTGTCGCCACCGATGCTTGAAGGGCTTCCTTTCGCGCGCCAATTCCCTATGGTGCAGATAAGACAGGAGCACGCATGAGCGGCGGAATCGACTACGGCAATCTGATGCACGACGCGATGCGGGGGCTGATCCGCAACGTTATGGCGCGTGTCGCGCAACATGGCTTGCCGGGCGATCATCATTTTTTCATCACCGTCGATACAACGCATCCCGATACAGGCATGGCCGACTGGCTGCGTGCGCGCTACCCTGAAGAGATCACACTGATCATCCAGCATTGGTATGAAAACCTTGCCGTCGATGATGACGGCTTCGCCATCACGCTAAACTTCGGCAATTCGCCGGAACCGCTCTACATCCCGTTCGATGCGATATCGACTTTCGTCGATCCATCCGTTGAATTTGGCCTGCGGTTTGAACTGCACCGGGATGACGACGAGGATGAGGACGAAGAGGCCCCCATGCTCGACACTGACGGCACGCCGGAAAAAGGGGCAGAGGTCGTAAGCCTCGACAAGTTCCGCAAGTAACGTATGCGATTGCATACCGATTGATTTCCCCCAGCACAGCGGCTAAGGACAGGCAAACGCTTGAACCCGGAGCTTGCCATGACCGCCATCCGCACAGAAACCGACAGCTTTGGCCCGCTGGACGTGCCCTCTGACAAGTATTGGGGGGCGCAAACGCAGCGCTCGATCCAGAATTTTCCGATTGGCTGGGAACGCCAGCCGGTGCCGATCATCCGCGCACTGGGCGTGATCAAGAAAGCCTGCGCGCTGGTGAACAAGGCCCAAGGCGACATGGACGCTGCCCTTGCCGATGCGATTGCCGCCGCAGCGCAGGAAGTGATCGACGGCAAGTTCGACGACAATTTCCCGCTGGTCGTATGGCAGACCGGGTCCGGCACGCAGTCGAACATGAACGCCAACGAAGTCATCAGCAATCGAGCTATCGAAATGCTGGGCGGTGTGATGGGGTCGAAGAAGCCTGTCCACCCCAATGACCATGTGAATATGGGGCAATCGTCCAACGACACCTTCCCCACGGCCATGCATGTGGCCATCGGAATGCTTGCGCGTGATGTGCTGTTGCCGGGCCTGCGCAAACTGCATGCCGCACTGGTGGCGAAATCCGAAGAATTCAAGGATATCATCAAGATCGGGCGCACGCACACGCAGGATGCCACCCCGCTGACGCTCGGTCAGGAATTTGGCGGCTATGCGCATCAAGTCGCCAAGGGCATTGCGCGCGTCGAAGCCTGCCTGCCCGACATCTATGAGCTGGCCCAAGGCGGCACGGCGGTCGGCACCGGGCTGAATACGCGCGTGGGCTGGGATACGCGCGTGGCGGCCGAGATCGCCGCGATCACCGGCCTGCCGTTTGTGACCGCGCCCAACAAATTCGAGGCGCTGGCCGCGCATGACGCGATGGTGATGTTTTCAGGCGCGCTGAAAACAGTCGCGGCATCGCTGTTCAAGATCGCCAACGACATGCGGCTGCTGGGCTCTGGCCCGCGCTCGGGTCTTGGGGAACTGATCTTGCCGGAAAATGAACCGGGCTCCAGCATCATGCCGGGCAAGGTCAACCCGACTCAGGCCGAGGCGCTGACCATGGTCTGCGCGCATGTCATGGGCAATGACGCGGCTGTGGGCTTTGCCGGATCGCAGGGCCATTTCGAACTGAACGTCTATAACCCGATGATGTCCTATAACGTGCTGCAATCCATGCAGCTTCTGGGCGACGCAGCCGGGTCTTTCACTGACAACATGGTGGTGGGCACGCAGGCCAATGTCGCCCGCATCGACAAATTGATGAAAGAATCGCTGATGCTGGTCACAGCCTTGGCACCAACGATTGGCTATGACAACGCCACCAAAGTCGCCAAGACCGCGCACAAAAACGGCACCACCCTGCGCGAGGAAGCCATCGCTCTGGGCTTTGTCGATGGCGAAACATTCGACCGTGTGGTGCGACCAGAAGATATGATCAGCCCCAAGGGCTGACCCTGTCTTTCGGCACGGCTGCTGGACTGAAACGGAAAAACCGGCCCGCGTGACCCTGCGCGGGTCGCTTCAAATTTCCGTTATCTTGGTCCGAAAAAACTTGACCGTTACACCCGCCTTCCTGTGCAATTGGTTGCGACATTCACGCAGGGTTTTTTGCATGATCGATCTTTCCATCGACCGGACAACCATGCTCACCCCCGGCGACGCGGCGCCGTCTTTCAAACAGCGCTGCATGGGTAATCCGCAATACAGCTTTGACTCCGCTGCGGGGCGGTATCTGGTGCTGTGTTTCTACGGCAGCGGAAAAGACGAGCACAGCACAGCCGCCTTGCAAGCCGTCATGGCGCGGCCTGATTTATTCAATGATGTCAGAGCCTCGTTCTTTGGCGTCAGCCTTGATCCGCGCGACGAGCACGAAGGGCATATCCAAAATAGCATTCCGGGCCATCGGCACTTCTGGGATTTCGATCAAACTGTTTCAAAACGTTATGGCGTGGTGCTGCCTGATCCGAACGGTGCCGCGGGGACGATCCGAATGGTCCGGCAATGGGTGGTGGTGGACCCCTCGATGCGCGTGCATACGGTGCTGCCCTTTCGTCCTGATCGCGGCGATATCGACGCATTGATCGCCTTGATCAGCGCCCTGCCCCCACCCGAGCAGCATACGGGTCAGGTTATCATGGCCCCGATTCTGTTGCTGCCGCGCGTATTTGAACCAGAGTTTTGCCAGCATCTGATCGGGCTTTATGAGTCGAATGGCGGGGAAGAAAGCGGATTCATGCGCCAGATCGGTGGCAAAACAGTGGGTGTCCATGACCCCAACTTCAAGAAGCGGCGCGATTACACAATCACTGAAGACAAGGTCATCGCAGCTTGTCAAGCGCGTATCGTGCGGCGGGTCGTCCCAGAAATCGCCAAGGTTCACCAGTTCCAGATCACTCGTATGGAGCGCTACATCGTCTCTTGCTATGCGGCGGAAGATGGGGGGCATTTCTCGGCCCACCGCGATAATACCACTTTGGGAACAGCGCATCGCCGTTTTGCGATATCAATTAACCTGAATAACGATTTTGACGGCGGCGAGGTCTGTTTCCCCGAATATGGCCCACGCAGTTTCAAAGCGCCAACGGGTGCGGCGGTCGTATTCTCTTGCTCGCTTTTGCACCGGGTTACCCCTGTGACAGGCGGGCGGCGCTATGCGTTCTTGCCCTTTGTCTATGACGATGCGGCGGCGCGGATCAGGCAGAAAAACGCCTCGGCCCTGGTCACGCCCTCGGACGCGCCTGTGCCAGAACCTGTCGCCAAATGAGCCCCAACGGTACCCGATGACGCAGACAGGCCACGAAAGATTGCCGCGCGCGGCAAACGATTCAGCCGAAAATTCTGGTGACGAAAGTCTATCAACATCCGCTGAAATTGCGTAACTTTCGTTGCCTGCGCCTTGTCATTGACCCTTCGCCGGAAACCTAATGCGTCAGAAAGCCTGCACCATGGCCGAGCTCATCAATTTGCGCCAATATCGGAAACAAGCCGCCCGGGACGCGAAACGACGCTCCGGGGCAGAAGCGGCGGCACGTCACGGGCAAAGCAAAACCGAGCGGCACCAGCGGGCGTCAGAGAGCGCGAAGGCGCAAGCATATCTGGATGGCCACAAACGCAGCGACACGTCAAATAGCGCAGCCAAGTTTGACGGCGTTCTGCCAACTGACTTGCATGATGACGGCATTGCGCCGGGACAGTGAGAACCATAGGCGAAACAATATTGAGAATACGCCACAGGAATTCAGACCATGTGCCCATTGCCTGCGACTACCGTGCCATTCAGTCACGCGATTTTCTGCAAACTCTCATTTAAGCGCCCGATCTTGGGTGACACATTGTATCTGCTCGCCGCTCTTTGGTCCGCCGTGATGAATTTTCATTCCCATGTCTAGCGATGAAGAACCCAGTCGTCCCGTCAAGCACTCGCTGACACTGCGAGGGCATCGCACCTCAGTCTCTTTGGAAGCAGCCTTTTGGTCAGCCTTTCGCGGCATTGCGACACGTGAAGGGCTGACCTTGAACGAACTCGCCGCGCGCATTGACAATGATCGGCGTGGAAATGGACTCGCCTCTGCCATCCGCGTTTATATCTTGCAGGACTTACAGCGTTTGGCCAGTCAAACTGGTGGCTGGGCCGCAGGATCGAGCGGATCGGGGGTCGAATGAAGGCCAAGGGCGACACGCAAGCCGGGATCAACAGCAAAGCCGCTATTTCAGCTTTTGCGAGAGGTTCCATGACAGAGTCGGCCAAAGTAATCGAACCATCAAGCGCCATAGCGACCACGAAGCCCACAATGACAATCATCGCGAAGGACAGCACAATCCAGTCGCTGGTCACTCCGCTTGACTCGCTCGGTAAAAACGGAATTTCGCCGCGTGTCATGCGCTCCTCGCTCTTGCTTTGCGCTATGTTAGGGCAAAGCTCTTAATCAAGCGTGAAGCTTGCAAGCTGACGGGCGTGAAATGCGCGCGCCTCTGGCCCGTCTGCTGGGCCGTGATACAGGCCAAGCGCCTGCGCAACCTGAAAAAACCCGCGCGCGGGCAAACCGTCCGATGCCCTGCTTAACACCCGTGCCGCGCGCAAAGGGCGTCCGGCTTGCGCGTCCTGCATCATGCTTGCTTCCAGCGCATCGGTCAGGCGCGCAATGCGGCCCGGCCCGTCAAGCCCCAGTTGCGCGGCAAGCGCGCCATAGGTTGTCACCGTCTGACGGGCGGCCAGGTCCGCCAGAGCGGCGTCAAGCCCGGCGATCATGTGCCGGGCTCGCCATCCTCTTCGGTTTCGGCCACACGCGCCACAGACACGACGCGCTCGCCTGCCCCAGTGGCAAAGACCCGCACACCGCCCGCAGACCGGGAGCGGAAGGAAATTCCTTCGACCGGCACCCGAATGCTCTGCCCTGTCGACGTCGCAAGCATCACTTGATCCGACATCTCGACCGGGAAGCAGGCGATCAATGAACCGCCCCGCATTGCGCGATCCATAGCAGCGACACCCATCCCCCCGCGCCCGCGCACCGGGTAATTGTGCGAAGATGACAGCTTGCCCATACCGTTTTCGGTGATTGTCAGGATTAGATCCTCGGCCGCGGACATTTCTGCGTAACGCTCGGGCGAGAGCGCGGCCTCGTTGGCGTCCTCTTCATCCTCGCCCTCATCTTCGGTTACACCGGCCATGGCGCGGCGCATTTTCAGATAGGTGGCGCGTTCTTCGGGCGTCGCTTCAAAGTGGCGGATCACCGCCATCGACACGACCCGGTCCCCATCGGCGAGCTTCACCCCGCGCACACCCGTCGAATCGCGGCCCTTGAACACGCGCACATCTGTCGTCGGGAAGCGGATCGCGCGACCAAGGGCCGTCACCAGCATCACGTCATCGTCTTCGTCGCAAATGCGCGCATTCACCAAGCTGACACCGTCCGGCAGTTTCATCGCGATCTTGCCATTGCGCAGGACATTGGTGAAATCCGACAGCGCATTGCGCCGCACATCGCCCTCGGATGTGGCAAAGACGATTTGCAGCGCTTCCCATTCTTCCTCTGGCCGCTCGACCGGCATGATCGCGGCAATGCTCACCCCTTGCTCAATCGGCAGAATATTGACCATCGCCTTGCCGCGCGCATTGCGCCCGGCAAGCGGCAGCCGCCATGTTTTCAGCTTATAGGCCATGCCGTCCGTTGTGAAGAACAGAAGCTGTGTGTGGGTATTGGCCACGAAAAGCTGCGTGACCACATCATCATCTTTGGTGGACATGCTCGACAGCCCCTTGCCGCCGCGGCGCTGGGCGCGGAATTCGGCCAGGGGCGTGCGCTTGATGTAGCCTCCGGCTGTCACCGTCACGACCATATCTTCACGCTCGATAAGGTCCTCGTCTTCCATATCACCGGACCAATCCATGATCTCGGTGCGGCGGGGCACGGCGAAGGCATCGCGGATTTCGCGCAATTCGGTGGAAATGATCTCCATCACGCGGGCGCGCGAGCGCAGGATGTCCAGATAATCGGTGATCTTGGCGGCCAGGCTTTCCAGCTCGTCCGTGATCTCCTTCACCCCCATCGCCGTCAGGCGCTGCAAACGCAAATCAAGGATCGCACGCGCCTGCACTTCGGACAGGTTATAGGTGCCATCATCGTTGATCGTGTGGCTGGGATCGTCGATCAGGCGGATGAAAGGCGCGATGTCATGGGCGGGCCAGCGCCGCGTCATCAGTCGCTCGCGCGCCTCGGCCGGGTCGGCGGAGCTTCGGATCGTCGCCACGACTTCGTCCACATTCGACACGGCGACCGCCAGACCACAGAGCAGGTGCGAGCGTTCGCGCGCTTTGTTGAGTTCAAACGCGGTGCGCCGCGTAACCACTTCTTCGCGAAAGCCCACGAACGCGCTCAGGAAATCGCGCAAGGTCAATTGCTCGGGCCGCCCCCCGTTCAGCGCGAGCATGTTGCAGCCGAAGCTTGTCTGCATCGGTGTGAAGCGGAAGAGCTGGTTCAGCACCACATCGGCCGTGGCGTCGCGCTTCAGTTCCACCACAACCCGCACACCCGTTCGGTCGGATTCGTCCGCCACTGACGAAATCCCCTCGATCCGCTTGTCGCGCACGGCATCGGCAATTTTCTCGACCATTGTCGATTTATTTACCTGATAGGGAATTTCATCGACCACGATGGCGTAGCGGTCCTTGCGCACTTCTTCGACATGAGTGCGCGCGCGGATGATCACAGACCCGCGCCCTTCCAGATACGCCTTGCGCGCGCCGGAACGGCCAAGGATCAGCGCGCCCGTGGGGAAATCGGGCGCCGGGACATAGGTCATCAGGTCTTCGGATGTCAGGTCGGGATTCTCGATCAGCGCTAGCGTCGCATCGATCACCTCGCCCAAGTTATGCGGCGGGATGTTCGTCGCCATGCCGACCGCAATCCCGCCCGCACCATTGACCAGCATATTCGGGAAACGCGCGGGCAGAACCGTGGGCTCGCGGTCCTTGCCATCGTAATTGTCCTGAAAATCGACTGTGTCCTTGTCGATATCGGCCAGCAAAAACGCGGCAGGCTTGTCCATGCGCACTTCGGTATAGCGCATCGCCGCCGGGTTGTCGCCGTCCATGGACCCGAAATTCCCCTGCCCATCCAGCAGTTTGAGCGACATGGAAAATGGCTGCGCCATCCGCACCAACGCGTCATAAATCGCGCTGTCGCCATGCGGGTGGTATTTCCCCATCACATCGCCCACAGGCCGCGCGGATTTGCGATAGGGCTTGTCATGCGTGTTGCCAGTTTCCGACATCGCATACAAAATACGCCGATGCACAGGTTTTAAGCCGTCCCGCAAATCAGGGATCGCGCGGCTGACAATCACGCTCATCGCGTAATCGAGATAAGAAGCGCGCATCTCCTGCGTGATCGACACGCTCGGCCCGCTGGGCGGATTGGGCGGCGTTTCGTCAAGGATTTCAGGGGTTTCGGGAGTATCTGTCACCTTGGCCTCGTCTTTTCTGCATCGCGGAAGCGCGCGCTTTGCGGCACTTTAAACAAGCCGCCGTGGGGGTGCAACAGCAAGGGGCACTGGGCATTGGCAGCCGCCCGCGGATAGTGCCAACAGGATGTTTTCATTGATTATTATTCTTTGATTGGCATCCTGCCCTTAGCGACAGCCAAAAAGAGGTGCCACAATGGCGACATCCCCCGTTGAATTGATGCTGAAGGGCTACGGCTTGACCACCGCTGAAATGCTCTACCGGATGCCGGATCATCGAAATGTGCTGAATGCTTTCATCTGGCAGGACTATGACTTGGCCCCGGATTACCCGCGCCTGTTCGACTTTATCGAGTTTTGGCACAACAAGCTCGATGGCCCGCTGCATTCAGTTCGATTCACCCACCGCAAACAGCTAGCGCCGGGTGAATGGCGCAATGTCGTCGGTGAATTCGAGGTCGGGCGCTTCACACGCCGCGACCTGCGCTTGCACTGACCCGATCAGGGCGCGACTTCCTCCACCACAACCAGATCGCGGATCGCCGCGTTCTTGGCGAAACTCAGTGCTTCCTGATAGGCGGGGGAGTTATAGCAGGCCACCGCCGCCTCCAATGACGGAAAACGCGCGACGACATTTCGCGCCCGGTCCCGCCCTTCGAGCTGCACATAGCGCCCTGCGCGGGCCAGAAACACACCACCATGCGCCGCGATCGCCGTCGTCGCACGGCTGGCATAGTCGCCATAGGCTACTGGGTCGGTCACTTCGACATGGGCAATCCAAAGCGCGGTGGTCATACTGTGCTCCCTTCAATCAGCGCGATTGCTGCGGCCAGTGCCGCATCCGCACGCGACGGGTCAGCGCCGCCACCCTGGGCCAGTTCTGGCCGTCCACCTCCGCCCTTGCCGCCCAATTCGGCAACGGCTGCACGCACCAGATCCACCGCTGACAGGCGCGCAGTCAAATCCGCTGTCACGCCGGCCGCAACTGTGGGCTTGCCCCCGCTCTCGGCCACCAAGACAACCACGCCCGAGCCAAGCTGAGCTTTCATCGCGTCGATCAAGGCTGGCAATTCCTTGCCCGCGACCCCGCCCACCACCCGCGCGATGACCTTCACGCCTGCAACGTCACGGGGGGCCTCGGTACCACTGCCGCCCATCGCAACTTGCCGCTTCAGTTGCGCGATCTCATTTGACGCCGCACGCTTTTCTTCCAGCAGCGCTTTCACCCGCTCGCCCACTTCCGCCACAGGAACCTTCAACAACGCCGCAAGGCTGGACAACCGCAAATCCTGCGCGCGCAGATGGTCAATGGCAGGCTGACCTGTCAACGCTTCGACCCGCCGCACCCCAGCCGAGGACGCAGCTTCGCCCAAAATGACACAAGCCCCTATATCGCCCGTCCGCGCGACATGCGTGCCCCCGCACAATTCCAGCGAATAGGTCGCCCCATCCGCACCTTTGCCGGACCCGGTCAGATGGCCCATGGAAACCACGCGGACTTCATCCCCATATTTTTCGCCAAACAACGCCTGCGCCCCGATGGCGCGGGCGTCGTCCGGGGTCATCAGTCGGGTCTCCACCCGCGTGTTTTGCCGGATGAACGCGTTGACCTCCGCTTCGACCGCTGCAAGCTGGTCCGCAGCAACCGCTGCACCATGGCTGAAATCGAAACGCAACCGATCAGCGGCATTCAACGACCCTTTCTGCGCGACATGCGTGCCGAGAGCCCGGCGCAGCGCTTCATGCAACAAATGTGTGGCCGAGTGATTGGCCCTGATCGCTGCACGACGCGCATGGCTGACTTCCATCTTGACAGGCTGGCCTGTGGAAATCTGCCCTTCGCTTACGCGGGCAATATGCAAAAACAGTCCATTGGCCTTGCGCGTGTCCGTGACTTCCGCTGTCCCGGTCGCCGACCGGATCAGCCCGGTATCGCCAACCTGCCCGCCCGATTCGGCATAAAACGGGGTCTGGTTGGTCAAGATCGTCACGTCTGCGCTGGCCTGCGCCACCTCGGCCCCGTCTACAACAAGCGCCAAGACCTGCCCTTCGGCGGCTTCCATGTCATAGCCCAGAAACTCGGTTGCCCCGAATTTATCAGACAAAGTGAACCAGATGGTCGATTGTGCGGCCTCTCCCGACCCGGCCCATGCGGCACGCGCACGCGCCTTCTGTTCGGCCATGGCAGCATCGAACCCGTCAGTATCTACTTTGCGTCCGCGTTCGCGCAACGCGTCCTGTGTCAGATCGAGAGGGAAACCATATGTGTCATAAAGCTTGAACGCCGCCTCGCCCGACAAAGCTGCCCCCTCGGGCAAGCCTGCAACTTCCGCATCGAGCAGTTTCAGCCCCCGGTCCAAAGTCTGACGGAAACGCGTTTCTTCGGCACGCAGCGTTTCCGTGATGAGCGCCTGGGCCGCCCGCAACTCGCTGTAATGGCCACCCATCGCAGTCACCAGCGCGGGCACAAGGCGATGCATGACCGGGTCTTGCGCGCCCAACATATGCGCATGGCGCATTGCGCGACGCATGATCCGGCGCAGAACATAGCCGCGCCCGTCATTGCTGGGCATCACACCATCAGCAATCAGGAAAGAGGTTGCGCGCAAGTGATCGGCGATAACGCGATGATGAATTTTGCCAGGGCCATCCGGGTCGCTGGAGGTTGCGTTTGCCGACGCCTCGATCAGGCCGCGCATGACGTCGGTGTCGTAATTGTCGTGTTTACCTTGCAGCAGCGCGCCGATCCGTTCCAGTCCCATGCCTGTGTCAATCGACTGACGCGGCAGGTTGGTCAGGCTGCCATCGGCATGCTGCTCATTTTGCATGAAAACAAGGTTCCAGATTTCGATGAAGCGATCCCCATCTTCCTCGGGCGAGCCGGGTGGGCCACCCCAGATGTGGTCGCCATGATCGAAAAAAATCTCAGTGCAGGGCCCGCAGGGTCCAGTCGGACCCATGCGCCAGAAGTTATCGTCGGTCGGAATGCGGATGATGCGGTGCTCTGACAGACCCACGACTTTCGTCCAGATGGCCGCTGCTTCATCATCCGTGTGATAGACTGTGACCAGCAGCCGGTCTTTGGGAATGTCGAAATCCTTGGTCAGCAATTCCCAAGCAAAGGGGATCGCCTCGGACTTGAAGTAATTGCCGAAGCTGAAATTCCCCAGCATTTCAAAGAATGTGTGGTGACGCGCCGTGTAGCCAACATTGTCGAGATCGTTATGCTTACCGCCCGCGCGGACACATTTCTGCGCTGTGGTCGCGCGGTTATAGTCGCGATGCTCCAGCCCCGTGAATACGTTCTTGAACTGCACCATGCCCGAATTGGTGAACATCAGCGTCGGATCGTTTCGCGGCACGAGGGGCGAGCTGTCCACGACCGCGTGGCCATTGCGGGCGAAAAAGTCCAAGAAAGTCGAGCGGATGTCGTTCAGGCTGGCCATTTGGGAAACTCCGGCGCGTCAGGGGCTTGGTCATTCACACCCCCGTTTATCCCCGCACATTGGGGCTGTCCACACCCAAGGCGGACTCAGTCCTCCAACACGTCAGGATCGTTCTCGGACATCCCGAAATCCAGACCATGCGCGGCGCGGATCTTGTCTTCGATTTCATGCGCGCGCTGCGGGTTTTCCCGCAAGAAAGTTTTAGCGTTCTCCCGCCCCTGCCCAATGCGTTCATCGCCGTAGGAATACCACGCGCCGGACTTTTCCACGACACCCGCTTTCACCCCAAGATCGAGCAATTCCCCCGTCTTGGAAATCCCTTCTCCATACATGATGTCGAATTCCACCTGCTTGAAAGGTGGCGCCACTTTGTTCTTGACCACTTTCACGCGGGTCTGGTTGCCCACGACTTCTTCGCGGTCCTTGATCGCTCCGGTGCGCCGGATATCGAGCCGCACTGACGCGTAGAATTTCAACGCATTCCCCCCGGTCGTGGTTTCGGGCGAGCCGAACATCACGCCAATCTTCATGCGGATCTGGTTGATGAAGATCACCATGCAATTGCTGCGGCTGATCGAGCCAGTCAGTTTGCGCATGGCCTGGCTCATCAGCCGGGCATGGACGCCCACATTGCTGTCGCCCATGTCACCTTCGAGTTCAGCCTTGGGCGTGAGCGCGGCAACCGAATCGACCACGACAAGCGACACAGCGCCGGAGCGCACGAGCGTATCGACAATTTCCAGCGCCTGTTCACCTGTGTCGGGCTGCGAGATCAGCAGCTCGTCCAGATTGACGCCCAGTTTCTTGGCATATTGCGGGTCAAGCGCGTGTTCAGCATCCACAAAGGCGCAGATGCCACCCTTTTTCTGCTCTTCGGCCACGACATGCAGCGTCAGTGTCGTCTTGCCCGACGATTCCGGGCCATAAATTTCGATGATCCGCCCTTTGGGCAGCCCGCCGATTCCCAGAGCAATGTCCAGACCGAGTGAGCCTGTCGAGGTCGCTTCAATCTCCATCACGGGGCTGTTCACACCGAGCCGCATGATCGAGCCTTTGCCGAATTGCCGCTCGATCTGCGCAAGCGCCGAATCGAGTGCCTTTTGTTTGTCTGCGCTCCGCTTGTCCGTCATCGTCAACAAATCCACCACTGCCATGTTTGCCCCCTTATTTCACAGCGCGCCGCAAGCAGCAATCGCCAGGTTGTTCGACTAATGTTCTGTAGCGCGAAATGATGAACAAAACCAGAACTTTTTCGCGGAACTCTGACTATGGCGCTGATTGGTTCAGGATTTTTAAGCGCGCGAGCCTTGCGTTTTTTGCAAGGCGGGGTTTCGGCTTTGGCTCTGGTTACGCCAGCAAGCCTGACCTATCTTGCTGGGCAGGGAGGAAACTCCGACCACCGAAAGGGTTTCCAAATGGCAAGTATCACGACAAACACTGCTCCGCGCACCAATGTTCTGGCGCGTCTTGGCGCATCGCTGTTGCACACGCTGGTACGCGTGGCAGAAGCAAATCCGAAATATCAGCAAGCCCAGCGTCTGGCAGCGATGACCGATGCAGAACTTGCAAAACTGGGCATGACACGCGCCGACATTCCGCAGCGTGTCTGGGGGTCGCGCTTCATCTGATCGCCACAGGCAGCACGGCCAGCGCACCGGGGGGAAAGCCCACCTGTTGCGCGAGCCGGGCTGTGGCGATGGCGTGAAGCAGCTCTGCGGGGCTTGGCTTCCAGTGCCATATCGGTTCGCGCAGGTGGGCGGGCACCTTGCGCAAGTCGCGCTGATCGCAGGGAAAACCTATCTGGCACAGTTCCAGAGCAAGTGATCGAGCGCTGGCGTGCATAGCCCGGTCCAGAGCGCCCCAATCTTCGGGATCAACTGCCCGCCGCGCGGTGTGCGCGCGCGCCAGATCCTGCGGTCCTGCCAGAACCACCTGCCCAAGCACGCCCGCGCGCCCGGGCAGGGGTACCGCGCAGGTCGAAAAAGGTGCGCGCCACGCCCCGCCAACGAAATGCGTGAGTAGCCGTTCGGACAAATCATCCAGCAAACCTGTCATGTCCCCTCGTAGCAGGCACAAACCCCGCTTGCCAGCGCGCGCGCGATGCGCTTTGACAAGGGCATGACAGAACAGCCAAATATCTTGTGCATCGGGGCCGCGCTCTGGGACATTATCGGGCGCGCGCCTGCGCAGATGCGCGTGGGTTCGGACGTGCCGGGGCGGATCACGCGCATTCCGGGGGGTGTGGCACTGAATATTGCCATGGCGCTCGCGCGGTTCGGGATGCGGCCTGCGGTTCTCGGGGCTGTCGGGCGGGACGCGAGTGGCCAGTCCCTGATGGCCGAGATGGAGGCGCGCGGGATCGACACGGCGCATCTGTATCGCTCGGACGATTTGCCCACAGATACCTACATGGCGATCGAGGGGGCAAATGGCCTGATCGCTGCCATTGCAGATGCACATTCACTGGAAGCAGCGGGCGAGAAGATCCTGACACCTTTGGCCGATGGCAGGCTGGGGTCTGATGCGGCCCCATGGCGCGGGCTGGTGGCACTGGATGGGAACCTGACAGTGGGTTTGCTGGCGCGGATCGCGACCTCGCCGCTCTTTAGGCAGGCGGATTTGCGGGTGGCCCCGGCCTCGCCCGGCAAGGGGGAGCGGCTTTTGCCCTTGGTGCGGCGGGCCGGCACAACGCTTTATGTCAATCTTGAGGAAGCCTGTCTGCTCACGGGCCAGACGCATACCCACAGCGCCGATGCCGCGCGCGCGCTGATCGCGCGGGGGGCGGCGCGCGTGCTGGTGACAGATGGCGCGCGCGATACATCGGATGCCGATGGTGCGGATGTGCTGACGCTTGCGCCACGTCAGGTGCAGGTGGCGCGCGTCACGGGCGCGGGTGATACGTTCATGGCGGCCCATATCGCGGCCGAAGCGCGAGGGATGGACCGCGGCGCGGCGCTCGCGCAAGCGCTTCTTGCCGCCGCCGATTACGTTGCAGGAGGACCAGAGATTTGACCGCCCCCGTTTCTGCACCCTTAACCTACGCCCCCGAGGTTGCTGACGCCCGCGCGCGCGGTCTGCCCATCGTGGCGCTCGAATCTACGATCATCACGCATGGCATGCCATGGCCGCAGAATTTGGCGATGGCCGAACAGGTCGAGCAGGATACTCGCGACGCAGGCGCAATCCCGGCCACGATTGCCGTGATGGATGGCGCGATCCAAGTCGGGCTTGACCGGGCGCGGCTGGAGCGTCTGGCGCAGACGCCGGACGCCCTGAAACTGTCGCGCGCCGATCTGGCCGTGGCCTTGACGACAGGGGCCACTGGGGCAACGACCGTCGCCGCCACCATGATCTGCGCGCATCTGGCCGGGATCGAAGTCTTTGCCACAGGCGGGATCGGCGGTGTGCATCGCGGCGCGGAAACCAGTTTTGACATTTCCGCCGACTTGCAAGAGCTTGCACAGACGCCTGTGACCGTGGTGGCCGCTGGCGCGAAAGCTATTCTGGATCTGCCCAAGACACTGGAAGTGCTGGAAACCTTGGGCGTGCCTGTGATCGCCCATGGCCAAGACGCGCTGCCTGCCTTCTGGTCACGCGATATCGGGCTGAAAGCGCCGTTGCGGATGGATGACGCGCGCCTGATCGCCCGCGCCCATCACATGCGCGCGGCTTTGCGCCTGCCGGGGGGGCAGTTGGTGGCCAATCCCATCCCGGTGGCAGATGAAATCCCGCACGCGACGCTGGCCCCCCTCATCGCGCAGGCGTTGGCCGAGGCAGAGGCGCAATCCATCACTGCTAAAGCTGTCACGCCCTTCCTGCTGCGCCGCATTTTCGAGCTGACCGAGGGCGCATCCCTGCGCGCCAATATCGCGCTGGTGCGAAACAATGCGCGCCTTGGCGCGGCGATAGCGAAGGCGCTTGTATAAGCGGTCTGCATCATCCATGTCAGGCGGGGTAACCCTTGGGACCCTGACATGAGCCAAGACCCTAAACGCGGCTTCCTCGCATCCCTGCGCAACACCTTCCTTGCCGGGCTGGCCGTCATCGCGCCCGGCATCCTCACGGGCTGGCTGATCTGGAACATCGTTACATGGATCGACAGCAAAGTGCTGCCGCTCATCCCGGCCCGCTTTCATCCGCACCAATATCTGAGCCCGGACATTCCCGGCATGGGCGTGCTGATCTTCGTGATTTTCACTCTGATCATGGGGTATCTGACACGCGGCTTTGTGGGTCGGACTATCGTCGGCTGGGGCGAGCGGATCGTAGAGGCGATGCCCGTCGTGCGCACCATCTACAATGCTGTGAAGCAGATCGCAGACACGGTGCTGGCCCGCAACACCCCCACCTTCGACCGCGCTTGCCTTGTGCAATATCCCCGCCCCGGCATTTGGGCGTTGGCCTTCATCTCGACCACCACACGCGGCGAGATTGGCGAGCGGTTGGCCGAGCATGGCGAGATGCTCTCGATTTTCCTGCCCACGACACCGAACCCGACATCGGGATTCTTGTTGATCGTGCCGCGCTCGGATGTGATCGAGTTGGATATGGGGATCGAGGACACGGCCAAGCTGATCATTTCGGCGGGTCTGGTCTATCCTGAGTCGCGCAAAAGCAAGGTAGCCTTGAGCGCATCGCGCGAGTAGGACTTGCGCCCTATACACATTCGAATTACAGAATGTATATAGGGCGCAGGAGCACCAGCGATGTTTGGACTTTTCAGTAAATCGGACGCTGACAGCATGACATTCTACGAGGCACAGGCAGCGGGGGCGCTGATTGTCGATATTCGCAACCCCGCCGAATGGGCGCAAAGCGGGGTTCTGCCCGGCGCGCGGTTGATCACTTTTGCGGGCCTTCCCAGTTTTCTGTCCGCATTGCGCCCATATATCAACCCGAACACGCCTGTCGCGCTGATTTGCGCATCCGGTGCGCGCTCCGCCCAAGCGCAGAAGTTGCTTGCTGGCAAGATCGACGCGCCTGTGGTCAATATCAAAGGCGGGATGATGGGTGCCATGCGTGCAGGCCAGCCTGTCACGCCCCCCACGCGCAAGGCAGGCTGCACAACATGCTGAGCACGCTTGCTTGATCTTTGTCAGGTCGCGTGCTAGCACGCTCGCGAGATGTTAGCGCGAACACCGCCACGGGGGAAATGACCATGACCACACGTCTTGCCATCAACGGATTTGGCCGTATCGGGCGGCTGGTGCTGCGCGCGCTGGTGGAACAGGGCCGCGACGATCTGGAAATCGTCGCCATCAACGACCTTGGCCCGGTGGCCAGCAACGCGCATTTGCTGCGTTTCGATTCGGTGCATGGCCGCTTTCCAGCGGATGTCACCGCGACCGACACCACCATCGATGTGGGCCGTGGCCCCATCAAGGTGACGGCCGAGCGTGACCCCGCCAACCTGCCTTGGGACGACATCGACATCGTGCTCGAATGCACGGGCATTTTCACCGATGCCGTGAAGGCCAAGGTGCATCTGGGCAAGGCCGGCAAAGTGCTGGTTTCGGCCCCCTCCGCAGGGGCTGACAAGACGATTGTGTATGGCGTGAACCACGACACGCTGACCGCTGCCGACCGGATCGTGTCGAACGGATCGTGCACGACCAACTGCCTGTCGCCCGTCGCCAAAGTGCTGCATGACACAGTGGGCATCACACGCGGCTTCATGACCACGATCCACAGTTATACAGGCGACCAGCCCACGCTCGACACGATGCACAAGGACATGTATCGCGCGCGTGCCGCTGCGATGAGCATGATCCCGACATCCACGGGCGCGGCAAAGGCTGTGGGGCTGGTGCTGCCGGAACTGGCGGGCAAGCTTGATGGTGTCGCGATCCGCGTGCCCACACCGAATGTCTCGGTCGTGGACCTGACTTTTGAAGCCGCTCGCGACACGACTGCCGACGAAATCAACGCCGCAGTCGTGGCTGCAGCCAGCGCCGGGGCGCTGAAGGGTATCTTGGGCGTGACCGATCAGCCCAATGTGAGCATGGATTTCAACCACGATCCGCGCTCGTCCATCTTCCATCTGGACCAGACCAAAGTGCTCGAAGGCCGGATGGTCCGCGTGTTGTCGTGGTATGACAACGAATGGGGCTTCTCGAACCGGATGCTGGACACGGCAGCCGCGATGGCAAAAGCGGGATAAGCGCGCCCAAAGCAGGGCTTGCAATACATCTTTAAACTTGCACAGATGGCCTTCTGTACAGCGCCATCTCGTGTTTCTGGGGCATGGCCTGAACCAAATGCCTTGAGAGGGGTCATAACCAAAGGAAAGCCTGAAAAACCTTCGGTTTCCGGCATGATCTGGTAGGCTGGGGGCATCCGTGCAAGAAGCCCTTCAAATGCCGAAACAGCCCGCCTTTCCCGGCCTGCGCGATGCGATGAAGAAGAAGGTGACACGGCGCGAGCAGTTCCTGGCGGAGATGGAGGCGGTGGTGCCCTGTGGTCGGCTGCTGGCTCTGATCGCGCCGCACTACCCGAAGGCCGGACCGAAGGGCGGGCGCCCGCCGATGCCGCTGGAGACGATGTTGCGGGTCTACTTCCTGCCGCATTGGTAGGCGCTGAGCGACCCGATGGCCGAGGACACCCTTTACGATCGCGAGGCGATGCGCCGCTTTGCCGGGATCGAGCTGGGCGACGACCGCATCCCTGATGAGACCACGATCCTGAACTTCCGCCACCTGCTGGAGCGACACGGACTGACCGAGGCGATCTTCGCCGACGTCAACGCGCACCTGGCCGACAAGGGGATCGCCCTGCACGCGGGCACGTTGGTGGACGCCACGATCATCGACGCGCCCTCCTCGACGAAGAAAAGGGTCGGGGCCCGCGACCCCGAGATGTCATCAACCAGGAAGGGCAACGACTGGTATTTCGGCATGAAGGCGCATATCGGCGTGGATGTGGACAGCGGCGTGACCCATAGCCTCGACACCACGACCGCCAAGGTCCATGACAGCCAGGTCTGGGAGGCGCGTCTGCATGGCGATGAAACGTTGGTCTAGGCCAAGAAGGGCTATGTCCGCATCGAACGCGAGGCGGCCTTCAAGGGCCCGGGCAAGATCTGGGGCGTCATGCGCAAGGCCCCGAAGGGCGGTTCGCTGCACCCCCTCGACGCGCGTATCAACCGCCTGATCGCCATGGTCAGAGCCAAGGTCGAGCATCCTTTCCGCATCATCTAGCGCCGGTTCGGCCACGTGAAGGCCCGTTACCGTGCCCTCGCCAAGAACCGCGCCCAGCTCTGCACGCTGTTCGCGCTCGGCAACCTGTTCCTGGTGCGAAGGAGGCGTGTGGCATGAGGGACGAGTCTGCTCGAAATCCGAAAAACAGCCTGTCTGTCGGATCTGAAACGGAGAAACCCGACCCCGGAACCCGGCCTCGCGCCCGCAAAGACGATCAGGTCGCCAACTCGGCGCTGCCGAACGTGTTGATCAGTCCTTCCTTAAAGCAATTTCAGCAAAACTGGATACGCTTCTGCGCCCGTATCGAAAGAGCCGCCCCACCGGGCGGCTTTTCTGCGGGCGCAATATTCACAAAGATTAATGTTTAACTTGCGCAATAAAATTTATTGACCCATCGCCAACCGTCTTTACCCCGCGTCATTGTCGGGCGTTGAGGAGCGCGCGCTTCAACTCTGGGAGGCGACCAAGAAATGACCAGGTCTGCACAAGGACTACGCCTTTCGACTCTGTTGGCTTCAGCAGCCGCCCTTGGCCTACTGGCCGGGGCCGCAACGGCAAGCGCGCCTGAATTGACCTATGAAACCATCATGTCCGATCTGGACAACCCGTGGGATCTGGCTTTCCTGCCCGACGGAACGATGTTCTTCAGCGAAAAATGCCGAGGCCTGTCGGTTCGGATGCCCGATGGCGAGGTCAAGCCCCCTTCTGGGCATGGTGCGCTCGTCTGGCTTTGACAGCATCGCCTATGACCTGTTCTGCAAAGAGCAAGCCGGCATGATGGGCGTGGCCATCGACCCGAAGTTCGACAACAATCGCCGCATTACTGTGATGTCCACATCCAGCCTGACCGCGCCGGGGTCAAACCGCGTGATGCGCTTTGAAGTCAGCCAAGAATTTGACCGCGTGCACAATCGCCGCGATATCGTGACCGATATCCCCTTCACAGCGCCCATCCCTGCGGTGGTCCCGAAGCGCATACTGGCGGGCGGGTGCGGTTCAATCCGGGCGTGGGGGTTCCTCTATGTGACGACGGGTGACACCCATAACGGCATGATGCCGCAATCGCCCACGCATATGGGCGGCAAGGTGCTGCGCATCGACACCGAAAGCAATGGTGCGCCGGGCAACAACGCACCCGCGTTTTTCGACTGCGCGTCTATGGCTGTGGGTTCCGCTGCGTGCAAGGCCTCGCCTTCCGCCACAGCGATAACCGCCCGATCATTGCCGAGCATGGGCCGTGGCATTCGGACGAAATCAAAGCGCTGGTTCCCGGTGGCAATGGTGGCTGGGACCCGCGCCCCGGCATGGGCGGACGCCTCGACTGCCCGGATACCTATTGCGGCTACTCGCCCAACCAGATGGAAGGCATGGACCCCGCCCAGCGTGCAGCCTTCATGCTGATGACAGACCTCAACAGCTTCCCCAATGCGATGCGGCCTGCCTGGAACAATAACGGGCTGTCACAAGGAACATCCTCGGCGGCATTCCTGACGGGCAGCCATCGGGGCGAGTATGAAGGGCGCATGGCAATAGGCATCATGGGCATCGGCTTTGGCGGCACCCCTGTCGGCCAGCGCATCGCTCTTTTGGACCTGACAGATGACGGTTTGGGCGTCAATTCCGTGATCGAAATGCCTATCCCGATGGAGCGCGGGCGCTTCCGCACTGTGGTGCAAGGGCCGGATGGGGCGCTTTACACGGCGACGGATGACGGGGACATTTACCGGATTATGCCGAAATAAGCCCCCTGCCCGGCGCTCTGGACTGGCGCTTTGACAACGACGCCGCGCAAGGGATGCCCTGCGCGGCGTTTTTTTCACGATGGCACGCGCAGAAGTTCGACCTGTGCCACAGCCAATTCCGCCACCATCGCCTGCCCTATGGCCACCAAGCCAAGGCGGTGCAGGCGGGACAGGTTCAGGGGCGTGTCCGTGCGGTGGGGAACAAAATCGGCCAAAGGCAGATTAATCGTCGCCCAATCCTGCCCCGCCGTGAAGCTCGCGCGATAGGATTGCCAGACCCGCGTCAAGTCGCGCGTGCGCAAATGAACATTGTATCGTGCGCCATTGCCCGCCGCGATCAGCAGCAGATGGGTGAAGGCGCGGGCGTCAAATGTGCCGCCGGGCGGGCACAAGTCCAGCGCCATCTGCACGAAGCCGCCGTTATTCTCCAAGCGCACATCGCCCGTCATCACCAGACAATCACGGCCGTCGCGGCTGGCGCGAGACAGCCTGCCTGTAGAAACCCCGCCCATGACCTGATCGGTCAGAAGTTGCCAGTCGCCCGTTCGGGCGACATGGCCGTGGTGCAGGATCATGCCGGCGCGCGGGCGGGGCTGGTTTGCGCGAGTTTCGTGGCCTGCGCGATCCAGTTGTCGCGCGCGATCCGGCCTTTGAAGTTCAGGAAGCCGTCGACCCACGCGACCTCTGCCTCGGTCCAGCGGGCGATTTGCCAGAAGTGGTAGAAGCCAAGGTCATTGAGCTTGCGTTCAAGCACGGGGCCCACACCGTTGATCAGCTTCAGATCATCGGCCACGCCCTGCGCGGCGGTCAGGCCAGCGGGGCGCGCTTCTGCGACGGGGGTTGTTTCCATCGCTGCGGGCGCAGGGGCCGGGGCTGCGGGCGCAGGGGCCGGGGCTGCGGGCGCAGGGGCCGGGGCTGCGGCAACAGGGGCCGCAGGCGCGGCGGCGGGGGCAGGCGCATGGGCTGCGGGCGCATTGGCCACAGGCGCATGCTCTTCCCCCCGGCGCGGGCTTTCGGCCCAAGTAAAGATCCCGCCCACGATCAGCGCCATCACGGCGGCCACAAAGACCCCGCCATTCAACCCAAGGTCAAGAACCAGGTAGCTGATCCCGAATGTCACAAGCCCCACGGCTGCGGCAATCGCCCAGCCATAAAGCGGCGGGGCGTTCTTCAATTCACTGGTGGACATGGTTCCTCCTTGCTGATGGTTTTGCCATCATGCGACGGCGCAATCGGTCAGGCAACAGTCACGATCGCCTCGCGCCGCGCCAAAGTGGCCAAACCCAGCGCTTGCAGGGCGGTGCGCGCGATGTCCTCGGCGGTCAGGCCTGCATCGCGATACATAGCAGCCGGGCTTGCCTGTTCGATGAAGCGGTCAGGCAAGGTCATCGCGCGTACGGACAAACCGCGATCGAGGCCGCCTGAATTTGCCAGATAATGCAGCACCATCGCGCCAAAGCCGCCGATTGACCCTTGCTCGATGGTAATCAACGCCTGATGGTGGCGCGCAAGCTGGTCGATCAAGGCCGTGTCGAGCGGTTTGGCAAAGCGCGCATCGGCGATGGTGGCCGTGATGCCGCGCGCAGCGAGCGATTCCGCTGCAAGCCGCACTTCGGACAGATGCGCCCCAAAAGACAGGAGTGCCACGCGCGCGCCCTCTTGCACCACGCGGCCTTTGCCGATTTCCAGCACCCTGCCTTGGACGGGCATCTCGACCCCCACCCCTTCGCCACGCGGGAAGCGAAACGCAATCGGCCCGCTGTCATGGGCGGCGGCGGTGGCGACCATGTGCATCAGCTCAGCCTCGTCGCCTGCGGCCATCACGACCATGCCGGGCAGATTGGCCAGATAAGCCACGTCGAACGCGCCTGCATGGGTCGCGCCGTCCGCGCCCACCAACCCTGCGCGGTCGATGGCGAAACGCACCGGCAAACCCTGAAGCGCCACGTCATGCACGATCTGGTCATAGCCGCGCTGCAAGAAGGTCGAGTAAATCGCGCAAAAGGGCTTGAGGCCACTTGCCGCCATCCCCGCCGCGAATGTCACAGCGTGCTGTTCGGCAATGCCCACATCGAAGACCCGGCGCGGGAAGCGCTGCGCCATGATGTCAATGCCCGTGCCCCCCGGCATCGCGGCAGTTACGGCCACGATATTCGGATCACGCGCGGCAAGGTCGGTCAGCGTGCGCCCAAAGACCGCAGTATAGGCGGGCGCATTGGCTTTCGCTTTCGCCTGCGCGCCGGTGGCCACGTCAAACGTGGCGACACCGTGGTATTTGCAGCCCGACGCCTCGGCGGGCGCATAGCCCTTTCCCTTCACGGTGCGCACATGGATCAGCACAGGCCCCTCGGCGCGGTCGCGCGCCATGCGGAGTGTGGCCAGAAGGTCCGGCATGGAATGGCCGTCAATCGGGCCGATATAGGTGAAGCCCAGATGTTCGAACATGGTGCTGTCAGGCGGCGCGCCGCAAGCCAGTTCCCGCGCCCGCAGGGCTTGGGCGCGCAGACTGTCAGGCAAGGCCGCGATGAAACCCGCCGCGATGTCGCGCAAACTCGCGCCTGGCAGGTTAAGCTTGTTCAGATAGGTGTTCATCGCGCCCACCGGGGGGGCAATCGACATATCGTTGTCGTTCAGGATCACGAACATGCGCCGCCGCTCGGAGCCTGCATTGTTCAGCGCCTCATAGGCCATGCCAGCAGTGATGGAGCCATCGCCAATCACAGCGATCGCATCGCCCGTGGGCTGGCCCATATCGCGGCCAATGGTGAAGCCAAGGGCTGCGGAAATCGAGGTGGAGGAATGCGCCGCGCCGAACGGATCGAAAGCGGATTCGCTGCGCTTGGTGAAGCCGGAAATTCCGCCCTCTTGGCGCAGGGTTTTCATCTGCGCGCGACGGCCTGTCAGGATCTTGTGTGGGTAGCACTGGTGCCCCACATCCCAGATCAGCTTGTCAAAGGGCGTGCGGAACACGGCATGGATGGCCACAGTCAGTTCCACCACGCCAAGCGATGAGCCCAGATGCCCGCCCGTGCGGCTGACAGCCTGCACAGTCTCGGCGCGTAACTCGTCTGCCAGATCGGCCAGTTCCAGATCGCTCAGATCGCGCAGGTCTGCGGGACAGGCCACGCGGTCAAGCAGAGGGGTGTCTGTGCCATAAAGGTCGATGCCGCGCATGTCAGTCCTCCCGCAGGCCCGAAGGCCAAAAATAAAAGAGGTGCCGTGGGGTGGAAACCCGCACGGCACCAGTTTCCTGTCGCCAACAGGAAAGGGAACCGGGCGTCACGTGCCCGCGTCCGAACCGGCGTTTTGGTCCGAACCCTTTGGGGGGCAGGCCGGGCTGGCCGCCCTGCCCCGATCTTCGTGCCTTATGCCCTGGCGATATGAAGCGGCGCTTCATAGGCGCTGTAGGGCATGGGCGGGGGCGCGTTCTTGCTCTCGTCGGGCAGCAATAGCCCTACCAGATAGATCACCCCGATCAGCCCGCCGATGCCCAGCAGCACAACCGCTGCATATCCACCGCCGCGCAGCATTTCCGACAAGATCCAGTTGCGAATGCGCTGGGCCTTGGTTTCCTGGATGTAGTCATGGTCTGCCATGGTTGCGTCCTCCCTTTTCTCAATAGGTCGGGCGGAAGCCGCGCTGTGCTGCCCATTCTGCCCAGTTATCGACCACGGTGCCCGTCAGAAGGATACCGATGCCGCCCGTCAGAGTGGTCAGAACCGCGAACCACCAAGCCCAACGGTGGATGCCTTCCATCGTGGCATTGAAGCCCATGGTCCAGCGCCAAAACAGTGCCGCCCGTTCGGATGCCGTGCCACGGTCCACGATCTGTTCCAGCTCGCGGTCGCCCCCGAAGCGGCTGACTGCCAGGATCGTCGCCCCATGCATGGCAAACAGCAGCGCCGAGCCATAGAGGAACACGATCGAAAGCGCATGGAACGGATTGTAGAACAGGTTGCCGTAGCGCAGGCTGAACAGGTTGGTCCAGTCAAGATGCGTGAAGATGCCATAAGGAACAGCTTCTGACCACGACCCCATCAGGATGGGACGGAACAGCCCCAGCACAAGGAACAACCAGATCGCCGAGGCGAAGGCCCAGGCAACATGCTTGCCCATGCCCAATGCTTCGGCCCGCAGCCAAGTCCGCACCCACCAGGCCATGACCGAGATGAGCAGGAAGAAGGACGCGATCAGGAAGTAGCCACCTTCGGCCATGGGCGGGAAGCGCAGGCCGTATTCAGGGCTGGGCGGATCAAGCGACAGCCAGAACAGATCGCGCATGAACACAGCCGGGTTGAAGCCCGCCTGATACCAGAACCACATGCCCACCATGATGAACCATGTAGCGCCCGCAGCAAGCGACAGAACCCCCATCGCCCCCAGATAGACGGGCCCAAGCTGGGCGTTGCCGATCCAGCCCATAAGCGTCGAGAAGCTTGCCGATTTGGTCCGGTTTTCAAGCTCGACGCCTTCCACCATGCCCATTTCGGGCGCGGCACGGACCTGCACTTGGGTAAAGATATTCTGATACTCAGCCATTGACGCCTCCTGCGATGTCAGACCACCACGGCAGGTTCAGCCACCAATCCCACCAGACAACCCATTGGTCGAACCAGATCGTGCCCGAGATGACGATGCAGATTGCCGACCAGAAGCCTGCATTCAGCGCCAAGAGCAGACCCACCCGGTGAATGCCCAAGGGGCCTACCGAATAGCCGATGAAGTCGCGGAAGAAGGTATCTTCGTGATCGGGCGTTTTCATGATCTCGCCCTTCTTCGGGTTTGCCGCCGAAAGGACCAGAGCGCCATGCAGAGCCAGAGCAAGGGTCGTGGTGAAGAAGAAGCTCACCGCGATCATATGCGCCGGGTTGTAGTGGAAGTTGCCGTAGGTGTAGCCCACGTTCGACACCCAGTCCAAATGAGTCCAGATGCCATAGGGGAAAGCATGTCCCCAAGCGCCCATCAGCACAGGCCGGATGACCACAAGTGTCAGATACGCAAAAATCGCGACCCCGAAGGCGAAAGGCACATGCAGCCCCATCCCCAGTTTTCGCGCGATTTCCACTTCGCGCAGCGCCCAAGACACGAAAGCCCCGATGGCGCAGATCGTTACGACTTGCCATAGCCCGCCTTCAAGAAGCGGTGCCGGACCCAACCCATAGGACAGGGGTGGGGGATTGATAGATATCAGCCAGGGGTTCCAGGTGCCTTGCAGCACAGCCCCCCAAAAAATCAAGAGCGTTCCGAGGACGGCGAAAAAGACCGTCGTGACCCCGAAAAATCCGACATAGAACGGGCCGACCCAGAAGTCGAACAAGTTCCCGCCGACCAACGTGCCGCCAGGCACCCGGTATTTGCGCTCGAAGCTTAGCAGCGCCATGCTTCCCTCCGCTTAGGCTCGGCGGCCCTGCGGGCCGTCTGAATTTACGAAAATGGTTGCGGGCGATCGGCAGCGGCCTGACCGCCCGCAATCTGAGAGATCGGCGCGCGGATTAGCGGCCGTATTTTTCGGCAGCGATCTGGAACCAGTTGTAGCCGTCGTTCGACAGCAGAACCAGGTGGATCATTGCGGCCAAAAGGAACAGGAACACGCCCTGTGCCACGAAAACGCGGCGCGGATCGAAGATCAGCCAAATCTTGTAGAACTTGCTCATTCTTCAATCCCCCTCAGAACCAAGGACGCCAGATGAACACCGCAAGGTGCGCAACAATGGCAACTGCCGAGAACAGCCAAAGGCCGCTCATATAGACCGAGTGCAGCTCTTGCGCTTGCTCGTCGGTGAGACCTGTGAACGACAGGTCGGATTTTTCAGCCATAGTATCCTCCGGATAATCAGACTGCGCCGCACCCCCTGCGGCTGGGTTGGAAACCGGCAGTTGCACCACCAAGTCCCCCGATCCCGCAGGCCAGAGCCTGCGAGAATCGTCTTGATTTCGCAGCGCCTTAGCTGCGAAACAGCATGGGCGTGATCGCCCGTGCATCCGATATCGCGCGGCCCACTGGCCCAAGCGCGGGAAATTGGCCCGTGGTCAGGATGCGCCAACTCCAGGTGAGCAGGCCCACCAGAAGTGCCAGCGCAAAGACCAGCGCGAAGTAAAATTTGAATTCCAGCCCGTCGGCGCGTGCCGCACGCGCATGATGTCGCGGGGCATTTACTGAATAGTCGGCCATGGCTGTTCCTCCGGTTTATGAATGTTCAGGGTCGTGTCTGGTTGGGCCGGATGGCCTCGACCAGGCTGGCTTCGACCCGCTCCGCACCTTGCGACAGGGCGCGTTTCTCCACCTCGTCGCGCAGCGAACGCGCAGCCGAGATACGGGTCAGGATGGGGTGTTCCGCAACAATCCGGTCGAGTTCGGCTTTCGCCGCTTCCGACCAGGGCAGATCGCGCTTCAGATGCGCAGGCGTTGCGTCATGCGCGTCCATCTGGGCACCCAAGGGCAGGATGTGGAACAGAGCATCGAACAGCCCGTTGCACACTTCCTGCAACACATAGGTCGCGCCCGCATAGCCCATCATCGGCGTTCCGGTATGGCGGCGGATGGCAGCCCCCGGAAAGCTTGCGGGGATGAAGGCAGGCGCAGGGCCAAAGCCGCCCTTTTGCTCGGCCAGATACATCTTTTCATTGATGGACCCGAACACGATCAGCGGGCGTGTGGCCGCCAAAGCGGCGCGCACATGCTCGTTGTCGGTCTTTGTCCCACGCACGCGGGCCACGGCGAGCGCGCAGGGCATGCCCAGATCGTTTTCCAGATAATTCCGCAGGCCGCGCGCATAGGTTTCATTGGCCACAACCGCAAAGGTCGCCGTGGCAAAGAAATCCTGCGTGACCGAGCGCCACAAATCCCACATGGGTTTCAGCGTTGAGTGCTTTTCCACCGCGATGAACGGCTCTGGATCCAGCCCCAGAAGTTCCCCCAGCTTGCGCAGGAAGGCGGTCGTGCTGTCCATGCCGAAGGGCGCTTGCAGATAGGGTTTGCCCAGAACTTCCGCGAGACCCCGGCCAAATTCGCGATACATCACGATATTGACGTCGGCATTCACCAAGTTCCGCATCTCGGCCAGATGGGCACCGAGCGGCATGACCATGTTGACCTCTGCCCCGATCCCTTCGACCAGACGGCGGATTTCCGCGAGGTCCGAGGGCATGTTGAACACGCCATACATTGGCCCAAGGATATTGACGCGCGGCTTGGCCCCTTCGGAACGTTTGGCCTCGGGTGGCATCCGGCCCTTGGTCTGGCCGAATTCCGTGAAAATCCACGTCATCGCGCGGTCGGCGGCTTCCCACTGATCTTCGTCAATCGTGCGCGGCAGGAAGCGCTGGATATTCGTGCCCATGGGCGTGACGCCCCCGCCGATCATTTCAGCGATGGACCCTGTCACCACCACAGCGGGAAGGGCTGGATCGAGCGTTTTCCAGGCGCGACGCATCGCGCCTTCGGTGCCGTCCCGACCCAACTCCTCCTCGCCGAGGCCTGTGACCACGATGGGCAATTCATGCGGCGGCAGCGCATCCGTGTAGTGCAGGACCGATGTCACGGGCAGGTTTTCGCAGCCCACCGGGCCGTCGATCACCACTTGCAAGCCCTTGACGGCGCAGAAGGCATAGACTGCCCCCCAATAGCCCCCGGCGCGGTCGTGATCTTGAACGAGCATCAGATCATCTCCTGCGCTTTGGCGGCTTTCGCGGCCTTATCGAGTTTCTTCTGGTGCGCTTCGCGGAAATCGGGGCGCAAGTTCGGCGCGCCTTCCCAGATGCCAGCGGTATCACCCTCGCCCACGCCCGCGAAGAAGTCGCGCATATGGTCCATGCGTGCCTTGCCCGCGATGGCGGCGTTGACCACTTCGCCCAAAGACCCCGCACCCGCAGGCCCCATCAGGGGACGCGCGGAAATAAGGTTTGTGAAATACAAGGACGGCGTGCCCTTTTGCTTAGCGTGCTGCACGACCGGCGTCGTGCCGATCACGAGGTCCGGGTCAAGCCCATCGCAGGCCGCCAGATCATCGGCGAGCGAGGCGCGGAACTTCACCGCCACGCCGCGCGCTTCCAGCCACTCTTTGTCAGCGGCATTCCAGCGTGAGGCCGCACAGGCCGAGCCCACGTAGGCCACATCCGCCCCGCTTTCGATCAGCAGCCGCGCGACCAGCAATTCTGACCCTTCATAGCCCGAAATCGTGATCCGCCCCTTGATCGGATGGGCCGCGAGCGCCCCGCGCACGGCAGGCACAAAGGCATTCTGTGCAGCCGCAATCCGGGCCGCAGGCACATTGTAAGCATCCCCAATCGCGGCCAGCCAATCCTGCGTGCCCTCCACCCCCACAGGGGCCGAGCCCACGATCTTGCGCCCCGCCGCTTCAAACTCGCGCACCGCCGCCGCATAGAAGGGATGGATCGCCGCGACCACGCCGCAATCCAAAGCCGCATACAGCTCGCGCCATTCGCGCGTCGGCACCACAGGCCCTGCGGCCAGCCCCATGGGGGCCAGCATCGCGCCGATCATCATCGGGTCCGCCGGGAACATCTCGCCCAGCAGCGCGACTTGCGGGCGGTCATCGCGAGCCTTGAGCGGCGCAGGCACAGGCCCTGCCATGATCTCCTGACGCGCGTAATTCAGCATGGCACCGGCCAGCACATCCTTGGCTTCCGCATGGGTGGGCACGCCAAAGCCCGGCACGTCGATGCCCACAATGCGCACCCCGTTGATTTCCTTGGGCAGCAGCCGCAGCGGCACACCGCTTGCAGTCGGCACACACAGGTTCGTCACTACAATCGCGTCATAGCGCTCGGGGTCGGCCATCTGGTGGACAGCGTCGCGGATATCCTCGAACAGCTTGCCGGTGACAAGGGTTTCCGAATTGAACGGCACATAGCCCACCGAGCGGCGCGCGCCGTAGAAGTGGCTGACGAATGTCAGACCATAGACGCAACAAGCAGACCCGCTCAGAACCGTGGCCACCCGCCGCATCCGCAGCCCCACGCGCAAAGACCCAAAGGCCGGGCACATTGACTCGGGCTTGTCATGCGGCCCGCGTGGGTAGTCTTGTGCAAACTGATCGAGTATCGCGCCATTGCCTGACGCCCGCGTTTGCGCCGCCATCTGCTCGGACGGGGCATGGCAGCCCATGCCATCCGATGCAGGGGCCGAAACAGTCCCCTCATCCCGCGCAGTCACAGTCTCAATCTCAACCGAAGCGGCCCCGTCATAGGCCACTTCACCCTTTATCTTGCCCGAAATACTCCGGGGGGAGTCGCCGTAGGCGACGGGGGGCTGGCCCCCCTTCTGATTGCCAAAGTCCTCAGGCATTATCGTAGACCACTTCGAGCGAGACTTTTTCCACGGCGAACTTGCCGCGCATGTCGGCATCCGTCGCAGGCTCGAGCACCACATTGCCGCCCGTATCCTTGGCGTCGAACAGGCCGAGCAAGCCGTCCTGATCGAGCGGCTTCGGGCGGATCGGGGGGGCGTCGGCCACAGCGCCTGCAAGCTGCGCAAACAGCGCGCCCCAAGGCCCCGCATGGGTGCCCACAATCTGGTAATTCGCGGATTTCTTGCGCAGATCGTCATCGGCGGGGATGGCGGCCAGAACGGGGATGTTTACGGCTTTCGCGAAAGCCTGCGCCTCGCCCGTGCCGTCATCCTTGTTGATGACCAGCCCCGCCACGCCCACATTGCCACCGAGCTTGCGGAAATATTCCACCGCCGAGCAGACATTGTTGGCCACATAGAGCGATTGCAGGTCGTTCGATCCGACAAGGATCACCTTCTGCGCCATGTCCCGCGCGATGGGAAGGCCGAAGCCGCCGCAGACCACATCGCCCAGGAAATCGAGCAGCACATAGTCAAAATCCCAGTCATGGAAGCCAAGCTTTTCGAGCAGTTCAAACCCGTGGATGATCCCGCGCCCGCCGCAGCCGCGGCCCACTTCCGGCCCGCCCAACTCCATCGCGAACACACCATTGCGCTTGAAGCAGACATCGCCAATCGCCACTTCTTCGCCCGCCAGTTTCTTGCGGGTCGAGGTTTCGATGATCGTGGGGCAGGCCTTGCCGCCAAACAGCAGGCTGGTCGTGTCCGATTTCGGGTCGCAGCCAATGAGCAGCACGCGCTTGCCCATTTCGGCCATCATGCAAGACAGGTTCGCGAGCGTAAACGACTTGCCGATGCCCCCCTTGCCATAGATCGCGATGATCTGGGTTTTCTTGCTGGGCGGGTCCTGCGGGATTTCGAGCATGGGTTCTTCATGCGCTTCATCGCGCAAACGCTTGTCAAAGTCCTTGAGGTTCGGGATGTCGAGGCTCATGCGTGGTTCTCCCAATCAAGGATCATCTTCAGGCAGTCAGGATCGCTGAAGGCCGTTTCATAAGCGCGTGCCGCATCTTGCGGCTGGGCGCGGTGGGTAATCAGTCCGTCAAGCGACAGCGCGCCCCGGTCGATCAAGTCGCGCGTGGCGGCCAGGTCATCGGCCTGCCATTCCGCAGCAATTCGCAGGCGGGCTTCGCGCAGGAAGGCAGGGACAAAAGCAAATTGCAGCGGCTTGGTGTAGAAGCCTGCGAGCACCAGCTCGCCGCCCTTGGCCAGGCGGCTAATAAGTTGGTCAAGCATCCCTTCGGCGCCCGACACATCGTAAATCGCGCGGTAATCGCGGCAGGGGTCAGCCTCGGCGGTCGTGACCGCGTAGCCTGTGGCCCCGCCTTGCCGCGCTGGGTTGATTTCCCAAACTGTCGGCGCAGCCCCGCCAACAGCGCACGTAATCCGCGCGAGCAACCGGCCCAGCACCCCATGACCCACGATCAGATCCGGCAGTGTCGCACCGGGCGCGGCCAGTGCGTGACGCGCGGTTGCGGCCAAAGCGAGCAGCGCGCCTGTGGCCCCCATTGCGGGGTCAATCCGGGTCACACGCGCGGCATCCGTCACCAGCAGGCGCGAGGCACCCCCGAACAGTCCGTAAACCTGCACACCATCGCTTTGGCCAAAGCAATTCGCCCCGGGCACAAAGACACGCTCGCCGGGTTTGTAGCCAGTTTCGGCACCCGCTTCGATCACCTCGCCTGCGGCTTCATAGCCGGGCACCAGCGGATAACCCATGCCGGGAAACGGGGGCATGGCACCGGACCAGAACAGCTTTTCCGTGCCCGTCGAGATGCCAGAATGATCGATGCGCACCACCAGATCGGACGCGCCCGGCTCTTTCAGCGCCACCCGCGACAGCGACAACTGGCGAGGGGCAGTCAGAAGGATGGCGTCGGTCTGCACAGTGCTAGCTCCTGCCTTGGGACGATCTTTCGTCGGTTCAATACCGACTCGCGCCCTACGTTGTAATCTTACTGTTACTGCCCGTAGTGTCAATAATAATTGACAGTTATTTGCTGTCCATGGCGCTTTCTTTTGCCTTGTAGGCCGTCAGGACAGAGGTGACATAGGATTTACGCGTCGAAGGCGCTGAAATCATTGAAAATCCGGCCTCTCGCAGCAATGCGCCAATATCGGCGGCAGAGCGGGTGCGCCCGGTCCCCATCGCCAAGGTGTAAACTGAAAAGTACACATCCGTTTGCGGATCGGGACGTCCGCCGCCCGACATCGGCTCCACGATCAGCACGCGCCCACCCGGGGGCAAAGCGGCATGAACACGGGCCAGAAGCCCGCGCACGGTGTCGTCGCTATGGTCATAGAGCACGCGCACAAGCGAAATCGCATCCGCGCCCTTGGGCAGGTCATCCGCTCGGAACGAACCGCCATGGCGCGCGACATCGGCAGGCAGCGCCGCTTGCGCCACCACATCGGGAAGATCGAACAGCGCCAGTTGCAGATCGGGCCAGCGGGCGCGCACAGCCCGCAGAAACGCGCCTGTGCCGCCGCCCACATCCATCAGGCGCGCCACATCGCGCAGGTCGAGATGCGCGAGCGCTTCCGCTGCGACCATGCTCTGACTGTCGGCCATCAGGCGCGAATAGCGCGTGATCGTGGCCGGGTCCATTGGCCCTGTCGCCCCGAACACATAGGGCCAGAATTCGGCCAGTCCGGGCGCAGTGTGGCCCCGCAGAAACGCGACCGGATCGGCCAGATCGTCATAAAGAACTGTGTGATGGCGCACCATATCGGCCAGACCGGGGATCGCAGCGAAGGCCGCGCCGCGCCGGGCAAGCGCGAAACGCCCATCGCGGCGGCGCTTAAGAAGCCCCATCGCCGCGCCCGCTTGCAACAAGATCGCCATCCGCTCCACGGGCACCTCGCAGCGCAGCGCGAGCGAGGCCACCTCGGCCGGGCCATCGGCGAGCAAATGCAGCACGCGCAATTCGACCAGCGCCATCAGCATCTGGCTTTGCACGAAGCCTTGCATCAGGTTGAACAATGCCGCACCTTCGGCCCGCGCGATGCCGCGCAGACCCGGCACGCGGGCGCAGAAATTCTGGAAGCCTTCGCTTGCCGCCAAGCGGTTGATCCACCCCGCCGGCCGAAAGGCCCCTTCGGGCACAGGCATGTCCGCCATGCTTACACCCGCACAGGCGCGACAGGGGTCATGCGTTCGGCATAAAGCCGGACAAGTTGGGCCAAGCTCGCTTCACCCGGGCAGGACGGGATCGAGGCGATGGCCCCACTCAAGATGTCCTGCAAGTGCCGGATCGCCCCTTGCACGCCCATTTGCTCGACCGCCGAGGGGCGCGCGTTCACTGCATCCTGCCCCGCAGGTTTGCCCAAGGTTTCGGCGTCATAGAGCGCGTCGCGCAGGTCGTCGGCCACCTGGAATGCCTCGCCGATACGGTCGCCCAGCTCTTCCCACGGCTCCGCCGCATAGCCCGCAGCCACAGCGCCCATCTTGGTCGCAGCCATGAACAAAGCGCCCGTTTTGGCGCGGTGATAGGCGCGCAGGTCCACTTGCGCTTCCGATTCCCACCCCTGCCCTGCGCAAATGCCATACGGCATGCCTGTGTGATACGCGAGCAACCGCGACAGCCGCAGCGCGCGCAAGGCGTCGGCATCATCCGCGCCTGCAAGCAGATCAAAAGCCGCGATGATCAGGCTGTCGCCGGTCAGCACCGCAAGCGGTTCGGAAAAGGCCAGATGGATCGTGGGCTTGCCGCGCCGGAAATCGGCATTGTCGAAAGCGGGCAAATCGTCATGCACGAGGCTTGCGCAATGGATCAACTCCAAAGCAATCGCCGCGCGATTGGCCAGATCGGGGCGATCATCACCGCAAGCGCACGCCACTGACAGGCAGATCGTGGGCCGGATGCGCGCGCCGCCGGGGGTCACGGCATAATGCAACGCAGCCGCCAAGCGCCCCGGCGTGCCGGCCCCCTGCCCTTGGGCCTGCGTGATGGCCGCGCTCATGGCTTTGTCGATGCGGGTGCTCAAGTCCATGGGGGCCTCCATCTGGTGCGGATCGGCTATTGTCAGCCGAATTGGACAGGTATGTGTAAATTATACTGGACAGTTTCGCGCAAAGAGTCAAGAATTCCTGACATGAGCCAAGAAGATCGCATCTTGATTATTGGGGCCGGAATCGGCGGCCTTGCCGCCGCGCTACGACTGGCCGCTGCCGGGCGGCGGGTCGAGGTGCTGGAGCGTCACGATTGGGCAGGCGGCAAGATGCGCACGCTGCCCTCCGATGCGGGGCCAGTCGATGCGGGGCCAACTGTGCTGACCATGCGCGCGGTCTTTGACGATCTGTTCGCGCAAGCGGGCACGCGGCTTGCCGACCACGTGACCTTGCAGCTTTTGCCAGTGCTCGCGCGGCATTTCTGGAGCGATGGCACAAAGCTGGATCTGGTTGCGGACCCAGAGGCCAATCGCTTGGCGATTGCGCACGCTTTTGGCGCGCGGGCAGGCGCGGATTTCGCGCAGTTCGAGCAAGAAACACGCAGTCTTTTCAAGGCTTTCGATGCGCCTGTGATGCGCGCACCTGTCCCGAGCCTGATTGGGTCCGCGCAGGCGGCGCTGCGCGCGGGCGGCACGCTGCCCTGGCTTGTGCCGGGCCGCACGCTGGACGCGATGCTGCGCGCGCGCCTGCGCGAGCCGCGGCTGCGGCAGCTTTTCGGGCGCTATGCGACGTATGTCGGCGGCAATCCGTTGCGCGCGCCTGCCGTTCTGGGGCTGATCTGGCAGGCCGAAGCGGCAGGGGTTTGGGCCGTCAAGGGGGGCATGGCCGCCCTTGCACGCGCGCTGGTCGGCCTGATCGAGCGTTTAGGCGGGCAGGTCCATCTGGGGGTCGATGTTGCGGCCATCCTGACCAAGGCGGGCCACGTGACAGGGGTTCGGTTGTCGGATGGAACCGTGCTGAACGCCGCGCAGGTCATCCACAACGGCGACCCGGCCGCATTGTCAGCCCTGCTTGACACAAGCCCCCTCAAGCGCAACCAGACCCAGCCCCGCAGCCTGTCCGCGCAGGTCTGGACTGTCGCCGCGCAAGTCCAGCCAGGCGCGATCGGCCCGCGCGATCTGGCCTATCACAACGTGTTCTTTGCCGATGACCCCGCGCAGGAATTCGGCCCCCTCGCGCGCGGGCAGACGCCTGCCACCCCCACACTCTATGTCTGCGCCCAGGACCGCGCAAGCGCGCACCCCAAGGGGCGCGAGCGGTTCCAGTTCATCCTGAACGCGCCCCCCCTGCCCCATACTCAGCCAAAGGATACGCCATGTCAGATGCACCCCTTCGACCGGCTGGCGCAATTTGGCCTGACGCTGACCCCGCGGGCCGAGGCGACAGCGCAGACGCTGACGCAACCACACGATTTCGCAGCCCTGTTCCCGGCCTCTCAGGGCGCGCTTTACGGGTTGTCGCCGAACGGGACGATGGCCACATTCCAGCGACCGCACGCGCGCACGAAGATCAAGGGCCTCTATCTGGCAGGGGGCGGGGTGCATCCGGGGGCGGGCGTGCCGATGGCGGCGATGTCCGGGGGGCACGCGGCGCAAGCCGTGCTGTCGGACCAGATTTCAGCATCCCCGTCGCGCCCGATGGTTATGCGTGGTGGTATATCGACGGGATCAGCGATTGCGGAACGCGCGCCGTCTCGGTGATCGCGTTCATAGGCTCGGTATTCTCGCCGTGGTATCGGTGGTCCGGGCGGCGTGATCCGCAGAACCATTGCTGCATCAATGTCGTGACCTATGGTCCGAAGGGGCGGTTTACCATGACCGACCGCGGCCGCGCGGCTTTGCGGCAGTCGGTGGACACGTTCCAAGTGGGGCCAAGTGCTTTGCATTGGGACGGCGACAAACTGGTGATCGAGGTGAACGAGATCTCCTCGCTCCCCCTTGTCAGCCGGGTGCGCGGGCGGATCGTGTTGCACCCCTCGGCGCTGTTTGGTCAAAGCCACGACCTGACGCCCGATGGCCGCCACCGCTGGCAGCCCTTCGCACCCATTGCCCGGATCGAGGTCGATCTGTCGCCCGGCCACAAATGGCAGGGGCATGGCTATTTTGACTCGAACTTTGGTCATGCCGCGCTCGAAGCCGATTTCCGCTACTGGACCTGGGGCCGCTTCCCCCTGCGCGGGGGCGCGCGGTGCTTTTATGACGCAGTGCGCGCGGATGGGTCGGAACTGGCCACGGCCGTGCATTTCCACCCCGATGGGCGCTCCGAACAGGTAGACCCCCACCCTCGCGCGCGGCTGACGCGCAGCCTGTGGGCCGTGCGGCGCGAAACGCGGGCGGATGCGGGCTATCACCCCAAGCAAGCGCTGCCGATGCTGGACGCACCCTTCTACACCCGCGCGGCTGTGCGCACGAAACTTGATGGCGAAGAAAGCGTCGGCGTACATGAAGCGCTTGATCTGCGACGCTTTCGCAGCCCGCTGCTGATGCCCATGCTCGCTGTGCGCGTGCCGCGCCGGGCGGGTTGGTCGCATGGTAGCGCATGACGGGCGGGTTTCCGCCTGCCCGCCCCGACTTGCACAAAATTGACCGGCGAATCCCCCGCTCGGCGCGTATGGGGAGCGTGATTATGACAGACAGACCATTTGCCAAAGGAAAGGATGCAAAATGTTCAAATTCCTGTTCGGTAACGCAGAGAAAGTGATCGCCGCGCCTGCTGCTGAAACGCAGCGCCGGACTGTTGAACGGGCCTTGCGCGAATTGAACGATGTGCTTGTGACGCTCTCGCCCAAAGCGCGGATCACGGTCTATCCCGACGAGGGCACGATCAGTGTGGCCCTGCCTGACCAGATGCCGGACGAGCAGTTGGCCCTGCCGAAGCCCGAAATGCGGAACTGACGCAGGCAACTGTCTGGGATTACAGCAAACCCGCGAACGCTTGTTCCAAAGGGGCAGCACCATGTGGGCTGGTGTTCTTTTCGCGCCTCGCACCTTCTAGGCCTGCGGGCGGGGATTGCCGCTTGGGCGTTCCTCGCATAGTTTTTGATCAATTCAAAAACGGGAGGATAGACCATGACCCAGCCAGGCTTTGATACGCTGCAAATTCATGCAGGCGCGCGCCCTGACCCCGCCACTGGCGCGCGGCAGGTGCCAGTTTACCAGACCACCGCTTTTGTGTTTCGCGACGCCGACCACGCGGCGGCTTTGTTCAATCTGCAGGAAGTGGGCTACATCTATTCCCGCCTGACGAACCCGACCGTGTCGGCGCTGCAAGAGCGTGTGGCAACGTTGGAGGGTGGCGCAGGCGCAGTCTGCTGCTCGTCGGGACACGCCGCGCAAATCATGGCGCTGTTTCCGCTGATGGGGCCGGGGCTGAATATCGTGGCCTCTTCGCGGCTCTATGGTGGCACGATGACCCAGTTCAGCCAGACGATCCGCCGCTTCGGCTGGTCTGCGACGTTTGTGGATTTCGATGATCTGGCCGCTGTGGAGGCCGCCATCAACGACAACACCCGCGCGGTGTTCTGCGAGAGCATCGCCAATCCGGGCGGGTATATCACCGATCTGGACGCGATTGCCGCAATTGCTGACCGCGCAGGCGTGCCGCTGATCGTGGATAACACCACCGCCACCCCCTACCTTTGCCGCCCCATCGAACATGGCGCAACGCTGGTTGTGCATTCGATGACCAAATACATGACGGGCAACGGCACGGTGACAGGCGGTGTCGTGGTTGATTCGGGGCGCTTCAACTGGTCGAACGGCAAGTTCCCGTCACTCGCAGACCCGGAACCCGCCTATCATGGGCTGAAATTCCACGAAACCTTCGGCAATCTGGCGTTTACCTTCCATAGCATCGCGATTGGGCTGCGCGATCTGGGCATGACGCTGAACCCGCAAGCGGCGCATTACACGCTGATGGGACTGGAAACCTTGTCCCTGCGTATGGATCGCCACTGCACCAATGCCTTGACCGTCGCCAAGTGGCTGCAAGCCCACCCGGCGGTGGCCAAAGTCACTTATGCGGGCCTGCCTGACAGCCCTTATCACGACCGTATGGCACGGATTTGCCCCAAAGGCGCGTCATCCCTGTTCACCTTTGCGCTCAAGGATGGCTATGACGCCTGCGTGCGCTTCATCGATGCGCTGAACCTGTTCAGCCATGTGGCCAATTTGGGCGATGCGCGGTCCTTGGTGATCCATTCGGCGTCCACCACCCACCGTCAGCTTGCGCCCGCCCAGCAGATCGCGGCAGGCGCGGGGCCGGATGTGGTGCGTCTGTCCATCGGGCTAGAGGACCCGGCCGACCTGATCGCCGATCTTGAGCAAGCATTGGCGCGCGCGACAGCCTGAGCCCCCAAGCCCCTGTTCCGCGCGGACATTGTCTGCGCGGAATCTTGCAGCCCCGTGGCCCTGACACGGAATTGAGACTCCCGCCGCAACCGATATGGTGCTAAAGCCGGGCCATGAAACCGAATTTTGCTCTTGGTCTGACCGATGACGGGATCACGCTCTGGCACCGGAGCGGCGATGGCTGGTTGCGTGTGGGTGCCGTTGCGCTCGATGGTGCCGACTTGGCGCAACCGATGCGCGCGCTTGTCGAAAAGGCGCGTTTGCTGGCGCCCGACGGGATTACGACCAAACTGGTTGTCCCCGGCGAACATTTGTTGCTGACACAGGCCCATGCGCCCGGCCCCGGTGCGAACGCGCAAGCCAACCAGATCCGGGCGTCGCTGGCAGGGCGCACGCCGTTCCCCGTGGAAGAACTCGTCTTCGACTGGTCCGGCGCGAGCAGCGATGTGGCCGTTGTCGTCACTGCCCGCGAAACGCTGATCGAGGCCGAGGATTTCGCCACCGACAATGGCCTGAACCCCGTCTGCTTTGTCGCCGCCGTGCCCGCGCCGGGCTTCCGCGGCGAGCCGTTTCTGGGCCTGACCCGGCGCGCGCGTGCCATGGGCATGACGCCCGAAGCAATCACCCGCGACCCTGCAGTTTTGCGTGAAACAGGCATCGCACGGATGCCTGCGCCCAAACCATCCGTGCCGAAGGTTGACATTCCCGCAACTCCGGTTCCTCCGCCTGCACCAAAGAACGAGGCCCCTGTAGCCCCGCCAAAGCCGGAACCTATCGAAGGGCCTGCTGAACCTGCTCAGGTCAAGGTCACGCAGAATACCGCTTCGGATGCGACTGACGCCGCAAAACCCACGAAGCAGGCAAAGCTGGCTGATACACCAAAGCCGGAACAGCCCAAAGTCACTGTGGCGCGAGATAAGACTGAGAGGCCGGTAGCTGACGCCCTGCCCAAAGCTGAGCAGCCCAAGGATAATCCCGCGCCCACCGCAAACGCGGCAGATACGAGCGCTGCTTTCCGCTCGCGCCGTGGGACGACCGATGCCCCTGTCCCTGAACCTGCGACCGAGGCTAAACAGAAAACGACCACCGCAACACCGTCGCCCAGGCCCAGCGCGGCTGCGGAGAAACCCGATGTTGTCAAACTCGCTCAGGCCAAGCTGACATCCAGTCGCGCGACAATCGCAGCGCAAATCAAGTCCGTAAGCGACGCGCTGCGCAAAGCCCTGCCGCAGGCGCGCGACAAGACCCCCGACCTGATCGAGACCCCGGACGCAACCCTTGCGCGGTTGCGGTCTGCGGCCGACGTGACGACGAAGCCCGTACCTGCCCAGCCCAAACCTGCTGCGCCTGCGGCAGTTTCAGAAAAGGTGCTGCCAGACACGTCGTCCGCCCTCCCCCCCCCGTCCCAGCTCAGCCCGATCGAGACGCTGCGCCGCGTGCAAGGACAGACAATCCCATCTCGCACGACCGAAGCAGAGCGCATGACCGTATTTGGGGCACGCGGCGCGGCGATTTCCCCTGACGCGCCGCGCAATCGGGCGCTACTGGTTGCGGGCGGCAGCTTGCTTGTTCTGGTGGCTGCAGCGATTTGGGCGCTCTATTTCTTGGCCCGGCCCACGGATCAAGCCGAATTGCCCGAGCCGCCGCGCGAGGCTGCGGCAATTCTGGCACCGATTGCCCTGCCCGAAGATGTGGCCGAGCGCGATACAGACCCAACCGATGATCTGGCCGCCATCGAAGCCGCCCTGGGCGCGGATGATGCCGCCGAAGCCGAGCGTCCGATCGAAGACGGCAGTGACGGAATGGTTTTGCCCGGCACACCCTCAGATGAGGCAAGCACGCCCGCCCCGGTGACGCCGCCGGATGCAAGCGGGGGACCAACACCAAGCCAGAGCGCGACCCCCGACACAGCAGAAGCTGGCATCGCCGATTTGGCCGAGACAAGCCGCGCCGGGCAACTCGCTGAAATCCGCTCGAATAGTGTGCAATTGCCCGACGATTTGTCCCAGCCCTTCTCAGCCCCCAACCCGCCGGCGCCCTTCGGGACAGAGCCATTACCGCCTGTGCGCGCGGCTGAAGCGGCGCCACAGGAAGCCGCGACCACTGATCTGGCCCTTGACACTGACACCCCGCTGCCAGATGCGCAGGGGCCAGACGCTGAACAGGAGCTTGACATTCGGGTGCAGGCAGGCCGCCCGCCGTCGCGTCCGCCTGCAAAACCTGCACGCTTCTCGCAACCCGAAACCACTGAGGCAGAGCAGGACGCAGCCTTGGCGCTCCCGCCCGCGACCAGTGACATGGCCAGCGCACCTGATGTGGCCACAGAAGCTAAGCAAGCTTCTGCCGCGGCCACCGAGGACAGCTTGGTCATCGCAGTCATGGACGCGGGACCGCCTGTAACACCGCCGAACTTTGCGCCACGCGCTGACACTGCGACTGCCCTGACACTTTCGGCGCAGCCAAACGACGCGCGCGCTGAACTGGAGCAACGGTTGGATCAGGCTGCAATCCCCGCAACGCTTGGTTTCGTTGCAGCCCCACCACCCGACGCCTTGACCGAGGAGTCACTGGAAATCGTGGTCATTCAGGCCAGGCCGGTCGTTGTTCCGTCGCGCCGCGCTGGCGAAGCCCCCGAACAGCCAGACCCGCCCGTTTCCGTAGAATCCGCAGCGCTTCCCGATGCCAATGCCGCCCTGCCCCCTCCGGGCGGGGTTTTGCTGTCTGCGCTGATGCGTCCCGCGCCGCGCCCAAGCGATCTGATCCGCAGCGCCCCGGAACCCGAACCTGCCCGAGATTTTTCAAGGGCCACCACGCAAGCAGTAGCAGCTTCCCCACGCCCGGCTGACAAACCATCGCGGTTTGCCCAAATCGTGCAGCGCAGTCTTGCTGCTGTGACAGCACAGCGGCCACGCGTAACGACGCCTCCGGCCAGTATTGCTGCTGTCCCGCCGCCTGTGCCGGAACCTGTCCAGACCGCGAGTGCAGCGGTCGCGGCAATGCCCAACCTGCCCACGGCGACCTCGGTCGCGCGCGAGGCGACACAGGCTCGCGCGATCAACTTGCGTCAGGTCAACTTGATCGGCGTGATGGGAACCAATGCCAACCGCCGCGCGCTGGTGCGGCTGTCGAATGGGCGCGTTGTGACCGTTCGGGTTGGGGAACGGCTTGATGACGGGCAAGTGACCGCCATTGGCGACAGTGAGCTACGCTACAATCGGCGCGGGCGTGATGTTGTGCTGCGCATTGCATCTTAACCCATTGAAAGCATACCGAAATGACTGAAAAACCCGTCGCCCCCGCGATCAAGATCGCGCTCGAATTCGGCCCTGTGCTGATGTTTTTCCTTGGTTATGTCAGCACGCGCGGGCAAACCTACACGATCGCGGGCCAAAACTATTCCGCCTTTATCCTGTTGACCGCTGCTTTCATTCCGGTGATGGCGCTCGCGACTTTCGCGCTGTGGCGTTTGACGGGCCGTTTGTCGCGGCTGCAATTGGTGACATTGGTCATGGTGGTTTTGTTTGGCACCCTGACAGTGTGGCTGAATGACGAGCGGTTTTTCAAAATGAAGCCGACAGCGGTTTATGCAACTTTCGCGGTGCTTTTGGGCATTGGCCTGGCCCGCGGACAAAGCTGGCTTGCGCTGGTGATGGAAGGTGCGCTTCCGCTGTCGCAGCAAGGCTGGATGATCCTGACCCGGCGGCTTGCGCTTATGTTTGCCGCCATGGCCTGCGCGAATGAGATCGTCTGGCGCACCATGTCTACCGACGCTTGGGTGAATTTCCGCACGTTTCTGCTGCCTGTCGCGCTGTTTGCATTTTTCCTGACGCAAGCGAAACTTTTCGAGCGCTACAAGCCCGAGGCTGAGGGCACCGACAAGGCATGAAAAAGCCGCGCGGGACATATGTCCAGCGCGGCTTTTTGACGTCAGGGTCTTGGATCAGACGCCTGCGTTCTTCTTTTGCTCTGCGGCTTTCTTGACCGCTTCGGACAATTCTGGGCGCGGGGCCTGCGACTGGGCCGGGGCCGACGCTACCGACTGCGACGCCGCCGCTGCTGCCGCACGGTTGGTTTGCAGAGGGTCATCCTGACGCTGGACAGAGCCTTCGAAATGAGCGCCCGATTCAATGGCGATGGTCTTGTGGATGATGTCGCCCTCGACCTGCGCCGACGAGGTCAGCCGCACTTTCAAGCCCCGCACACGACCAATCACGCGGCCATTGATGACAATGTCATCGGCCACGATCTCGCCCCGGATGGTCGCAGTTTCGCCCACCGTCAGCAGATGCGCGCGAATGTCGCCATCCACAGTGCCTTCGATGACGATATCACCAGTCGTTTTCAGATTGCCCGTGATTGCCAGATCTGACCCAAGAACCGAGGCAGCGACCTTCGTCTTGGTCACATGCGCCGGGGCCTGATCGGCGATGGTCTGGCGCAGGAACGACGGCGTAGCGTCGCTCAGCGGTGCTACGGGCTCCGGCGTGGCCTTCGGTGCTTCATTTATGCGGCTCTTAGTAAACATGCTGTCCAGCCCTTATATAGGTAATCGGATTAACTGCCCGGCCACCGATTCGCACTTCATAGTGCAAATGCACGCCGGTAGATGCGCCGGTGGTGCCCATACCACCAATCTTTTGACCGCGCGATACCCTTTGGCCGGGGCGCACGTCAATCGTGCTCAAATGCGCGTAATAGGTTTCGATCCCGAAGGCGTGCTGGATGACGACAAGATTGCCATAGCCCCCATCGCGGCCCGCGGACTTTACCACCCCGTCGGCTGAAGCCAGAATCGGTGTACCCCGCGGCCCGGCCCAATCCAAACCCGAATGCATCGCGCTGCGCCCAGTCAGCGGATGGCGGCGCATCCCGAAGCCGGATGTCTGCCGCACGGCCCCCGCCCGCACGGGCATCGCCACAGGCAATTGATTGACGCCCTGCTGGTAGGCGTGAAGATCGGCCAGTTTTCCCAGCACAGCATTGGCGCGGCTGATATCCTCGCCTGCGGCCATCACGCCGGAGGTAGAGACCGAGAGCGGTCGCAGAGAGGCGGTTTGCGAATTGGCCCCTTGGCGCACGAGCCGGCGGATCTGGTCGGGCGACACGCCTGCCGAGCGGAACACGCGCTGCAAGGGCTCGACGACGACGTCCAGCGCTTCTTCCAACTGCGTGAAAATCGCGTGATTGCGGTCGCGCATCAGGTCGTTTTCAAGCGCGAGCATCTGCGCTTGCGACAGCGCCTGTTCGGCGTCAATGCTGCGCTGGAAGTTCTCGATGCTCAGCTTATCGACGGCGACCAGCAGATAGTCGAGCATCTCGGTTGTTTCGCGTGCGCGATCCTCGGTTGTCATTGTCGAACCAGTTTCGGCGCGCAGGGTCGATGTCATCTCGGCCAGCCGCGTGCGCGCCTCGTCGCGTTCACGCACGACGCGGCGAATAGTGGTCTGGATCGTGTCTATACCGGTTTCCAGCTCCAGCCGCCGTTGCTCGGACGAAAGAAGCTGCAACTGCATTTCGGAAATCCGGCCCATCGCCTCGGTGAAGCGGGTTTGGGCGGCCTCGGCCTCTTTGGCGCGTTGGTCGCGTTCCAAGGCCAGTTCATTCAAGCGCTGTTCATATGTCGCCTGATCGCGGACGGCCTGATCACGCAGATTTCCCGAACCAATCGCATCCATCAACAAGATAGAGGTCGCAATCACACCCCAAGCAAAAAAGAGCGTCGTTGCCCCAATCGCGAGCGCTTGGGTCAAGGGGTGCAACCGAACAAAGCGGGTGGTCGTATCAGACCGCAGGAACAAACGCTGTTCTGGCAAATGGCGTTCTAGCCGGTGGTTCAGGCGGATGAAGAATCGGGTCACAAGGTCTTTCCGTCAGGACATCCCACAGGGACTGGGTCGTGCAGACTCGTAAAAGAGCACCCCCTGCGCCGCAACAAATAATCGGACTGTTGCAGGGCCACATCAGGGCTGGATCGCAAAATGCGCGAATTCCCGCCGATTGAGACAAAAGCATCCGGTAATCTGCAACTATTCCGTGAGGTTACGCAGGTTCTGTCAGCGGCCAGTAAAAATCGGGCGGCAATCCTGCTTGCGCACGCTTTTCCTCGTTGAACGGGGGCCTGAGTGGCGAATGGAAGTAACGCCGCACAAGGTCCAGAAAGACCGGCTGCGGGTCCAACCCCTGCCGCCCGCAGAGGAAGTTGAACCATTTTGAGCCATAGGCCACATGGCCCACTTCCTCGGCATAGATGATTTGCAGGGCTGCGACAGCTTGGGCGTCGCCCGCCTTGGTGAAAATATCGATCATGCCGGGGGTGACATCGAGGCCCCGCGCTTCCAGCACCATGGGCACCACGGCCAACCGGCCCAGAATGTCGCCCACAGTATCTTCGGCAGCGCGCCACATGCCCGCATGGGCGGGCAGCGCGCCATAGGCGCTGCCACGCGCTTCTAAGCAATCGCAGACCAGATTGAAATGTTTGGATTCTTCATCCGCCGCCTTCACCCAGTCGTCGAAAAACCCAAGCGGCATATCCACATCTGGAAAGCGCGCGACCATGTCCCAGTGCAGATCAACTGCGTTCAACTCGATATGCGCAATGGCGTGCAAAAGCGCGATGCGACCTTGAGGTGAGCCGGGCCTGCGGCGCGGAACGTCGCGGGGGTCGAGGAGTTCAGGCTGCGCAGGCCGAGCAGGCCGCAAAGGGGGCTCAGCGCGACCGACGGCCAGCGCCTGCTCCGCTTTGCGCGCGGCAAACCACGTCGCTGCATGTTGGCGGGAAAGGGCGGTCTTTGCCCGCCCATCGGCGGTGGTCAGAACGTCCACCGCCATATCTCGCAACGTGATCATGCGCTGCGCACAGCATCCAGCACCTCGGCGGCGTGGCCTTGGGCTTTGACCTTGCGCCAGATGCGCTTGAGCTTACCTTCGCCATCCACCAGAAATGTCGCGCGCTCGATCCCCATGCTGGTCTTGCCATACATGCTCTTTTCGACCCAGACCCCGTAGCGCTCGCACAAATCGCTTTCGGCATCCGACACCAGCGTAATGCCAAGGCTGTGCTTGGCCACAAATTTGTCGTGGCTCTTGATCGGGTCTTTGCTGATCCCGATGACAGCCGCCCCTGCTGCGGCAAATTCGGAGGCCAAGGCTGTGAATTCCAGCGCCTCGACAGTGCAACCGGGCGTGTCATCGCGCGGGTAGAAATAGAGCACAACCTGTTGCGGCTTCAGGCTAGACAAGTTGACCATCTCGCCGCCATCGCGTGGCAGGGTGAAATCGGGGGCCAGATCGCCGGTGGACAGCATGAGATACCTCGTTTGCTCACATTTTCGTTGCGCTTGTTGTAGTCGTATCTGGCCCAAGTTAAAGGGGCCGCGACCCAAAGGTGGCCCATGAAACTGTCCGATTTCGATTTCGACCTGCCCGAGCACTTGATCGCCACGCGGCCCGTCAAACCCCGCCCTGCGGCGCGGATGCTTCTGGCGCAAGGCGGGGGCATCGCGGACCGGCATGTGCGCGACCTGCCCCAAATCCTGCGCGCGGGCGATGTGCTGGTGGTGAACACGACCCGCGTGATCCCGGCGCGACTGTTTGGCACGCGCACGCGCGCCACGGCGCAAGGGGACGCAACCGCGCGCGTGGAGGTCACGCTTCTGGAACCTCTGCCCGGTGGGGATTGGCTGGCCTTGGCCAAGCCGCTTCGCAAGCTGGCCCAAGGTGAGCGGATCGTCTTCACGGATGCCCTGCAAGCCGATGTGGTGGCTAAGGGCCTAGAGGATGTGACCTTGCGCTTCACTCTAAGCGGGCCGGATTTTGACGCCGCGCTGGATGCGGCCGGTCAGATGCCCCTGCCCCCCTACATTGCGGGCAAGCGGGCCGCCGATGCGCAGGACCGCGACGATTACCAGACGATCTTCGCCCGCGACCGGGGTGCAATTGCTGCCCCCACAGCCAGCCTGCATTTCGATGATGCGCTTCTGGCCGAGTTGCGCGCCCTTGGTGTAGAGTTTGTCGAGGTTACACTTCATGTCGGCGCAGGTACCTTCCTGCCTGTCAAAGTGGACGATGTGCGCGATCATAAAATGCATTCGGAATGGGGCAATGTCACCGCCCCTGCGGCGGACACCATCACCCGCGCCAAGCGCGATGGGCGCCGCGTGATCCCGGTGGGCACGACGGCCCTGCGGCTGGTCGAAACCGCGGCGACAGGCCTCGGCCAGATCAGTGCATGGACCGGCAAGACCGATATCTTCATTACACCCGGCTTCCAGTTCCAGATTGCCGATGGTTTGATGACCAACTTCCACCTGCCCAAAAGCACGCTGATGATGCTGGTATCCGCGCTGATGGGGCCGGAGCGCATTCGCGTCCTCTATGCCCATGCGATCGCGCAGGAATATCGGTTCTTTTCCTACGGCGACTCGTCCCTGCTTTTGCCGCAAAAATAGGCGCTTTGCGGATGGCCATGCGCCCCGCCCTGCCCTAAAGTCGCCCCACCCTGAACCGAAAGCCCGCATCCATGCTGAAAGTCCTGTCCTCGTCCTGGGCACTTCTGTTGGGCCTGATGCTGCTGATGGTGGGCAACGGGCTGCAAGGCACCCTGTTGGGCATACGTGGCGGGATCGAGGGGTTTTCGACCTTCCAGATGTCGATTGTGATGTCGGCTTATTTCGTGGGCTTTCTGTTCGGCTCGCGCATGACCCCGGTGATGATTGCGCGCGTGGGCCATGTCCGTGTTTTCGCAGCCCTGGGCACACTGATTTCGGCAGTCCTCGTGCTTTATGCCACGCTGCCCGACTGGGTGATCTGGGCAGTCTTGCGGTTCATCATCGGGTTTTGCTTCTGCGGCGTCTATGTGACAGCGGAAAGCTGGCTCAACAACACGGCCACAAACGAAACGCGCGGGCAGGCATTGTCGCTTTACATGATCGTGCAGATGGTGGGGATCATCACCGCGCAGGGGCTTGTCAATATGGCCGATCCGGCAGGGTTTGTGCTGTTTGTGATCCCGTCGGTTTTGGTGTCGATTGCCTTCCTGCCAATCCTGCTGACCGCAAGCCCCGCGCCATCCTTTGCCAATACGAAACCGCTCGCCATTTCTGCCCTTTACCGGATTTCACCTTTGGGTGTTGTCGGAATTTTCCTGATGGGCGGGGTCTTTTCCGCGCTCTTCGGCATGGCCGCGGTCTGGGGTGTAGAGGCAGGCCTGAGCGTGGCCGAAATCTCGGGCTTTGTCGCCGCGATCTATTTGGGCGGGCTGATTTTTCAGTATCCGATTGGCTGGCTTTCGGACCGGATGGAGCGGCGAAAGCTGGTGGTCATCGTCGCAATCGGAGGTACACTTGCAGCCTTCGTGCCTGTCCTGAGCGACCCGAGCCTGACAGGGCTTCTGCTTGTGGGACTGGTGATCGGGGGCGTGTCGAACCCGCTTTATTCGCTTCTGGTCGCCCATACCAACGACTTTCTGGACAATGAAAGCATGGCCGCGGCATCGGGCGGTTTGCTGTTTGCCAATGGCGTCGGCGCGATCCTTGGCCCCTTGGTCATCGGCTGGCTGATGGGGTGGGTCGGACCGGACGGCTTCTTTATGTTCATCAGTATTTTAACGGCCATCTTGGCACTGTATGCTTTTTGGCGCAGCACACAGCGCCCAAGTGCCCGAGAAACCGGGCCATTCGCCCCTGTCTCGCCGAATGTTTCGCCGGCGACCGTCGGTGCCATTTATGACGACTTGAGCAAGAATGCTGCGGAGCAGAAATAAAGTTAGAAATTTCGTTCGCGTTTTGAAATTTTATTGCGCAAAAAAGCTTTCTGTGCTTCTTTGGTATGGACAGGCAAAAAGGAAACCCGATGTCCACAGTCGATGAAATCGTCACCTTCTGGGTGAACGAGGTTGGCCCCGCCGGATGGTATGCCACTGACCCCGCACTGGATAACAAAATCCGCAATCGCTACGCAGCACTTTGGGAAAAGGCACGGGCGGGACGGCTGAACGCATGGGCGTCCTGCGCGAAAGGTTGTCTGGCCTATCTGATCGTGACCGACCAGTTCCCGCGCAACATGTTCCGCGACAATGACCCGCGCGCTTTTGCAACCGATGCACTCGCACGGCATGTTGCTGCGCGCGCCTGTCATTTGGGCTTTGACGGCATGACCCCGGAACCGCAGCGCCAATTCTTCTATTTGCCGCTGATGCACAGCGAAACCCAGATGGATCAGGACCGCTCGGTGCGGATGTTCCTGCTGCGGATGCCGGAAACGGGCGCGTCAAACTTGCTTCATGCCCGCGCGCACCGCGCTGTTATCCGCCAGTTTGGCCGTTTCCCCTATCGCAACGCGGCTTTGGGACGGGTGAGCAGCCCCGCAGAGCAAGAGTGGCTGCGCTCGGGGGGCTATGGCCAGGTCGTGCGAGAGCTGGAAGCAACCTGACAAGCCTTGCCCAAGGTCTGCACTGGGCGCATGGCGGGGTTTCGGCAAGATCGTTGCGGGGTTGCGAAAAATAGTTTAAGGCCAAACTAATTTCGCAAAGCCCCGCAGGAGGACCCGATGGCCGCCCATTCCTTTGACGTTGTCGTGATTGGCGCAGGACCGGGGGGCTATGTCGCGGCCATCCGCGCCGCCCAACTGGGCAAGAAAGTTGCCATCGTCGAGCGGGAGCATCTGGGCGGGATTTGTCTGAACTGGGGCTGTATCCCGACGAAAGCGCTGCTGCGCTCGGCCGAAGTGTTCCACCTGATGCACCGCGCGGCCGAATTCGGTCTGACAGCGGAAAAGATCGGCTACGATCTGGATGCGGTTGTGAAACGCTCGCGCAAGGTGGCGGGGCAATTGTCGGGCGGGATTGGCCATCTGATGAAGAAGAACAAGATCACTGTGTTCATGGGCCATGCGACCTTGCCTGCAAAGGGCAAGGTCAGCGTAAAGACCGACAAGGGCGTGGACGAACTGACGGCGCCTGCGATCATCGTGGCCACCGGCGCACGCGCGCGCGAATTGCCGGGGCTGGAGGCAGATGGCGATCTTGTCTGGACCTACAAACACGCGCTGCAACCCAAGCGGATGCCCAAGGATTTGCTTGTGATCGGATCGGGCGCGATCGGGATTGAATTTGCTAGCTTCTTCAAGACCTTGGGCGCGAATGTGACGGTCGTCGAGGTGCAGGACCGCATCCTGCCAGTCGAAGACGCGGAAATCAGCGCGTTTGCCAAGAAGCAATTCGTGAAGCAGGGCATGACCATTCTAGAGAAAGCGATGGTCAAGAAGCTCGACCGCGCGGCCCCCAAAGTGACAGCCCATATCGAGATCGGAGGCAAGGTGGAAACACGCGTGTTTGACACTGTGATTTCTGCTGTTGGGATCGTCGCCAATACCGAAGGGCTGGGGCTGGAGGCACTGGGCGTCAAGATTGACCGTTCATTTGTCACCACCGACGCCTATTGCCGCACGGGCGTTGACGGGCTGTTCGTGATCGGGGACGCGACGCATGGCCCGTGGCTGGCGCATAAAGCAAGCCATGAGGGCGTCATGGTCGCGGAACTGATCGCAGGCAAACACCCGCATGCGGTAGACAAGTCGCAAATCGCAGGCTGCACCTATTGCCACCCGCAAGTGGCCTCTGTCGGGCTGACCGAGGAAAAGGCGCGCGCGGCAGGGCACGCGATCAAGGTGGGCCGGTTCCCGTTCATCGGCAATGGCAAGGCCATTGCACTGGGCGAGCCCGAGGGGATGATCAAGACGATTTTCGACGCCAAGACCGGGGCACTTTTGGGGGCGCATATGATCGGGGCGGAAGTGACAGAGTTGATTCAGGGCTATGTTGTGGGCCGCGCCTTGGAGACGACCGAGGAAGATTTGATGAACACGGTTTTTCCTCACCCCACTTTGTCCGAGATGATGCATGAGTCGGTGCTTGACGCCTATGGGCGCGCGCTGCATTTCTGATTGCGCGCAGGAAAATGTCGCGCAAATATGGAAACCGGTTTTGCGCAAATGACATATGACAGAATAAGCTGAGCAGCCTTCGGCTGCACGCGATCTTTGTCCCGCCCTTGGCGGGACATTTTTTTGAGTATTTGGAGCAAGATAAAACCCATGGCTGTGCAGGATGTGGATGTCGCGGTGTTGGGCGCGGGGGCGGCTGGGCTGTTTTGCGGCATTGAAGCGGCGCGGCGGGGCCGGCGCGTTGTTGTGCTCGATCATGCGCGAGCACCGGGCGAGAAAATACGCATCTCGGGTGGGGGGCGGTGTAATTTTACCAATCTGCATGTCACGCCGGAGCGGTTTATTTCGCAGAATCCGCGCTTCGCCGCCTCGGCTTTGGCACGCTACAGACCTGCGGATTTCATCGCGCGCGTGGATCGGGCGGGGATCGCGTGGCACGAAAAGACACTCGGGCAGTTGTTTTGCGACGGCTCTGCCAAGCAGATCGTGGCGATGCTGGTGCAAGACTTGACGCAAGCGGGCGGCGACTTGCGTCTGGGTGCGCAGATCACAGACCTGACGCGGGCAGGTTCAGGCTTCGAGGTGGTGCTGAGCGAAGGCACGTTGCGCGCGACCTCGGTCGTTGTGGCGACAGGGGGCAAGTCGATCCCCAGGATGGGTGCGACAGGCGTCGGCTATCAAATCGCGGCGGAATTCGGGCTGCGACTGGTTGAAACGCGCCCAGCGCTTGTGCCGCTGACCTTCGGCGATACTTTCGCGCCCTTGGCTGGGGTCGCGGCACCTGCGCGGGTAGCCTGCGGCAAAACCGCCTTTGAAGAGGCGATTTTGTTCACCCATCGCGGCCTGTCGGGACCGTCGATCTTGCAGATTTCCAGTTATTGGCGCGAAGGCGCCGAGATCATCCTGGACCTGCTACCGGGACGGGATCTGCATGCGGAGCTGGCGCAAGCGCGCGCGGCGTCACCCCGCGCCAACGTCGCGACATGGTTGGCGGGTCTGCTGCCCGAACGCTTGGCGCGCAGCATCGTCGTCGATATGCCGGGCTTGGGGGCGCTCGGGCAGATGACGAAAACGCAAACATCGGCTTTGTCCGCGCGGCTTTCAGCGTGGCGGCTGAAACCTACAGGAAGCGAGGGTTATCGCACCGCGGAAGTGACGTTAGGCGGGGTCGATACGCGCGATTTGGACGCGCGCAATATGGAAGCACGCAGGGTGCCGGGGCTGTATTTCATCGGCGAAGTGGTCGATGTGACCGGCTGGCTGGGCGGCTACAATTTCCAATGGGCATGGTCATCGGGTTGGGCGGCAGGGCAAGTCGTCTAGAGTCTGTCGCGTTCATGTGCATTCACGCAACATGCTCTAGTTTATTATTTTCGCGTATTTTTATGCGCAGAATCGGTTCCCGCTTTTGCGCAACACACTCTAACATCAGCCCGACACCTGCTCGCGCAGAACCGAGGCCGTCATCGACAGGAACAGATAAAGACCCAGGAATACCAAGAAGGCCACAGCGGAATTTTCCAGCTTGCGCGGATAGGTCGGCTCATCGGGCGCGATGGGCTCGACAGACAGCGCCAGATAGCGGACTTGGCGGCTCACCTCCATCCGAGCGGATTCGAGTTGCTGCATGGCTTGCGCGCGCATCATCTCGCGGGTTTGCACTTCGGCTTCGACCATGATGAGCTGGCTCTGGATACGCGCAAGCGACGTGCCATCGCCGCTATTCTGGGTCATGGACGCCCGCAGGCCATCGATTTCCCGCTGCAACGCCTCTTCGCGGCGCAAAAGGGGTTGCAGACGCGCCGGGTTTGGACGGGCGTTCGAGCGCAGTTCCTGCAAACTGAGCCGTGTTTGCGTCAATTCCGTTTCCAGCGCGCCCAGGCGTTGCGAGAGTAGCGACAATTCCACTTCGCCCGACATGACAGACGATCGCTCTTGCAGAGCGACGGCCGCCTGCCGCGCAGCGACAAGATTTTCCTGAGCTTCCTCAAGGCTTTGACGGGCTTCCCGCATCTGACTGTCACGCAGGCGCTGGGTCATCATGTCCACATGCTCTTCGGCATAGCGAATCAGGGCGCGGGCGAAGCGTTCGCTGTCTTGGGGAGTGGCGGCGATCACTTCCAGCCGTACGACACCTTCTGTCGGGTCATAGCCGATTAGAACCATGCGCTGGTAGAGCTTGAAGGCAGCTTCATCGGTGGCATCCGGGGCAAGCCTGCGCAGGATGTCAATATCGGGCTGACTGAAATGGGCTTTGAACGCTTCTTCCTGATCAAGCCGCAGCATGGCACCGCGCGATTGCAGGAAAGATTGAACAGATGTTGCCTCGCTCTGTCCGCCCATGCCCATTGCTGCGGCCGATGGCAACATCCCCCCCAAAGCCCCCATGCCCGATGTGCTATCGGCCTGCTGGATCACGAATTCGCTTTTCGTGGCATAAAGGGGCGTCGCGATAACATAGAAATACCAGGTTGCGATAAAGGTTGGCAGTGTCACAAAAGCCAGAAGCCGAGCCCCCAGAAGCAGCAAACGCTTGCGGCGGCGTTTGGCGATCTCGCGCTGGACACGGCGCAACTCTTTCTCGCGATCTGCGGCAATTTTGGCCATGCGCGCCGAGGCAGCGACAGCCGGATCCTCGCCCAGCGGCAAGGCTGGAGCAGTCTCTGGACGGGGGGCAAGCGCCGTGCCCGCTTGATCTGGATCTGTCTCGACCAGTTCCAGCATGGTGGCACGCGCGAAAGGATCGATCCCGCGTTGGCGCAAGAGAAGCACGGCTTCATATGCGGTCGTGGCCCGAATACCGTGCTTCTGAGCCACCCGCATCGCCATGCGCAATTGGCGCGCGGTCAAGCCTTCGGCGCGGATCGCGTCCACGGACCGCATCGCGCCAACGCTGCCTTCGACATCAGCGGCATGGGCGGGAGGCGCCGGGTCGGGCAGGAATTCCGGTGACGGCTCGGGCGCCGTCGCAGGCTCTGGGTTCGGGTGCAGCGCTTGCTCTACCGGAGAGGCGAGGTGTGGCTCAGGTTCCACAGGGTCTTGCAGAAAGTGCGCGCGATTGACGCGGGCGCGTTTCTGGACACTGACCATTGCGACGGATGGGGCAACGACGCCCCCAAGCATACCATGTCCATCCGCGTCATCCACAGACGTAACAGGCCGCTCTGTGGTCCGACGCAAGCGGAAGCGCTGGGATTTAAGCGGCGTATTTGTAGAGTTCATTGGCCTGTTCCAACGTGTCAAAGAAATAGAGCTTGCCGTCATGTAACACAGCAGCTTTATTGCAAAAACGTTGTAGCGTCTCGGGCTGGTGGGACACAATCGCAAGACTGGCCGTCGCGAAACGCTCTTGCATGACGGCCCCCGCGCGCTTGTTGAAGGCCACATCCGTGGTTGAAGGCATACCTTCATCCACAAGATACAGGTCGAAATTCATCGCAAGCATCAACGACAGGGACAGACGCGCGCGCATCCCGGACGAATAAGTGCCAACAGGCATGTCGAAATACTCGCCAATATCGCACATCCATCGACAAAAGGCTTCGCAATAGTCGGGGTCTAGAGAATAGAGCGTTGAAATATAACGCACATTTTCGCGTGCGCTGTGCCTGGTGTTCAGCCCGCCCATAAACCCGAGTGGAAACGAAACCGAGCATTGCCGATGGATTTTACCGGAATCGGGACGCTCCAACCCGGCCATCATGTTGATCACAGTGGTTTTTCCAGCCCCGTTGCGCGCCAAGATGCCCAGATGCATTCCCGCGCTGATAGAGAAACTTGCCTCTTCCAGGATCACCTTGCGTTGGGTGCCAGTCCAGAACGATTTACTGACATTTTCAAAATCCAACATTGCCCGCTGCTGTCCTTGTACCACCCGAATGTCGCCGAAGCGGCACTTTGCAACAATCATTGCACAAATATCTTAGAAATGTCCAAAGACATGGCAGAGAATTACGGCGAAATTAAGAGGAAGCCGCCGTCAGGCACCCCAAGTGCGGCTCGCGCCACAGTCGAAATGCACAAAATTCGAGCGCGAGTATTTGCCCACGCCGCCGCCGCTACAGGCCGTTGCGGCACGCGCGATCTGCCCGACGGTGCGTGATTGCAGGCGCACATCTGCGGCCTGCCCGCGCATATGCAAAGAGTCACTAGCGACGCCACGAGAGCGCGCCCGTAGCATGGCATTCGTTTCTGGCGAGCGATAGCCAGAAAGGAGCATGTAGGGCTCACTCGCACGCAGCAGATTATGGGTCGCGGCGAGGAAATCGACGGTCCGGGGATCAACCGTCTTGACCTTGTTATTGCGCCAATCACGGAAGAAGTGATTGATCTCTGCCATCGATTCCGGGACGTAGTTTCCGTCGATCCAGTAGATCAGGTTCATTTTCTCGCCGGTCCGGCCAGAGTAGAAGTTGACCTTGCGGATATCACCTGCGCCGCGAGCATATGCCGGCGCACTGGAAAAGAAGGGCGCTGCGGTAACGAGTGTCGCTGCAAAGACCTGCAAGATGGAGCGGCGCGTGATCCCGCTTGATCCTGTTTCTGTCATACGTTGCCTTCCTCTGCCCTTGCACCCGCACCGAATTGGCTGCGTTTGCCGCTCTGTGTCGGCTTTCGCCACTGGCCTCGGCGCTGCAAATGCTGCGCCGCGATCACATGCTTGACATTGACTGACATAATCCGCCGCTCGGACCAAGCCCGGAATCGGGCGGTGATGTGAACCCAAAAGCGTTTGCGCGGATTTTCGCCAATGACATGCGGCTTCCGGGTGGGAGGAGACGCGTTTTCGCGCCCTGACTGGACAAGAATAAGATCAGAGCGTGAACATAGGGTTAAGTCACACTCCTCGTGTTACTTTTGATCCTCGCAAGCTTGTGAATGGACGGGGGGCGCAGTAGCTTGGAAGCTTGTTCACGGGGGCGTGCTTACACTAATCGCAGGATGATTCTGTATGATTTTCAATATCGATATAGGGATGCGCGGCTGGATCGCGCGGGGGCTTGCCCCTGCTGCTTTGGCCGCCGCTCTGGTCTTCGGATCAGTCGCACAGGCCCAGCACTTTCCAGCCTTTCGACAGGCTTTGGCCGAAGGTGTGTCCGAGAATGCCGGGATTTCCGCCTTCTACCGCGACGCAGGCTATGCGCCCCTGTGGACCGGCGAGGACGACGCCCATCGCCGCACAGCCCTGATCACGGCCCTGTCGCGCGCGGCTGACCACGGCTTGCCTGCGGCGCGGTATGACCTGCCGGGCTTGCTCGCGGCCTTTGACGCTGTCGAAACCGAGCGCGATCGCGGGCTTCTGGAAGCGCGCATGACGCGCACCTTCCTGCAATATGCTGCTGACCTGCACTCGGGCGTGCTGGACCCTGCGCGGATCGACAAGAATATCGTGCGTGTTCTGCCCCGCCCTGATGCGCAGACACTGCTTGCAGATTTTGCACAAGCCAATCCGATGGCGTTCCTGCGCGACCTCGCCCCGACTGACCCGGAATATGGGCGCCTGTTGCGCGCCAAGCGTGATCTGGACACCGTGATCGCCTCTGGTGGCTGGGGTCCGCGCGTGCCTGAGCAGCGTTTTGACCCCGGCACGTCGGGTCCTGCTGTCATTGCGTTGCGCAACCGCTTGATTGCCATGGGCTATCTGGACCGCTCTGTGGCCGCGAGCTATGACGCTGCCCTGCAAGCGGCAGTGCTGCGCTTCCAGCGTAATCAGGGGATCGAAGGCAGCGGGATTGCCGATGCAGCCACCATTCGCGCGCTTAATGTCGCGCCCGAGGAGCGGCTGAAATCGGTGATCGTCGCCCTGGAGCGGGAACGCTGGCTGAACATCCCGCGTGGGGATCGCCATATCTGGGTGAACCTGACTGATTTTCACGCGCGGATCGTGGACAATAATCAAGTCACGTTTGAAACCAAAGCTGTTGTGGGGGCGCAAGACCCGGAAAAGCACACGCCGGAATTCTCTGACAGGATGCGCTATCTGGAAATCAACCCGGACTGGACCTTGCCGCGCGCGATCCTTGCACGCAGCTATTGGGGGGCTTTGGCCTCGGGGGGGGCGCGGCATCTGGAAATAACTGATGCGCGGGGCCGCGTCGTGCCGCGCGATCAGGTGAATTTCGGCCGCTATACGCCTGCGAATTTCCCCTTCAATGTGCGCCAACCGCCGGGGCCCACGAATGCGCTTGGGGAAGTGAAGTTCATGTTCCCCAACCCCTATGCGATCTATCTGCATGACACGCCCGACCGGCATCTGTTCAACACTGTGATGCGCACGCATTCTTCGGGCTGCATCCGCCTGCATGAGCCGCGCGCTTTTGCCTATGAATTGCTGTCGCGCCAAAGCGATGACCCGCAGGGCCTGTATCATTCTGTGTTGCGCACAGGCCTACAAACGCGGGTCTATCTGGATGATCCCGTGCCCGTGCATCTGGTCTATCGCACGGCTTTCACCAATGTGCAGGGCGAGTTGAATTTCCGACCTGACATTTATGGCCGGGATGCGAAACTTTACGACGCGCTGGTGCGCGCGGGGGCTGTGGGCGGCGCGAGCTGACCGAAGGACCCGAAACCCGATCCGCCGCGGGCCATGCGCGCGGCGGATTTTCTGTCGCACGCGCCCCACGCCGATTTGACGCCGGTTTGTGTTGTGCCTTGTCGTCAAACTGTTACATTTCGGGCAGATATGTAGCGCAGACACACAGGATGGAGCGTTCCCCATGGGACTGGACTTCTTGCACGATACCTCTGCCGTGGCCCGCAAGGTGATCGAGATCGTCGCTGAGCAGGCGATGGTTGACCCCGCTGAGGTCAGCCTCGACATGCGCCTGTCGGATTTGGGGCTGGACAGCCTTGGGCTGGTGGAATGCATCTTCGGCATCGAAGAGGCATTTGACATCGCGGTGCCCTTCAACGCCAACACACCCGACCAGAGCGGGTTTGACATCTCGTCGGTGGGCGCGATCATTGCGGAAGTGGAAAAGCTGCTGACCTGCCAAGCCGCATGAGGCGTGTGGTCATCACGGGAGCGGGCACGCTCAATCCGCTTGGCGCGGATGTGCCTGCGACCTTTGCGGCATTGCGCGCGGGCGTGTCGGCCATCGGGCCGCTCACCTTTCGCGATGTGGACCGCCTATCGGTGCAGGTGGGTGCCGAAATTCGCGGCTTCGACTGGGACGCACCCTTTGAGCGCGGGCAATTGCCGCTGCTGGACCGCTTCACGCGGATCGCCCTGATCTCGGCCCGGCAGGCCATGGCGCAATCTGGATTGGTGATTGACGAAGCCCTGTCCCTGCGCGCTGGTGTCGTGATGGGCAGCGCGGGCGGCGGGAACATGACCGTCGATGACAATTACCGCACGGTTTACGCGGAAGGCAAAAACCGGGTCCACCCCTTCGTCGTGCCGCGCCTGATGCACAATGCGGCGGCCAGCCATATCAGCATGGAATTCGGGTTGAAGGGGCCGGGATATACAGTGTCAACGGCCTGCGCTTCGGCCAATCACGCGATGGGGCAAGCGGCGCAGATGATCCGGGCAGGCATCACAGATGTGATGCTTGCCGGCGGGTCCGAGGCGATGCTGTGCTTCGGCGGCATCAAAGCGTGGGAAGGCCTGCGCGTCATGGCGCGCGACACGTCCCGCCCATTCTCGCGCGACCGCTCGGGCATGGTGCAGGGCGAAGGCGGTGCCGTGTTCGTGTTCGAGGAACTGGACCGCGCCCGCGCGCGCGGTGCTGAAATTCTGGCCGAGGTCGCAGGTTTCGGCCAATCCTGCGATGCAGGCGATATCGTGACGCCGGACATGGACGGCCCTGTGCGCGCGATGCGCGCGGCGCTGAACGATGCTGGTCTGTCCCCCGATGCGGTGGATTACGTCAATGCCCATGGGACCGGCACCGCCGCCAATGACCGGACCGAGGCGCAGGCCCTGCGCGTCGTGCTGGGCGCGCGGCTGGACCGCGTGCCGGTATCCTCCACCAAGTCGCTGCATGGCCATCTCATCGGGGCCACGAGTGCCGTGGAACTGCTCGCCTGCCTGATGGCGTTGCGCGATGGCGTGATCGCGCCTACAGCGAATTTCACGGAACCCTGCCCGGATTGTGTGCTCGACCCTGTGCCGAATGAAGCCCGCGAAGGGCACGTCGATGTGGCCATGTCCAATGCATTCGCCTTTGGCGGACTGAATGCAGTCTTGGTGCTCAAGCGGGTCTAAGCCGGAAAACGTGCTCACGCTCTGTTACATCTGCTTCACATTTCTTTCGCATTGAATACAGCGTGACCGTCCGGAGCTTTCATTTTTCCTCAACTTTTCTGACGCTTATTCTGTGACTTAACGCCTGTGCGGGATTTCGCCGATGCAAGCGGGCTTTGTTTCACAAGGTCATAATCTGTGAGTTGCAGTTTTTCGCCGCGCGTCGTTAAGTTTTAGCAAGCGTTCGACACAAGCGCAGGTATTCGGCGGTTATCATGCAGCAAACCTTGGCATCAGCACTCAGCTTGCACGGCGCTGGCCTGCATTCCGGGCTTCCTGCGCGTGTGACATTGGTTCCCGCGCCTGCACATCATGGCCTTGTCTTCATTCGCACCGATCTGCCCGCGGAGCGCAACGTCATTCCGGTTTCCCCGCAATATTGGGTCGAGGCCAGCCTTTGCACAGTTCTAGCGAATGAGAGCGGCGCAAGTGTCAGCACGATCGAGCATCTGCTTGCCGCGCTGCACGGTTGCGGTATCCACAACTTGCGTATTGAAATCGACGGGCCGGAAGTGCCGATCCTGGATGGCAGCGCAGCCCCCTTCGTGGCGGGTATTCTGGCGCGTGGCCTCGCCCCCTGCCATGCGCCCCTTGAAGTTCTGCGCGTACTGCGTCCCGTGACAGTCGAGCAAGGGGCCGCCCGCGCGAGCCTGTTCCCCGCAGACGCGCTGGAAGTGGCATTTCATATCGACTTTGCAGAACGCGCCATCGGCACCCAAAGCCGTGACCTGCGCATGAGCAATGGCACCTTCCTGCGCGAACTGAGCGATTGCCGCACCTTCTGCTTGCGCGCGGATGTGGAAGCGATGCAGGCGCGCGGTCTGGCACTCGGCGGCTCGCTCGAAAATGCCGTGGTGTTCGATCAGGGCCGTGTGCTCAGCCCCGGCGGGCTGCGCCGTGCTGATGAGCCTGTGCGCCACAAGATGCTGGACGCAATGGGCGATCTGTATGTCGCAGGCCGCCCCATCATCGGCCGCTACGAGGGCGTGCGCGCAGGCCACGCGCTGACAGGCCGCTTGTTGCGCGCGCTTCTGGCCGATCCGGCCAATTATGCGCTCACGGGCTGCACCGCGCTGGAACTAGCGCAACTGCCCGGCGCCAATATCAGCCACCACGACTTGCCCAGCGCCGCCTGAACGGTTCCGGCACTCGCGCGCAAAAGGCGTTTTGCGCCCCGGTTTTTTATGTGCTAACACCTAACAAGACGGAAGAAATCGGGCAGGACGGAAATGATGTCACGGGCAACGATCAGGCAGTTTGGCTTTGCTCTGGCCACACTTTCGGCCTTGGCGGCCTGCAATCGCCCCCAAGGGCCTGATGAATCGCTCTCGGGCTTTTCGGCTGAAGAAATCTTTCGCCGGGGCGAGTTCGAATTGGAAGCGGGCGCGCGGTCCGCGACATCGACGCGGTATTTTAAGGAAGTCGAGCGGCTTTACCCCTATACTGAATGGTCGCGCCGCGCATTGATCATGCAGGCTTACGCTCATCACAAAGCGCGCGAATATGAAGACAGCCGTTCTGCGGCGCAGCGCTTCCTTGACGCCTATCCGGGCGATGAGGATGCGCCTTGGGCGGCCTATCTGCTGGCATTGTCCTTCTATGACCAGATCGACGAAGTGGGCCGCGATCAGGGTCTGACTTTTCAGGCACTGCAACATATGCGCCGGGTGATCGAGGATTATCCGAACACCGATTACGCCCGCTCGGCGGTGCTGAAATTTGAACTGGCCTTCGATCATCTTGCAGCGAAAGAAATGGAAATCGGGCGCTTCTATCTGAAGCGTGGCAATTTCAACGCGGCGATCAACCGCTTCCGCGTGGTGGTCGAAGATTTCCAGACCTCGACCCACACGCCCGAGGCGCTGCACCGTCTGGTGGAAGCCTATCTCTCGCTCGGCCTGCGCGACGAAGCGCAGACCGCCGCGGCGATCCTTGGCTATAACTTCGAAGCGAACCCCTATTATCAGGACACGTTCAACCTGTTGACCCGTCAGGGGCTTGAGCCTGATGCGCGCGGGGAAAGCTGGTTGCGCACGATCTATCGCCAGACTGTGCGTGGCGACTGGCTCTGACCTGCGGGGGCGGGGCGTGGAATGCTGCTGACACTCGATATTCGGGATGTGCTGATCATTGACCGGCTGGAACTGATGTTTCAGCCGGGCCTGAATGTGCTGACGGGCGAAACGGGCGCGGGCAAGTCGATTTTGCTGGACGCTCTGGGCTTCGTTCTGGGCTGGCGCGGGCGAGCCGATCTGGTGCGCCAAGGGGCGGATCAGGCCGAAGTCAGCGCGGAATTTGCGCTGCCCCCTGACCATCCCGCCCATGCGATCTTGGCGGAAGCGGGCCTGCCTGCGGGCGACACGCTTCTGTTGCGCAGGCTCAACACTCGCGACGGGCGCAAGACGGCGTGGATCAATGACAGGCGCGCATCGTCCGACGTGCTGCGCGCGCTGTCGGATACGCTGGTGGAACTGCACGGCCAACAGGATGACCGGGGCCTTCTGAACCCGCGCGGGCACCGGGATTTGCTGGATGCCTATGGCGATCTGGCCCCGCTTGTCGCCGCCACGCGCGAAGCATGGCGCGCCCTGCGCGAGGCACGCCGCGCGCGCGAGGACGAAGCAGGCCGCTTGGCCAAGATGGCCGAGGAAGAGGCGTTCTTGCGCCATGCCGTGACCGAACTCGACCGACTTGATCCGCAACCGGGCGAGGAAGCGACGCTCGACGCGCGTCGCCGCCTGATGCAGGGGGCGCAAAAGCTGCGCGCCGATGTCGCCCGCGCTTTGGAAGCCTTGTCCGAAGATGGGGCCGAGCGGTTGCTGATGGATGCCACGCGCTGGCTCGATGGGGCGGCAGATGGGGTGGACGGGCGGCTTGATGGCGCGATCGACGCACTTTCCCGCACGATGGATGCGTTGGGCGAAGCGCAACAGGGGGTTTCTGCCTGTCTGGATGCGCTCGATTTCCATCCCGGCGATCTGGAAGCCGTGGAAGAGCGGCTTTTCGCGCTGCGCGGCTTGGCGCGCAAGCATGGTGTGCTACCCGATGATCTGGGCGCTTTCGCGCAAGACCTGCGCGCGCGGCTCGATCTGCTCGACAATGGCGCGCGGCATATGGCGGGGCTGGAGCGGGCGTTACGCGACGCGCAAACAGCCTATGACGCTGCCGCCGCTGCGTTGACCAAAGCGCGGTGCGATGCGGCAGGCAGGCTCGATGCCGATATGGCGGGCGAGCTTGCGCCGCTAAAGCTGGAACGCGCGGTGTTCACCACGCAAGTCAGCCCCGCCGATCCCGGCCCGGATGGCGTGGACATGGTGACATTTGAAGTCGCCACCAATCCCGGCGCGCCCTCTGGCCCACTCTCGAAAATCGCCTCGGGAGGGGAATTGTCACGCTTTCTGCTCGCGCTGAAAGTCTGCCTTGCGCGCGGGGGCGCGGGCGTGACGATGATCTTTGACGAAATCGACCGGGGTGTGGGCGGGGCCACAGCGGATGCGGTGGGCCGCCGCTTGCGCGCGCTTGCAAACGGCGCGCAAGTGCTGGTTGTCACCCATTCCCCGCAAGTGGCAGCCCTTGGCGCGCATCATTGGCGGGTGGAAAAAACCGTGCAGGCCGACCAGACGCTTTCGCGCGTTGTGCCGCTTTCCGCCGATGCCCGCGTGCAAGAGATTGCAAGAATGCTCTCGGGTGATACCGTGTCAGACGCGGCACGACTGGCCGCGCGCGATCTGCTGGCCGCCAGGTCTCGTTTTCCGGCCTGACCCAAGGCCCAACAAACAGGAGCAGCCAATGACCTATTCTCCCCTGCGCCCCCTTGCTGGATTGGGCCTTGCCCTGACGCTTTCGGCCTGCATGGCCGCCCCTGCCCCACGCCCCGCCCCGATGACACGCCCGGCCCCTGTGGCTGTGGCCCCAGTTCCCGCAGGCGCGAGCACGGCCGAGCAAGCCTGCATCGCCGCAGGTCAAGAGCGCGGCTTGCAAGTGCTTGGGGTTGCGGGAAGCCGCGAGGTGGTCAGCCCCACAGGCGAGGTGCAGCGCGATGTCATGCTGCGCGTCAGCCGCAGCGGCGCACAGATTGAGGTGCGCTGTAATTACCAAAGCGCCACGGACCTTGCGCGGATCATGTTGATCTGACCCGCGAGCGGCTCAAAACCCGAACAGCGCTTCGGCCTGCAGCGCCTTGCGCTTGAACGCGGCCACATCCGCTTCGGGCTGCCAGCCCAAGTCACGCACGGCTTTCGCATTGGCAAAGGGTGACAGATGCGCGCGCGAGCGCCAATCGGACAAAAGCGGCTGCGACAGTCCGCCCCGGCGCAGGGCATAGCGCTTGAGCGCGTATTTGACCCAATCCATCAGGAAGAACGCTGTCAGATTGCCCTTGTCCACGCGGATGGATGTGCCCGTGACTTCGGCAATCGCCTTGAACCAGCCCTGCGCGCTCAGCATCGGCGGGCCGATCAGGTTGAAGCTTTCCCCCTCGATCCCCGGTTTGTCGCCCATCAGGATCAGCCCGCGCGCCACGTCCTCGTTCAGGACAAAGGGCAGGATGTTCAGCCCATCCCCCCAGATGCGCACGGCCCCTGCCCCATGCCAGCGCCCGATACCCCAATGTTGCAGTGGCCCACCGGGACCGACCACGATGCCGGGCCGCGCGATGACCAAGGGCAGGCCCTGTTCGCGGTGCAGCGCGAGAAGCCGCTCTTCGCAGAGCGCTTTTGACCGCGCATAGAGGTTGCGGCGGGACATGTCGCCGAAGGGCGTGGCCTCGGTAATCGTCACACCGGGGCGGGAGGCGTCATAGCTGGCGATCGTGCCCGTATAGACAAAGCGCTGCACACCTGCGGCCAAGGCGGCTGTGGCAATCCGTTCGGTCACGGCCACGTCGTTCTTCAGATAGCCCTCCCACGTCGCCTCCTCGGCCTTGGCCAGATGATAGACCACGCGCACGCCCTGCATCGCGGCGGTCAGGCTGTCCACATCCGACAGCGATCCGGGCACCATCTGCACCCGGTCCTCTAGCCCCGCGAAAGGATTGGCGCGCGCGCGCGACAGGACACCGACCTGCGTGCCGCGCCCGGCCAGTTGGCGCACGAGTTCCCGGCCCACAAAGCCTGTGCCCCCGATGACCAGCACATCGGGCTTGGCCGTCGGCGCGGCAGGGACCGGGCGGGCGGGCGTTGCGGGCAGCAGGCGCGTTGCATCCTCGACCGCCTGCATGACGCCCACAGCCGCATCGGCACTGAAGGCCGCAGGCACAGGCTGACCCCGGCGCACGGCGTCGTAGAACGCGGTAAACGCGCCCAGAAAGCCCAAGGCATAGGGCTGACGGCGGTTGAGCGAGCGCGCCTGCACATAGGCGTTACTCAGCCCGTTGCGCAGATGCGCGCCCGCGCGCGCGAGCTCAGTACGCAGGGGGTTGAGCACAATGTCAGCCGTATTGGCGCGCTCCAAGATCAGAGTATCCGCGCCGAAATCAAGCCGCGCGCGCCCCGCAGCACCGCGCAAGCTGAGCGAACGATCCTCGGCCCCTTCGACGAGCGAGGCGGAAAGCGTCACATCCGCCCCCTGCCCCGAGCGGCCGTTGACCGACCACGATTGCGGCAGCGTCACGCCCGTGGGCAGCGTGATGGGTTTCGACAGCCGCAGCGACAGGTCCGAGAGCGGGCCGAACAAATCCTGCGCGAAAGCGTGCAGATGCGGCCCAAGTTCCAGCATCAGGTTTTCAGGCCGCTGGAGCATCCACAACCCGAACGGCCCCGTACGCAAGGGCGTGAGCGGATAGTTCCAGACGATCTGCGCCTGATCGACGCGCCCCACCAGCCCCTGATCCATCGCCGAACGCAGGCGAGTATAGGCAGGCAGGCCCAGAAAATTATGGTTAACGCCGATGCTGCGCCCCGCCGCAATGGCGGCATCGCGCATTTCCGTGGCCTCCGCGACCGACAGCGCGAAGGGCTTTTCCACCAGCACATGCACGCCCAGGCCAAGCGCTTCCAGCGCAAGGGGTTTGTGCAGATGCGGGGGCGTCAGGATATGGACGGCATCGACCGGGCTCTCGGCCATCATCGCAGAGAGCGAGGCATAGGCGCGCAGACCATGCGCGGCGGCCAACCCCTCGGCTGCGGAAAGCGCCGGATCGCAAACCGCGACCAGCTTGACACCCGGCACCATCGCCAGCACCTCGGCGTGCCATTTGGCGATATACCCCGCACCCACCAGCCCGATTTTCAAAACATTTGCCACGCAATCACCCTGACCAATTTGATTCGGCGCTATTTGTATTCGATGATCTGGGCACGTTTGCGGCGAAGCCTGCGCGCCCAGAAGGTTGCCATTCCGTATAGATTGGCGAATTTCGACACCATCATCAGCCCCGCCGCTTTCACGGCCCACGTCCAGCGCAAGCCCATCGCGCGATAGCGCAAGCTCAGCCGCGCGATGGCCGCGGCGTAAAGCGCCAGAACCCCCAGCACCAAGGGGGGCCAGATGAAAGCCAGCACCAGCGCCAACACAGGCAACGCCGCTGCCCAAAACAGCGCGCGCCGCCGCTGCGCGCGGGCGCTGCCGGGATGCAGGAATGCCAGTTCCTCGAAGGAATGGCCCGCGCGAATGGCCCGCCTGTACCACGGGCCGAAGCGGTGCATATTGATGTCATGGGTGCACATGGGCGCTTCCAGAGCCCAAGTCTGCCAGCCCAAAGCGCGGATGCGCAGGAACAATTCGTCATCTTCCGCAGCGATCATGTCGTCACGGAAGCCCCTCGATTGCGCGAAAACCTGCGCGCGGATCACGAAGCGGCCCACGCCACTGGCCGCGTCCGACACCGGGCTGCGCCATTCCAGATCAGTCAACCAGTTGTAGATCGACGCCTTCGGCGCTTCTTCGAGTGTCTGGCCATGCACGAGCGCGGCTTCGGGGTTCTTCCCCAAGAAATCGAGCGCCACGCCGGGCCAATCGGGCTTTATGATCGCATCCCCATCCATGAACAGCACGAAAGGCGCGGGGTCCGCCCCGAGGGCTGCAAACCCCTCATTGCGCCCGCGCGCGGCAGTAAAGGGGCGCGCGGGGTCCAGCCGGATCACCTGCGCGCCTGCTGCCTGTGCCCGCGCCACGCTGTCATCTGTCGAGCCACTATCGACATAAACCACCCGCCGCGCCTGCCCTGCGAGCGCGCCAATCGCGGCGGGCAGACGCGCGGCTTCATTGCGGCCAATCAGGATTGCATCGAAACTCATCGCCCTGCCCTTTGTCTTTGCTGCACGATAGCATAACCCGCCCCAGTGGAAAGCACCCCCACACAGGCGGCCTTGCCTTGACCTGACTTGCCTCAGGCGGTAGCGACATTGCGACGCATAACCCGAGGACGCGACATGCCCAATCCCTCCCTTCTTATCCTGCCCGGCGACGGGATCGGCCCCGAAGTCATGGCCGAAGTGCGCAAGATCATCGACTGGTTCGGCACCAAGCGCGGCATCGTGTTCGACGTGTCCGAAGATCTGGTGGGCGGGGCCGCCTATGACGCGCATGGCACGCCCTTGCACGACGACACGATGGCCAAGGCGCAGGAGGTAGACGCCGTGCTTCTGGGTGCCGTCGGCGGGCCAAAATACGATGTACTCGATTTCAGCGTGAAGCCAGAGCGCGGGCTGCTGCGGCTGCGCAAGGAAATGGACCTGTACGCCAACCTGCGCCCCGCGCAGTGCTTTGACGCCTTGGCCGATTTTTCGTCCCTGAAAAAGGATGTCGTCGCGGGTCTGGATATCATGATCGTGCGCGAGCTGACCTCTGGCGTCTATTTCGGCGAGCCGCGCGGCATTTTCACCGAAGGCAACGAGCGCGTGGGCATCAACACCCAGCGCTATACGGAATCGGAAATCGCCCGCGTGGCGCGCTCGGCCTTTGAACTGGCGCGCGCGCGCGGGAACCGGGTCTGCTCGATGGAGAAGGCCAATGTGATGGAATCGGGCGTGTTGTGGCGGCAAGTCGTGCAAGAAGTTCATGACCGCGAATACCCCGACGTGGAGCTGTCGCACATGTATGCCGATGCAGGCGCGATGCAGCTTACACGCTGGCCCAAGCAATTCGATGTGATCGTGACGGATAACCTGTTCGGCGATCTGCTGTCCGATCTGGCGGCAATGCTGACCGGGTCTTTGGGGATGCTACCATCCGCGTCGCTGGGCGCACCTATGGCCAATGGCCGTCCCAAGGCGCTGTATGAGCCCGTCCACGGTTCGGCCCCCGATATCGCAGGGAAAGCGCTGGCCAACCCCATCGCCTGCATCCTGTCCTTTGCAATGGCGCTGCGCTACAGCTTCGCCATGGGGGCAGAGGCGGATCGGCTGGAAGGCGCGATCCAGACCGTTCTGGCATCGGGCCTGCGCACAGCGGACCTGATGGGGCCAGAGGGGGGCGTGCCTGTCTCCACCAGCGGCATGGGCGATGCCATCATCGACGCGCTCGACGCAAGCCTTTGACCAAAGGGGGCACCTGCGGGTGCCCCTCACGCCCCCGCCTGTTTCGCGGCGATCTGCCGGGCGATGTCGATCAAGGGGCGGGATTGTGCTTCCTGACCGATGGCAAGGAAAGCGCCCTGCAACAGTCGGATGCGGATTTCCAGATCCTCGGGGCGGGATGCATTGGAAATCGTGCGCGCCCAGAAATTCAAGTCGTTCGTCTGGGCCTTATCAAATTCGGCCATGTCCCAGACCTTGCGCAACGGCAGGCCAAGCCCCTCCAACTGGCTGAGCAGGCTTTCACCATCCACATAAGCGAAAGCCTGCCAGCGCTTGGGCTGACCATTGGTCGGGTCGATCGAAAAATGGATGCTGCCGTGCAGCGCGTCAATGTGGGTCAGGGCGCGCGTGCGGGGGGTCAGGAACGGCCTGCCGAAATACCACCCCTTGCGGCGGGTCAGCACATGCACATCCTGCTCTAAGCGCCCCAGCAATTGCCGCCCATGCAAAGCCGAGCCTTCGGCAAAGATCAGACATTCCGCCGCCGCATAGGTCGCAAGCTGTTCAGCCAGAGGCATGGTTTCAGGTCTGATGACTGTCACACCCACAGCGCGCAGGGCACTCTCCAGATAATCCTCGCCGCCCAGCTTGCCCGACCCCATGCCGGCGCGCGAGACATAGACAGAACCGAGCCGCGCGGGAGGCGCAGGCAGGCGCGTGGTGCAATAGCCCGTCAACGCCTTGATGTAGCGCATCGTCGGACCGAGCCCGAGTTGCTCGGCTTGTGGAAAAACGCGCAGGTCGCGCAGCTCGACAGGCTTCGTGGTGACGACCTTCACCTGCGCGCGTGTCATGCCGAACCAGTCCAGAACATCCCAGAACCACTCCGGCATCCCCGCCCGCGTCATGCGCGGCGGGGCCAGAAACACATAGATATCATCCGGTCGCTCCGTCCGAGAGGCCAGCAGCCGCGTAGCGTGCTCGGCGATGAAATGGCCAAAATGATTGACCGCATAGCCGCACCAGACCGCAGGTCGGTCGATCACTTCGGGCGCGGCGTCGCTGCGTTCGGCCAGAACATCGGCCACCTTGTCGTTGCGCAGATTGCGGATGAAGGTGTGGCAGGTGTTCGTGGGCCAGACAGGACCACCCAACGGCATCTTTTCCTTTTCGCCGCGCGCCGGTTCAATGACGACATTCTTGAAATGGCAGCTTGCAGTATATTTGACCACGCCTGTCAGTCCCTGCTATGTTGGCTATGTCCCTGACGGGATGCGGTCCCCCTTGTGACGGGCGCGGTGGGCAAGGTCAACCCGTCCAACACCCCACAGGCCGCTAGGCCAGCCCAGTCAGCCGCAGCGCAAGCCCCAAGAGCGCCGCACCGGCCAAAACCGGAACTGTTCCGACGCGAAAGGCAAAAACCGCAGCTGCCGCAGCGACCACCAGCCCTGCCGCCGCCGGGTTCAGCGTGGACCAGACCGGGACCGAGAGCGTCATTCCGGCTGAGCGCAACGTCTCGACCGTGTCGAAAACCACATGCATCCCGAACCAAAGCCCAAGGTTCAGGATCACCCCCACCACAGCGGCTGTAACGGCTGTGAGCGCCGCCGATAGCCACGCCGCATCGCGCAAGCGTTCGGAAAAGGGCGCGCCAAGGAAGATCCACAGGAAACAAGGGACGAATGTGACCCATGTGGTCAACAGCCCCCCGAGCGTGCCCGCGAGCAACGGGGGCAGCCCGCCTGCCTCGCGGAAGGCGCCCATGAAGCCCACGAATTGCGTCACCATGATCAGGGGGCCCGGCGTGGTTTCAGCCATGCCAAGCCCGTCGAGCATTTCGCCCGCACTCAGCCAGCCATAGGTCTGCACCGCTTCTTGCGCCAGATAGGCCAGCACCGCATAGGCCCCGCCGAAAGTGACGACGGCCAGGACCGAAAACAGGCTCGCGATTTGCGAAAAGACATGCGCAGGCCCAAGCGCCGGCAGCAGGGCCGCGACTGGGGCCAGCCAGAGGGCGAGGAAGATGGCCGACAAGCGCGCTGCATCGCGGAAACTGATCTGAGTCTTTGCCGGCTGGGCTTGGCCCAGCAGCGTGTCGACGTCGTCAGGTCCGGTTCGTGCGGGACCATGCCCCGCCCCTCCTGACAGGCCCGCCACACCGGTGCGGCCCAGCCCAAGCCCGATCATGGCCGCAGCCAGAATGATGACCGGGAACGGCACGGCAAAAGCGAAGATCGCCACGAAAGACAAAGCCGCAATCGCCAAGAGCACCGCACTTTTCAGTGCCTTTTGTCCTATGCGGATGACCGCTTGGATAACGATGACCAGCACAGCGGCTTTCAGGCCGAAGAAGAGCGCCTCGACGGCACTTGTGGCCCCATAAAGCGCATAGACCCACGAAATCGCCATGATCGCCACGGCACCGGGCAAGACAAACAGCAACCCCGCCACCAGCCCGCCGCGAATGCCGTGCATCAGCCAGCCGATATAGACGGCAAGCTGCATCGCCTCTGGCCCCGGCAGGACCATGCAGAAATGCAGCGCGTGCAGGAAACGGCGGTTGCCGAGCCACTTGCGTTCCTCGACCAAGCTGCGGTGCATGAGCGCGATCTGGCCTGCGGGACCACCGAAGCTGAGAAGCCCGATGCGCGCCCAGACGCGCGTCGCCTCTGCCAGTGTCGGATAGCGCAGGCTTTCAGCCATGGCCCGCGATGTCGCAGAGCGGCGCGAAAACCTGCGGGGCCGCAGCCACAACGACACCGCCATGGCCGAGCATATCCGCCGCGTTCATCGGCAGGATCTGCCCGCCCGCTTCCTGCACCATCAAAAGCCCCGCCAAGCAATCCCACGGGTTCATATGCGGCTCGTAATAGCCGCCCAACCGCCCCGCTGCGACATAAGCCAGCATCAGCGCGCCCGATCCATTGCGATAAAACATCCCGCCCCGCCCCATCAGGTCGGCAATCACGGCTGCCACATGATCCGGCGTCGTGCGGTGGCTTGCCCCGATCCCGGTCAGGCTGTTGGTCAGGCGCGTCTCGGGCGAAATCACCAGCCGCGCGCCGTTCAGATGCGTGCCGTGGCCGTGCTGGGTCGTGAACATCTCGTCCGTGAGCGGCTGATAGATCACGCCCGCTTCGGTCTGCGTGTCGCTTTGCAGCGCAATCGCCACGCACCAATGCGGCAGGCCCAAAACGAAGGGGACCGTCCCGTCAATCGGGTCCATCACCCAAGTCATGCCAGAGGTGCCGGGCTGCGCGCCCCCTTCCTCGCCCATGAACCCATCGTCAGGGAAGGCAGCCGCGACATGGGCGCGGATGATCTCTTCGGCCTCGCGGTCGGCGCGGCTGACCATGTCGAGTGCGTCGTGCTTGGTTTCAATCGTCAGGCTGCCCCGGTCATGGAACAGCGCAAGGGCATGGGCACCTGCGGCGCGCGCGGCGTCTTGCGCAAGCCTCAGCCGCGCGGCGATAGGATCGTTTGTCATGGGTCAGGCTACTCGGATAGGGGCTGTGTCAGGAATGGTCAGATGCACGCGCGTGCCGGGGGCGAGCGGTGGTTCAGACATAGGGCGGGACGCCAACAATTCTGCGAAACCCGTTTCGATTTCATATTCCCACCGGCTGCCCAGATAGGTGCAGGACAGCACTGTGCCTGACGGGCTGCCATCCCCCGGCGCAAGCGCAATCCGTTCAGGGCGGAGCGAGATTTTCGCAGCCCCCTCTGGCCCGCCCACAGGCAGGTCCAGATCAGCCGCGCGGAAGCGGCCGCCTGACACCACGCCTTCGACAAGGTTCGCATCACCAATGAAATCCGCGACAAAGGGCGAGGCCGGGCGTTCATACAAATCGTGCGGGGTGCCGATCTGCGCGATTTTGCCTGCCTGCATTACCACGATCCGGTCAGACACGGCCAGGGCTTCCTCTTGGTCATGGGTCACATAGACCGCCGTCAGCCCAAAGCGCTTTTGCAGCGCGCGGATTTCGCCGCGCACCTTGCGGCGCAGTTTGGCGTCCACATTCGACAGCGGCTCATCAAAGAGCAACACATCCGGTTGCTGCACAATCGCGCGCGCCACCGCGACGCGCTGCTGCTGCCCGCCCGACAGTTCAGAGGGCAAACGCCCCGACAGCCCCGCAAGGCCGATCTGGTCCAAGATCTCCAAGGCCCGCGCACGGGCGGACGCCTTCGCCTCGCCCCGGATCACCGGGCCGTAGGACACGTTTTCAAGCACGTTCATATGCGGGAACAGCGCGTAAGACTGAAACACCATGCCCACATTGCGCTCGGACGCCGCGCGCTGGCTGACATCGCATCCGGCAATTTTCACCAGCCCCGTGCTTGGCAATTCCAGCCCTGCGATCAGCCGCAAGGACGTGGTTTTGCCGCAACCCGAGGGGCCAAGGAAGGTGACCATCTCGCCCTTGGCGATGGCAAAGCTGATGTTGTCCACCGCTGTGGCGCTGCCATAGCGCTTGGTCACATCCTTGAATTCAATGGCGATTTCGTCTGTCATTCTGCCTCATTCCGCAGGCGTTGCCTGACCCTGAAATTCCCGCCGCCGCCCCAGCTTGCGCGCGCCCACAAGCAACTGGATCAGCACGATACTGACGATCATCACGACCATCAGCACTGTCGAATAGGTGATCGCGAGTGCATATTCGCCCGCTTCCACCCGCCCCATGATATAGGCTGTGGCCATATTGTGCCGCGCCGAGACAAGAAAGATCACCGCCGACACGGCGGTCATCGCGGTCACGAAGCTGTAGACAAGCGCCGTGAACACGGCAGGCTTGACCAGGGGCAGCACCACGCGGCGCAAGGTCGTGGCCCCGCCTGCGCCCATGGTGGAACTCGCCTCCTCCATGCTGCGGTCGATCTGGGCAAAGGCGGCAAGCCCCGCGCGCATGCCCACCGGCATGTTGCGGAACACAAAGCAGATGACCAGAATGGCCGCCGTCCCGGTTATGTCTACAGGCGGGATGTTGAAGGCCGCGACATAGCTGACCCCAACCACTGTGCCGGGAATGGCAAAGCTCAGCATCGTGCCAAACTCGAACGCGCCCTTGCCTGCGAAATCCTGCCGCGCGACCAGCCACGCGGTCATGATGCCCACCAGCGTCGTGAGCGGGGCCGCGATGGCCGACACCCAGAGCGTTGTCTGCATGGAATTCCACGCCGAGCCAAAAAATTGCACGCCTTCGGCATTGATTTCAAACGCGAAAGCCGTGCGCAGATGGCTGAAGGTGGGGGTCATGTCCCATCGGCCGATATCGGTGACAAACCCGCCGATCAACACCACGCCATAGACACCGAGCGTGAAGAGCACAAACGGGATCACGACTGCCCAAGCCGCACCCTTCAGCCCGAAGGGAAGGGTCGAGGCAAGCCCCGCATCCGACTTGCCCGTGACCGTGACATAGCTTTTCTTGCCAAGCCACCGCGTCTGTAGCCAAAACGCCACGAGCGTCAGGAACAGCAGGATCATGGCCAGCGTCGCCGCATTGCCCAGATCATAGCGCGCGCCCACCACAGCGAAGAAGATGCGGGTGGACAGAACCTCATACCCGCCCCCTAGCACAATGGGATTGCCGAAATCCGCAAGGCTTTCGATAAACGCCAGCAGGAAGGCCGCAGCGATACCGGGGCGCAAGAGCGGCCATGTGACCTTGGCGAAGGTCTTGACCGGGCCTGCGCCAAGGGTCTGACTGGCTTCTTCCAGCGTCGGGTTGATCGCGTCGAGCGTGCCCAGAAGCACCAGAAATGTGATCGGCGTAAACGCCAGAACCTGCGCCATCAGGATGCCAGTCAGACCGTAAACCCAGCGCGTAGGCCGCACATCGAACAACTCCGCCCCCCAGCCTGTGATCAGGCCCGTGCGGCCAAAAAGCACGATGATCGCCACACCCACTACGAAAGGGGGGGTGATGATCGGCAGGATCGACAACGCCCGCAGCGTTTGTTTGAATCGGAAGGACGTGCGCGACACGATCAGCGCCAGTCCCAGCCCCAAAGCCGTGCAGATCGTGGCGCACAAGATGCCCAGAACCAGCGAATTGATGACCACCCCGCAGCGCCGTCCGCCGGTTAGACAGTCGAGGCGCCAGATCTCGGGTGCGAAAAGCCGGTTCAGGAACGGGCCGATGGCGATAGAGCCGTCCGGTCCGACAAAGGCCGCAAGGGCAAGTTTCAGGATCGGGAAGAACACAAAAAGCGTGAGCAAGCCGACGATAAACACGACCGCCGATGCTGCGAACCGATCCCCACGACAAAACCCGCGCAAAGCCGTAGCGTGCGCGATCATTCCCAACAGCGCTGTGCCTGTGACGAAGCCGCCCCAGCCAAAACCCGTTTGCCCCTGCACGGACGCAGGCAAGATCACTGCGATCCATTCATAGCTTGGGCCGCGCAAGCCCACAGCAAAGCCCTGCACGATCAGCAGCCCAAGCCCCACCGACGCCACGCTCAGCAAGACCGTCGCGTCCCCGTCGCGCCGCCCGGACCAGACCAGAAGCGGCAGCAAGAGCACGACAGGCCAAAGCCAAAGCCGCCCATCAAGAGCCAAGCCCAGCGCCGAAGGCATGACAGGCGAAGCCCCTTGCGGCAGGCTGTTATGCCACGGCAGCAGCAGCACGCCCAAGGCCAGCAAGCCGAGCCACAGCAAGCGTTCCTGCACCGCGCGAGACGCACGAAGGGCATCAGATGTCATAGGCTATCCCCAAGTGATCCGGGCGGCGCGCATGAACCCGCCGCCCGGATTGGGCCATTCCCCTTAGCGCTTCGCGCCGATTTCCGCGTCCCAACGGGCCAGCAGCCGCGAGCGCGTCTCGCTCGAGCCATAGGTGGCGAAATCATAGTCGATCAGCGTGATCGTATCGAGGGCGGGGCTCTCTGGTGGCACAGGCGCATTGCTGTTTGACGGCACCTGGAAGCTATTTGCCTGCGCGCCCAATGCCTGAGCATCAGCACTCAGCGCCCAGTCGTAGAACGCGCGGGCGCTGTCCGGGTTTGGTCCACCTTTCACAAGACTCATGGAGCCAATCTCGTAGCCCGTGCCTTCGCACGGTGCGACGGCCTGAATGGGGGCGCCGGTCACAGCCTGCGCCACTGCGTCATGCATGAACACAATGCCAATGGCCGTTTCACCCGTCGCGGCGTTGCGGATCGGGGCCGCGCCCGACTGGGTATACTGGCTGACATTGGCATCCATCTGGCCCAAAAATTCAAAGGCTTCATCTTCGCCCATGATCTGAACCAAGGTCGCAAGCAAGGTGTAGGCCGTGCCCGACGAATTCGGGTTGGCCACCTGAATATCACCCTCGAAACGCGAATCGAGCAAGTCCGCCCAGCACGCCGGTGCAGGGTCCTCGACCAGCGTCGTGTTGTAGCCATAGCCCAGCGCGCCGGCATAGATGCCCACAGTGCGGAAGCCAGACGCTTCGGCCTGCGACACGGCCCAAGGCTGCAATTCGGCCAGCATGGGCGAGCGATATTCTTCTGTCAGCCCTTCTTGGGCTGCCTGCAAATGCGGATCGCCCGTGCCACCCCACCAGACGTCACTACGGGGCTGGCCTTCTTCGGCCTTGATCTGCGCGAAAGTTTCGCCCGACGAACGGCGCGTCATAAGCACATTGATGCCCGTTTCGCGCTGGAAGGTTTCGGCCATCAGGCGGCACCATTCTTCCTGAACAGAGCAATAAAGAACCAATTCATTGGCAGAGGCCACGACCGGCGTGGTCAACAAGCCCGCAAGCGTTGCAGACAAAAGTGTGGATCGGCGCATCAGGTATTCCTCCCGTTTATGTGCGGTGATTGTCAGCGGGGCGTCTCGCCCGCGTCCGCTGCTACCGCTAACTGGACTATATGACAGATTTACGATTGGGGAAGCGAAAAGTCAGCCGGGCTCAGCTATACCCAGCGCGAATGGCGCAACAAAGATGCCGCAAACTCTAGCGCGACAGGGTTTCTTGCATAGTTCTACAGAAATAGTTGCAGCAAGTTTGGCGCGTCAGGCTGACTTCTGCGCTGAGCGTAAAACCCTCTGTTCAATGGCCCTATGAACCATAGAATGCCCCGCGCTTGCGGACGTGCGGGGCCTCACAAGATTATCCACACAAGACCGGCTACGATTGTCAGCACACCTAACCAACCAAAGAAACCAAGTCCCTTTGGCTGTGTTGGCGTCGGAGCGAAATCAGCAGACGTTTTTTCGACAGATTTGGTGGGCTTCTTTTTGAGCTTCTGGCTTACGTGCAAGCCTGTGCCAGGCAACCCAGCGCTGACAGTTGTGCCGCTTGTTCCGACCGTGATCCCGGCCCCCTTTGGACCAACGCGTGCGCTAATCCCTGTCTTTGTCAGGTTAAGCCGCACCCCAGGGGCTATTTTCAATGTTCGCCGGAATCGTAGTGCCATCGAGTCCTCCTATTTCACCGGTCGGGTCGTGTCGCGAATGCTGTGGAAATTCCGTGGCGGCGCGCTCCGGGCATCTGAAGGTTCGGGTTCTCAGGCGGCGAGGTCAAGGGGCATCGGTTCGGTGGGCTGAGAGAGGGTCTCCCATCCATCGACCTTGCGCATCTGGATCTGCCCGGAGGCCAGCAGCGCCCGGAGCAGCATCGGCACGGTTTCGGCGCAGGTCAAAAGTCATGCGGGTCAGCCATTGGGGTGCAAAAACCCGCACATTGTGTTCGATTAACACGCGCTTGCAACATTCTGTGGCCAATCGTTAATCTTTCTTGGCAGGGGCGTTGCCCTCGCCTAGTCTGGCCCCATGGCCGAACAGGCAGGAGAGTAAACATGGCCAAGGGCCGTATTGGTGCCCAAACTCAGTTTTCGCGCCCCATCCGACAAATCGTGATGATGGTGCTGGTTCTGGTCTTGGTGACAATTGGGGTCTATGTTGCGGCCCCGCGCATTGCTGGAATTTTTCTTGCCAATGTCTGGCTCAATGGGTTCATCTTTCTGGTGTTCCTGATTGGGGTTCTCGCGACCTTCTGGCAAGTGATCCAGCTCAACCGCTCGATTGTTTGGATCGAGGGTTTTGCCGCAGACCGACCCGGCCATAAGGCCACAGTGCCGCCTGCGCTGTTACTGCCTTTGGCCGCTTTGCTACGCGGGCGCGAGCGCGGCACGCAGATCAGTTCCAGTTCGGCCAGTTCGATCCTCGATTCGGTGGCGACGCGGCTGGACGAGTTACGCGACATCACGCGCTATATCGTCAGCCTGCTGATTTTCCTGGGCCTTCTGGGGACGTTTTACGGCTTGGCCACAACGGTTCCCGCAGTCGTGGACACGATCCGCTCGCTTGCGCCCGATGGTAATGAAAGCGGAATCGAGGTCTTTGACAACTTGATGTCAGGGCTGGAAGCCCAGCTTGGCGGCATGGGCACAGCTTTTTCCTCGTCGCTGCTGGGGCTTGCAGGGTCGCTGGTCGTGGGCCTGCTGGAACTGTTCGCGGGCCATGGGCAGAACCGCTTTTATCGTCAGTTGGAAGAATGGCTGTCCTCGATTACCCGCCTTGGGATGGCGGGCACAGAGGGGGATATGTCGGGCAATATGGCCGGGCTGGTGACTGTGCTAGATTCCATGGTCGAACAACTCGAAACCCTGCGCATGAACCAACTGGCCGCCGATCAAGAACGCGCGCAGCTTGATCAGGCCTTGGGGTATCTGGTGCAGGCCATCGACCGGCTAGCCGAAAGTGGCGGCCTTGGTGGTGGCGACAGCGCGCTCTCGCCGCTTCTGGAACGGCTGGTGGCGGCGCAAGAGGAAATGCTGGGTTACTACCGCGCCGATGCCGTGCAGGGTGGACCCCATGCCGAAGCCGAAACCCGGATGCGGCTGCGCAATATCGACGCGCAATTGTTGCGCATTGCCGAAGAAGTTTCCGCCGGTCGTCTGGAAAGCACTGCCGATCTGCGCGCCGATCTGGCCAACCTGACACTCGCCGTGCGCCAACTTGCCCGCGGGGCCGCGACGCCGCGTGGAGGTGCTTGAGGAATGGCGTTGTCCCGGCGCGGTGGGGCGCGCAACGAATCAAGTGGGATCATCTGGCCCGGCTTTGTCGATGCGATGACGGCACTTCTGCTGGTGCTGATGTTCGTGCTGTCGATCTTCATGCTGGTGCAATTCGTGTTACGCGACACGATCACGACGCAAGGCAACCAGCTTGAAGGGCTGAGCGCGGAAGTGGCGAGCCTTGCCAATGCCTTGGGGCTGTCGCGTGCGCGCGTCACGGCGCTGGAAGGGGATCTGGGCGAAAGCCGCGCACTGGCCGCAGCACAGCTTGCCCAGATCACGAGCTTGTCGCGCGATCTGGACGCGCGCGGCGCAGAATTGACTGCCGCCCAAGCGCGCATCACCAGCTTTGAAGCCCAAGTCGCGGCGCTTCTGGGCGAGCGCGACTTGGCGCAAGCGCGTGGCGACCAGCTTGCCGCGGACCTGGCCGAGGTAGAAGCCGCCCGCCAAGTCCTGCTGTCAGAACAAGACGCGCTGCAACTGGCCCTTGCCCGGTTGCGCACTGAACTTGACGCGGAAACCGAAGCTGCGCGCTTGGCCGCCGCACGGGCCGACGCGATTGAAGCAGCCCTTGCACAGGCGCAAGCAGATGCGGCGGCGCAGGAAGCCTCGCTCGCGCAGATAGCGGCCCTTCTGGCCACGGAACAGGGACGCGCGGGGGCACTTGATCTGGCCCTGTCACAGGCTCTGCTGGAGCGGGACGAAACGGCCCGCACAGCCGAACTGTTGCGCATGACCCTTTCGCAGACCGAAGCGGCGCTCGAGGCCGAGGTAGCGCGTCGATTGTCCGAAACAGAGGCGACTGCCGCGCTGCGCGCGGCCTTGGCCGAGGCAGAAGCCGCGTTGAGCACTGAGGAACGTGAGCGTCTGGCAGAAGCGGCCGCCGCGATCGCCCTGCGTGCTGCTTTGGCGGACGCCCAAGGCGCCTTGACCGCAGAAGAGCAACGCAGGCTCGCCGATGCCGCAGCGGCAGAAGCGTTGCGTGCGCGGTTGGAACAGGCCGATACCGAACTGACCGCCATGACACTGGCCTTGGAAGCCGAGCGCGCCCGCGCAGAGGACACGCTCACACTTCTGGCAGCGGCGCGCGCCGCCGAACAGAACCTGCGCGCGGACCTTGCCTTGCAACTATCGGAAACCGAACGCCTCGCTGCCCTGCGTGCATCGGCTGAAACGACCCTGACCGAAGCGCAGGCGCAAAATCTGCGCGACCAGCGCGCGCTTGAACTGCTCAACCAGCAAGTCGCGGCCCTGCGCGGGCAAGTGGGCGGCTTGCAAGATTTGCTCGGCGATGCGCGCGCCCGCGAAGAAGCTACGAATACCCAGATCGAAAGCCTTGGTTCCGAGCTGAACCTCGCGCTGGCGCAGCTCGCCACCGAGCAAAAGGCGCGCGCCGATCTGGAAGCCGCCGAACGCGAGCGGCTGGAGCGGTTTGCGTCAGAATTCTTTGGGCGCGTGCGCCAAGTGCTCGAAGGTCGCCAAGGCGTGCAGATCGTGGGTGATCGATTCGTGTTTTCCAGCGAGGTTCTGTTTGAACTTGGATCAGCCGACCTTGCGCCCGAGGGCCAAGCACAAATCGGCAATGTCGTCGCGATCCTGCGTGATGTGGCAGGCCAGATTCCAGCAGAGATCGACTGGGTGCTGCAAGTCGATGGCCATACGGACAATCTGCCTCTTGGGCCGGGGGGGCCATTCCGCGACAATTGGGCGCTTAGTCAGGCGCGGGCGCTGTCTGTGGTGCGGTATCTGACAGATGAATTGGGTTTCCCGGCTTTCCGGCTGGCCGCTGCAGGCTTTGGCGAATACCGCCCCATCGACCCGGCCAACACGCCCGCCGCCCGCGCGCGCAATCGTCGGATCGAGTTGAAGCTGACCGAGCGTTAAGATAGCCGCCAGTCCCTGACTTGCGCCTGCACGCGCGTGCCGGAATTCTCGGAATTGGCGGACACAGCCAAGGCCACCAGATTGCGCAAAGGCACACCAAAGACGCGCGGGAAATCGGCTGTCAGGTCCACATTTTCCCGAAACTCCCCTGTCTGGGGGCGGCGCTGGACGATGTTGCGCAGCCGGTCCGGCGCGTGCGGGCTGGGAATGACAGTGCCCTGCGGATCATTTCCGCCCCATGTATACATCAGCACTTGCACATTGCGGTTGCGCAACAGGCTGGAAATTGACGTGCCAGGGCGGACCCGCGCGGCAACATCATCAGTGGCATTGACAAAGAACACTCCCAGATTGCGGTCGTCATTGCCAATCACGCGTAAATCCGACGGCGGCACCGAAGTCTCCACCCGCCAAGTCCATTGGGCCGTCCGGCTGCCAAAGGCGCTTGAGGGCAGGATGTGATAATAAATCGAGGATGTGCCATCCGCCACAACCCCCAGCCTGTCGGGGCTGCCCGAAAAACTGTTGGGGCGCAGGCGGCGGAAGGTCAGATGCTCCCAGCCTTGATCGAAGCGGATTACGGCCGTTTGTGCCTGCGCGCCGGTGGCAAGCACAAGCCCGGCCCCCAACCCTAGGCTAAGAATATCGCGGCGGGAATGGGTGAAAGGGCGCATGGGCAAGCTCCGTGGCAAACTGGATACTTACTGTTTACGTAGCCTGCTCGCCCGACGTTTCACACCATGCGCGCACAAATCCGTGAGAGTTGATCACTCGCGCAAGGTCGCGGCAATTTCGGCCAGTCCAGAGGCGGGCACAAAGCCCCGGATGAATTCTGTATTCATCACAAAAGTGGGCGTCCCACTGATCTGAAGCATCTGCGCAAGGTTGCGATTGGCGGTCAGGATATCGTTGACACCTTCGCTGCCCATCACTTCCCGCAACTCGGCCAGATCAAGGCCCAGATCCTGCGAAATGCTGTCCAGCAATTCAGGGGTAATCGGGTCATTGTTGGTCATCAGCACATCATGGGCCATGGCATAGGCATCATTGCCGCCGACCTGATGCACGGCGATGGCAAAACGCGACGCCAATTCGGATTCAGGCCCAAGGATCGGGAATTCCTTGAGGATGAAACGCACATTGCCATCGGCTTCGAGAAAGGCATTCACTTCTGCATGGGCGCGTTTGCAGAAGCCGCATTTGTAATCCATGAACTCGACCATAACGATATCGCCGTCAGGATTGCCACCTTCCCATGAGAAGCCATCATTGAACAGCGCGTCAAAATGCGCTTCGACCAAGGCTTGGTCCACATTGGCCTGAGCGGCCTGGTTGCGCCGCTCGTATTCTGCAACGGCTTCAAAAATCACTTCGGGATTGGCCAGAAGATAGGCGCGCACCTGAGCCCCAAACGCGTCGTCAATTGCGACCGGGGCGGCGGGGGCGGGGGCGGCTTGGACGATGATTGGGGCGGGCGCTGGGGCTTTGCCGCCGCCGCTTGTCATTGCGATCAGCCCCAAAGCTGCAAAGGCAAGGCAGGTCCCCACGAGGGCGGAATCGGTCAGGGGAAGGGCCATTTGAAATCTCCTCTCAGGCAATCGCGCATCTTGCCCCCTTAAACCCCGCGTAGGGGGTAGAAGCAACCCACTCCCCCCGTTTATGCGATGTCATTTAAGAAAAAGTGACAGCGCTTGGCTTTGCCAAATCCAGCGCCTGAGGTTAATCTTTGGCCAAACATAGCGCAGGCAAGGCAGATGATCGAGAACAGGCGCATGACGCGGCGGGCATGGCTGGCTTTGTCGGCTTGGGCAGCCTCGACCCTGCCTTTGGCGGCGCAAGGGTTGCTGGGCGGCCAAGCGCGACTCATGCGCGACGGCACAGGTCTGTCGAGCGATCTGCATCGGATCGAGTTGACCCTTGGCCTGTCCCAACCTGTTCCCTACCGGTTGCGGTTGCTGACGGCCCCGCCGCGGCTGGTACTGGATGTGAACACGGTTGACTGGGACAATCCCGCGCAAATCCTTGGCGACGGGGGCGCGGGGCTGCGTGCGTGGCGGGTCGTGCAGTTGCCCGATGGGTGGGCGCGAATGGTTCTGGACATGGCAGGGCCCTATCTGCCCGACCTGACCGAGCAAAGCGTCAATGCCGTCGGTGGACAGGCGCAAATCCGGCTTCGGCTGGCCCGTGTCGATTTGGCCGAATATGAGGCCCGCGCGTTGCGCGAAGTCGATTTCCTGCGCCGGAACTTTGATCTGGGTCTGCACCCCAGCACCCCCCCTGCTCCGGCGCGTCCGCGCAAGCCTGTGATCCTGCTCGATCCCGGTCATGGGGGGCGCGATCCGGGGGCCGAGCGCGAGGGCGTGCGCGAGAGCGAACTGGTCCTGTCCTTCGCACGGCTGTTGCGCGAGGAACTCGTGCGCCGCGATCTGTTCGAGGTCGCGATGTCGCGCGATGCGGATGTATTCGTGCCACTCGACGACCGGCTGCGCGCGGCGCGGGCAGTGGGCGCGGATGTGTTCGTCTCGCTCCATGCCGATGCTGTGCCCGAGGGGCTGGCCACGGGCAGCGTGATTTATCTGCTGGCCGAAGACGCCGGTGACGAAGCCGCCGCCTATCTGGCAGAGCGTCATGACCGCGCGGACCTGCTCGCCGGGGTCGATCTGGCACAGAACACAGATGAAATCGCGCGGGTTCTGATGTCGCTCGCATGGCAGGATACGGCCCCGCGCGCGCAGGCTTTGGCCGAAGCGCTGGTCGAGGGGATCACCACCGAAGGACTGCGGATGCATCGCCGCCCGATCCAAGGGGCTGCGTTCAATGTGCTGCGCGCGCCGGATATGCCTTCGGTGCTGGTGGAACTGGGCTTCATGTCCAGCCCCCGCGATCTGGCGAAACTACGCGATCCTATCTGGAATGCGCGGATGGCCAAAGCCTTGGCCGATGGGCTGGAGGCGTGGCTGATAGGCGATACGGCGCGGATGGGGCTACAGCGGCAATAGAGCATGTCGCGCAAAAGTGGGAACCGGTTTTTCGCAATAAAGACACGCGAAAACAATAAGCTAGAGAGCATGTCGCGTGAATGCGAATGAACGCGACAGGCTCTAGACCGCGCAGTGATGTAACGTTTCTCAAAGATGCTGCGTATAGGTCAATGACCTTGCCCGCGAGAGACATCATGCAACCCTTTGCACCTGCCATTGCTCGCATTTATCATGCTGGTTTTGGCCGTCGCAGCCAAAGCCGACCCCACCCGCTTCGCTCAAAGCTGGCCCCAGACCGATTTTTCGCGCGTGAGTTTCGATCTGGCCCAGGTCATCTCGGGCGGTCCACCCAAAGACGGGATTCCCGCCATCGACAGCCCGCGCTTTCGCCCCGCCGCACAGGAAACTCGCCTGACCGGGCGCGAGGCGGTGCTGACCTATGAACAACCCGGCTCTGCCCCGCGCGCCTATCCGATCCGCTATCTGATCTGGCACGAGATCGTGAATGATCTGGTCGATGCTCAGCCCATCGCTGTGACTTATTGCCCGCTTTGCAATTCCGCGATGGTCTTTGATGCGCGCGTGGACGGTCAGCGCCACAGCTTCGGTGTGTCCGGTCTGCTGCGCCATTCCGACATGATCATGGATGACCGCGAAACTGAAAGCTGGTGGCAGCAGGCTGTAGGCGAAGGGATTGCGGGCAGGCATATGGGCGCGCGCCTGAGGCAACTGCCCGCTTGGATGGAAAGCTGGGACGAATTTCGCGCCCGCAATCCGGGCGGTCTGGGTCTGGAGGAGCCTGACTATCGGCGGGCTTATGGCCAGAACCCATATGTGGGCTATGACAGCGCAACGCGTCCGTTCCTCTATCACGGCGAGGATCCACCGCATGGCATCCACCCGCTTGCGCGGGTCGTGCGGGTGGGCAATCGGGCGTGGACCTATGAGCCGTTGCGCGGCTTGGGTGAAATCCGCGAGGCGGGCGTTGTGTTGACATGGCAGGCGGGCCAAGCCTCGGCGCTGGATACGCGCGGGATTGGTGCTGACCTGCCCCCCGGAAGTTCCCTCAATCTGATGTAGGGTCTGCCCAACCTTTGAAGGAGCAGACGACATGAGGAAAAGCCGTTTCACCGAAGCGCAAATCATCGGGATGATCAAAGAGCA
>JBKBLP010000006.1:0-103470 GCA_046296275.1 Roseinatronobacter sp. | reverse complement strand
AGAACAGGACAGAGCAATGGGTTTCAAAATGGGGATCGTGGGTCTGCCCAATGTCGGCAAATCGACCTTGTTCAATGCGCTGACGAAAACGGCGGCGGCGCAGGCGGCGAATTTCCCGTTCTGCACGATTGAACCCAATGTGGGCGATGTTGCTGTGCCGGATGCGCGCCTGACCCAGCTTGCCACAATCGCCAAATCGCGCGAGGTTATTCCCACGCGCATGACCTTCGTGGATATCGCGGGCCTGGTGCGCGGCGCGTCCAGAGGCGAAGGGTTGGGCAACCAGTTTCTGGCCAATATCCGCGAAGTAGACGCGATTGCGCATGTCCTGCGCTGTTTTGTTGATGACGATGTGACCCATGTTGAAGGTCGCGTGGACCCGGTCGCAGATGCTGAAACCATCGAAACCGAGTTGATGATCGCGGATATCGAGTCGGTCGAACGCCGTCTGGCCAATCTGTCGCGCAAGTTGCGCGGTGGGGACAAGGAAGCCTTGGAACAGGATGCGCTGCTACGCCGTGCGTTGGCAGCGCTGGAACAGGGCAAGCCTGCACGAACTGTGCAGGTGACAGACGAGGAGCGCAAAGGCTGGCGGATGTTGCAGCTTCTGACCTCGAAACCTGTGCTGTATGTGTGCAATGTCGAAGAGGCCTCAGCTTCGAGCGGGAATGCGCTGTCCGCAAAAGTGTCCGAAATGGCTGCAGCCCAGGGGGCCGCGCATGTGGTGATTTCCGCCCGGATCGAGGAAGAGATCAGCCAACTCGACGCCGAAGAAGCCGCGATGTTCCTTGACGAAATGGGCCTGACCGAAGCCGGGTTCGACCGTTTGATCCGCGCGGGCTATGCGCTGCTGGACTTGCAGACCTATTTCACTGTGGGCCCGAAGGAAGCGCGCGCCTGGACGATTGCCAAAGGTACGCTGGCCCCGCAAGCCGCCGGTGTGATCCACGGTGATTTCGAGCGCGGCTTCATCCGCGCCGAAACCATCGCCTTTGCCGATTACATCGCCCATCAGGGCGAAGCGGGCGCCAAGGAAGCGGGCAAGTTCCGGGTTGAAGGCAAAACATACGAAGTCAAGGACGGCGATGTGCTGCATTTTCTGTTCAATGCCTAAAGCTTTTCGGTTGTTCGTTGCAGCACAGAATAGCTTTATGTCCTTGTTTTGCCGCAATTTTGAACCGCAACAGCGTATCCACTTTTGCTGAAATTGCTTCAAGCCGGTTTGACTTCGCGCGGCTCTTGCGTTTGTCTAGCGTCATGGGGGAGGCTTATGCAGCGTCGCGTCATACTCTGGACTTTGGCCGCGCTGACGGTCGTGTCGCTTGCGTTCGGGGCACGCTTGGCGCTGGATCGGGCCACCGCCGCGCAATTCGAACAGATCGAAGCGCGCGCGGCCAATACGTTGGCCTTGGCCCAGGTCAGCTTGCGCGGCCAATTGGACCGCTTTGAACGCCTGCCCGCGCTTTTGGCCGAAAACCGCGCGATCCGCTCGTTGTTGCTTGCCCCGCGCGACCCGGAACTAGTGATGGCCGCAAACCTGTATCTGCGCGATACCGCGCAGATGTTGGGGGCCAATGACATCTACATCATGTATCAGGACGGCGAGACGCTGGCCGCGAGCAATTTTGACCAGAACTACAGCTTTGTGGGCGGCAATTTCGCCTTTCGGCCCTATTTCGCGGATGCCATCGCCACGGGGCAGGGGCGGTTTTTTGCGTTGGGGACGACCTCGAACAAGCGGGGTTACTACTTCGGGGCGGCGGTTGACATTGCCGGACAGCGTCGCGGGGTGATGGTGGTCAAGATCGACTTGGACGCCATCGAAAGTGCTTGGGCGTCCGACGATCTGCGCATCATCGTGACTGATCCAGAGAACATCGTTTTTCTGTCCAACCGCCCCGATTGGCTGTTCCGGGCCTTTGGGCCGCTGACCTCGGAGCGGATCGCGCGCACGCAGGAAACGCGGCGCTACGCAAGTGCGGCGATTGGCGAGATCGGCTATCAGCGCGCGAATTGGCGCGGGTTTGATCTGCTCTCCACGCCCGAAAGCAGTCAGGGGCCGACCGAATATCTGGTCGCGCGTGCGGATATGCGCGATGCGGGCTGGTCGGTGCAGGTGCTCTTATCCACCCGGCCCGCGCGAGTGCAAGCGCTGACCTCTGTCAGCCTTGGGGCTTTGGCGCTGGGCTTGGTTGCGGCGGGCGCACTGATCCTGTGGCAGCGCCGCCGTCAGATGGCCGAGCGGCTCGCAGTGCAAGCGCGCGCGAAAGCCGAACTGGAAGCCCGCGTGATCGAGCGCACAGCCCAGCTTGCCAGCACGAATGATGCGCTGGAGGCCGAAGTGACCGAGCGTCGCGCGACGGAAGCGCGGCTGCGCCAGACGCAGGATGAACTCGTGCAGGCAGGCAAGCTTGCAGCCCTTGGGCAAATGTCGGCAGCCCTGAGTCACGAATTTAATCAACCGCTTGCGGCCGCGCGCAACTACACCGAAAACGCGCAGCTTTTGCTCGAACGCGACCGCGTGCCGGAAGCGACGCAGACCTTGGCGCGGTTGCTTGCCATGATCGACCGGATGGGCCGCATCAGCCGTAACTTGCGCCATTTCGCCCGCAAGCCCAATCAGCCCCTGCGCCCTGTGGACTTGGCCGAGGCGGTGCGCGAAGCTAGAGAATTGCTCGATTGGCGCATTCGCAAATCCTGTGTGACGCTCGATATCGACATGGGCGACCGGCCGCTTTGGGTCACAGCCGGGGCTGTCCGGCTGCAACAAGTCTTGGTTAACCTGCTTGGGAACGCGCTGGACGCGGTCGCCGGTCAGCCTGACCCGAAACTGACCCTGAGCGCGGCACAAATCGGCGCAATGGTCACGATCCGGCTGCGCGACACTGGCCCCGGCATAGCGCCCGCGCTGCTGGAGCGAATTTTTGACCCGTTCTTTTCCACCAAGGAAGTGGGCAAGGGGCTGGGGCTGGGGCTGTCCATCACCTACAACATCGTGCGCGATTTTGACGGCCAGATTTCAGCGCAGAACCATCCCAAGGGGGGCGCGGAATTCGTCCTGACCCTGCACGCAGCAACTGCCCCTGCACAGGCCGCCGAATGAGCACGCCGCCGGTGCTGCTGGTCGATGATGATGCCGATTTGCGCGGATCGACCATGCAGGCGCTTGATCTGGCGGGGCTGCGGGCCGAAGGCTTCGGGCGGGCCGAGCCCGTGCTCGAGCGGATCACCGGCGGTTTCGGGGGCGTCGTTGTAACCGATATCCGAATGCCGGGGATGGACGGCTTGACTCTGATGAACCGCATCCACGACATTGACCGCGACATTCCAGTGATCCTGATCACCGGGCATGGCGATGTGCCGCTTGCCGTGCGGGCCATGCGCGAAGGGGCGCATGATTTCATCGAGAAGCCGTTTTCGGGGGCGCAACTGGCCTCGATCCTGTCGCGGGCGCTGGAATTTCGGGCGCTTGTGCTGGAAAACCGTCGCCTGCGGGCCGCGGCAGGGCAGGTGGATGATCTGGAAGTGCGGCTGGTGGGGCGGTCAAACGCCATGATCGCGCTGCGCCGTCAGATCCGCACGATCGGGCCGTCCGATGCCGATGTGCTGATCACGGGTGACACCGGAACGGGCAAGGAGATCGTGGCGCGTGCGCTGCATGACCTGAGCCCGCGCGCCGAGCGGCCTTTTGTCGTGATTACCTGTTCTGCCTTGCCTGCAACGCTGATCGAGTCGGAATTGTTCGGGCATGAAGCAGGCGCGTTTCCCGGTGCGATCCGGGCGCGGGTGGGCAAGTTCGACCATGCGCGCGGCGGCACGATCCTGCTCGATGATCTGGGCGCGATGCCGCTGGATGTGCAGGGCAAGCTGTTGCGCGTGATCGAAGAGCGCGTGATCCAGCCGCTCGGGTCCAATGTGCAGCACAATCTCGATGTACGCTTCATCGCGACGACCCGCGCGCCGTTGGATGTGGCTGTGGCCGAGGGGCGGTTTCGCGCCGATCTGTTTTACCGTCTGAACGTGGTCAGCTTGACCGTGCCGCCTTTGGCAGACCGGGTCGAGGATATTCCCGCGCTGTTCACCCGCCTTCTGCACGATGCCTGCCTGCGCAACCGCGTGCCACTGCGCCACGCCCGGGCCGAGGCCTTGGCCGAACTTGCCCGCCATGACTGGCCCGGCAATGTGCGCGAGCTGCGCAATGCAGCGGAGCGTTTCGCCTTGGGGTTGGACGCGCCACAAACTGACATCCAGCCGCAAGAACCATCCCGAAAACTGGCCGATCTGATGGCCGCGCATGAGCGTAAATTGCTGGTGGATGCCCTGATCCGCTATCGCGGCGCGCTCAAACCCGTTTACGAATCCTTCGGTCTGTCGCGCAAGGCGCTTTATGACAAGTTGGTGAAGCACGATATTGACAAGGCCCATTTCCAAAGCGAGCCAGACCTTGACGATGGTGATGTGTAGTTTTCCACACACACCCTGCGCCTGATGTGTAGCAGGCTACACGCCGTCCCGATTTGGGGGCGCAAACAGCGAAAATTTATATCACCGCGCTTGAAACAGGGTCTGTGCCCGTATGCTATCGCGCACAGTGCCAAACCGCCCCAAGTGAGGGGGGCTGCTTGGCCAAACTCACGCACCAAAGGGGAGGTCCCATGCGTTACACCAATTTTGCGGCTCTGGCCGCAGCCGCCGTATTGTCCGTTTCCGTTGCACAGGCCCAAGACCGCACAGGTTGGCCGTCGGATCTGACCGTCGGCACAGCCAGCCAAGGCGGCGTTTACTTCGTTTATGGCAATGGCTTGGCAGGCTTCATCGCCGAAGAACTGGGCATCAATGCTTCTGGCGAAGTGACGGGTGGCCCGGTCCAGAACGTTACTCTGACCCAGATGGGCGATCAGGATATTGGCTTGGTCACCATGGGCCCCGCCTACGAGGCTTGGACCGGTGTCAGTGAACTTGCTCCGGGGCTAGAGCACAAGGACATCCGCGCGCTGTTCCCGATGTATGAAACGCCGTTCCAAGGCGTCGCCATGCGGTCTTCTGGGATCACCTCGGTCAGCGATCTGAACGGTAAGCGCGTCAATGTCGGTCCCGCAGGCGGCACGCCCGGCACTTATTGGCCGCGCTTCTTCAATACGCTGGGGCTGAATGTGAATGTCTCGAATGCGGGCGCGGCCGATGCAGCGAGCCAGCTGAAAGATGGCCTGATTGATGCCTTCGTTTTTGCGGCGGGTCTGCCCATTGGCGCGTTCTCGCAATTGGCTGCCGAAGCGGATGTTGTCGTGTTCGGCTTCACCGATGCCGAACTTGAATCGATCAAAGCAGGCCACCCGGAAGTGTCGCCGTTCACGATCCCAGGCGGCACCTACACGGTTCAGCCTGATGATCAGATGTCCGTCGCGATGTGGAACTTTGCGATTGCGCGCGCGGATATGCCGGAAAGCCTTGCCTATGAGATCACGAAACTCGTGATGGAAAACAATGACCGGATGTTGCAGATCCATGCAGCCGCCGCAGCGACCTTGCCGGAGAACGTGGTAAATAATGGCTTCCTGCCGTTCCACCCCGGCGCTGTTCGCTACTTTGAAGAAATCGGGATCACCATTCCCGAAGAGCTTCGCGGCTAACCCAGACGCGAGCGCAGGCCAGAATGGAAACATTCTGGCCTGTTTTCCTTTTCAGATCATTCCCGGCGGAGGTTCCAATGTCGGCACCCCAAGCGCAGCCCGATACGGCTGCCCAAGATAGTATCGCCACAGGTGTCGATGATGAAATCGTCACCAGCAATCAGCGTGTCTTTACCGGCGTGTTGGGCCTGACGATTGCCGCGCTTTGTGTTGTCTATACAGGTTTTCACGTTGCCTCGATGAACCTGTATCCCGTCGAGCCATGGGTTTACCGACTCAGTCATGTCGCAGGCGGCCTGTTTCTGGGCTTCGTGCTTTTTTCTGCCCGCGCGCTGGGCGATAGCACGACCGAGGCACCGTATTCCTTGCTTGAAAAGGGGCTGCTGCTTGTGGGCGGTGGCTTGATCCTGCTCTCTGCGGGCCAGCTTGCGCTGATGATGCTTAGCGGGGACCGGATCACGACGGGCGCACCAGCGGGAAAGCACCTTTACACGCTCGGCTATCCGCTGATCGCAGGCACGGCTCTGACCATGCTCGCAAGCTGGATCGCACCGCCGCGCGGGCGGGCGCTGCTGTCGTGGGCCGATACGCTGCTGGGCGTCGCGGCAATTGTTGTGGGGCTCTATATCATCGGCCATGCTGATTTGCTGCGCACCCGCGCGCAGGTTTTTCCGCATCCCAATGATATGTGGGCGTCGATCGCAGGGATTGTCCTGATCCTTGAACTGACGCGGCGTTTGGCGGGGCTCGCGCTTGTGATCATTGTGGCCGTGTTCATTGCTTATGGTTTTGTTGGCCCATGGCTGCCCGGCGTGCTGAACCATCGCGGCTATGCGCCTGCGCGGTTCTTTGCCTTTATCTATACCGATAACGGCATCCTAGGCCCGACGACGGCGATTTCTTCGACTTATATTATCCTGTTCATCACCTTCGCGGCCTTCCTTCAGGCCAGCCGGGTGGGCGAGTATTTCGTGAATTTCGCTTTTGCAGCGGCGGGCGGATCGCGTGGGGGGCCTGCGAAAGTTGCAGTGTTCGCTTCGGGTCTGATGGGCATGATCAACGGCACATCAGCGGGGAATGTCGTGTCCACAGGTTCCCTTACGATCCCTCTGATGAAGAAGGTTGGATACCGCCCGCAAACCGCCGCTTCGGTCGAGGCTGCCGCCAGTTCTGGTGGACAGATTATGCCCCCGATTATGGGGGCAGGGGCCTTCATCATGGCCGAGATCACAGGCATCCCCTATAAAGAGATCGTAATCGCGGCCTTGATCCCGGCGGTGCTGTATTTCACCTCTGTCTACCTGATGGTGGACAAAGAAGCCCTGAAAAACGGCATGAAAGGGCTATCGCGCGACCAGTTGCCGCGCTTTGATGTGCTCGCCCGCCGCTTATTCCTGTTCATTCCGATCCTGATCCTGATTGGGGCGCTGTTCATGGGCTACTCGGTCATCCGTGCAGGCACTTTGGCGATGGGGGCCGCGGCGGTCGTGAGCTGGTTCACGCCGGTTCGCATGGGGATCAAAGAAATCCTTTATGCGCTGGAAATCGCGGCCCGCATGTCACTCCAATTGGTGGCGGTCTGTGCGGCGGCGGGCATCATCGTGGGCGTGATCGCGCTGACCGGGATCGGGACGCGGTTTTCCTCGCTGCTCTTGGGCTTCGCAGGCCAAAGCCAGTTGATGGCCCTGATCTTTGCGATGCTCGTTTCGATCATCCTTGGCATGGGGATGCCCACGACAGCGGCCTATGCGGTGGCGGCGGCGGTGATTGCGCCGGGGCTGATTCGTATGGGGATTGAACCACTGACGGCGCATTTCTTCATCTTCTACTACGCGGTCATGTCGGCCATCACGCCACCCGTGGCCTTGGCCAGTTACGCCGGTGCCGCGATTGCGCAATCTGACCCGATGCGGACCTCGGTCGAGAGCTTCAAGATCGGCCTTGCCGCTTTCATCGTGCCGTTCATTTTCTTCTTCAATGAGGGACTGCTGATGCAGGGCGCATGGTTCGATATCATCCACGTCTCGATCACGGCTTTGGGGGGCATCTACTTGATGGCCTCGGCGGTGCAGGGCTGGATGTTCGGGCGGCTGAACTGGCCCTTGCGCATCCTGACTGGGGCAGGGGCGCTTGGTATGGTCTCGGGGGGCTGGGTTTCAGACGGTCTCGGATTGGCTGTCGCGGCAATTGTCATTGCGATCCAGCGCGGTCTGCTCACACCCAAGACAGCCGCGAAGGGGCTGGACTGACACTAGCGTGTCGCGTTCATTGGCATTCATGCGACACGCTCGCTTCGTCTATTGTAGCATATCTTAGGCGCAAAACCGGTTCCCACTTTTGCGCGATATGCTCTAAAAGGGCGGGCCGTAGTGGCCCGTCCTTTGTCATAGGTCCTGCGCGATTTCCCCTTGATCTTGCGGGGGCGCTGGCATAACCCATGCGCACGGATAGGGGTATAGCTCAGTTGGTAGAGCATCGGTCTCCAAAACCGAGGGTCGGGGGTTCGAGTCCCTCTGCCCCTGCCATCCGAAATTGATTTCTTCAACACACAGGTGCCGTTTCTGGCCTCAAGCAGGTCGCACGGCGACCCTATGCCCCCGCAAAGCCTGCAGCGATCTGTGTGCGCCCGGTCTCGATCCCGCGCCAATTGCGCAAAGGGCCAAGAAAGCGTGCGACGATCGGATGATCCGCCGCAAGCGCGCCGTGGCGCACCAGCAGCGCGGTGATAGCGGCCTCAGACGCGCGCACGGCCCCGTCCACGATCTTCAACGCGATCCCCATACCCTGCTCGGGCAGGATGGCGACAAACACAGCCTCCGCCCCGGTTTTCACGCTGACCCGTCCCCCCATGGCGCGCATCAGGTCGGTGCAGGCGCGGGTTTCGCCTGCGACCAGTTCCGGGTGCAGCGCCATCGCGCAGCGAAGCCGCACCATGGCGCGGGCGCGGGCATCGCCTGTGTCGCGCGCACCCGCAAAGCGGGCCATGGCGCGCGCAAGGCCCTGAACTTCGGTCGCGAAGTTCGGCGCTGAACAACCGTCGATCCCATAGCCGGGGCTTGTCTGTTCTGTCACTTCCTCGAAATTTGCGCGGATCAGGCGCTGAAGGGGGTGGTCGGGCAGAACATACTCGGCATCGCCCCCGATATGGCGGTTCAGCATCAGAAAGCCTGCGTGCTTTCCCGAACAATTGTTGTGCAACTGGCACGGTTTTTCATGCGCGCGGATCAGGCGGTCGCGCTCGGGGATGTCGGCGGGGTCTTGGCACCCGCAACGCAAATCGCTTTCCCCCATGCCCATATCCGATAGCCACTGACCGACCTGCGCCACATGCATGCCTGCACCCTGATGGGACGCGCAAGCAAGCGCGAGATGTGCGGGGCTTAGGGCTGCGCCTGCGCCGCTTTCCAAGAGCGGCAGCGCTTGAATCATCTTACAACTTGAGCGCGGATAGATGAGCGCATCAGGCCGCCCCCAGCTTTCCACGATCTGCCCGTCTGCCCCCATCACCACGGCATGGCCGAAATGCACGCTTTCAAGCATGTTGCCGCGCCACAACTCCACCAGAGGAACAGCCCCGGTTGCGATGGTTTTCGGCGTCATCTTGCTCATTTTTGGCAAATCCTTGGGCTGGCACAGTCACGCCTGCGCGATTTCTTGCCAAGGGGGCTTTGAATTCCCAACCCCTTGGCGTTACAAGGCAGCATGCGCAGGCATAGGGGCAAGTCAAGCCCCCCGCGCACGGGCAGTGCAGGCAGTCAGGAGGTCTTGGGCAAATGGATGTTCGCAGAACAATCGCAATGACGGCAAGTGTGCTGGGCCTGACCTTGGGTCCTGCACAGGCCCAGGAATCCACCAACCGCGTGGCGGCTGACACAGCATGGAGCGTGTTTGTCGATGGCACGCCCAAAGAATGCTGGGCGGTTTCCGCCCCGTCCGAGACTGTGAACACGCGCGGCGGTCAGCCCGTGCAGGTGCGGCGCGGCAATATCTTGCTTTTCGCGTCCTATCGCGCGGGGCAATCGTCACCGCAGATCAGCTTTACAGGCGGCTATCCTTTTGCGCCGGATTCGACGGTCAGTTTGACCATTGGCACCAACGAGTTTCAGCTTTTTGTTGATAACGAATGGGCTTGGGCCGGATCGCCCGAAGAAGATGCCCGCATCTTTGCGGCTTTGCGCGGGGGGGCGCAGGCTGTGTTGACCGCGCGCTCGTCGCGTGGGACCAACACGCGCGATACGTTCTCGCTGTTCGGGTTCACGGCAGCGACACAGGAAGCGCAGAAACAATGCGCAAGCTGATCTGAGATATCTGAATTTTCCCCAGACCGCCGGGCTGTAAAGCGCCGGCGGTTTTGCTATATGTGGCATGTCCTACAGGAATGGTTTCATGCATCCCCAAGCCCCCATCACGCAAGACGTTCTGACCGTGCCGCGCAAAACCGCCGAGGGGGGCAAGCGCAATCTGGTGGGCTTGACACGCGCGCAGATGGCGCAGGCGCTCATCGAAACAGGTACGCCCGAGCGGCAGGCCAAGATGCGCGTGGGGCAAATCTGGCAATGGATTTATCATTGGGGCGTGCGAGATTTCGACGCTATGACCAATCTTGCGAAAGCCTATCGCGCCGAACTGGCAGCGGCCTTCACGATTGAACGCCCCGAGATTGTCACGCGCCAGATCTCTGAGGATGGCACGCGCAAGTATTTGCTCCGCATCAATGGCGCGCACGAGGTCGAGGCTGTCTATATCCCCGAAGAAAACCGCGGCACACTCTGTATTTCGTCCCAAGTGGGCTGCACGCTGACCTGCACCTTCTGCCATACGGGCACGCAAAAACTGGTGCGCAATCTGACGGCGGCGGAAATCGTGGGGCAAGTGCTGGTTGCGCGCGACGATCTGGGCGAATGGCCAGAGCCGGGCGCGCCCAAGGATGAAACCCGTCTGGTCAGCAATGTCGTGCTGATGGGCATGGGCGAGCCGCTTTACAATTTCGACAATGTCCGCGACGCGATGAAGATCGTGATGGATAATGAAGGGCTGTCGATCTCGCGCCGCCGCATCACCTTGTCCACATCGGGCGTGGTGCCTGAAATCGCGCGCACGGCGACCGAAATCGGCTGCCTGCTCGCGATTTCCTTCCACGCCACCACCGATGCCGTGCGCGATGTGCTGGTGCCCATCAACAAGCGCTGGAATATCGCCACGCTTCTGGACGCTCTGCGCGAGTATCCGCGCCTGTCAAATTCCGAGCGGATCACGTTTGAATATGTGATGCTCAAGGATGTGAACGACAGCGACGCGGATGCAAAGCGCTTGGTCAAGCTGATCGCGGGGATACCTGCGAAGATCAACTTGATCCCGTTCAACGAATGGCCCGGCGCGCCCTATCAACGCTCTGACTGGGCGCGGATCGAGGCGTTCGCCGATATCGTCCACAAGGCCGGCTATGCGTCCCCCATCCGCACCCCGCGCGGCGAAGATATCATGGCGGCCTGTGGGCAGTTGAAATCTGCGACAGAACGCGGGCGGATGCGGGCAGCGGATATTGCGGCGCAAGCGGGGATTGCCTGATGCCAATTGTCCTTCTGGTCGTCGTGGGCGCTATGGCCGGGGTGCTTGCCACGCGGCTGATGCGGATCAACACGGATTTGCCTACTGCGATGCTTATCGGTGTCTTGGGAGCATTCGCAGGTGCGATGGGGTTTCGGTTCCTTGTCACTTCGGCGTCGTGGGTCGGGGCGTTCGTGCTCGCACTCTTGGGCTCGCTGCTTTTGCTTTGGATCTGGGAAAAGACCATAGGCAAGAAGTAGGCCCGCCCACGCTTTGTGATCGCCCCCCGCTTTGACCTGCGTGCTTCATCCGCGTATAACGTCGTCAGTGTGACGAAAGGTACCTGCGTGCTGCGAGCGATTCTGTCTTTTTTCGGGGGGCTGTTCAGCTTCTTTATCACCGCAGTTTTCTTCGGTGTGCTCGCTCTGGGTGGGGTGTTCTGGTTCTACAGCCGCGACCTGCCCACCTATGAACAGCTAGCCAATTACGCTCCCCCGTCGATCAGCCGGATTTATTCGGGCGAAGGGCGCTTGATCGACGAATTCGCGCTGGAGCGGCGGCTGTTCACGCCGGTTGATGACATGCCCGACATGGTGAAACTGGCCTTCATCAGTGCCGAGGATCGGAATTTCTATGTCCATGGCGGCTTTGACCTCCGTGCAATAGCCGTCGCAGGGTTTGAGGCCATTGCATCACGCGGGCAGAATGTGCGCGGGGCCTCCACGATCACACAGCAGGTGATGAAGAACTTCCTTTTGTCCGGCGACCGCACAGGCGAGCGCAAGATCAAGGAATTGATCTTGGCCAGCCGTGTGGAATCCGTGCTGAGCAAGGATCAAATCCTCGAATTGTACCTTAACGAGATTTTTCTGGGCCAGAACAGCTACGGTGTGACCGCCGCCGCGCAGACCTATTTCAACAAAACGCTCGATGATCTGGAATTGCACGAAGCAGCATTTCTGGCAGCATTGCCGCAAGCGCCATCGACTTATCATCCGGTGCGCAACCGCGAGCGGGTGACCCAGCGGCGCAATTATGTTCTGGGCGAGATGCTGCGCAATGGCCATATCACCCGCGCCGCACATGATGCCGCACGCGCAAAGCCGCTTCTGACCGTGCAGTCGGGCGATTTCCCAAGCCCGCGCGAAAATATGCCGCCACGGGATTACTTCACGGACGAAGTGCGCCGCCAATTGTCTGGCACTTTTGGCGAGGAAGAATTCTTCGCAGGCGGTCTGGCCATTCGCGCGACGATTGAACCGGACATGCAGATCCATGCCGCCCATGCCCTGCAACGCGCGCTGGAGGAATATGACCGGGGCTTGGGCCGACTGCGCACGACTGGGCAGACGATTGATACAGCGTTTCTGGACGATCCTGAAAAATGGCGTGCGGCGCTTGGTGAACTGGAACTTGCCCGCGACATCACACTTGGCAATCGCTGGTATCCGGCTGTGGTGCTTGACGTGACGGCAAACCTTGCCCGACTGGGGATCGAGGGCGTGTCGGATGACTTTTTCGCCCCCCATCAGGTTGAGCGCGACGATATCCGTTGGGCACGCGGCTCGCTGGCGGACAATCTGAAACCGGGGGATGTGGTCTATGTGCGCCGCGTCACATCTGATCGCGATGGCAGCCATCAGCGCTGGTCGCTGCGCCAAGTGCCCGAAGTGCAAGGCGGGTTCATGGCGATGGACGTCAATACAGGCCGCGTGATCGCGATGCAGGGTGGCTTCAGCTACCAGCATTCGGTGTTCAACCGTGCCACCCAAGCGATGCGCCAGCCGGGGTCAGCCTATAAGCCCTTCGTCTATGCTGCTGCCATGGATAGTGGTTTCACGCCGGCGACGATCATCATTGATGCGCCTATCGAGATTGAGACTCCCCAAGGCGTCTGGCGGCCCACCAATGCCTCGAACGAGTTTTACGGCCCAACGCCCATCCGCAAGGGGTTGGAAATGTCGCGCAACCTGATGACCATCCGCCTTGCGCAGGAAGTCGGCATGGATGTGGTCGGCGGCTATGCGGAACGCTTTGGGGTCTATGACCGCGCGCAGCCCTTTCTGTCAGCCAGCCTAGGGTCGCAGGAAACGACGCTGTTTCGCATGGTGGCGGCCTATGCCATGTTCGCCAATGGTGGCGAGCGGGTGGAACCGACGCTTGTTGACCGCGTGCAGGACCGCTACGGGCGCACGATCTATCGCCACGACCAGCGCACCTGTGTCGATTGCGCCGACCCCACGCTTCCCAATGGCCGCGCGCCTTGGATCACCGCGAAACGCCAACGTGTGATGGATGCGGTCACGGCCTATCAGTTGACCAGCATGATGGAAGGCGTCGTGCAGCGCGGCACAGCGGCGCGCACTGTCAACCTGCCTGTGCCCACAGCGGGCAAGACGGGCACCACCAATGACGCGCGCGATGTGTGGTTTGTAGGCTACACAAGCAACATCGTTGCGGGCTGCTACATTGGTTATGACCAGCCACGTCCCTTGGGGCGCGGGGCAGGGGGCGGCACGATTTGCGGGCCTGTCTTCAATGAGTTCATGTTAGAGGCGGTCAAGCAATATGGCGGCGGGCGCTTCCGGGTGCCGCAAGGCGGCTACTTCTTGAAGATTGACCGCAATACCGGCGCGCGTCTGCCTGACAGCGCCTCTGGCCCCAATGTCGTGGCCGAATTCTTCCGCGAGGGGGTCGAGCCGATCTTCGGTCTGCCAGCGATCATAGACGGCGGCTTTAGCTTGGGCAGCGAATTGCCGGTCTTCGCCCCCGGCCCCGCCTATGACGCTTTGCAAAATCCTGATGCGGGACGCGGGCGGCCTGCGCAAGGGGGGGGGGCGGGCTTCGGCACCATCTCGACCGGCGGACTTTACTAGAGCGTGATGAGGAAGACCGGAAGCCGGTTTTCCTTCAGAAAAACGCAACCACCAAAAGACAGGTCAGGATGATGTTTCTATCAAGCATCCCACTGATCTACGCACTCGTTTGGGCAAATCCGTAGTCAAGCTTTCAGAACAGCGCTTTAGACGCCTCCAGATTCTGCGAGGCGCTAACGTTTGAGCAACTTTTTTTCGGCAGCGTGAAGGTCTTGGCAGCAATTTGATCGCTTCCAAGAGCCGCATTTTACGTCCGCGTAAAAAAGAACATTTACCAGCCGCAAAGGAAAGCTCAGTGAGTCAGGGACAAGTGATCGACCATCATACTGAAATTGCAAGCATCGCGCCGGATTGGGGAGTTATCTGTTGCCGTCGCAAAGGTCGCAGGCGATGTCTCTGACGTGTCGGAACTTGCCAATTCCCAAAGCCTTGCCTTCGGTACTCTCAGCGAACGGATGCACGCAGTTTCCTCTAGTGGCAAGGATGTGAGCCAGGCGGCGTCAGAAGCCTTGACAAAGGCAACATCAACGGAAGACCGCACCGCGCGCTCTTCTGTGGTGATCACGCAGATGATATCGAAAGCGGCTGACTTAGCCGATCGGATTACAGCGATGGCCAGCCACCTTGCGCGGGTTGAGCAATCGATCAACTGCGTTGCAAAAGCCTCGCAGCATGTCAACAATCTGGCAAGGCAGACCAATTTGCTGTCGCTCAATGCCTCGATCGAGGCCGCGCGCGCTGGTGAGCACGGACGCGGCTTCATGGTCGTGGCCGGCGAGGTCAAAAACCTGTCCCAACAGGCCGGCACAGCGACCGCCGAGATCAGCGCAACGGTCGAAGATTTGCGCAAGGACGTGCAATCCCTGATCGACAAGGCGTCTGATGTCACATCTGTTGCCGAAGATGTACGATCCCAAACATCGGTGATCGGCGCGGATGTTCAAAATTTCCCACAGTCCTAGCTCAGATGCGTGATGCGCAGAATTCTATTCTGAAGGCCACCGACGGAATTGAAGGCCAGATTGATCAGACGCGGACGGATGTTGACACATTGCTTGTTGGTGTGCGCAAAAAGGCGGACAATCTTGTCCAGACAAGTGCGACGCTCGAGGCATTGATCGACAATGCCGAAGCGTTGACTGGGATTTCTGCGCGGTTGGGGGTGGAAACCGTCGATACCCCCTTCATTGACGCCATCAAGGCCGCTGCGCAGGAGGTCAGTGCAGCTTTTGAGGCCGCACTTTTTGCGGGGCATTTGACCAAGCGTGACCTGTTCGACGAAAATTATGTCCCACTTCCGGCAACCAATCCGCAGCAACATGCAACCCGTTTCGCCCGGTTTACAGACCACGCCCTGCCGCTCGGGCAAGAGCGGTTACTGCCCTGTCGTCGAAAGTGGTGTTCTGCGCGGTCATTGATCGCAATGGCTATATTCCCACTCATAACTTGAAGTTCAGCCAAACACAGCGCGCCGGACAGCTGGATTGAAACGCCAAGCACGCGCGCAACAGGCGGATATTCAATGATCGTGTGGGCCTTGCTGCGGGCCGGAGCGAGCGGCCTTTTCTGGTCCAAGCCTGTCGCCGTGACATGGGCAATGTCGAATTCGTCATGATGAAAGGTGTATCCGCGGCGATCCGGGTGAATGGGCGCCTGTGGGGCGGGCTGCGTCTGGCCTATCGGCTCGACTAGCAGAACGGGGCAGGGGCGGGCTGGTCTTGCCGATAAGTGATCCGCGCGTTATGAGGGCGATCATCTTTTTCCTTTGGACTGGACACCGCCATGCGCGCCGACACCCTCGCCAATATCGAGGCCATTCGCAAATCCCTGACCCTTTTGGGCCAGCGATTGGACTTGGAAACCGCGCCGCACCGTCTGGAAGAACTAGACGCGATGACTGAGGATCCCAACCTGTGGAATGACCCGGCCAAGGCGCAGGCACTGATGCGGGATCGGCGGTTGTTGGCGGATGCTTTGGGCACCTATCAATCCATCGCGCGCGGCTTGCAGGACAGTATTGACCTGATCGAACTGGGCGAAGCCGAAGGCGATGACGCCATTGTCGCCGAAGCAGAAGCCGATTTGCGTGCTTTGGCAAAGACAGCGGCCGAAAAGGAACTCGAAGCGTTGCTGAACGGCGAGGCCGACAGCAATGACACTTTCCTTGAAATCAATGCAGGCGCAGGCGGGACGGAAAGCTGTGACTGGGCGTCGATGCTCGCGCGGATGTATGTGCGCTGGGCCGAGAGGAAGGGCTATACCGTCGAGATGATGTCGGAAAGCCCCGGCGAAGAAGCGGGCATTCGCTCGGTCGCCTACAAAATCACGGGGCATAACGCTTATGGCTGGCTCAAGTCGGAATCGGGCGTACACCGGCTGGTGCGGATTTCGCCCTACGATAGCAGCGCACGGCGGCATACGTCGTTCAGCTCAGTCTGGGTCTATCCTGTGGTGGATGAAAATATCGAGATCGAAATCGCCCCAAACGATATCCGTATCGACACGTTCCGTTCGTCGGGCGCAGGCGGGCAGCACGTGAACACGACCGACTCGGCGGTGCGGATTACGCATATCCCTACGGGCATCGTCACGACCTCAAGCCAGAAATCGCAGCACCAGAACCGCGAAGTCGCCATGAACGCGCTGAAATCGCGGCTCTATGAATTGGAATTGCGCAAGCGTACCGAGGCGATTGAAGCCGCGCATGACGCCAAGGGCGATGCCGGCTGGGGCAACCAGATCCGGTCCTACGTTCTGCACCCCTACCAGATGGTCAAAGACCTGCGCACGGGGTTTGAAACATCCGACAGCCAAGGCGTTCTGGACGGTGCATTGGATGGGTTCATGGCGGCCACACTTGCCATGGATGTGGCCGGCAAATCGCGGGCCGAGGCGACAGCAGGCGACTAAGCCATACCCGGAAATGCTTGCGCGACACGTTGTCGCAGCGTTACACTTTGGGGATCACTTGTCCCCGATGGAGGCGCGCGCATGTCTGACACTTCGCTCAACCCCTTGTCCCCCGCTTTGGCGACACGCAGCCTGAGTACTGAGGATCTCAAATCCGCCTTGTCTGCAGGATTTGCCGATTTCATGGCGGCGCCTATTTACGGTCTGTTCTTCGCAGCTTGTTATGTTGCGGGCGGCCTTGCGCTTTGGTTCGGCTTGGTCGCTGCAGGCCAGCCCGTGTGGTTCTTGCCGATTGCGGCCGGTTTCCCGCTTCTGGCCCCGTTCGCGGCGGTTGGGCTTTATGAGGTCAGCCGCCGCCGCGAAGCAGGCGAGAAACTGTCTTGGGGGCCGATCCTTGGCGCGCTTAACGGCAAGGGCGACGGCCAGCTTGCGCTTATGTCGGTGGGGGTTTTGCTGGTTTTCGGCTTCTGGGTCATTCTTGCGCGCGGCATTTTCGCGATCTTTCTGGCTGAAAGCGGGATTGGCTTTGACAATCTGGCCGCCCTTTCGGGGCCAAGCGGAGTGTCAATGCTGCTTGTAGGCACGATTGTCGGCGGGATAGTGGCGTTTTTTCTGTTCGCGGTCACTGTGATCAGCCTACCGATGCTTCTGGACCGCGAGGTGGATTTCGTGACCGCAATGGCGACCAGTGTCGCCGCTGTCCAAGCCAATCCGCAAGTCATGCTCACTTGGGCAGGGATGATCGCGGGTCTTCTGGCGCTTGCGATGCTGCCCGCCTTCATCGGGCTCTTTATCGTCTTGCCGGTGCTGGGTCATGCGACGTGGCACCTGTATCGGCGGGCGGTCGCAGGTTAGCGCATGTCGCGAGAACGTGTCCTCGGTGCTCTTGCACATGGACACGTGACACCAAGAAAAGCCTGTCGCGTGATCGGAACTGAACGGGACAGGCTTCGAAAGCACTGACAGAAATTTGTTGCGCGACAGAGTGTCGCAATCGTATCCTTTCGCATACCGGGATCGGAGGATACAATGAGCGAAGACACCACGACTGACTTTCTGCCCCCCTCGACGCTGGCCGCGCCAAGCGCCATTACCTTGGCCGATCTAAACGCCGCTCTGGCTGCGGGTTGGGGGGATTTCCGCCGCGCGCCGATCTACGGATTGGGTTTTTCCCTGTTCTATGTGCTGGGCGGGATGGTGCTGTATGCGGTATTCCTTGCCTCTGGCCAAAGCTGGTGGTTCATCCCTATCGCGGTGGGCTTCCCACTTCTTGCCCCCTTCGCGGCCACTGGGCTTTATGAAGTCAGCCGTCGTCTGGAAAACGGCGAGGCATTGTCGTGGTCAGCTGTAGCGGGCTGTGTGCTCGCGCAGAGAGATCGGCAAGTGCCGTCGATGGCGATGGTCATCATGCTTGCCTTCATGTTTTGGGTCTTTGTCGCGCATACAATCTTTGCACTTTTTTTTGGATTGAAACCGATCAGTTCATCCACCGCAGACATGCTTTTGTCTTCGACCGGGGTTACGATGCTGCTGGTGGGCGGTGCGATTGGCGGGGCGATGGCATCGGTCATGTTCGCGCTGACCGTGATCAGTTTGCCGCTGCTGCTTGACAAAGAGGTGGATTTCATCACCGCCATGATCACATCCTTCTCCGCTGTGATGAAGAGTCCGGTTACGATGGCGATCTGGGCTGCAACGATCGCGGGGCTATTGATCGTAGCCATGCTTCCATTCTTCCTGGGCTTGTTTGTCGTGCTGCCCTTGCTCGGTCACGCAAGCTGGCATCTGTATCGCCGTATTTTGCGCGATTAACCTGATCTGAACCGAACGAATCAGTATAAAAAGCGGCAGAGCAGTTTATGTTCTGTCCTTGTTCTGCGTGCGGCGGCGTTTCACATATTGCGACAATGACCGCCAAGGGATTGCAACTTGCAACGCCCCAGAGACAACATTTTCAACATTCTAATCAATTTCCGCTGTCGTGGCCCAAATCTTGCCACAAACTAAGGATAAGCATTACTCGCTGTGGTATACGTTGAGAGTATGGCAGTGCGGTGTCGATTGCGGTTGCGCTGACGATGTTGCATAGATTTGTGAAGCTGGGCGCACGTGAACTTAGAAGGTGACAAAAGATGCCTGTAAAGATTAACGACCTTATTCTGCTGAACGGTCCAGGTGTGAACTCCGGCTCGCAAGGCACAGTTTTCAGCTTCAATGCCGATCCAGCGCAGTCGCAACTGGCGGATGTCTATGATCAGATCACGTTCAATCAGCCTGATGGAACATTCGGAAATTTCATCCCGATCGGGTCAACTGTCACGCTGAATGACATTACCTACACTTTGACTGAAGTCTATGACTTCTGGGGTCAATATACGAAGATCGACCCCGAGACGGGTGATAGCTTCACGCAGCAGGGCCAAAGTGTCGCCCTGACACTGACCGCCCCGGATGGCGAGACTTTCTCGTTCATTGTCCCGTCGGACACATTTAACCCAAGTGATCCCTGGCAACCCGGAAATATCACCGCGATCGAAGTGATCTCGGAGCCCTACACCGAAACTGGGATCCAGGAAGGTGTCGGTGGCACCAACAAGCTGAGTGGCGATGACAATGTCACGATCCCGTGTTTCACGATTGGAACCTTGATCGACACTGCGCAAGGGGCGCGCAAGATTGAAGATATTCGCCCCGGTGATCTGGTTTTGACCCGCGATGAAGGGTTCTTGCCTGTGAAATGGATTGGACAACGCGCGATCACGGGTCTCGAACTCGCGCAAAATCCCGATTTCGCAGCCGTCATCATTCGCGCAGGGGCGCTGGGGCATGGGCTGCCTGTGCGGGACTTGCGTGTCTCGCCTTGGCACCGGGTGCTTGTCTGTGGCCAGCGCGCCGAGTTGATGTTCGGCGAGCACGAAGTTCTGGTGGCGGCGGCGCATCTGGTAGGGCAACCCGGTATTTCCCGCGACAATGCGCCCGTGACCTATGTGCATGTCATGTTTGACACGCACCAGATCATCCGCTCGGAAGGCGCATGGTCCGAAAGCTTCCAGCCCGGAGTGAAAACACTCTCGAGCATGGATGACGCTCAGCGCGCAGAATTGCTTGCGCTCTTCCCAGAATTGGCGGACCAAAACGGCCAAGAAGCTTATGTCGCAGCCCGGCTTACCTTGTCAGGTCCAGAGGTTAAGGCATTGCTCGCCGCTTAGTCTGTCGAAAAATTGCGTCTTGAACAGGCCGCTTGCGTCGCGCAAGCGGCTTGTTGCTTCCTGGCCTCTGGCTCTGGACTTGTTCGTCCGCCGGGTGCAAGGTAGGCGCATTCAAACCGGAGGTTGTCATGCCGCAACATCGCCCGCGCGGGCTTATAGTGACGCTATTCGGGGTGCTCGGCACTCTCGTTTTTGCATTTTTCGCTTTGGAATATATTGTGGCGCGTCTGCCATCCGTCGCGGCCTTGCCCGCACCATGGGGCCTGAGTGGGTTCTTCCAGCAAATCCCCGGTTGGGTCAGTCTGCTTGTGACGCTGACCATCTGGCTTGGCTTGCTGGGAGGGATATTGCTTTTGGTCCGCGAAAAAGCCGCAGTGCTCATCTACAGCTTTACGATGTTGACCAGCGCGATCTTGGTGGTGTGGGCATTGCTTGCGCTGTCCGATGGGCATGTCATGATTGACACTGTCCGCCCTTTGCATTTCGCAGGCAGTCTTTTCTCACTGACTTTCGGCTTTTGGCTGTATGCGCGCACAGCCAAGCGCTCTGGCACAATCTGACCTTTGGACCATGGAATGACTGCGATCCACACCAATCTTGCTGATGTGATTGGCAACACCCCTCTGATTCGATTGAACAAAGTTTCTGATGCCACGGGCTGCGAGATTTTGGGCAAGGCGGAATTCCTCAATCCAGGTCAGTCGGTCAAGGACCGCGCGGCGCTCTATATCATCCGCGATGCAATGGCACGCGGGGCGTTGCGCCCCGGTGGCACGATTGTCGAGGGGACGGCGGGCAATACCGGGATTGGCCTTGCGCTTGTGGGCGCAAGCATGGGCTTCCGTACGGTGATCGTCATTCCGGAAACGCAAAGTCAGGAAAAGAAAGACATGCTCCGGCTTGCAGGGGCAGAGTTGATCGAGGTTCCCGCCGCCCCCTACCGAAATCCCAACAACTATGTCCGCTATTCCGGTCGCTTGGCTGCGGAACTTGCCAAGACCGAACCCAATGGCGCGATCTGGGCCAATCAATTCGACAACATCGCCAACCGTCAGGCGCATGTGGAGATGACGGCACCGGAAATCTGGGCGCAGACAGGGGGCCGCGTGGATGGCTTCATCTGTGCAGTGGGGTCGGGCGGCACGCTCGCGGGCGTGGCGCAAGTATTGCAGCCCAAAGGTGTGAAAATCGGCCTTGCTGATCCCGACGGCGCTGCCTTGCACAGTTTCTACACGACAGGCGAGCTGAAAACCGCGGGCGACAGCATAACCGAAGGCATCGGTCAGGGGCGGATCACGGCCAATCTGGAAGGCTTCAAGCCCGACATGAGCTTCAACATTCCAGACCGCGAAGCGCTTCCCATCGTGTTCGACTTGCTCGCAGAAGAAGGGCTGTGCCTTGGTGGCTCGTCCGGCGTGAATATCGCGGGCGCTGTGCGCATGGCGCGCGCGCTGGGGCCGGGGCATGTGATCGTCACAATCCTGTGCGATTACGGCACGCGGTATCAGTCCAAGCTGTTCAATCCGGCCTTCCTGCGGCAAAAGGAGTTGCCGGTTCCTGCTTGGCTCGACCGTACACATCGGGACATACCGTCCGTTTTTGAATCCTGACCGGGGAATTCGCTTGTCCGTTTTGAAGGCCCTTTTGCTGGCGCTCATTTGCGCCATTGCTTTGCCTCTGTCGTCAGGGATGGCGCAAGAGTTACCAGCAGCCCAAACCAACGGTCCCCCTGATTACGACGCATGGCGGCGCCAAGCGCAGGCTATCGAGGCGCTGATCGACAGCCGCATTGCGTCCGAGGCAGCCCTCACGGATGCGCGGCAAAAGCTGGTTTCGGCGCGGTCGGCCTTTTTGGCCGCGCAGGATGCGAACCAATCCCGCATTGCGTCTGTGCGCGAACAGATTGCGGCCCTTGGTCCCGTCCCAGAAGAAGGCGTGACCGAAGCGCCCGAAATCGCTGCGCGCCGGGCCGAACTGGCCGAACAATTGGCAGCCCTTCAAACGCCCGGCATTGCCGCGCAGGAAGCATTTCGTCGCGCAGATGGCTTGGTGCGCCAGATCGACACCATCTTGCGCGAACGGCAGGCCTTGGCGCTCTTGACGCTCTCGCCCTCGCCCTTAAACCCGTCAAACTGGGTGCTGGCGGTCGATTCAGTCTATGGGACGACCTTCGCTTTCGTCACGCAGATGATCGGCACGGTCGAAGACCCTGCTCGACGGCGCGAATTTTTCAGCAATTTGCCCATTGTGTTGGTGCTTCTGGGGTCTGCGCTCTTCGTGCTCGCGCGCGGTCGGCGTTGGATCGAGGCGCTTGTGCAGCGGCTTTATGTGACCAGCGGCGAGAAATCGGCACCGGGTCGGCGGATGCTCGCATCGCTCACATCGCTTGCGCAGATCGTTGTGCCTGTGGTCGCGGTGCTTGCGCTGTCCGTTGCACTTGAAACCAGCGCGCTACTGGGGCCAGTCGCGCAAGAGGTCAATGCAGCCCTGACGGCGGCGGGCCTTGGCTATTTCACAGCGCGTTGGGCTGGACGACAGGTCTTTCCCTTGACGGACATGGCGCGCTCGCCGCTGCGTTTGCCTGATGCGCGGCGGCGCGAGGGCCGGGTCATGTCCAATCTGGTGGGCATTTTCCTTGCGGCCTATATCCTGACACTGGCCTATCTGCCGCCCGATAACCAGTCGGATGCGGCCAATTCCGTGATCGTGTTCCCGCTGCTGGTCTTGGCCGGGATCGTGCTGTTCCGGTTAGGGCGGCTGATGATGCTGCACCGCAGGCTGAATGCCGAAGGCCCCGAGGAGACGAGTTTCCTTGATCGGGTCATCGGTGTTCTGGGGCGGGCGGCGGTTGTAATCGGGATCGGCGCACCCATTTTCGCAGCTATTGGCTATGTCCAAGCCGCAGAGGCGCTTTTGTTCCCGGCCATCATGTCGCTGGGCTTGGTGACAGTGCTGATTTTCCTGATCCAGCTTGTCGATGATGTTTTCGCCATCGTGACCAAGCGCGGCCCCGATGCGCCGGATGCGCTGGTGCCAGCGCTGATTTCCTTCGCTTTGGTCCTGACCTCGCTGCCGCTCTTCGCGCTGATCTGGGGGGTGCGTCCTGCGGAACTGCTCGAAGTCTGGCAAATCCTGCGCGAAGGGTTCCGCGTGGGCGAAACTCGCATCTCGCCCACCAATATCATCAGCTTTGCGATAGTCTTTGGCATTGGCTACATGCTGACGCGGCTGGTGCAGGGCGCGCTTGCGAGCACCGTTCTGCCCAAGACCAAGATCGACAAGGGCGGGCAAAAGGCCGTCATTTCCGGCACAGGCTATTTCGGGATTTTCGTTGCCGCGCTGACTGCCATTTCCACTGCTGGGATCGACCTGTCGGGGCTTGCCATCGTGGCCGGGGCCTTGTCCGTGGGCATCGGCTTTGGTCTGCAAAACATCGTGTCGAACTTCATTTCCGGTCTGATCCTGCTGATCGAACGGCCCGTGGCCGAAGGCGACTGGATCGAAGTCGGGGGCACGATGGGGACCGTGCGCTCGATCTCGGTCCGCTCGACTGTGATCGAGACATTCGACCGCACGGATGTGATCGTGCCGAACGCTGACCTGATTTCGGGGCGGGTGACGAACTGGACGCGCTTTAACTCGCTCGGGCGGATCACGATCAAAGTGGGCGTGGCCTATGGCAGTGACACGCGCAAAGTGCAGAGCATTCTGAAAGAATTGGGCGATGCGCAGCCTTTGGCTGTGCTCAACCCCGCGCCGATCGTGTTGTTCAGCGAATTCGGGGCGGATGCGCTGGAATTTGAATTGCGCGTGGTGTTGTCGGATGTGACATTCGCCAACGATGTGCGCACGGAATTGCGCCACCAGATTCTTGAGCGATTCCGCGCGGAAGGGATCGAGATACCGTTCGCCCAGCGCGATGTTTGGCTGCGCAATCCCGAAGCCTTGACGGGGAGGGCGCCGATTGCCGCGCCCGCCGCTGCTGCTGTGGCTGGATCGGCGGCAGGCGTTGCCGCTGCACAGCCGTTGCGACGGGGCACGTTCGAGGATAGCATCGACTTTGAAGACCCCGACATCGGACCGGGCAACGTGCCGGAATAACCTCAGACGCCGGTTTCGAACTTCTTCTGCCAGCGCCCATTTGCATCGGACCAGTATTCCGCCGTGACCCCTGCGGCCACCATTGCGCGCCATTGCGCGCGGGCGTGGTCCATTGCAGCAGGCTCGCTCGCTTCAAACAGAAGCCAGAGGCGTTCCAGCCCCGCGACCTCGGCAGGCGAAATCGCGGCCTGATCAATCGCCATCACGGCTTGCGGGTGGTTTGCGGCATGGGTCTGCAAGGTGAGCAAGATCGGTTGATCCGCGTCATGCGCCCCCCCCGCCAGCCCATGGGGCAGGAAGCTTGCCGGGCTGTCGGTCCAGAGCGCAAGGTCCAGCTTTTCCAACCGTTCGGCCTCGCGCCCCCGGATCGCCACGCGCCACCCCGCCCCAAGCGCCCGGCTGCACAGAGTGGCCACTGTTGGCTCCAGCGCAGCTTGCGTCAGGTGGTAGAACAGCGCGCGGCCCATCGCCCTAGCCCCGCTCGAAGCGCGCCCGGATCAGCGCATCAAGCGACAGAACCCCCCAGCCGCTTGCGCCTTTGGGGGCATGGGCCGACTCGGCACTGGTCAGCGCGACACCTGCAATGTCCAGATGCAGCCACGGCGTGCCCGGCTTGATGAAGCTTTCCAGAAACGCCGCCGCCGTGCAGGCCCCCGCAGGCCGGCCGCCTGTATTCTTGATGTCGCCCACCCGCGCCTTGATCTGGTCGTGATAGCTTTGCCCCAAGGGCATCCGCCACGCGCCTTCGCCCATATTGTCTGCCACGCGCAGGAAATCGGCGGTGAGTGCGTCGTCATTGCCGAACACGCCCGCGCGCTCATGGCCCAAGGCAATGATGATCGCGCCCGTGAGCGTGGCAAGGTCGATGATAGCCGACGGATTGAAGCGTTCCTGCGCATACCAGAGCATATCGGCCAATACCAAACGCCCTTCGGCATCCGTGTTGATGACTTCGATCATGTCACCTTTAAGCGATTTGACCACATCGCCGGGGCGCTGTGCGCGGCCATCTGGCATGTTTTCCACCAGCCCCACCAGCCCCACGACATTGGCCGTCGCGCCGCGCTCGGCCAAAGCGGCCATCAGCCCCACCGTCACAGCCGCGCCGCCCATATCCATGGTCATTTCTTCCATGCCCGCCGCAGGCTTGATGGAAATGCCGCCGGTGTCGAACATCACGCCCTTGCCCACCACGCAAAGCGGCGCGCCCTCTGCGCCTTGCCAGTGCAGGATCGCGAGTTTCGAGGGGCTTTCCGACCCTTGCCCCACGGCGAGCATGGCGCGCAGGCCAAGGCGGGCGAGTTCGTCCTCGTCCAGCACTTCGATTTTCAGACCAAGGGAGGCCAGCCCTTCGATCTGGGCCGCGAAACTCGTCGTTGTCAGCACATTCGCAGGCGCGGTGGTCAGATCGCGGGTCAGATGGACCGCGCGCGCCAGTGCCAAGCCATCGGCACAGCCTAGGCGGGCTTTGTCGGGGTCCTTGGCTGCGATGGTCAAGGGACCGAAAGGGGGCTTGGGCGCGGATTTCTGCGCGTCATAGCGATAGGCGCGCAGGGCGATGGCCTGCACCAGCACCGGCGCAGGCAGCGTGTCGAGCGCGACCAGCGTTTCGGCTTCCGTCAGCCCCTTGGCAATCGTCAGCCCGGCTTTGCGTTGGGCTTTCACATCGGGCTTGCGGGGCAGGCGGATGATCTGCACCGCCTCTGCCACAAGGCCAGAGGGATAGCCGAGCGTCAGCCCGTCGCCCAGTGCAAGCTTGCCGAATGCCTCTGACTGGGTCGCGCGCGCGATTGCGCCGCGCATAGCACGGTCCAGCTTCGCGGTCGCCGCAGGCAGGGGGGCACCGGGTTCGGCAAAGACCACGATCCGCCCCGGTCGGGTCGCAAGGGTGGACAGATCAAGCGGGGCAAAGTGAGGCGAAAGGGTCATGGGCGATTCCTTCTTCTTTTCCCCAGACCTAGCGCGGCCAAGGGCAGAAGGCCACGCCTGTCAGAACCGCAGGCTGAAATGCCGCGTCAGCCCGATTTGCGCCGTGAACTGGTCGCGGCTGCCCTGGCCCACGATAGGCGAGGCCGCCGAATCGCCGCGCAACTGGTCATAGCGGATATTCGCGCTGACCCCCCAATCGCGGCCAATCGCCTGATAGCCGCCGATTTCAAAGCCCAAAGCGTATAACCCACCCGAAGGCGTGAACGCGGTCAGGCCGGTATTGCCTGCGGCGCTGGTCGCTGTCGCCTCTGCCGCGGTGATACCGAAATAGGTCTGCGCAAAGCGGCTGGACCCGAAACTTGCACGCGGGCCGCCATGCAGCGTTAACCCTTCAGCCGGGCGCAGGATCAGATTTGCACCCACTTCGCCTGCGAGCCCGGTATGCGCGCGAAACCCGCGTCGCACTTCACCGAAAACCTGCCAGTCGCGCGCCGTGTAATGCGCGCCAAGCCCAAGTTCCACGCCAGCGCGCACGTCATTCATGCCAGCCAGCGTCCCCTTGCCGTCGCGGGCTGCAAGCACGCTGAACGCCCCGCGCAGACCCGCGCCTGGGGCGAAGGCATCTTGACTATCCGGCGTGCCCAGTTCGAAATTGCCAAGCCTCAGCCCCTGAAAGCCGAAGCCGATCCACGGGGCTACGCGCTGGTCGCTTGAGCCCAGATAGCGCGGCAGCGATTGCGCCCCGCCGGTCAGGGAAAACGACAGCACATTGTCGCGCGCCTGCACAGGCGCAGCAAGGATCAGGGCAGCAGCGACGGCAATCGGCAAACGGAACATTGGCACTCCTGTATTTCAGCCAGCATATAGGTATTCCCAAGCCGGAACCCAAAGCAAAATTTCTGCCTCGCGGCATTGTGTGCAAGGGTTGCACCGGGCGCGCGCTGCGGTTAGGCAAAACGGGTCAGCCCAGAGGGTCCCATGCAATTCACTATCGCCATCGACGGACCCGCAGCCGCAGGCAAAGGCACGATCGGGCGCGCATTGGCGCAGGAATTCGGCTTCGCGCATCTGGACACAGGCTTGCTCTATCGCGCGGTCGGCGCGAAAGGCAGCGATCCGGTTCAGGCCGCGCGCACGCTGTGCGCGGATGACTTGGCGCGCGACGATCTGCGCTCGCTCGCGGCGGGCGAAGCGGCAAGCCGTGTGGCCGTGATCCCCGAAGTGCGCGCGGCGTTGCTCGACTTTCAGCGCGCCTTTGCCCGCCAACCGGGGGGCGCCATTCTGGACGGGCGCGACATTGGCACTGTCATCTGCCCGGATGCCGAGCTGAAGCTTTATGTCACCGCAAGTCCCCTCACGCGCGCCCAGCGCCGCCATGCGGAAACCGGCGAAGGCGACTTGCGCGATGTTCTGGCCCAGGTCGAAGCGCGCGATGCCCGCGATATGGGCCGCACGGACGCGCCCTTGCGCGCGGCAGGGGATGCCGTGACGCTCGACACAACAGACATGAGCATTGCCGAAGCCGTGGCAAAGGCCCGCGCACTGGTGCAGGCGCGTCTTGCCTTGAGGTAGCGCGCATTTGCTTGTATCTGCTTGTCTTTGACCTCGTGACGGAGACTTGCGCCTATGAAATTCCTCGACCTTGCCAAGGTGCAGATCCGCTCAGGCTCGGGCGGGGGGGGCTGCGTGTCCTTCCGGCGTGAGAAATTCGTGGAATTCGGCGGCCCTGATGGCGGTGATGGCGGGCGCGGCGGCGATGTCTGGGCCGAAGTCGTGGACGGGCTGAACACGCTGATCGACTTCCGCTTTCAGCAGCATTTCTTTGCCCAGAACGGGCAGGGGGGCATGGGGCGCGGGCGCACTGGCAAGGATGGCGCTTCGGTCGTGTTGCGCGTGCCGGTGGGGACCGAGATTCTGGACGAAGATGAAGAAACGCTCATCGCGGACATGACTGAACTCGGTCAGCGCGTTTTGCTCGCCAAGGGTGGCAATGGCGGCTGGGGCAACCTGCAATTCAAATCCGCCACCAACCAAGCGCCGCGCCGCGCCAATCCCGGTCAGGAAGGGGTCGAGCGCAATCTGGTGCTGCGGCTCAAGCTGATCGCGGATGCGGGACTTGCGGGGCTGCCCAATGCGGGGAAATCGACGTTTCTGGCGGCAACATCGAACGCGCGGCCCAAGATCGCGGATTATCCTTTCACCACCTTGCACCCCAATCTGGGGGTAGTTGGCGTGGATGGGCGCGAATTCGTCATGGCCGATATTCCCGGTCTGATCGAGGGGGCGAGCGAGGGGCGCGGCTTGGGCGACCAGTTTCTGGGCCATGTCGAACGCTGCGCGGTGCTGTTGCAACTGATCGACGGCACGTCCGAGGATGTGGCGGAGGATTGGCGCATCATTGATCACGAACTCGACGCCTATTCGCATGACGTGGCGATGAAGCCGCGCATTGTGGCCATCAACAAGATCGACGCGCTGGACGAAGAAGAACGCGCCGCGAAGAAGGCCGCCGTGGAAAAGATCAGCGGGCGCAAGGTGTATCTGATTTCCGCCGTGTCGGGCGAAGGGATGCAAGACATCCTGCGCGCGCTGATGGCGCGGATCGACAAGGGCCGCGCTGTGGTCGAGGATGAGGACGGGATATGGCGACCCTGACCCCCGCACAGGGCCTTGCGCGCGCGCGCCGCGTGGTGGTCAAGATCGGCTCGGCGCTGCTGGTTGAAAACGGCGCGCTGCGGGCGGACTGGGTGCAGGCCCTCGCCGCAGATGTGGCCGCCTTCCGCGCGCGCAGTGTCGATGTGGTGGTCGTCTCGTCCGGCTCCATCGCCTTGGGGCGCGGGGTGCTTGGCTTGGGGCGCGGGGCGCTGGCGCTGGAGCAATCACAAGCGGCGGCCTCCGTGGGCCAAATCCGCCTTGCCCGCGCTTATGAGGAAGTGCTCACGCCCTTCGGGATAACCACAGGGCAAGTTCTGGTCACGCTCGAAGATACCCAAGACCGCCGCCGCTACCTAAACACGCGCGCCACGCTCTCGACCCTGCTGGGGCTGGGGGTGGTGCCAATTGTCAACGAAAACGACACAGTCGCCACGGATGAGATCCGCTATGGCGACAATGACCGTTTAGCCGCACAAGTGGCGGTGACAATTGGCGCGGATGTGCTGGTGCTTTTGTCGGATGTGGACGGGCTTTATACGGGCAACCCGCATTCGGACCCGGACGCGCAGCATCTGCCCCATATCGCCACCATCACCCCGCAGATCGAGGCGATGGCGGGCGATCCCGTCTCTGGCCTGTCCAAGGGCGGCATGAAAACCAAGATCATGGCCGCACGCACGGCAGTCGCAGGGGGCTGCGCGATGATCATTGCGGCAGGCCAGAAGCCGCACGCCTTGCGCGATGTGCTGGGTGGCGCGCGCGCGACATGGTTCGCGCCCCAAGATGACCCGCGCTTGGCGCGCAAGCGCTGGATTGGCGCGATGAAATCCAAGGGCGTGATCCGCGTGGATGCGGGGGCCGTTGCCGCTTTGGCCGCTGGCAAGTCGCTGCTGCCTGCGGGGGTGACAGCCGTTGAAGGCGCGTTCACGCGCGGCGATCCAGTCGCGGTGCAGGGGCCAGAGGGCGGCACGCTGGCCCAAGGGCTGGTGGCCTATTCGAGCGAGGATGCCCGCGCCATAGCAGGCCACCACACGCGCGAGATTGAAGCGATCCTTGGCCATCCGGGCCGGGCCGCGCTGATCCACAGGGATGACATGGTGCTATGAGCGACATTCACGACATGATGCAGGACATGGGCGCGCGCGCGCGGGCAGCCGCCCAAGTGCTTGCGATGACGCCGTCGGCGCAAAAGGACCGCGCTCTTCTGGCTGCGGCAGAGGCGCTGGAGGCCACGACGTCGGCGATCCTCGATGCCAATGCGCGCGATCTGGAAACGGCCCGCGACAAGGGGCTGTCGGGCGCTATGCTGGACCGCCTGACGCTGACGCCTGCGCGCGTGGTCGGAATTGCCGGCGCGCTGCGCGAGATTGCCGCGCAGACCGACCCCGTGGGGCAGGTGATTGCGCAATGGGACCGGCCCAATGGCCTGAACATTTCGCGCGTGCGCACACCGCTCGGTGTGATTGGCGTCATCTATGAATCCCGCCCAAATGTCACCGCCGATGCAGGCGCGCTGTGCCTGAAATCCGGCAATGCCGTGATCCTGCGGGGCGGGTCGGAAAGCGCGCAGTCCTCGCGCGCGATCCATGCGGCGATGGTCGCGGGCCTGCGCGCGGCGGGGCTGCCCGAGGAGGCGATCCAGCTTGTCCAGACCACCGACCGCGCCGCCGTGACCGAAATGCTGCGCATGGTGGGGCTGATCGACGTGATCGTGCCGCGCGGGGGCAAGGGGCTGGTGGGGCTGGTTCAAGCCGAAGCCCGCGTGCCAGTCTTTGCGCATCTCGAAGGGATTTGCCACGTCTATGTGGATGCCAGCGCCGACCCCGCCAAAGCCCGCGCCGTGGTGCTGAACGCCAAGACCCGGCGCACGGGGATTTGCGGCTCGGCCGAATGCCTGCTGATCCACCGCGACATCGTGGACGGCCTTGGCGCGCAGATCGTGGCCGATCTTGTCGCAGCCGGGGTTGAGATGCGCGTAGCCGAAGGGTTGCAGCATCTGCCCGGCACTGTTCCTGCGCAACCGGGGGATTTCGGCCACGAATTCCTCGACATGATCATGGCGGCGGCAGTGGTGGACGATGTCGAAGCCGCAATGGATCACATCCGCCGCTATGGGTCACAGCATACCGAAGCGATCCTGGCCGAGGATGCACAGACCGTTGCGCGGTTCTTCAATGGCTTGGATAGCGCGATCCTGATCCACAATGCCTCGACCCAGTTTGCCGATGGCGGCGAGTTCGGCTTGGGCGGCGAAATCGGCATTGCCACGGGCAAGATGCACGCGCGCGGACCTGTGGGGGCCGAGCAATTGACCAGCTTCAAATATCTGGTGCGCGGCAACGGGACTGTGCGGGCCTAATCTTTATCGAGCAGCCCCAACCCGCGCAGATAAATCCCGATCCCGGTTTCCAGCAAATCCTCGGGGCTAAAGGGCGTGCGCGCGCCCGGCGTGCCGCGCGCGTAAAGCTCTACAATGCCGTGGCTCATGGCGCTGACATGGGCGGCGAACATTTCCGTAGGGGGGCGCTTGTGGGCGGGCATCCGCGCGGACAGATCGGCTGCGGCGCGGATCAGCACCCCATTCGCGCGCGCGCAGGCGGCGGCCAAATCGCGGTTGGCATTGGGCGACACGCCGGATTCAAACATCGCGATATAGTGGCCGGGATGCTTGCGCGCGAAGGCCAGGTAGGCGCGGCCCACGGCCTCGAACGCGGCCAGGGGCGAGGGCTGGCCGTCCTTGTAGGCAAATTCCAGCAAATCCGCGAACAACTCGAACCCTTGGCGCGCAATTTCGACGATTAACTCCTCGCGGCCCGTGAAATGGCGATAGGGGGCTGCGGCGGACACATCGGCGCGCTTGGCGGCTTCGGCCATGGTAAAGCCCTGTGGCCCGGCCTCAGTAATCAGGTCAAGCGCTGCATCAATCAGCGCCTGTTTCAGATTGCCGTGGTGATAGCCGCGCTTGGTCATGGGGGGCCGATGCCGGGAACCATTGGTATCTAGTGCAGGCTTTGCGAAAGCGCAAACAGCCTGCGGGCCAAAGCCCCCCCTGGCCCTTGCATCATCGCGCAACACCGCTTATGAGAGTGCTCGAGAGGTTGGCGCGGGCGAACGCCTAGCCAACCCGGTCAGGTCCGGAAGGAAGCAGCCGCAGCTTGTCCCGTTCGGGTCGCTGTCCAGCCTCTCACCTCGCGCCTAGCGCAATCCCCCGATCCATGCCCAGAGCGCTGCGCCGCCTTGCCGCATCTGGACATGCATATCCGAGCGCGCACTTGGATTGCCTGTGGCGGCCTGGAGGAATTGGTCGGGATTGGCGAGATAGGCTACAAAATCCCCCTCGTTCCACCGACGCCCGGCACTGCGCAGGGCTTGCAGGTCGCGCGAATAGAGCTTGAAGCTGGTATCGCCCGCCACTGGACGCCCCGCCAGTGCGAACAAGTTCGGGCCTGACCGTCCGCCGCGCGCAAGCACCCGACCATCCGGGGCCGTGATTGCATGACATGTCCGGCAATTGGCCCAAAGTTTTTCATCTGCTTGTGCAGGCTCGGCCAGAGCCTGAAACAGACCCAGCACAAAAAGGCCAATAAGTGCGGTGAACTTCTGCATCTGTGCCTCTTTCGCGGGGGTTTCGCGAACTGGGGATACCATTTGTCCCCCCAAACAACAATGTCCGCGCGCGCAGACATGGCCTTTGGGCCACAGTGTTGGTGCAAATCAGCGTGATTGGCACATGCAAAGCACCTTGCGCGCAGAATCGTTGGCAATTGTCTTTGGCCGGTGGGGAGTGTAAAGATGCGTGCCAAACCGTCACAAAGAATGCCCGGCCCTTGTCGGTGCGGCATCTGGAGAGTTGCATGTCTTGGACCGATGAGCGCGTCGAATTGCTGAAGAGGCTTTGGATCGAGGGGCAATCGGCCTCGCAGATTGCCAAGGAATTGGGAGGCGTCACGCGCAATGCTGTGATTGGCAAAGTGCACCGACTTGGTTTATCCAATCGAACTGGAACAGAAGGCGATATTGCCGCATCGGTTGAAGAAACCGTCCATGCCGTTGCAGAACCCATCGAGCCCGATGTCGCGCCGGAACCTGCGCCCGAGCCGGAACTGCCGGAAGCCCCGATCCCAGCGCCTGTGATCCAGATCGCCGAGGTGCGCGCCGAACGCGCTGCTGCGCGTGTGCAAGTCGAGGAAATCGCAGAAGACGAAGAGGACGAACCTGCGGCTTACACGCCACGCGCGATCATTCCGGCCAGCCAGCCGCTGCCGCCGCAGCCCTCGACCGACGAAATCGACCCCGAGGCTTTGGCGAAGGTCCACGAAATCGAAAAGACCTCGCGCCGCCTGACGCTGATGGAGTTGACCGAGCGGACCTGCAAATGGCCGATTGGCGATCCGGCAACGCCCGATTTCTGGTTCTGCGGGTTGCCCACCAAATCCGGCAAGCCCTATTGCGACGCGCATGTCGCGGTGGCGTTCCAACCCATGAGCAGCCGGCGCGACCGCAGGCGATAAGTGTCACATCCGGTCTGATTCTAGACCCGTTTCTTGAACAGCTCCGGCCTGTGTCGCTGCCATCCCTGAGGGCGTGGATGGGCGTTCGGCCTTTCAGGACGGATTGCGGCAGCTGGCCGTTGTAAAGCCGGATGTGGCGCAGGATGGTTTGCTCCACGTCCTCGCTGCTGTGGAAGCGATGGCTCTGCAGCACGTCCTCGATCCGGCCGTTGAAGCGCTCGACAAGGCCGTTGGTCTGGGGGCGCATGGGCGGGGTGAGGCGGTGCTCGATGTCGAGCTCGGCACAGAGCCGGTCGAAGTCGTGATTGCCGGTGGGTGCGCGGCGGCGCCTGCCAAACAGCCGGTCGGTGAACTCTTTTCCATTATCGGTCAGCACCTTGGAGATCTTCAACGGTGCCGCACGCTCCAGATCGCGCAGGAACCTTCGGGCGTTGGCGGCGGTCTTCGCCGGATAGATGCGCACGAAGACTCAGCGGCGGCGCTCCTCGTCGGCCATCTGCGGCAGGTATTTCACGTCGATATGGAGGTAGCCAGGCTCGTAGCCCTTGACGGTCCCGTGGGCGGGCCTTTCTGCCCTCGGCTTCAGGTCACGCAGGTTGCCCACCCCATGGCGGTGCAGGCAGCGGTCCAGCCCCGAGCGCGAGGCATTGGGGTTGAGGAACGCGCGCACCACCGAGAGCAAGTCGGTCAGCGCCAGCAGCAGCGCCCGGCGCAGAACCACCGCAACCGCCTCCTGGGCCGGGGTCAATGTTCAGCGGGAAAACGATCCCCCGGATCGTTTTCTGATCCGCTTCACTCTGCAACCGGTGCGGCGTCTGGCTGCGGTCCTCAACGCTGTCCCGCTTGCGCCACTTCCACACAGTCTGCTCCCTGATCCCGTAGCGCTCGGCCACCAGCCAGGCCGGCTCGTCGCTCGTCTGGATCGCAGCACGGGTCTTTGGCGTCGCCGTCGCCTGCTTGTGAAGTGAAATCAGCATGCCAGCCCCCCATCCCGATATCCCCGCAGGATCGATCTTTCCATGAACAGCGCCGTCCGGCGAGGGTCTATGTGATCATCCGGGATGGAACAGATACCCTTGGGCATCACACCGTCTTTGGCGGCATCGGTAATGACACGATCGCCGGAGCAGAAGGGAACGATCTGATCTTCGGTGATAGCTGCGCAGACCAACTGCTTGGTTTCGGCGGCAATGACACGATTGAAGGGGGCAGTGGCGCGGACACGATTGCTGGTGGCGCAGGAGATGACAGCATCGTCGGCGGGTCCGGTCGTGATCGTCTTTATGGCGAGGACGGTAACGACATTATCTTCGGTGGTATCGGCGGTGATCTGCTGCACGGTGGCTTCGGCGACGATACGTTGTATGGCGGATCGGGTGACGATCCCCTCGCTGGCCAAGGGGGGAATTGATCTGATTTTTGGCGATAGCGGTGCAGATTTATTTGAAGGCGGCCAAGGCAACGATACCCTGTTTGGGGGGGGCGGACAACGATACGCGTTTGGGTGGGGCAGGGGATGATAGCCTCGACGGGGGCAGTGGGCATGATCACCTTGCCAGCGGTCAGAATAACGACTGGCTGGATGGCGGCAACGGCAATGACACGCTGTACGGCGATAACGGCGATGATACGCTGGGCGGCGGTGCTGGGCGGGATTGGCTGTATGGAGGCGCCGAGAACGACGTGTTCCTGTGGCGATCCGAAAGCGAATTGAGCACCGGGTCCGCGCGCGACATCATAGCGGATTTCGAAATGGGCGATCTGATCGGCCTGCAAGTCTTTGGTCTGACCTTTATCGGGATCGAACGGTTCACGGCGACAGGCGTTGCCGAATTGCAGTTCAATCCGAATAATTCGCAGCTTCAGATTGATCTGGATGGCAACGGGACGAATAATTACCAGATCATGTTGCTGAATGTGGCGACATTCGATGGCAGCGCGCTGATCCTGTAGAAAGCACAGGCCGCCGCAATTGTTCTTCGGTTTCGCGGCGGCCTATTTTTCCCGGCGATCAGCCGCACTTGCTGTGCCCGCAGGCGCGGCATGTCATGCATCCTTCGATCATAACCATCTCGTAAGCCCCGCAGGACGGGCAAGCGCGGCCCTTGGGGGCGTCGCCTGCAACCATGCGCAGCGCTTGCGGGTCGGTCTTCAGCCCCAGCCCTTCGCCTTCGATAAAGCCGATGCGGATCAGGTGTTGCTCGATGACGCCCCCAATTGCCGCAAGGATCGAGGGGATATAACGCCCTTCGACCCAGGCGCCGCCGCGCGGGTCAAAGACGGCTTTCAGTTCCTCGACCACAAAGGACACGTCCCCCCCGCGCCGGAACACAGCCGAGATCATCCGCGTGAGCGCCACAGTCCAGGCGAAGTGTTCCATGTTCTTCGAGTTGATGAAAATCTCGAACGGGCGGCGGTGGCCGTTGATGACCGTGTCATTGACCGTGACATAGATTGCATGTTCCGACCCGGGCCATTTCAGCTTGTAGGTATGCCCTTCGAGCGCGTCGGGCCGGTCAAACGGCGCGGACAGATAGATCACATCCGCGCCTTTCTCCGCTTCTGGCCGCGCCTCGGATGTTTCTGACACGGACAGGACCGAGCCTGTCACGGCATTGGGCCTATAGGTCGTGCAGCCCTTGCAGCCCATATCCCAAGCGGCCAGGTACACGTCCTTGAAGGCGTCGAAGCTGATGTCTTCGGGGCAGTTGATGGTTTTGGAGATCGAGCTGTCCACCCATTTCTGCGCCGCCGCCTGCATTTTCACATGGTCAATGGGTGCAAGCGTTTGGGCGTTGACGAAATAGCCTGGCAGGGGTGCGTCCCCTTTCAGCTTGCGCCACATCTGGACCGCGTAATCCTCGACCCGTTCTTCGGTGCGCGAGCCGTCCTTTTGCAGCACTTTGCGGGTGTAATCATAGGCAAAGACAGGCTCGATCCCGGAACTGACATTGCCTGCAAACAGGCTGATCGTGCCGGTGGGGGCAATCGAGGTCAGAAGCGCGTTGCGGATGCCATGCGCGGCGACAGCGTCGCGTACATCAGCATCCATCTGCGCCATATTGCCAGAGGCGAGGAATTTCTCGGCGTCAAACAGCGGAAACGCACCCTTTTCGCGCGCAAGGTCCACGGATGCCAGATAGGCCGCGCGAGCCACCCGGCGCATCCACTCGTCAGTCGCCGCCACCGCATCCTCGGCCCCATAGCGCAGCCCCAGCATCAGAAGCGCATCGGCCAAGCCCGTCACCCCCAGCCCGATCCGACGCTTGGCCTGCGCTTCCTGCGCTTGTGCATCGAGCGGGAAGCGGGATGCATCCACCACATTATCCATCATCCGCACGGCCAGCCGCACCAGATCGTCGAGCGCATCCAGATCAAGCCGCGAATCCGACCCGAACGGGTCCAGAACCAACCGCGACAGGTTGATCGAGCCCAAAAGGCAGGCACCATAGGGCGGCAGGGGTTGTTCACCGCAAGGATTGGTCGCAGCGATGGTTTCCACGTAGTTCAGATTGTTCGCCGCGTTGATCCGGTCGATGAAGATCACACCGGGTTCGGCATAATCATAGGTTGCGCGCATGATCTTGTTCCACAGATCGCGCGCTTGCAGGGTGCGATAGACGCGGCCCCCGAAGGTCAGCTCCCACGGCCCATCTGCCTTCACCGCCGCCATGAACGGGTCTGTGACCAGCACCGACAGGTTGAACATCCGCAGGCGCGCGGCATCTTGCTTGGCGGTGATGAAATCCTCGATATCGGGGTGATCGCAGCGCATCGTGGCCATCATCGCCCCGCGCCGTGATCCGGCCGACATGATCGTGCGGCACATCGCGTCCCAGACATCCATGAACGACAGCGGGCCAGAGGCATCCGCCGCCACCCCATGCACCACCGCCCCTTTGGGTCGGATCGTGCTGAAATCATAGCCGATCCCGCCACCCTGCTGCATGGTCAGCGCCGCTTCTTTCAGCATCTCGAAAATGCCACCCATCGAATCGGGGATCGTGCCCATCACGAAGCAATTGAACAAGGTCACTGACCGCCCCGTGCCTGCGCCTGCAAGGATCCGACCTGCGGGCAGGAATTTGAAATCTTCGAGCGCGCTGTAGAAGCGGGCCTCCCACAGGTCGGGGTCCGCTTCCACCACCGCCAAAGCGCGGGCGATGCGCCGCCATGTCTCTTCGACCGAACCATCAACCGGCGTGCCGTCGGCCTCTTTCAGGCGATACTTCATGTCCCATATTTGCTCGGCGATGGGGGCGTTGAAACGGGACATGGCAAACCTCTGGGGGTGAGTTGGGGCAGAGGGCACAAGATAGGCTCCGCGCCCGCCCCGGTCAACCGAAGCCGCTCGCGAAACCCTGTATCTTGCACATGTGAAAGGAACCTGCCAATCAAGGAAAAGAGCGATCAGAGAGGCCCAACATGCCCCGCCTTCCCGCGCTTTGGGGTCCATTTGTCCCGGCCCTTGGGGTCACACAGGTCATCGGCTATGGCACTGTCTATTATGCCTATCCGATCCTTGTGCCTGCAATGTCGGCAGAATTTGGTGTCTCTGCACCCGTTCTGTTTGCGATCCTCTCGGCTGGGCTGCTGGCAGGGGGCTTGCTCGCGCCCGTCCTGGGGCGCTTGCTGGACCGTTTCGGCGCACCGCAGGTGATGACGGCAGGCTCGGCCCTATGTGCGGTGCTGCTGGCCGCTTTGGCCCATGCGCCCGATGTGCTGACCTTTGCCATCCTGCTGATCGCGCTTGAATCCATCGCCTTTGCTGTCACCTACGATTCTGCTTTCGCCACACTCGCTTTGCGCGAACCGGGGGCCACGCGCACGGCGATCACGCGCCTGACACTGATCGGGGGCTTTGCGTCCACCCTGTTCTGGCCCCTGACCGGCTGGCTGGAGGGCGCGGTCGGCTGGCGCAATACCTATCTGATCTATGCGGGGCTGCATGTGGTGCTCGCCATGCCGCTCCATTTGTGGATTGCCCGCACGCCCACGCCCGCCACCAGCCGTGCGCGCCCCGATACGCGCCCGCGCCCGGCCTTCGCCACGCTCGCGCCCGAGCGGCTGCGCTGGGGCTTCTGGGCATTGGGCCTGAGTTATGCCGTCACCGGCATGGTGATCGCTGCCATCGGCGTGCATCTGGTGCCTGTGCTGCTTGCGCGCGATCTGGGGCAGATGGCCTTCGTGATGGGCATGTTGATGGGGCCTGCGCAAGTGGCCATCCGCCTGGTCGAGGCCGGGTTCTGGCGCGACTGGCATCCGCTCTCGGTGGCGCTGGTGTCCGGCCTTTGCGTGCCTGTGGCGCTGCTCGCGCTGCTTGTCCCGCTGGACGGACTCGCGCTTGCGGCACTTTTTGCGGTGCTGTTCGGGGCAGGGCAGGGGCTGGCAAGCATCGTGCGCGGCTCTGTGCCGCTGGTGCTGTTCGGCGCCACAGGGATCGGCGCGCAACTGGGGCGGCTGGCTGCCTTGCGCAATATCCTGGGGGCCGCGGCCCCGGCCTTGTTTGCCATGGGCATGGCCGCCCTTGGCGCTGACGTGACGCTACTGATCTGTGTGGGCTTGGGTGCGGTCGGGTTGGCCGCGTTGTGGCTGCTGCGGGCCGACTTGCTGCGCACCGGGCGCTGGCACCGATTGCCGGAATAACACAAGGTCACGAAGCCGCGAGAGGTCTGGAAAACCGCAGGCGCCTTGCCCATGTCTATCCCGATACCGGTCGGAACCCGGTATCCATGATATTACTGTCCCTCGTTCCGCACCTGAACCGCCCGGCCTGTCCGCCGGGCGCTTTTTTCTTGAAGCGGTCGCAAATTGCAAAGATGATACGTCTATGACCCAGCCCGATCACAGCACCGTGAGAAGCATCTTGCAGCGCACGCGCGTGATCGCGGTCGTGGGCGTGTCGAGCAACCCTGTGCGCCCCAGCTATTTCGTGGCGCGCTACCTGTCGCTCAAGGGCTACCGTGTGATCCCGGTCAATCCGGGTCTGGCCGGGCAAAGCCTGTTTGGCCAAACAGTCCGCGCAAGCTTGGCCGAGTGTCCCAAGGACGTGGACATGGTCGATATCTTTCGCGCCGCAGAGCATGTCCCGCCGATTGTGGATGACGCGCTCGCCCATCTGCCCGGCCTTCGTACGATCTGGATGCAAATCGGTATCCGCCACCCAGCGGCCGCCGCCAAAGCCCGTGCGCGCTGTGTCGATGTGATCGAGGACCTTTGCCCCAAGATGGAATACCAGCGCCTGTTTGGCGAGTTGCGCATGGGCGGGATCAATACGGGCGTGATCTCGTCGCGCCTATAGGGCCTGTCTTTTTGCGCAAAACCTGTTTCCGCTTTTACGCGACATGCACTAACCCGCGCGCCCAAGTTCCACCAGCACTGCGCCGAGCGCAATCAGGCTCATCAGAAACAGCCTGCGTGGCCCGACTTTCTCTTTCAGGATGAACCAACCGATCAGCGCCGCGAACACAGTCGAGGTTTCGCGCAAAACCGCGGCCTCGCCCACCTTGCCGATCAGCGTGGCGATCATCACGCCCCCGAAACTGATATAGGCAATCAAAGCCCCTGCAAGCCCACGCAGCAACAGCGGGACAGGGCGGGGCGGATGGGCCATGCGCCGGTAGCGCAGCCAGGCAAGGATCGGGAAATCGAGCGCGGTCAGGAAAAAGAACCACGCCAGAAAGCTGAACGGGTCGCCCGACAGCCGGATCGCCCAAGCGTCATAGGTCGTGTAGATGGCGACCAGCACACCGCCCAGAACAGCCCAAGCCAGCCCTTTTTTCAGCGCGGGCAGGTCGATTTTTTCTTCCGACAGGTTGCGCAAGGCCAGCAGCAGAATACCCCCTGACAGTGCTGCAAACCCGAGGCCCTGCACCGCCGTATAGCTCTCGCCGAATATGACCATAGCGGCCAGAACTGTGACCACTGGCCCCGTGCCGCGCACGACAGGGTAAACGACAGTGTAGGCCGCTTTTTCATAGGCCAGCGCCATCGCGAGTTTATAGGCGAAATGGATCACCACCACGCCCACTAGCACAGGCCACATTTGCGCGCTGGGTGGGGCCACCATGAACAGCGCGACAGGGGCTGTAATGACCGCAAGCGACAGGTCAATCGCGCCGCGCGTCAGCCACGGGTCATGCGCGCCTTTTTGCAACGCGCCAAAGACAGCATGGGCCAAAGCTGCGATCAGGGCGAGGATTGTGGCAAGCCGCATCCCCTCGGGCGTGCCTGCGATGGAAAAGAGGTATCCTGTCATATCGCCCGCTTACGCCTGCGCGCGGGCGGGGACAAGGGTCTAGCCTTGCCGCGCGGCTTTCTCGTCGATCCCTGACTGGCCGTCGCGGCGGGCGAGTTCAGCCTCGATCTGCGCAAGCGTCACACCGCGCGACGCGCACATGACAAGCAAGTGGTAAAGCACGTCAGCGGCTTCGCTGGTCAGCCGCGCAGGGTCGCCCTTGACCGCTTCGATGATGGCTTCCACCGCTTCTTCGCCAAACTTCTCGGCGCATTTCTCGGGCCCTTTGGCCAGTAATTTCGCTGTCCAGCTTGTCTCCGGGTCCGCGCCCACGCGCGCTGCAATGGTTTCGGCCAGATGATGCAGGCTCATGTCAACCTCATGGGGATGCCCGCCGCAGCCATGTGCGCCTTGGCTTGTCCGATCGTGTAATCGCCGAAGTGAAAGATCGACGCGGCCAAGACCGCGCTCGCGCCGCCGATTGTGACCCCTTCAACAAGGTGATCGAGATTGCCCACACCGCCCGAGGCAATGACCGGAATGCCCACAGCCTCAACAATTGCGCGCGTAAGCGGCAGATTGAACCCCGCTCGCGTCCCGTCCCGGTCCATGCTGGTGAGCAGGATTTCCCCAGCGCCTTTGGCGGCCACTGTACGGGCGAATTCAACCGCATCTATCCCCGTAGGTTTGCGGCCCCCATGAGTGAAAATCTCCCACCTGCCGGGGCTGACGGTTTTCGCGTCAATTGCTACAACGATGCACTGGCTGCCGAAACGGTCTGCCGCGCGCGCCACCACATCGGGGTCGGCTACCGCCGCCGAATTGAACGACACTTTGTCCGCCCCTGCGAGCAACAGCGCGCGTACGTCATCAACCGTGCGCACACCGCCGCCCACGGTCAGTGGCATGAAGCATTGCTCGGCCGTGCGCGTCACCAGATCGAACATCGTGCCGCGATTTTCGTGCGTCGCGTGGATGTCAAGAAAACACAGCTCATCCGCGCCCGCTGCATCATAGGCGCGCGCGGCCTCCACCGGGTCGCCTGCATCGCGCAGATCCACGAAATTCACGCCCTTGACCACACGGCCATCGGCGACATCAAGGCAGGGAATGATGCGGGTTTTCAACATGCTGCGGTGATAGCCCGCAAGTTTGGCCGCGAAAAGAGGTATTTGACGCTGATCAAAGACAGTTCCCCCCATCACACGCTATGCTTGCATCTAACTCAGGAGGAGCAGACATGCGTGATACGACAGACCGTCAACGTGAACTCGAAACCCGCCGCAGTGACTTGCTGACCCGAATGCGTGCGCTTGACCGCGAACTCGACAGCCACACAACCAAAGATTGGGAAGATGGTGCAACGGAGCGGGAACAAGACGAAGCTCTTGAAGCCTTGGGGTATGCTGCGGACGTAGAATTGCGCATGATCGACGCGGCTTTGGCAAGGTTGGCGGCGGGCGAATACGGGGCTTGCACCCAATGTGGCGCGGATATTGCTCTGGCGCGGCTTGATCTATTACCTGCGACCCCGTTCTGCGCAGCCTGCGCAAAATAGCGGCGCTCCGAAAACTGATATTTGACTTAGATCAAAGCCCCAAAACACGAGGCGCGCAGACTGGAACCTCTGATAGGAAGGGCCAGATATGCGCGACTCGATTGACCCAGATGCTCCGCTTGACGAAAGCAATACCGATTTCATGGAGCATTTGCGCCGCTTGGACGGTGCGATTGATCCCCGACCAGCGCCAGACGCCCAGTTGAACGATGTGCTTGATCACGCCTTGAATGCGCTGACCAAAGCCACAGAAGCGCGTCTGAACCTGATTGACGACGCGTTGTCGCGGATAATTGAAGGGAGCTACGGGTTCTGCATGCAGTGCGGCGCCGAGATCGCCTTGTCACGGCTGGAAGTCATGCCAGCTACTTGCCTCTGTGGGGGTTGCGACGTCTAAGCGTGGCTTGCGTGAGGCAGGTGTTTTGCCTATACGCGCGGCATGCTGGACCACGCTCTCAACCGCCCCAAATTGCCTGCCGATATCGCGCGGCGGCGAACTTTTGCCATCATTAGCCACCCGGATGCTGGCAAAACCACGCTGACCGAAAAATTCCTCCTGTTTGGGGGTGCGATCCAAATGGCTGGACAGGTTCGCGCGAAGGGCGAAGCGCGACGCACCAGATCAGACTTCATGCAGATGGAAAAAGACCGGGGGATCTCTGTCTCTGCCTCGGCGATGTCGTTCGATTATGGGCAGTTTCGCTTCAATTTGGTGGATACGCCCGGCCACTCGGATTTTTCTGAAGATACCTACCGCACGCTGACCGCAGTTGATGCCGCGATCATGGTGATCGATGGGGCGAAAGGGGTGGAGTCGCAGACGCGCAAACTGTTCGAGGTTTGCCGCTTGCGTGACTTGCCAATCTTGACCTTTTGCAACAAGATGGACCGTGAAAGCCGCGACACGTTCGAAATTATCGACGAGATTCAACAAAATCTCGCAATCGACGTAACCCCGGCCAGTTGGCCGATTGGCACCGGATCCGAGTTTATCGGCTGCTATGACCTGTTGCGTGACCGGCTGGAACTGATGGATCGCGCGGACCGCAACAAGCGCGGTGAGTCGGTCGTAATGGAAGGCTTGGACGATCCTGCGATGGCGCAGCATGTGCCGGCCGACCTTCTTGGCAAGTTGCGTGAAGAGATCGAAATGGCGCGCGAATTGCTGCCGCCACTGGACCCACAATCGGTCCTCGAGGGGCATCTGACGCCGATCTGGTTCGGGTCGGCTATCAATTCCTTCGGCGTCAAAGAACTGATGAACGGTATAGGCACCTATGCACCGCAGCCCCAGCCGCAACGGGCAGAATCGCGTCAGATTGCCCCCGAGGAGACCCCTGTCACGGGTTTCGTGTTCAAGGTTCAGGCGAATATGGACCCCAAGCATCGTGATCGGGTGGCCTTTGTGCGTCTGGCTTCGGGGCATTTCCAGCGAGGGATGAAGCTGCTGCACGTGCGTTCCAAGAAGCAACTGACAGTTTCTGCGCCCGTGCTGTTCTTGGCTGCGGATCGTGAACTGGCGGAAGAGGCTTGGGCCGGCGACATCATCGGCATTCCCAATCACGGCCAATTGCGGATCGGAGATGCGCTGACAGAAGGGGAAGCTTTGCGTTTTACGGGCATCCCAAGTTTTGCGCCGGAACTTTTGCAAACCTGTCGTGCCGGCGATCCGTTGAAGGCGAAACATCTCGAAAAGGCGCTCACACAATTTGCTGAAGAAGGGGCCGCAAAAGTCTTCAAGCCCAGTTTCGGGTCTGGTTTTGTCGTCGGTGTGGTCGGCCAGTTGCAGTTTGAAGTATTGGCGAGCCGAATTGAATTAGAATACGGCCTGCCTGTACGGTTCGAGCCAACCCAATTCACCTCGGCTCGGTGGGTGACCGGCGACAAGATTGACGTCGAGGCATTTGGTAGCGCCAATAAACAACACATGGCCGTTGACAGTGATGGTGATCCTGTTTTCATGACACGGCTACAGTGGGATATAGACCGTGTTGCGCGCGACTATCCAAGGGTCCGTTTGACAGCGACAAAGCACATGATGGCATAGCGATCTGCGTCGGGAGCGCCTGATGAATGCAGAATAGCCATAGAATGGCTTAAAATTTGTTGGAAATAATTTTTGAAATTCAATCTATATATTTGAGCGCTTATGGCCTTCGAAATAATTCGACGATAGGAGAAGTTGCAGTTTTTGCAGTCTGAATATCAGATAGAACTATAAATCTGTTGGTTATTTTTTCGATTATTTTTCTATTGTCCATTTCTCCAACATTTGAGATTCCAAATCTTTTTTTCAAGGCGGATTGTAGCACTTTGCTTTGCTGTTCTAACGGTATTTTTCCAATCTGTTGTGGCAACCCGAGCGCAGTCTGTAAAACTTTCCTAAGTGGTGGGTTCCCCAGGATCGCAAACCACCGCGCGCGATCAGAGGTGAAGTTATTCAAGACTGATCCAAGCTCATTCTCAAATGCCATTGCCAGCCGATAGTCTGAATTTTTCTCGCCAACAGCGATTTCAAAGCTGCGTGATAGAAATTTTTTCTTAAGATCTTGAGTCATCGCTTTAGATGGCATCCCAGTTCCGGAAGGTCCAAGATGCTCAAGCGCTTTCGCCAAGCCAAAGTATCTCTTGTCCGTTAGACGGTTTGCCAGAGCGGATGGGTTCTCTGTTCCATCCATAATCACGCGTCTGATAAAGCCTTTGTTGGGAAGATCGTCTTGAAGACCAAAGGCGCCTAACGCAACACGCAAAGCAACATTATTTTTAAGGAGTTCATCGACTGATGAAATATTTGGAAAATCACGCTCAAAACGCTCCATCAAGTTTGCTTGCGCTGCTGTCGCAGAGAACACGCTTTCTTGGTTGGCGCGCGTCTTTGTCAAGATCGACCAACCAGCCAAACCTGTTAACGGCAATGTTGGCTGGAAACTCATTGTAGAGAGGCCGCAAAAATTCGTGCTTCCCGAGGAAGCAGCTTGCGGATCTGCTTGAGTCCAAGATAGTACTCACGCGTAACAATAGAACGCGCCGCTTGATCGAGCAGATTTCGGCTATCGGAGTCATGAAATACGTGACTAAGTTGCTCTATGGCGCGGAGAAGCGGCTGACGAATCTCATCTTCTGTGCTGTCTCCTGATAGGATGAGCTGAAATAGATAACATGCGCGCTTGACAGGTGTATTCGCCTGTTCAGGTAAAATTGCGTCGCGGAGTCTCAGGACATGAGCATTCGGGGATTTTATAGCGAAGTTTGTGCGTCGCTCCCCGTTTTCGATAATTGCTCCGTTAAGGAGCATTCGTTCGAACGGCGCGAGCCGGATGATTAGACCTGTCATGTCGAACCCTTGTTATTTGAAAGACCTTTCATAACAGCGAGATTAATCTCGATAAGGGGTGAAACCTCCGCATCACCTGAAAGAATTTTACGAGTGTGATTTTTTGTAAAATTCGCAAGTGCAGCAATCCCTGCGCGCAAGTCGGAGGGTAGTTTATTTTCGCCCCTCGTGACATCAAGGGCAAAAACGTCCCAAAGACGCCGATTTTCGTCCAGCGCTGCGACGAGATTTGGGAAAGTAAACGGTAGGTTCGATCCTGCTTCGTTGAGGTTTTTGGTTATGCGTGCAATCACCTCGTATTCTTGTGCGCGTTCTGATTTCAGTCCAAGTTTGGGCTGCGCATAGGCCATCGCTGAATATACTGGTACTGGCATATCGTCCTTTCCTTATCCGTTGTATTGAGGAGAGAGCCGGGCCCCGTAGGGCCCGGCAAACGGTTAGCGGAAGAGTGACAGGATATTCTGTGGCTGCTGGTTTGCGATCGACAGGGACTGAGTTGCCAATTGTTGCTGAACCTGAAGTGCCTGCAGGCGCGCCGATGTTGCTTCCATATCAGCATCGACAAGACTGCCGATCCCAGTGGTCAACGCGTCTGACAGGCTTTTCACGAATTCTGCTTGCGTATCGATCCGTTTCTGGGCCGAGCCAAAATTGGCGGCTGCTTGAATTGCGACGTTGATCATTGTGTCGATCTCTGCCAATGCTCCAGTGGCACCCGTAGTGACATCAATCCCGTTCAGAGCCGCAAGCGTTCCATCCCCTGCGCCGGCGACTCGCGCGGTAATTGCCAGATCCGCATCGGTGTTGTTCGTGATCGTCAGTTCTGCTCCGTTCAGATCGATCTGAAGGTCGGCGATACCGAGGTTCAGGATTGCTTGACGCATGCCGGCGGCAATGACGGCATCTGGATCATTTTGATCATCGAGATCGGCTTGCGACACTGTGTAGCTGGCTTGGCGATCACCGATGTTGAAGATTACGCGGTCACCAGCAGAAAAGTTCGTCGAGTCAATGGTGATGGCATCGTCCCCGCCGACCGAGTCCAAAGAGATCGCATAGCGTGATCCATCCCCAGATGCGCCTATTCCCGAGAAAGCAGAGTCGATGACTGCAGCGGCCGCCGACGACAAATTAGCCCGGTTGATACTGATCGAACTTGCCGAGACAGTTCCATCAGCGCTGCGATCAAGCGAACTGAGGACGTTTACACTGCCTGTCTGGTTGACCAAGTTCAGCCCATTGAACTGCGCGGCCCCCACAACTGATCTGACTTGTTCCCGCAGAGCGTCCACGTCGGATTGGATCTTGCTTTTATCGACGTTCTCTTCCTGTGCAGAAACGATCAAACCTTTCATCTGGCTCAACAGTTTCGTGACGGTTTCCGCAGCGGTCCGCGCGACAGCTACTGTCGATGACCCCAAAGCAAGGCTGTCCGATATGGATTTGAACCCCTGCACATCCGATTCCATTGTTTTGGAAATCGACCAAACCGCTGCGTTGTCGCGTGCGTTCGCAACCGATTTCCCAGTCGAAATTTCGCTCTGTGTCTGCGAAAGGTTTTTGTTGATCCCGCGCAATGTTTGCAAGGCGACCATCGCGCTGCTGTTCGTGAGAATGCTTGACATGTTACTTCATCCTTTTGTGCATTTTGCACTGTGTTGGAACTGTGTTTACAGAGTGATTTGCATTCTGCAGAAGATCGCGATACGCGATTTTTGATCCGTTCTGATCACGATTTGACGGTAACGCTTTATTCCTTTCCGAAGTATGAATGCCACCCCGCGACTTTGGTCGAATCTCTGATTTTTTAAAATTTGGTTAATTTACTTTTAAATCCTGTGAGAGAATGCAGCGGGAGGCGCGATCAGATCCTGTGTTGTGCCACCAGTGTTATAGACCCTGTTACGCGCTATGGCTAAAAGACTGGAAATGCTTTTCCGTGCCTCCGCTAGTCCAAGTTGGGCGGCAGTGATCAGGTCTTGATTTTCAGTACATAGGGCAGCTATTGCGCGAATTTGCGCGATTTCTGGCGCATTATTTGACAAGCTGGCGAAGCATTGCTCTTTTGCAGCGATCAAATCCGAAAGCGTGTCAAAATCAGAGGTCAGCAATGCAGCGCGCTCGCGCTTCAGAATGTCTTCGAGCGCGTGGGGGGGCAAGTCGTGCATCATGCTTTGTTCCCTTGTCCCGATAATGATCGCATCAGATGCTCGGTCAATCCGATTCCCCCCTGTGCCACCAAGGCGCGCGCATGGGCATCTGCAAGGAAAGAAGCGAACATGTCTTCCCCCGCGCCACCATTGATTTCGGATGGGGGGCGGTGCAATCCGGCGGCCTGCAGCGCTTGCGAGAGAATGAGCTGTTCGAATGCTTGGGCTGTCGCCCGTAAAGCGACCTGTGGGGTAGGGGGAAAGCGTATGTCTTGGTTGACAGAAAGCGGTGTGAACATCGAACCCTCGTATCTGAGATGGTGCGTGTATTTTGCCGTTTGGAAGTAAAGATTCGGTAAGTAAATTCTGCCATCCCTGTCAAACGCGGAGGGCGAACATGGGGCCAGAGTTTCTGGAATTTCGGCAAATGAGGGGTATGTCCCCGGGTCAGGCGGCAGCAAGCACGGGTGCCCCGGATGCTGGTGGTGCGGGCGGGTTTCAGCATTTTCTTCAATCGAGCACGCCCATGCCCATGCCCGCGCACATGGGCACGCCTGCGCTCGTCGCGGCACAGGTGGAGGACGCGTTCGTTGAGATTGACATGCCCGAAGATCAGTCACCACCGTCGTTTCCTGTCCCATGCCGCCATATTTTGGCATTTGTCCTTGGCGATGGAGAGCCGAATCGTGTGCTTCCAGAAGGAGAGGCGCAGGACGGCGATCTTGCAAGGATACCTGCGCATCCATTCATGCAGTGCGCCGCAGAGTTGCGATCCGATATCGGTGATCAGGGCAATAGTCGTTGGGGAAACGTGGCTGAACCAGATTGGCCACCTGTCCCGAGTCTGTCACATCGCGCGATTTTCGAAGATGACGTCCTTGAACCGCCAATCCGTGCGGGGGAGTTGCGCGTTACCAAGAGACTAACCGGTGAGCTTGCCTTATCAGGTCAGTTGGCGATGTCGGCGAGAGTTGAAATGCCAACTTCTGTGGTCAAGGACGTCGATTCTGTTGATCGGCCAGGTTCTGATCGGGCCCTGTCCCAGCGTCATTTTTGGGAGATGGCGGCATCCCCGCCGGTTCAGGACGGTGAAGGTGGGCCGACCTTGCCATTCGTTCCAGAACTCAATACGTCTGATCGGCCCCAGCGTGCGGTTATTTATGACATGGCGCGTATTGCACCTGCTCCCGCGCGCGAAAGCGATGGGTCAGTCTTTCCGCCTCTCGCCATGAACAAGGGAATTGGTGCATTACGCACAGAGCCGTATCATCTGGGGGCCAACACTTTCAGCACTTCTTGGTTTGATCCCATTGAGGAGGGTCTTGCGCTGGGGCTGCCTGATGCGCTTCAGAACATGGCTGGAGTCGAGAGCCCGAGTTTAGATACCCCGGTCCGCAGCGAAACCGCCTCGACCGGAGCGCAAGTTCCGATGACATTTTCTGGCCGCGCAGATCTTGGTATGCGTATCGTTGCGCAAACATTTCATGCTCTGGCACAAGGCATCGAAGGCGGGAAATCGGCGCAGCTAGAGATCGATCTAGGTCGATCTGACCTGGGAAAATTGGTTCTTAAGGTACAGGTGGTCAATAACGCGCTACATTTGCACGTTCTCGGTGGCACTATAGACGCGGAAGTGTTGATCCGGCGCTCCATGCCTGCCTTGATGCGCGCGTTTCAACGCGCTGACCTGACAGAGGTCACGCTTACATTTGGCCAAGAACGCCTGACACTAAGCGGCAATCGGGCGCTGGGTCACAGCCTCGGCGGTCCTTGGCCGCGTGTGACGCCAACAGGTAGGCTGGATCGTCGATTATGATGTGGTATCCTCTTCAGACCTTGAAATTTTGTCCCCGACGCCTGGCAAGCACGCGCGCGCTGACATTTGCTCAATGCGCTCTGCCCAAACACACCACACCCCGCGACACGCGCGCGCGCAAGTGTTCCTGTGTCGCGCGAACATGTTTCGGTGAACCAGATGGCTCAAGAAGAATGAGCGCTCACGCTCATGCAGGGGCCGCCCCATGACGGGTGCCCTTCCTCAGTGCAAGGAGAGCACATGACGACCAGCTTCGATCCACAGGGACGTGTCGCCGATCTGGTGACGCAAGATGCGCGCCAAACGAAGCCCGGGGCGTCGCTGACCGGCGGGCAGGGCGCAGATTTCACGACATTTCTGAAGATGCTGACGACCCAGATGCAGAACCAGAACCCCCTCAATCCGATTGAGGCGTCTGATTTTGCGGTGCAATTGGCAACTTTTTCAGGGGTCGAACAACAAGTCCAGACCAACCAATTGTTGGCCCGCCTTACAGAACGACTGCTCAAGGACGACATGTCGATGTGGCTGGATACCGAAGTTGCGCGTGCCGGTGCGTTGCATGTGGATGATTCGCCGGTTTCATTGTCCCTGCCAGCCGCCGCGCCCGGGGTGACACGGCGCGATGTGGTGTTACGCACCGACAGCGGACATATCGCCTTGCGGCTTCCTGTAGACCCCAAGCAAGACATGGTCCATCTCGACCCGTCCCACAGTGGGGCCACGCCCCTGCTTGCGGGTTCATATGGCGCCACAGTCGAGGATTTTCGCGGCATGGATGCGCCTGTGATCCAGGATGCGTTCCACTTTCAGACAGTACGCGAGGTTCGACGCGACGTTTCAGGGATCCTGCTGGTGTTGGCCTCGGGGCAGACGTTGCAGGCGGAGGATGTTCACGCGCTTCGCAAGCCGTGATGCGCCAAGATCAAGGCCATGACCGAAAACAGCATTTCCGGCAAACCAAGTCTTGGACGCACGTAGCAAGGGGGACTACTTGCACATTGTTTCATCACGCATTTTTCTGCGCGATCCTTGCGTAGCCGCATCATCCAGACAAAGCCGCTTTGGTCGGTCCACAGCCCGGCTATGCCCCAACATCGCGCCGCTGCAAGGCGCGCCAAGCTACGTTGTCAACCGCTCATCGGTCTTTTTGTTGGTCGCGTGATTCTTGCGGAAAAACCGGATTCCACTTTTCCTCATCACGCTCTAGCGGCGACTGGGATCGGCCGGATAGGTGCCCAAAACCCGCAACTCGGAACTGAAATAGCGCAACTCGTCGAATGCACGTTGCACATTGGCGTCGTCCGGGTGGCCCTCGATCTCGGCGAAGAACTGCGTGGCTGTGAAGCTTCCGCCCACCATGTAGCTTTCAAGCTTGATCATGTTCACGCTGTTGGTGGCAAATCCGCCCATCGCTTTGTAAAGCGCGGCCGGGATATTGCGCACGCGAAACAGGAAAGCCGTGTTCATGACCCCTTCCCCCCTGCGCGTGAAATCTGCATCGCGAGCCATGATCAGAAAGCGGGTCGTGTTATTGGCCTGATCCTCGATCTGCGGCGCCAGAACATCAAGATCGTAGATATCCGCCGCTAACAGGCTGGCCAGAGCAGCCTGGCTCGGATCGCCCCGCTCTGCCACTTCGCGCGCCGCGCGCGCATTGTCGGTGCTTGTCACACCGCGAATCCCATATGTGCGCAAGAAGCCCGCGCATTGTGGCAAAATGACCGCGTGTCCGTGGGCTGCGCGCACATCTTCCAGCCGCGCCCCGCGCACCCCAAGCAGGTTCACATGCACGCGCACAAAGGCTTCATCGACGATGTGCAGACCGCTTTCCGGCAACAGAGCATGGACATCCGCAACCCGGCCATAGGTCGAATTTTCCACCGCCACCATGGCCAGTTGCGCCGCGCCTGTGCGCACGGCCTCCATCGTGTCGTGAAAGGTTGTGCAAGGCAGCGGGATATGGTTGGGCCGGGCATCCAAGCAGGCTTGGTGCCCATACGCCCCCAGCTCACCTTGAAAAGCTATCTTGTCCGTCATGTTTCCGCTCGCAGTCGGGCAAAAACGCCCAAAAGGTCAATTCGTCGCGGTAAGTATCCCTTGAAACCGCCAAGGGGAAGCGGATAGAAGGCGTCACAATCCCACGGAAACCGGAATGCGCCATGTTTGACACAATGACCATCACCAAAGCTGTCGCTGCTGTTTGCGGCGCGCTTCTGATTTTTCTTCTGGGGAACTGGGCCGCGATGGAGCTCTATGTGCCGCGCAATGCCAAAGCGCCTCAAGCTTTCGTGATTGATACTGGTGCAGGCGAACCCGTCGAAGCCCCAGTACAACTTACATTTGAAGAAGCCTTTGCTGTGGCCGATGCCGGGGCAGGTTCGCGCATTTGGTCGCAATGCCGGGCTTGCCACGCTTTGGAGGCTGGGCGCAATGGTGTCGGGCCATACCTGCATGGGGTGGTTGATCGCGCAATCGGTACGAATGCTGGATTCAACTATTCCGGCGCGCTGAACCAAGTGGGCGACGCTTGGACGCCGGAAAACCTCAATCGCTTTATTGCTGCCCCGGCGAGCGCTGCACCGGGAACATCAATGTCGTTCCGCGGGATATCGAGTGTGACGGACCGCGCGAACCTGATCGCATATATCCAGAGCCAAAGCTGACACGTCCGCGTGTTGTTGCACAGGCCGCCCCTTTGGGCGGCCTTTTGCGTTGTGGCTGATCAAATTCCCCGGCGCGACACGTATATATCTTGCGCGCCCATCGACACTTGTTCAGAAAAACTAAATGAAGGTAGGCAAGACTGAACCTACCCGCCGACAGACGGAGGATACCATGCGCTTCACCAGCTTGACGCTGTCCTTTTCCTTGCGCGTTGCCCCTGCGCTTGCGCTGTCCGCCTTGCTTGCGGCACCCGCGACAGCACAGCAGGACCTGATCCGCGCGCATGGCTATTCCTTCTATGGCGACCTGAGCTATCCCGTTGATTTCCCCCATTTGCGCTATGTGAACCCGGATGCACCGAAGGGCGGCGAAATCTCTATTTCTGCCCAAGGCACGTTTGACAGCATGAACCCGTTCACGCGCATCGGGCGCGCAGGTCTTCTGGCATCGTCGATGTATGAAAGCCTGCTTGAAACGTCCGAGCCGATGGGCGGCGGCGGGGTTCCTGCGGACGTCTACGGCGAGTATTACGGGATGCTTGCCCATACACTTGAATACCCGCCCACCAAGGATTGGGTGATCTTCTACATGCGGCCCGAGGCGCGGTTTTCCGACGGAACCCCGCTGACGGCACATGATGTGGTGTTTTCACACAACTTGTTTCTGGAGCAGGGCCTGCCGTCCTATGCCCAAGCAGTCAGCGCGCGCGTGATTGCGGCCGAGGCTTTGGATGATTACACAGTGAAGTTCACCTTCGCGCCCCACATTTCGCGCCGGTCGCTGATTGACCAGGTGGGCAGCACGCCGGTCTTTTCAAAGCGTTGGTATGAAGAAACCGGCGCTCGTCTGGACCAGTCGCGGATGGAGATTTCGCCCGGCTCCGGCCCCTATATGCTGGATGGTCTGGAAGTCAATCGCCGCATCACCTACCGCCGCAACCCAGAGTATTGGGGCCGCGATTTGCCGATCAATCGCGGGCGGCACAATTTCGACGTGATCCGGGTCGAGTATTTCGCGGATGGTGCTGCGGCGTTCGAAGCCTTCAAGACCGCTGAATACACATTCCGGGCCGAGAATAACTCGCGTCAGTGGGCCACAGGCTACGATTTCCCCGCCGTCACACGCGGCCATGTCCTGCGCGAAGATTTGCCTGTAGGCTCGCCGCCCACACCGACAGGTTTCGTGTTCAATCTCGAACGCCCGATCTTTGCCGACAAGCGTGTGCGTGATGCCGTGGCGCTCGCGTTCAACTTCGAATGGACCAACCAGACGCTGCAATTTGGCCTGTTCAAGCAGCGCGCATCCTTCACTCAAGGCACGCGCTTCCAGGCGGATGGCCCGCCCGAAGGGTTGGAGTTGGAATTGTTGCGGGGCTTGGGCGATCTGGTTCCAGCGGCCCTGCTGACGCAACCCGCGCGCGTGCCGCATGCCTCGAGCGCGGATCGTTTGCAGGACCGGCGCAACTTGCGCGCCGCGACCGCCCTGCTCGAGGAAGCAGGCTGGACCATTGACCCAAGCGGCGCGCTGCGCAACGCGAATGGGGAGCGGATGGTTATCGAAATCCCGGTCAATTCCTCCGGCTCTGCCACGATGGACTCGATCATTGAAGCCTATGTTCAAAACCTGCAACAGCTTGGCATCGACGCGCGCTTCCAGCGCATTGACGCCGCGCAATACACGGATCGTCGCCGAAACAAAGATTATGACATGATCTTTGACCAATATGCGGCCTTCATGGATACGGGCACTGGCCTGCACCAGCGGTATGGGTCTGAAGCGGCGGGCGACGTGTTCAATCCGGCAAATCTGCGGAGCCCGATGGTTGACAAGATCATCGACCTCTCGCTCGAAGCCCCCACACCAGAAGTGCGCGACGCTGCCCTGATGGCGTTGGATCGCGCCTTGCGATATGAATTCTTCATCGTGCCCGCTTGGTATAATGACACAGCATGGGTCGCGTTCTGGGATATGTATGACCGCCCCGCCGCAGAGACGCCGCCATTTTCGACAGGCGAGTTGGATTTCTGGTGGTTCAACCCAAACAAGGCCGCTGCTTTGCGTGCGGCCGGTGCCATCCGCTAGATGCTCGCCTATATCGCCCGACGCCTGGCGCTGATCATCCCGACCTTGCTCGGGGTGATGGTGATCAACTTCACCCTTGTCCAGTTCGTCCCTGGTGGCCCGATCGAGCAGATCATTGCCAATATGGAAGGGCAGGGGAATGTTTTTGGCGCGTTTGACGGGGGGGCAGGGGACACCAATCTGGGCGCTATCGACAATGAACGCTATCGCGGCGCGCGCGGCCTGCCGCCGGAATTTATCGCGCAGCTTGAACGTGAATTCGGCTTCGACAAGCCACCTGTAGAGCGGTTCCTGCACATGATGTGGAACTACATGCGGTTTGATTTCGGCACCAGTTACTTCCGCTCGATCAGTGTCGTGGATCTGGTGCTGGAAAAGATGCCGGTCTCGATCACGCTGGGTCTTTGGTCCACGCTGATCGCCTATCTGGTGTCGATCCCGCTGGGTATTCGCAAGGCGGTGCGCGACGGGACCAAGTTTGACACCTTCACCTCTGGCCTGATCATCGTGGCCTATGCGATCCCCGGATTTCTGTTCGCGATCCTGCTTCTGGTGCTGTTCGCGGGCGGGTCGTATTTTCAGATTTTCCCGGCGCGCGGCCTGACCAGCCCGCAAGAGGTCTGGGATACGCTCTCGCCCATCGGCAAAGCCCTAGATTATCTGTGGCACATCACGTTGCCGGTGATTGCATCGACCATCTCTGCTTTTGCAACGCTTACGCTGCTGACCAAGAACAGCTTTCTCGACGAAATCCGCAAACAATATGTCATGACCGCCCGCGCCAAAGGCTTGGCAGAGAACCGCGTGCTCTATGGCCATGTGTTCCGCAATGCGATGCTGATCGTGATTGCGGGCTTCCCGGCGGTGTTTGTCGGCGTGTTCTTTGGTGGCTCGCTGATCATCGAGACCATTTTCTCGCTCGATGGTCTTGGACGGCTGGGTTTCGAGGCGACTGTTGCCCGCGATTATCCTGTGATGTTCGGCACGCTCTTCGTCTTTGGCCTGATCGGGCTCGTGATGGGGCTGATCTCGGACCTGATGTATGTCTGGATCGACCCCCGCATTGACTTTGAAACGCGCGAGACGTGATCCATGAACCGTCAGCCCACGGAAATCCTGACCCCTGACCTGCCAGTAGAGCGCAAGAGCCGCTTTGGCCTGTCGCCGCTCAACCAACGCCGTTGGCGCAATTTCAAGGCCAATCGCCGCGCCTATTGGTCGCTTATCATTCTGGGCTTGCTGTATGGGATATCGCTTTTTGCCGAATACTTGGCAAATGACCGCCCGATTGTGCTGTCCTATCGCGGCGAGTTGCATTTCCCTGTCAACAAATTCTACCCCGAAACGCGTTTCGGGGGCGATTTTCGCACAGAAGCCGTCTATCGCAGCCCGGAAGTGCAATGCCTGATCCGAACGGGTGGGGCGGAATTGTGCATGGACGACCCGCAAGCGGCGATACAGGAAGCCGCATTGAGCGGCACTGTCGAAGGCGCGCCGATCTCGCCCGGCTGGATGGTCTGGCCGCTGATCCCGTATAGCTACAACACGATCAACGATATCGGCCGCGCCGCCCCATCTCCGCCCGAAGCGCGACATCTGCTGGGTACGGACGGGACCGCGCGCGATGTGCTTGCACGGATCATCTACGGGTTTCGTCTGTCGATCACCTTCGCGTTGGTCGTAACGGCGCTGACCTCGGTCATCGGGATTGCAGCAGGCGCCGTGCAGGGCTTTTTCGGAGGGCTTTTGGATCTGTTCTTCCAGCGCGTCATCGAACTTTGGTCGTCCGTCCCGTCGCTTTACATCATCATCATCATCTCTTCGATGTTTGCGATGAATTTCTGGCTTCTCGTGTTCCTGATGACGCTGTTTGGCTGGACCGGGCTTGTGGGCGTGGTGCGGGCTGAATTCCTGCGGGCACGGAACTTTGAATATGTCCGCGCCGCGCGGGCCTTGGGGGTATCAAGCGCCACGATCATGTTCCGACACGTGCTGCCCAATGCGATGGTGGCGACCCTGACCTTCCTGCCCTTCATCATCACGGGGGTCATCGGCTCGCTCGCGGCCCTCGATTTTCTAGGCTTTGGTCTGCCGTCCTCGGCCCCGTCCTTGGGCGAGTTGACCCTTCAGGCCAAGAATAACCTGCAAGCCCCGTGGCTGGGTTTTTCGGCCTTCTTCACCTTCGCGATCATGCTGTCGCTTCTGGTGTTCATCTTCGAAGGCGTGCGCGACGCCTTTGACCCGCGAAAGACGTTTCGATGACCCCTTTGTTGCAGGTCAGTGATCTGTCCGTCATGTTCCGGCAGGATGGGCGCGATGTCCGTGCTGTTCGGGGCGTGTCCTTCAGTGTTGCGCGCGGTGAAACTGTGGCCATCGTGGGTGAATCTGGTTCGGGCAAGTCCGTCAGTGCGCTTTCGACCGTGGGTCTTTTGCCGGATGGGGCGCAGGTTACAGGCGCGATCCAGTTCAAAGGGACGGACCTGCTTGGGGCAGATGCGGCAACCCTGCGCGCTGTGCGTGGCAACGACATCAGCTTCATCTTTCAGGAGCCGATGACGTCGCTCAATCCGCTGCACACGATCGAGCGGCAGATCACCGAATCGCTCACGCTCCATCAGGGCCTGTCCGGCGCGAAAGCTCGCGCGCGCGTGATCGAGCTTCTGGAGAAAGTCGGCATCCGCGATGCCGAAAGCCGCCTGTCCGCCTATCCCCACCAGCTTTCCGGCGGGCAGCGGCAGCGGGTGATGATTGCGATGGCGCTGGCGAATGGGCCGGAATTGCTGGTGGCCGATGAACCCACCACTGCGCTCGACGTGACCATTCAGGCGCAAATCCTTGAATTGCTCGTGGATTTGAAGCGCACCGAGGGGTTGAGCCTGCTTTTCATCACCCATGACCTGAACATTGTGCGCCGCTTTGCGGACCGCGTGTGTGTCATGCAATCCGGCGCGATTGTCGAGCAGGGCAGGACAGAAGCCGTTTTCGTCGACCCCCAGCACCCCTACACCCGCAAACTGCTTGGGGCCGAATCGACGGGCGCGCCCGATCCGGTCCCCGCAAATGCCCCTGAAATCCTGCGCACGGATAACCTGCGCATCTGGTTCCCCATCCAGCGCGGCATCCTGCGCCGGACCGTGGGCCATGTGAAAGCGGTCAATGCCGCCAGCCTGTCTTTGCGCGCGGGCGAAACCCTAGGGATCGTGGGGGAATCCGGCTCGGGCAAAACAACGCTTGCCTTGGCGATCCTGCGGCTGATTTCCAGTCAGGGGCCCATCCAGTTCAATGGCACGGACCTGCAAGGGCGCAATTTCAAGGCGATGCGCCCGCTGCGCCGCGATTTGCAGATCGTGTTCCAGGACCCCTATGGCAGCCTGTCGCCGCGCATGACGGTCGAGCAGATCATCGCCGAAGGCTTCGGCGTGCATGGTGTCCCCACAGGTCAAGACCCCCGCCATCTGGTGGCCGAGATCATGGCCGAAGTGGGCCTCGACCCCGCGATGATGACGCGCTACCCGCATGAGTTTTCGGGCGGCCAACGCCAGCGCATTGCGATTGCACGCGCCATGATCCTGCGGCCGAAACTGGTCGTGCTGGACGAACCGACCTCGGCCCTCGACATGACCGTGCAGGTGCAAATCGTAGAGCTTTTGCGCAATCTGCAACGGCGCTTTGGCTTGGCGTATTTGTTCATCAGCCACGATTTGCGCGTTGTCCGCGCGCTGTCGCACAAGATTATTGTGATGAAACAAGGCGATGTTGTTGAAACCGGCGACACCAGCGACGTTTTTTCCAACCCCCGCGACCCCTATACGCGGCAATTGCTTGCAGCGGCCTTTGATATGACGGCAATTGGGGCTGCGTAAATCATTATGAAGGCAGCTTATGAAAATCCTGTTTTTGCACCAGAATTTTCCCGGTCAGTATAAACACCTTGCGCCCGCTTTGGTCGCGCGCGGCCATCAGGTTCTTGCCCTGACCGCTGAACGCAATGGGCAACGCACGCCCATCCGCACTTATCGCTACCCCGATCCCGGCCCCGCCCCCGACGCGCGCGAAGCCCGGCTTGGCACGACCTATGCCACGATGACCGACCGCGCGTTACGTGTGGCCAAGGCGGCGGCGCAAATTCGCGATCAGGTGGGAATTACCCCCGATCTGATCATCGCGCATCCCGGCTGGGGGGAAACGTTGTTCCTGCGCGAAGTCTGGCCTGCGGCGCGGCAATTGGTCTATGCAGAATTCTACTACGGCAGCCGGGGGCTTGATGTGGGCTTTGACCCCGAATTTTCGCGCCCAGATCTGCATCATAATTGCGCTGTAGTCGCGCGTCAGGCGCATATGGCGCATTCGCTCGTGCAGGCCGATGCCGCCATGGCGCCGACCGAATGGCAGGCAGACACCTATCCGGCTTGTCTGCGCGACAAGATCACGATCATCCATGACGGGATTGACACGGATCATGTGTGCCCCGACCCACAGGCCACATTCCGTTTACCCAATGGTCAGGTGCTGCATGTGGGCGACGAGGTCCTGACCTATGTCGCGCGCAATATCGAACCCTATCGTGGCTCGCATATCTTCTTTCGCGCGCTTCCAGACATTCTTGCTAAGCGCCCGCAGGCGCAAGTGGTGATCATCGGGCGAGACGGGACCAGCTATGGCCCCTCGCCGCGTGTGGGGACGTGGAAAGAGCAGTTCTGGCGCGAAATTGCCCCACGTGTGGATGCAAAGCGCGTGCATTTCGTGGGGGCTTTGGCCTATGGCGATTACCTGAACGCGCTGCGTGTGGGGCGGGTTCATGCCTATCTGACAGTGCCTTTCGTGCTGTCTTGGTCCCTGATCGAAGCCATGAGCCTTGGTTGCGCAATCGTGGCCTCGCGCACTGGTCCGGTCGAGGAGGTCGTCACCGAACACGTAAATGGCCGCTTGGTCGATTTCTTCGATGTGGCGGGCTGGTCCGACGCGATCATCGACGCACTGGAAGGGCCGCAGCGCTATGCCCAAATCCGCGAGAATGCCCGCGCGCGTGCGGTGCAGGATTATGACCTGCGCCGCGTGTGCCTGCCAAGGCAATTGCAGTTGGTCGAGGGGTTCTGAGCCTTAGATGGTGTGCAGATACAGCGCGTAATCGACATCTGCGATTGTACGCGCGACCCGCGCATATTCCGCTTGCCGCACGGCCATGAAGGTGCGGTGCATATCCGCGCCCAAAGCGTCGCGCAAGAAGTCCGACGCGAGCCCTGCATCAATCGCCGCGCGCCAGTCGCGGGGGATAGCAGGGCCATTTTCCGCCGCTGCGTAGCCATTGCCGACAGTATCCGGGCCGGGGTCGATCCGCTGGTCCAGCCCATGCGCGATGCCCGCAAGCACAGTTGTCCCCACCAGATAAGGATTGGCATCGACGCCACTGGGGCGATGTTCGATCCGGCGAGCGCTGCGCGCGCCTTCGGGCACGCGGAGCGCGACGGAGCGGTTATTCACCCCCCAAGCGGCATTTACAGGCGCGTAGCTTTGATTGGTAAATCGCCGCCAAGAATTCAGATGCGGGGCAAAGATGATCATCGCCTCGCCCATCGTCGCGCGCAGACCGCCCAAAGCGTGCAAAAGGGCAGGGGTCCAGCCTGCACCTGGTTCTTCGGCGAAGATGTTGCGCCCGGCTTCGTCCTGCATCGACACGTGGAAATGCATTCCAGAGCCTGCGTAATCCTCGACCGGTTTGGCCATGAAGCAGGCTGTCACTCCATGCGCGCGGGCCTGCGCGCGCACGATCCGCTTCAGGCGCACGATGTCATCGGCGGCTTGCAGCGCGTTGTCGCGGTACTGCAGGGTCAGTTCATACTGGCCCGGCGCATATTCGGAAATCAGCGTTTCCGCTGTGATCCCGGCTTTTTCGGCCCCTGCATAGATGTCCGAAAAAAGCGGCAGCATCCCGTGCAACTGGTCGAGCGAATAGACTTCGGTCTTGCGGCTCGAGCGGCCATCCAGCACATCGCGCGCGGGCATGACGCGGCCATCGGGGCCGCGGTCGTTGGCAAGCAGGAAGAATTCGAGCTCAAACGCTCCGGCAGGGCGCAAACCGCGCGCGGCGAAGGCGTCCACCTGTCGCGCAAGCGCGTGGCGCGGGTCGGACGTCATGGGCCGCCCGTCCAGTTCATAGAGCGACAGGAACACTTCCGCCCGCGCAGGCCGCGTTTTGTGCAGCGCTTTCAGCGTGCCGGGCACAGGCCAGGCGCGCAGATCACCGTCGCCCTGATCCCAGATCAGGCCCGTTTCGTGGACATCCTCGCCGCAGATATCCAGCCCCAGAATGGAAATCGGCATATGCCGCCCGGATGTGTAGAGCGAGAGGAGTTCATGCCGCCGAATGATCTTGCCGCGCCCGATCCCGTTTGAATCGTGGAGAACGATGTCAATGGCCTCCACTTCCGGGTGGGCAGCAAGGAAGGCTTCGGCTTCAGCGATATCCGCGCCAGAGGGGCAGGGGGTCATGGCAAGTCCTTCAGGCGAAAAGCTGGGTCAGGGTGTCATCAAAAGCCGCGATCAGGCGGTCAATCTGGCGCTTCTTGGTCACGGGGCTGACCAGCATCATGTTGTGAAAGGGTGCTATCAGGCAGCCGCGATTGACCAGCGCCAGATGCACGGTTTGCTCGACTTGCGGGATATGGGCGGCCGCAGCCTGCGTCCCGTCGCGCAAGGGGCCGGGGGCGCAGATGAATTCCACGCGCGCGCCCACCCGCACCACATGCCACGGCGCGCCGTGCCGGGCGATCACCTGCGCCAGCCCCGCTTCCAGCCGCGCTGCGCCGCGCTCCATTCGGGCGTAATTGTCCGGCGTCATCACGTCCGCGAGCGTCGCCACCAGACAGGCGCATTGCATCGGATTGGCCGACAGCGTCGTGCCCATGCCGGAATGCCCCGCAGGTTTGGCCGCTGCATAGGCGAGATAGGCGTCAGCCACAGCAGGCCGCAGCCCCCAGATGGCCGTGGGCATCCCGCCTGCCACGCATTTTCCGGCGACAAAGATATCAGGCTCCAGCCCATGCACGCGCGTAAAGCCGCCCGGACCACTGGAAATGGTATGGGTTTCGTCAATGATCAGCAGCGCGCCATAGCGTGTGGCCAGATCGCGCAGCCCGGCATGGAAGCCCGCATCGGGCAGGACCATGCAGGAATTGGTCATCACAGGTTCGGTCAGGATGGCGGCAATCTGGCCTGTGGCCAGATGCGCCTCGACCGACGCCAAATCGTTGAATTCCGCGCAAGCTGCGACCTGCGTCAGATCCTCGACCTGCCCCACGAGGCCTGCGCGCGCGCGTGTCTGTCCGTCTACCAGTTCGACCATCGCATGGTCCACAGTGCCGTGATAGCAGCCATTGAACACCAGCACTTTGGGCTTGCCTGTCACCGCCCGCGCCACCCGAAGCGCGAAGCGGTTGGCATCGGTCGCAGTCGTGGCAATCTGCCAGCGAAAATCGCCGAAGCGGTCGGTCAGCAGCGCGCCTGCTTCAAGTGCCGCGCGCGTGGGCAACATATAGGTCAACCCCCGCTCGGCCTGTTTGCGGATGGCCTTGGCCACAGGCGCGGGCGAATGGCCGAACATGGACCCAGTATCGCCCAGACAGAAATCGTCCAGTTCATGCCCGTCGAGGTCCGTGATCCGCGCCTTTTCCGCCCGACTGACCAGCATGGGGAAGGGCATGGGCCAGTCCTTCATCCAGTGCATCGGCACGTGGTCAAGCCAGGCATCCGTGCCCTTGGCCAAAGCCGCGCGCGTCTTGGGGCGGGCATCGGCAAAGCGGGCGGCTTCAAACTGTGCGACAGCCTCTAACCGCGCGCGGGCTATTCCGGCAAGCTTGTCAGGGTTCAGCATGGGAGGGTCCGAATTTGATCAAATTCAGACCCGTCTAAAGCGCTTCCCGAAAAAGGTCAATCGGGCCTCAGACCACAACCCCCGCGCCTTCGGTGGAATCACCTACAGTCGCGCGGAACATGCGGAACAATTCCCGCCCGATGCCGGTTTCATTGCCGCTCAGGTCCACACTGATCGCCACGCGCCCGTCAAAGCCCGGCTCCAGCACATCTAGCGTTCCCGCCACAGCATCCATCCGCACCAGATCGCCATCGCGCAGCTTTGCCAACGGCCCGCCCTTGGCGGCTTCCGGGGCCACATGGATCGCCGCAGGCACTTTGCCCGACGCGCCCGACATGCGCCCATCTGTCACCAAAGCCACGCGCAACCCCTTGTCCTGCAACACCGCAAGCAGGGGCGTCAGCGAATGCAATTCCGGCATCCCGTTTGCCGCAGGCCCTTGGAAGCGGACAACGACCACGACATCTTCGGTAAACTCGCCCGCCTGAAACGCGGCCTTGACCGACGCCTGATCGTGGAACACCCGCGCCCGGGCTTCGATGACATGCCGCGACGGATCGACAGCCGAGGTCTTGATGACCCCTTGCCCCAGATTGCCACGCAACTGCCGCAACCCGCCTGTGGGCTGGAACGCGTCGCGGGCAGGGCGCAAGATGCGGTCGTTCAGCGTCTGGCCTGCGCCATCCTCCCACACCAGCACCCCGTCGCGCAGCTTGGGTTCTTGCGCATAGCGCTTCAACCCGACGCCCGCGATGGTCTGCACATCGTCGTGCAAAAGCCCGGCATCGAGCAATTCGCCGATCATGTAGCCAAGCCCGCCCGCCGCGTGGAAATGGTTCACATCGGCCAAGCCATTGGGATAAACCTTCGCCATCAAGGGCACTAGGGCCGAGATGTCCGAGAAATCCTCGAGCGTGATCTCGACCCCTGCCGCACGCGCCATGGCGGGCAGGTGCAGCACCAGATTGGTGGACCCGCCCGTGGCCATCAGCCCCACAATGCCGTTCACGAAGGCGCGTTCGTCTAGGATATGCCCCACAGGGCGGTAATCATTGCCCAAAGCGGTGATCGAGAGCGCCTTTTCTGTGGCCGCCACCGTCAGCGCTTCCCGAAGGGGCGTGCCGGGGTTCACGAACGCCGCACCCGGCATGTGCAGGCCCATGAATTCCATCAGCATCTGGTTCGTGTTCGCTGTGCCGTAGAAGGTGCAGGTGCCGGGGCCGTGATAGCTGGCCATTTCGGCCTTCATCAATTCCTCGCGCCCGATTTCGCCCTTGGCGAATTGCTGGCGGACTTTGGCTTTCTCGTCATTGGGCAGACCGCTCGTCATCGGGCCTGCGGGCACAAAGACCGCAGGCACATGGCCGAAAGTGGCGGCGGCGATAATCAAACCCGGCACGATTTTGTCGCAAACGCCCAGCCAAACCGCTGAATCAAAGCAGTTATGCGACATCGCCACACCCGCGGCCAAGGCGATCACATCGCGCGAAAACAGCGACAGCTCCATCCCCGGCTGACCCTGCGTGACCCCGTCACACATGGCAGGCACGCCGCCTGCCACTTGCGCGGTCCCCCCTGCGGCACGCGCCGCGCGGCGGATGATTTCGGGGTAATGCTCAAAGGGCTGGTGGGCGGAAAGCATGTCATTATAGGCCGTCACGATCCCCAGATTGGGCACGCGCCCCGCCGCCAAACGATCCTTGTCCACGCCCATCGCCGCATAGGCATGGGCCTGATTGCCACAAGCCAGATGCGCGCGGGCAGGTCCGGCATGTGCCGCGCGGGCGATCTGGTCCAGATACGCGCTGCGCCGGGGCTTTGAGCGGTCGCGAATACGGTCGGTGATGGCGGCAAGGCGAGGGTCAAGCGGCATGAGGCACCCTTTCAGGACTGGCTAGGTAGGCATATAACCCGTTAGCGGTAACAGGGCAATGGCGCAAAGCGCAGCATCGGCAAAAGTGAATTGCGTGCTGTCATGCAACTGTCATGTTCGCACTCTATCCGGCTTACCTTGTCATCTGAAACAGGCCGCTCAACCGTGCCCCACGCCTCCCCCTTGCGCGCCTATATCGCCGTCACAGCGGCATACTGGGCCTTCATGCTGTCGGATGGCGCGCTGCGGATGCTGGTGCTGTTGCATTTCAATGGTCTTGGCTTTTCGCCCCTCCAGCTTGCCTGGCTGTTCCTGCTTTACGAGGTCGCAGGCATCGCCACGAACCTTGCCGCAGGCTGGCTTGCCGCGCGCTTTGGGCTTGCTGTGACGCTCTATGCGGGCCTTGGGCTGCAAATCGCGGCCCTTGTGGCGCTGGCCCAACTTGACCCAAACTGGACCATCGCGCTGTCGGTCCTGTTCGTGATGGCCGTGCAGGGCGTGTCGGGGGTGGCCAAGGATCTCGCGAAGATGTCGTCGAAATCTGCCGTCAAGCTGCTTGCGCCTAGCGAACAGGGCGGCCTGTTCCGCTGGGTGGCGCTGCTCACGGGGTCGAAAAACGCCGTCAAGGGTGCGGGCTTCTTCCTTGGTGCGGCTCTTCTGGCCCTCGCAGGCTTCCAGAGCGCGGTTTGGGCCATGGCCGGCGTGCTCGCCGTGATCCTGCTCGCTGTTGTCCTGTTCCTGCCCGCAGGCTTGCCGGGTCGCATGAAAGGGGCCGAGGCATGGGGTGGTTGGCGTTCCAAGGACGCGCGCGTGAACCGCCTGTCGCTCGCGCGGATGTTTCTGTTCGGCGCGCGCGATGTGTGGTTCGTCGTAGGCATTCCGATCTATTTCCAAGCGGTCCTGTCCGATGGCACAGCCGAGGGGCGGCGCGAGGCGTTCTTCCTTGTCGGCGGCTTCATGGCGCTTTGGATCATCGCTTATGGGGCCGTACAAGCCTTCGCGCCCCGGTTGCTGGGCGCCAAGCACCAGTCAGAGGCAGCGATCACCGCGAAAGCGATCACGTGGGCCGGAATGCTGGTGCCCATTCCCTTCGCGCTGGCCCTCGCGGCCTATCTGGCCGATGGCCCAAGCCCCGCGCTGACGGCCACGCTGGTTCTGGGGCTGCTTCTGTTCGGCTTCGTCTTTGCCATCAATTCCTCGGTCCATTCCTACCTGATCCTTGCTTTCGGCAGCGCCGAGCGCATCACGCGGGATGTGGGCTTTTACTATATGGCCAATGCGAGCGGTCGGCTGATCGGCACGCTCCTGTCGGGGTTGAGTTACCAATTCGGCGGCCTGACCCTGTGCCTGACAACCGCAGGTGTGATGGCCTTGGCAAGTTGGCTTGCCGCGCGCAGGTTGGCTACGGTGCCGCCCGCGCCATGAGCGTTTCGCGCAGCACGTGGCGCACGACGCGCACGCGCGGGCTATCATACAGCCGCTCATGCGAGACACACCAGAACGGCACCCGGATCGACGGCCAGTCGGGCATAAGCGCCACCATCTGCGGAAAACCTGCCGCAATGTCATCGAGCATCGCACACGCCCCAAGCCCGGCCTGTGCCATCGCCCAAAGCGTCACAGCACTATCCGTGCAAATCGTCACATCCTGTGCGCGTGTCGGCAGGCCCGCCTGCGTCAGGTAGGCTGCGAAGGCGTCCGGGTCGTCCAACCCCAGCAGCCCACCGTGCAGCACGTCTTGCCAGACCTGCGGCATGCGATGCCGCGCGATCCAATCGCGGCTGGCATAAATCCGGGCAGAAGCTTGCGGCAACTCATCCCCGCGAAGCCCTAGTTGGGCGGGCGGTACGTGGCGGAGTGCGATGTCGGCCTCGCGTCGGTGCAGGTCGCTCAGGTTGTTGGTGACGATGACCCGCACCCGCAGCCCCGGTGCGTGGTCTCGTAGCGCGTGCAGGATGTCGGGCAGAATATAGGCGGCAAATGTATCTGTGACCGACAGGCTGACAGGCTCGGCGTTGAGCACGTCTTGGGCTGCGGCGGCCATCGCGAAGGCAGACGCCCCAGCATCCATCCCTGCGGCATGTTCAAGCAGCGCCCGCCCCATCGCAGTCAGCACCAGCTTGCGCCCCACGCGGTCGAACAGCGCAAGGCCCGTCTGCGCTTCGAGTGCTGCCACTTGCCGTGACAGGCTGGGTTGCGTGAGCCCCAGCCTGCGCGCAGCCGCAGAGAGCGAGCCAGTCGTGGCTGTGGCGTGAAAGGCGCGCAAAAGAGTCCAGTCCAGATTTTCCATACGCATATGCATATCAAATCTGCAAATTTCGGCAATTTTCAAAATCAACGCATATGCTACGGAGTGTAACAACCCAAACCCAGAGCATCTGATGACCCTGACCAAAGACGCCGCCTTCTGGACCCGCCACGCCCCGCGCTACGCCAAAGCTGCGATCCGTGATAGCGCAGGCTATGAGCGGACACTGGCGCGCACCGCCGATCTTATTGCCGGGCGCGCGACTGTGCTGGAACTGGGCTGTGGCACGGGCATGACCGCTTTGCGGCTGGCCCCGGTGGTGGAAAGTTATTTGGCCACAGACCTTGCGCCCGGCATGATCGTGCAGGCGCGCTCCCGGCTTGATCAGGCCCCCACTGATGGGCTAGTGTTCACGGTCGCCACGGCGCGCGACTTGGCCGCAGAGCGGCTGCGCTTTGATGCAATCCTGGGTTTCAGCTACCTGCACTTGCTGCGCGATCTGGCCGAAACCTTGAGCCGCATTCACACCATGCTGGAACCGGGCGGCCTGTTCATTTCCAAGACGCCATTGGTGGGCGAGATGTCGCCCCTTATCCGCGTGGCCATCCGCCCTGCGCAATGGCTGGGCCTTGCGCCGCATGTCCTGATGCTGACCGAGGATACGTTGCGCGCGGCTTTGGTCGCCGCAGGCTTTGAGATCGTGGAAACAGCCCGCCACGGCAGCGGGCCAAAGGATGCGCGGCTTTTTGTCTTTGCACGAAAAGCTTAATGCGCGAACACGGCCGCCAAGTCGCGGAAGCCCTTGACCTCGATCGGGTTGCCCGACGGGTCGCGGAAGAACATTGTCCATTGCTCGCCCGGCTCGCCCTTGAACCGAACCTGCGGGGGCAGCACGAACGCGATCCCCGCCGCCTGCAACCGCCCGGCCAAGGTTTCAAACCGGGGCAGATCCAGCACCAGCCCGAAATGCGGCATCGGCACCATATGATCGCCCACGCGGCCTGTGGGGGCATTGGCAAACGGCGCGCCCTGATGCAGGCTGATCTGGTGGCCGAAGAAATCGAAATCTACCCAAGTCTCGGTCGCGCGTCCCTCGGCGCAGCCCAGCACCCCGCCATAAAAGGCGCGCGCGGCATCCAGATCGTGAACGTGATAGGCGAAGTGGAAGGGCAGCAGCATCCTTGGTCCTCCTGTTTGGCGCAGGGCTAACCGAGCAGGCCGCGCAGGGCAATCCCCCTCTGGACCAAGCCCGAGCACGCGCCTATAACGCCGCGCATGGTTGGCTTTCGGATCATTGCACGAATTAGCGCCCCGACACTCTGACGCGCCGCGAGTGTCGGGAGCAGATTGGCGCTTTCCCCACGCGAAAGGACCAAAGCAATGACCACACCTGACTACAAAGACACCGTTTTCCTGCCCCAGACCGAGTTTCCCATGCGCGCAGGGCTGCCTCAGCGCGAACCCGAATGGCTGGCAAGGTGGGAGCGCATCGGCGTCTATGACCGCCTGCGCGCTGGGGCTGCGGGCCGCAAGCCCTTTATCCTGCATGATGGCCCCCCCTACGCCAACGGCCACCTGCATATCGGCCACGCGCTGAACAAGGTGCTGAAGGATTTCATCACGCGCTCGCAACAGATGCTCGGGCGCGATGCGCGCTATGTGCCGGGCTGGGATTGCCATGGATTGCCGATTGAGTGGAAGATCGAAGAGAAGTATCGCGCCGCCGGACAGGACAAGGACGCGGTCGACATCGTCGATTTCCGCCAAGAATGCCGCCGCTTCGCTGAAGGCTGGATTGGCGTGCAGCGTGAGGAGTTCAAGCGGCTGGGGGTCACGGGCAAGTGGGACCAGCCCTATCTGACGATGGATTACCACGCTGAGGCCGTGATCGCCGACGAATTCATGAAGCTGGTGATGAACGGGTCGCTCTATCAGGGGTCCAAGCCCGTGATGTGGTCGCCGGTGGAAAAGACGGCGCTGGCCGAGGCGGAGGTCGAGTATCACGAGCATACCTCGCATACGGTGTGGGTGAAGTTTAGGGTTGTGAAGGGCGGCGCTCCAGAGTTTTTCGAGTCCAGCGCACCTGTCGCGATGTTTGGTTCTGATGGGAAATCGACCGTTCTTATGGATGCGCTCCAGAATTGCAGTGTCGTCATCTGGACCACAACCCCTTGGACCATCCCACAAAACCGTGCTGTCTGCTTCGGCCCGTCCATCGCCTACAGCCTCTATGAAGTAGCTGAACTGCTGGACGGCGGGAAAGAGGAAGTGGGCGCAAAGGTCATCTTGGCCGATGCACTGGCTGAAAGCGCGTTTGCGCAAGCCAAGGTCAAAGCGACGCGCTTGCGTGCGGTCAATGGGGATGAGCTGGCCGCGCTGACGCTGGCCCACCCGTTCCGGGGCATGGCCGAGAACGGCGAATGGGATTTCGACGTGCCCATGCTGCCGGGCGAGCATGTGACGGACGAAACCGGCACAGGCTTTGTGCACACGGCCCCCAGCCACGGCGATGATGATTACCAGGTTGGGGTCAGATTCGGCCTGCCGATGACCTACAATGTCGAACCCGACGGCACCTATCGCACCGACCTGCCGCTCTTCGGCGGCCAAGCCATCCTGACGCCCGACGGCAAAGAAGGCCCCGCCAATGTCAGCGTCATCAAGGCGCTTGCAGGCGCAGGCAAGCTGTTCGCCAAGGGCAAGCTGCGCCATTCCTACCCGCATAGCTGGCGCTCGAAAGCGCCGCTGATCTATCGCAACACCCCGCAATGGTTCGCGGCCATCGACAAGCCGCTGGCGGACGGGATGGGCGCGCATGGCGACACGATCCGCCAACGCGCGCTCGAATCCATCGACAAGCTCGTGCACTGGACCCCGCAAACCGGCCGCAACCGCCTGTTTTCGATGATCGAAAGCCGCCCCGACTGGGTGCTTTCGCGTCAACGCGCCTGGGGCGTGCCGCTGACCTGCTTCACGAAAAAGGGTGCCAAGCCCACGGACCCGGATTTCCTGCTGCGCGATGCGGAAGTGAACGCCCGCATCAAGGCCGCGTTCGAAGCCGAAGGCGCGGATGCCTGGTATGTCGCGGGCTTCAAACAGAAAATCCTGAACGGCCTGCACGACCCCGACGCCTATGACCAAGTGTTCGACATTCTGGATGTGTGGTTCGATTCCGGCTCCACCCACGCCTTCGTGCTGCGCGACCGCGAGGACGGCGCGCCCGACGGGATCGCGGACCTTTATCTCGAAGGGACCGACCAGCACCGGGGCTGGTTCCATTCGTCCATGCTGCAAGCCTGCGCCACCAAAGGCCGCGCGCCCTATCACGGGGTGCTGACGCATGGCTTCACGCTGGACGAAAAGGGCATGAAAATGTCCAAGTCCCTTGGCAACACGGTCGCGCCCCAAGAGGTGATCGACGAATATGGTGCGGACATTCTGCGGCTCTGGGTCGCGCAATCCGATTACACAGTCGATTTGCGCATCGGGAAAGAAATCCTGAAAGGGGTCGCCGACAGCTACCGCCGCTTGCGCAACACGCTGCGCTTCCTTTTGGGCAATCTGGACGGGTTCACGGAGGCCGAGCGCGTCAGCGTGGCCAAGTTGCCAGAGCTGGAGCAATGGATCCTGCACCGCTTGGCCGAACTCGATGCGGAAGTGCGCAAGGGCTATGCGGCTTACGATTTTCAGGGCGTGTTCCAGAAGCTGTTCACTTTTGCAACATCCGACCTGTCGGCCTTCTACTTCGACGTGCGCAAGGACGCGCTCTATTGCGACGCCCCTTCCAGCCTGCGCCGCCGCGCCGCGCGCACAGTACTGGACGCGCTGTTCCACCGCCTGACGACATGGCTTGCGCCGATGCTTGTGTTCACGATGGAAGATGTCTGGCTCTCGCGCTTCCCCGGCGAGGAGTCCTCGGTCCATCTGCAGGACTTCCCCGACACGCCTGCGGACTGGCTGAACCCCGCTTTGGCCGCGCGCTGGGCGGGTATCCGGCAGGCCCGGCGTGTGGTAACGGCTGCCTTGGAAATCCAGCGCCGCGACAAGGTGATCGGCGCGAGCCTTGAAGCGGCCCCTCGGGTGTTCGTGCAGGATGCGGCACTTCTGGCCGCGCTGGACGCGTCCGAATTCAAGGATTTGTGCATCACGTCCGATATCACGCTGACCGCCGATCCCGCGCCCGAAAGCGCCTTCAGCTTGGCCGACGCGCCCGGCATCGCCGTGCAATTTGCGCTGGCTGAAGGCGCGAAATGCGAGCGCTGCTGGCAGATTACCCCGGATGTGGGCACGCACAAGCACCCGGCGACCTGCAAACGGTGCAATGACGCCCTCGGATAGTGCGATCCGCGACACGCTCCTGACCCTCGCGCTTGCGCGGGGGGCGGGGAAATCCTTTTGCCCCTCGGACGCTGCGCGCGCGCTCGCGCCCGACTGGCGGCCGCTTATGCCCGATATCCGGCGCGTGGCGGCCCAGATGCAGGCCGAGGGGCTCTTGCAGGCCACCCAAGGCGGGCAGCCTGTGCGACCTGACACAGCGAAAGGCCCCATTCGCCTGCGTCTGGCCACTGGACAGGACGCGCCCCAGACCTAGTTGCGTGGCAGCACCGGAGGACAACATGCGGGCATTGGTGATCGGATCATCGGGCGGAATTGGCGGCGCGCTCGTGGCAGCTTTGGCCGGGCAGGGCTGGCAGGTCACGGGCCTGTCGCGCACAGGCAACGGCTTGGACGTGACGGACGAAGCATCAGTCGAAGCCGCCTTGGGCGCACTCGACGCGCCCTTTCAGCGTATCCTGATTGCCACCGGCGCGCTGGAAATAGGCCCGCACTCCCCCGAAAAGGCGCTGCGCCAAGTCACTGCGGACGGCATGGCCGCGCAATTCGCGCTCAACACGATCGGCCCTGCGCTGGTGCTGAAACACGCGCTGCGCCTGCTGCCCAAGGACGAACCCGCTGTTATCGCGGCCCTTTCCGCGCGTGTGGGGTCGATTGGCGACAACCGCACAGGCGGCTGGCACAGCTACCGCGCTGCGAAAGCCGCGCTGAACCAGATCATCCGCGGCACCAGCATTGAACTTGCCCGCAGCCACAAGCAGGCGGTTTGCGTGGCGCTGCATCCGGGCACAGTGCAGACCAAATTCACCGAGAAATATCTGGGCAAGCATCCGGCTGTGCCCCCGCTAGAGGCCGCTGCAAACCTGCTGCGCGTCATCGACAGCCTGACGGCTGCGCAAACAGGTCAATTCTTCGACTGGTCAGGGTCCGAGGTGCCGTGGTGAGGCTGGTTCTTGTCCTTGGCGACCAGCTGACCGACACGCTTTCGGCCCTGCAAGCCGCTGACCCCGCGCGCGACATCGTGGTGATGGCCGAAGTGGGGGCGGAAGCGACCTATGTCCCCCATCACCCCAAGAAAATCGCCTTCACTTTCGCCGCCATGCGCAAGTTTGCCGGCCATCTGCGCGCGCAGGGCTGGCAGGTGGCGTATACGACCCTTGATGACCCGGACAATACAGGCTCCATCCCCGGTGAATTGTTCCGCCGTACGGCCCAACATGGCACCGCGCAGGTGCTGGCAACAGAGCCGGGGGAGTGGCGTTTGATCAATGCGCTCAATGACATGCCGCTCGATCTTCGTATTCTGCCGGACACGCGCTTCATCTGCGCGCGGGCGGAATTCGAGGCTTGGGCCGAGGGGCGCAAAGCCCTGCGCATGGAGTATTTCTACCGCGAGATGCGCCGCAAGACGGGCCTGTTGATGGAGGGTGACCAGCCCATCGGCGGGCAGTGGAACTTCGATCACGACAACCGCAAACCCGCCAAAGCGACGTTCTTTCGCAACGCCCCACCTGTGGCCCCGCCCGACCCTGTGACAGACGCGGTTCTTGATCTGGTAGCAGGGCGTTTTGGCAATAATTTCGGAACCTTGCGACCCTTTCCTTACTTTACCGACAGGGCAGGGGCCTTGGCAGTCTTGGACCATTTCATTACCCACGCGCTACCTGATTTCGGCACGTATCAGGACGCGATGCTGGTGGGCGATCCGTATCTGAACCATGCCGTTATCGCGCTTTACCTGAATGCGGGGTTTCTGGACCCGCTCGAGGTCTGCAAGCGCGCCGAAGCGGCCTATCACGCGGGCCACGCGCCCTTGAACAGTGTCGAAGGCTTCATTCGCCAGATCATCGGCTGGCGCGAATTCGTGCGTGGGGTTTATTTCCGCGAAGGGCCGGATTACGCGGCGCGCAACGCCTTGGGCCATACCCGCGCGCTGCCGGGCCTGTATTGGGGCGCGACCACGCGCATGAATTGCATGAGCCAAGCCATTGGCCAAACACGCGATCTGGCCTATGCCCACCACATTCAACGGCTGATGGTGACAGGCAATTTCGCGCTGCTGGCGGGCGTGGATCCCGGGCAGGTGCATGAATGGTATCTGGCTGTTTATGCCGATGCCTATGAATGGGTCGAAGCGCCGAACACTTTAGGCATGTCGCAATTTGCCGATGGCGGTGTGGTAGGCTCAAAACCCTATGTCAGCTCGGGGGCCTATATCGACCGGATGTCGGATTATTGCGGCGGTTGCCACTACAAAGTGAAGGAAAAATCAGGCCCGAATGCCTGCCCCTTCAACCTGCTCTATTGGCATTTCCTGACCCGCCACCGCGACCGCTTCGCGCCAAACCCGCGCATGGCGCAGATGTATCGCACTTGGGACAAGATGGAGGCAGGCCACCGCGCGCGTGTTCTGGCCGATGCCGATGCGTTCCTTGCGCGGCTGGAGGCAGGGGACATCGTCTGACCCCTTGCCGGAAACTGGGCCATCGCCTAAGCCTGTCGCCATGACACATCCGCGCTTTACAGACCTTGTTCAATCGCTGCCTGCCTCGGTCCCCTTCGTCGGGCCGGAAGCACTGATGCGCGCCTCAGGCCGCCTGCTGCGCGCGCGCCTTGGGGCCAATGAAAGCGCCTTTGGTCCCTCGCCGCAGGCCATCGCTGCGATGCAGGCAGCCGCCCATGACGCGTGGATGTATGGCGACAGCGAATATCATGACCTGCGCGCCGCCTTGGCCGTCCATCATGGTGTGAAACCCGAGAATATCATCGTGGGCGAAGGGATCGACGGGCTTCTGGGCTATCTGGTGCGGATGCTGGTCGCGCCCGGTGATGCGGTTGTCACCAGTGACGGGGCTTATCCCACCTTCAACTACCATGTCGCGGGCTTTGGCGGCATCCTGCACAAGGTGCCCTACCGCGACGACCATCAAGACCCCTCGGCCTTGCTGGCGCGTGCCGATCAAGTCGGCGCGAAGCTGGTCTATTTCTGCAATCCCGACAATCCGATGGGCACCTGGCACTCTGCCCGCGTTGTCGCCCGCGCGATTGACGCTGTGCCGGATGGCACGCTCATGGTGCTGGACGAAGCCTATATCGACGCGGCCCCCGACGGCACCGCGCCCCCCATTGACCCGAACGACGCCCGCGTGATTCGGATGCGGACGTTCTCGAAGCTTTACGGTCTGGCGGGCCTTCGCGTGGGCTATGCCATTGGGGCGGCACCACTCATCGCCATGTTTGACCGCATCCGCAACCATTTCGGCATGGGACGCGTGGCGCAAGCGGGCGCGCTGGCTGCGCTGAAAGATCCTGACTGGCTGGTGCGCGTGCAGACCCAAGTCGCGACAGCCCGCAAGCGCATTGCCGAGATTGCCACGGATAATGGCCTGCATGCGATCCCGTCTGCGACGAATTTCGTGGCCATAGATTGCGGGCGCGATGGCGATTATGCCCGTGCCGTCCTGCAAGGACTGGCTGCGCGCGATGTGTTTGTGCGGATGCCGGGGGTTACGCCCTTGAACCGCTGCATCCGCATCAGCGCGGGCACGCACGAGGCGCTTGACATCCTGGCTCAAACTCTGCCGCTTGTGCTTCGTGAAGCCTGCTGACCGTCTTGCATCTGCTTCACACGTTCACTAAGCCTGCGCTTTAGGCAAAGTGAGGAAAAATCGTGCGGCTTGGAATCTTTTTTCTGGTGGTGGGCTATCTGCTCAGCCAGTTTTACCGTGCGTTTCTGGCTGTTCTGGCCGCCCCCTTGGCGCGTGATCTTGGGGTTGGGCCGGATGATCTGGCGCTGGCCTCTGGGCTGTGGTTCCTGACATTTGCACTGATGCAAGTGCCCGTGGGCTGGGCGCTTGATACATATGGTCCGCGTTTGACCACCGCGCTGTTGCTGGGGCTGGTGGCAAGCTCTGGCGCGGTCATCTTCGCTTTTGCGCAGTCCGCATTCCACATTCACCTGTCGATGATCGCCATTGGCGCAGGGTGTTCGCCGGTATTGATGGCCGGGTTTTACATCTTCGCGCGCACTTATTCAGCGGCTGTCTTTGCAACATTAGCGGGTGCAATGATCGGGTTCGGTTCGCTTGGGAATATTCTGGGGGCATTGCCATTGGCGGCCGCATCCGAGGCGATTGGCTGGCGCGCATCCGTCCTAGTCGTTGCGGGCCTGACCGCCTTGGTTGGGCTTGTGCAGTGGTTTGTGGTCAAAGACCCGCCCAAAGCCCCGCAGCCCGAGGGCGGTGGCGGGCTTATGTCACTGCTGCGCATCCCGGCCCTGTGGTTGATCCTGCCGCTTCTGACTGTCAACTACGCCCCTGCTGCGGGCCTGCGCGGTGTCTGGGCCGGGCCCTATATGACCGATGTTTTCGGGGCGTCGGTTGCGCAAGTGGGGCAGGTCACGTTGCTGATGGCCATTGCCATGATCGCAGGAAACTTCGCCTATGGACCGCTGGACCGGGTGTTCGGGACGCGCAAATGGGTCGTGCTGACAGGCAACCTGCTTGGGACGGCCTGCCTGCTGATCGCGGCTTTCGCGCCCGCGATAGGGATATGGACCAATGCATTGGTTCTTGCGGGGATCGGCTTTTTTGGCGCGTCCTTCCCGATGATGATCGCGCATGGCCGTAGCTTCTTTCCCCCGCATCTGCTTGGGCGCGGGGTCACGCTACTCAACCTGTTCAGCATCGGCGGCGTGGGGCTGCTCCAGATGGCGTCGGGCCAGGTGCATGTGGCATCGCGGGGCGATTACGGAGCGGTGTTCTTGTTCTTTGGCCTGCTCTTGGCGTTGGGCTGTGTCATTTACGCCTTCTCGCGCGACCGGACAGACTGATTCCCCTTCACCCGCGCGCGTGAATGGGCTAATCCCCTCGCGTCAAACTGTCGGAGGCCGAAATGGGCTATAACGTCGTCGTCGCGGGTGCCACAGGCAATGTGGGCCGCGAAATGCTGAACATCTTGGCGGAGCGTGAATTTCCCGTCGAGAAAATCGCTGTGCTGGCCTCGCGCCGGTCGCAGGGAACCGAAGTCAGCTTTGGCGACCGAACTTTGAAATGCCAGGATATCGAGGGCTTTGATTTCACCGGCTGGGACATCGCGCTCTTTGCCATCGGGTCAGAGGCCACGAAGAAATACGCCCCCATCGCCGCGAAGCAGGGCTGTGTCGTGATCGACAATTCCTCGCTCTATCGCTACGATCCGGAAATTCCGCTGATCGTGCCCGAAGTGAATGCGGACGCGATCCACGGCTACAAGAACAAGAACATCATCGCCAACCCCAATTGCTCGACCGCGCAGATGGTGGTGGCGCTCAAGCCCCTGCATGACCGCGCGCGGATCAAGCGGGTGGTGGTGGCCACTTATCAATCCGTGTCAGGCGCAGGCAAGGAAGGGATGGACGAGCTGTGGGACCAGACCAAAGCCGTCTATAACCCCACATCCGAGGTGCCGCCGAAGAAGTTCCAGAAGCAGATCGCCTTCAACGTGATCCCGCAGATCGACGTTTTCCTTGATGATGGCTACACCAAGGAAGAATGGAAGATGGTGGCTGAAACCAAGAAGATCCTTGATCCCAAGATCAAGGTCACGGCGACCTGCGTGCGGGTGCCGGTCTTCGTGGGCCATTCCGAAGCGATCAATATCGAATTCGAGGATTTTCTGGATTGGGAAGAGGCGACCGACATTCTGCGCGAAGCGCCGGGGATCATGGTTGTCGATAAACGCGAACCGGGTGGCTATGTTACCCCCATCGAGTGTGTGGGCGATTATGCGACCTATGTCAGCCGCATCCGGCAGGATTCGACCCTCGACAATGGTCTGTCGCTCTGGTGCGTCAGTGATAATTTGCGCAAGGGCGCTGCGCTGAACGCTGTTCAGATTGCCGAAGTTCTGGGCAATCGCTGCTTGAAGAAGGGCTGACAAGCCTATGATTTTCAAAGGCGCGCGATAGCCTCGCGCGCCTTTTTTCATGCGCTGCGTGTGCGGGCCTTCCTAGGACGTGTTCGCGCGCTATCTCCCGGCAGATGACCCCGGACAGGATCCACCCATGCCGCTTTCCGACATCGAAATCGCCCGCACTGCCCACAAGCTGCCCATCGCTGACATCGGCGCGCGCCTTGGTATTCCGGCGGATGCCCTGATCCCGTATGGCCATGACAAGGCCAAGGTCAGCCATGCGTTCGTGGCCCATGCCCGCGCGCAGGCACGGGGGCGGCTGGTGCTGGTCACGGCGATCAACCCTACGCCCGCGGGCGAAGGCAAGACCACGACGACTGTGGGCTTGGGCGATGGCTTGGCGCGGATCGGCAAGCGGGCGGTGGTGTGTATCCGCGAAGCATCCCTCGGCCCGAATTTCGGGATGAAGGGCGGGGCAGCAGGGGGCGGGCAAGCGCAGGTTGTTCCGATGGAAGAGATGAACCTGCATTTCACCGGCGACTTCCACGCCATCACCAGCGCCCACAATCTGCTCTCGGCGATGATCGACAACCACATTTATTGGGGCAACGCTCTGGACATCGACACGCGGCGCATTGTCTGGCGGCGCGTCATGGACATAAACGACCGCGTGCTGCGCGATATGGTCGTGGGTCTGGGCGGTGTGGGCAATGGCTTTGCGCGCCAGACCGGGTTCGATATTACTGTGGCGTCCGAGGTCATGGCGATCCTGTGCCTTGCCACCGACTTGGCCGATTTGCAGCGCCGCTTGGGTGATGTCATTGTGGCCTATCGGCGCGACAAGACGCCTGTCACTGCCCGCGATCTGGGGGCGGATGGGGCGATGGTGGTGCTCTTGAAGGACGCGCTGCAACCCAATCTGGTGCAGACACTCGAAAACACGCCTGCCTTTGTCCATGGTGGCCCCTTCGCCAATATCGCGCATGGCTGCAATTCGGTGATCGCCACGCAGACCGCTTTGGGGCTGGGGGAATATGTCGTCACCGAAGCGGGCTTCGGGGCCGATCTGGGGGCGGAGAAGTTCCTGAACATCAAATGCCGCCAAGCCGGGCTTGCGCCCGATGCCGTGGTGATCGTGGCGACCGTGCGCGCGCTGAAGATGAATGGCGGTGTGGCCAAGGATGCATTAGGTTTGGAAAATGTAAGCGCCGTTCAGACAGGCTGCGCAAATCTGGGGCGCCATGTTGAAAATGTGCAATCTTTCGGCCTGCCAGTTGTCGTCGCCATCAACCATTTCACCACTGACACCGGGGCCGAGATCAGCGCCGTGCAAGAGTTTTGCGCGTCCCTTGGTGTGCGCGCGATCCTGTGCCGCCATTGGGCCGAAGGGTCCGCCGGGATCACCGATCTGGCGCAGGAAGTGGTGCGACTGGCTGAAAGCGGGCAGGCACAGTTCGAGCCGCTTTACCCCTCTGACCTGCCGCTCTGGGACAAGATCGACACGATTGCCCGGCGCATCTATCGCGCGGGCGTGGTGCAGGCGGACCCGAAGCTGCACGCCCAACTGGCCGATTGGGAGCGCGCGGGCTTTGGCCATCTGCCCATCTGCATGGCCAAGACACAATATTCGTTCAGCACCGACCCCACTTTGCGCGGTGCCCCCGACGGCCATACAGTGACCGTGCGCGAGCTGCGGCTGTCGGCGGGGGCAGGTTTCATCGTGGCGCTGTGCGGCGAGATCATGACCATGCCCGGCCTGCCGCGCAATCCGGCTGCAAACAGCATCCGGCTGAATGATCAGGGACAGATCGAAGGGCTGTTCTAGCCCTTTTTGCTGCGCGCGCTGTCCTGAATCTTGCGCGCTGCCGCAGCGGCGCTGCGCAGTTCTTCGGCGATTTCCTCGGCTTCATCCGGGTCGAAATCAAGTGGCAGGTCCAAGCCGTCGCCCGCGACATAGATCCGAACCATCCCTAAAGTCGTCGGCCCGATCTGAAGATTGGCCGCAATTTCGCTTTCCGAATTGATCCCCATTGCCGCCCCACCTTGTCCTTGATCTTTGTCGCAGGGATACGCCCCTTCGTGGGCATTTTCAAGCATCAGACCACTTGCATTCGCGCGGGCAGGCGGCTAAACCGCCACCAAGGCCGCCTTAGCTCAGTTGGTTAGAGCGTTGGATTGTGGATCCAAAGGTCCCCCGTTCGAGCCGGGGAGGCGGTACCACTCCCACACACCGCCGCTTGCCAAGCCCCGCGGCAGGCCCTATGCCTAACGCATTGATCCTGCACGAAAGTCGCGCGCTTGGCCGTTCTGCCCCGCCACCTGTTGCCCCCTGCGCCCAAAGGCGCGGTCATCGGCCTGTTCGGCGGCTCGTTTGACCCGGCGCATCAGGGTCATGTGCATGTGACGCGCCACGCTTTGCGCGCTTTGGGGCTGGATCAGGTCTGGTGGCTGGTCGCGCCCGGCAATCCGCTCAAGGCGCGCGGCCCCGCGCCCTTGGCGCAGCGCGTGGCGCGGGCGAAGGCCATCATGCGCCATCCGCGTGTCAGGATCACTGCGATCGAAGCAGCCCTTGGCACCCGCTACAGCGCCGATACATTGGCAGCCTTGCAGCGGCTTTATCCGGGGCGGCGCTTCGTCTGGATCATGGGGGCGGATAATCTGGCCAATTTCCACCATTGGGAAAACTGGCGCGGCATACTGAAGCGCCTTCCCGTGGCGGTCATCGCCCGGCCCGGTCAAGTGCGCGCGGCTCTGTCCTCTGTAGCGGCGCGCAGCCATGCGGGTGCGCGCGTTTGTCCTCGTAGCCTCGTGCGGGCACAAGCCCCGGCCTGGACGTTCCTGATGCTTCCCATGCGCAACATCTCGTCCACCGAATTGCGCGCGCGCGGCACTTGGTAGACTGTCCGGCACCAAAAATTGTCTTGGGAAATCATGCGTCTGTCGTTAAGTTTTGAAAAATTTGTGCCGGAGATTTCGATGATCCACCCCATCCCCACACGGCGTTCCTTTCTGAACCTGATGGCCGGAGGGTCGCTTTTGGTGGCGCTGCCTGCCTGCGCCAACGCGCCCGAACGCTCGCCCCGCCCGCCCGCGCGCCCTGTGCAATCGTCCGAGCGGATCGTGGACCGTGCGGCCTTGGGCGGCGATCTGGCCTATGCGGTGATGGATATGGCGTCGGGTAATCTGCTCGAAGGGCGCGGGGCGAATATCGCGCTCCCCCCGGCATCGGTCGCCAAGGCCATCACGGCGCTTTACGCGCTGGAGCATCTGGGCGCAGAGCATCGGTTCCGCACGCGCCTTGTGGCGCTTGGTCCGGTGCAGGACGGGATCGTGCGGGGTGATCTGGTGCTGGCGGGCGGGGGCGATCCGACGCTTGACACGGACAGGCTTGCAGGCATGGCGGCAGAGCTTGCGCGCGGGGGCGTGCGCGGGGTGGCGGGGCGATTCCTGGTCTGGGGTGGGGCGCTGCCATTCGTGCCGCAAATCGCCGACGATCAGGCGGTGCAGGCAGGCTATAATGCAACGGTCTCGGGGATAAACCTGAACTTCAACCGCGTGCATTTTGAATGGCGGCGCGTGGGGCAGGATTACGCCGTCACGATGGACGCAAGGTCGGAACGCCACCGCCCCGAAGTGCCAATGGCACAGATGCAGGTCGTGAACCGGACAGCGCCCCTTTACACCTATGCGCGTGGCGATGGGGTGGACCGCTGGACCGTGGCGCGGTCTGCGCTTGGCAATACAGGCTCGCGCTGGTTGCCCGTGCGTCAGCCAGAGCTTTACGCGGGCCAAGCATTCCGCGCATTGGCCCGTGCGCAGGGGGTGACGCTTCCTGCGCCACAGATCACGCGCGAAGCCCCGCAAGGTCAAGTGCTGATCGACCATGTGTCAGAGCCGTTGCCAATCCTGATCCGCGACATGCTGCGCTTCTCCACCAACATCACAGCCGAAGTATTGGGGCTGATGGCCAGCCAGCGCGCAGGCGGGGCAGGGAGCCTTGCAGCCTCCGGCGCGCGCATGTCGGACTGGGCGCGGGCGCGCTTTGGCGTGTCGAGCATCCGCATGGTGGACCATTCCGGCCTTGGGGCTGCGTCGCGCGTGAACGTGGTGGATTTGTGCCAGATTTTCCGCGCAGCAGGGCGGGACGGAGCTTTGCGCGCTTTGTTGCGCGAACATGCCTTGCGCGATAGCGCGGGCCGCCCACTGACCAATCCAAACTTCGAGGTGCGCGCCAAGACCGGCACGCTCTATTTTGTCTCAGCCCTCGGGGGATATTTGCGCACAAGTAGCGGGCGTGATCTGGTGTTTGCCATTTGCTCGGCGGACTTGCCGCGCCGCGCGCAGGTGGCCGGGGCTGATCTGGATCAGCCGCAGGGAACAAGTGCATGGAACGGCCAAGCGCGGCAAATGCAGCAGGATTTGCTTCGCCAATGGGCGCAAGTGCACGGATAACGCAGCAAAAAACCCGACCTATCGCTAGGCCGGATTCTTCAAGATCATTTCAGCCTGCCTCAGCCGATCGCCTCGATCACGCGGGCCAGATCATCGGCTGCCTTTGCCAGCATGTCGCGGTCATCGCCGGTCGCTGCGGCCGCCTTTGTGCGGGCTTCTTCCAGCAAGGGCAGCAAAGCCGCTTTCGCGTCAGGCCCCATCGGATAGGCGCGCTCGGCCAGCACGGCCGTCGCAGTGGGCGTGATTTCGGCAAAGCCGCCGGTCACGACAAAGCGGCTTTCGCCCGAGGCCCCCTCGACCACCAGCATACCGGGGCGCAGGGTGGTGATCGTGGGTGCGTGCTGCGGCATGGCCGTCAGGTCGCCATCAGTGCCCGGTATTTGCACCGCGCGCGCTTGGACGGAGGCCAATTTGCGCTCGGGGCTGACCAGGTCGAATTGCATCATCTCGGCCATTGGCTCCTCCTCAGGCCGCAGCGGCCAGACGCTGGGCTTTCGCGATCACGTCGTCAATGTCGCCCACCATGTAGAAGGCGGCTTCGGGCAGGTGGTCATACTCGCCATTCACCACAGCCTTGAAGGACGCGATGGTTTTTTCGAGCGGCACCTGCACACCGTCAGAGCCAGTGAACACTTTCGCCACGTCGAAGGGCTGCGACAGGAAGCGCTGGATTTTCCGGGCGCGGGCCACGGTCATCTTGTCCTCTTCCGACAATTCGTCCATCCCAAGGATGGCGATGATGTCCTGAAGCGACTTGTAGCGCTGAAGAATACCCTGCACGGCGCGCGCGACGTTGTAGTGCTCTTCGCCCACGATTTGCGGGTCCAGAATACGCGAGTTACTGTCGAGCGGGTCCACAGCCGGGTAGATGCCCAGCTCCGAAATCGCACGCGAAAGCACGGTGGTCGCGTCCAGATGCGCGAACGAGGTCGCAGGGGCCGGGTCGGTCAAGTCGTCGGCAGGCACGTAAATCGCCTGCACAGACGTAATCGAGCCTGCTTTGGTCGAGGTGATGCGCTCTTGGAGTGCGCCCATGTCGGTGGCCAGCGTCGGCTGGTAGCCCACAGCGGACGGGATACGACCCAGCAGAGCCGACACTTCCGAACCGGCCTGTGTGAAGCGGAAGATGTTGTCCACGAAGAACAGAACGTCCGTTCCCGACTGGTCGCGGAACTGCTCGGCAAGTGTCAGACCAGTCAGTGCCACACGCGCACGTGCTCCGGGCGGTTCGTTCATCTGGCCGTAAACCAGCGCCACTTTGGACTCCGACAGGTTATCTTCCTTGATAACGCCCGATTCCATCATCTCGTGATACAAGTCGTTGCCTTCGCGGGTCCGTTCGCCCACGCCTGCAAACACCGAATAGCCCGAATGCACTTTGGCGATGTTGTTGATCAGTTCCATGATCAGAACCGTCTTGCCCACGCCTGCGCCGCCGAACAGACCGATCTTGCCGCCCTTGGAATAGGGCGCGAGCAGGTCGATCACCTTGATGCCGGTCACAAGGATCTGGCTTTCGGTCGATTGTTCGGCAAAGCCCGGCGCAGGCTGGTGGATCGCGCGCATTTCAGCGGCCACGATGGGCGCGCCTTCGTCCACGGGTTCCCCTACCACGTTCAGGATGCGGCCGAGCGTGGCATCGCCCACGGGCACCATGATCGGCGCGCCCGTGTCGGTCACGATCTGACCACGGACCAGACCTTCGGTCGCGTCCATGGCGATGGTGCGCACAGTGCTCTCGCCCAGATGCTGCGCGACTTCCAGAACCAGCCGCTTGCCGTTGTTGTCAGTTTCCAGAGCGTTCAGAATCGGCGGCAGCGCGCCGTCAAACTGAACGTCCACGACGGCACCGATCACCTGCGTGACCTTGCCTGTTGCTTTCGTCTCTGCCATGGGGTCTCTCTCCGGGTTCTCAGAGCGCTTCCGCGCCCGAAATGATCTCGATAAGCTCTTTGGTGATCGCAGCCTGACGCGAGCGGTTATACTCGATGGTCAGGCGGTCGATCATGTCGCCCGCGTTGCGCGTCGCGTTGTCCATTGCCGACATCCGCGCGCCCTGTTCAGACGCTGCGTTTTCCAAAAGCGCCGTGAAAATCTGCGTCGTCACAGCACGCGGCAGCAGGTCCGCGAGGATCGCTTCTTCGGACGGCTCGTAATCATAGAGCATGTCCGAGGCCGCATCTGCGGGCACTTCGGCGGGGATGATCTGCTTGGGCGTGGGGATCTGGCTGATGACCGACTCGAAGCGGTTGTAGAAGATCGTGGCGATGTCGAACTCGCCCGCATCGAACATCGAAAACACTTGGCTTGCGATGGTCGCGGCATTCTCGTAGCCCACGCGCTTGACTTCGGACAGGTCGATGTGACCCACCATGTAATCGCCCATGTCGCGCTTGAGTTGCTCGCGCCCCTTCTTGCCCACAGTCAGAATCTTGACGATCTTGCCTTCGGCCAGAAGTTTCTGGGCGCGGTAGCGCGCGGCTTTCACGATGCTCGAGTTGAAGCCACCGCACAAACCCCGCTCTGCGGTCATCACGACCAGCAGATGCACGCGGTCCGATCCTGTGCCCGCAAGCAGGCGCGGCGCCCCTTCGGACCCCGCGACAGACGCCGCGAGGCCATTGACCACATCCGTCAGGCGCGCAGCATAGGGCCGCGCGGCTTCGGCTGCATCCTGGGCACGGCGCAGTTTGGCGGCCGCGACCATCTGCATGGCCTTGGTGATCTTGCGTGTCGATTTGACACTCCCGATCCGGTTTTTCAGGTCCTTGAGGTTAGGCATCTACCGATCCTCTCGTCCCGCCCTCAGGCGAAGTCTTTCGCGAATTCGTCAAGCGCCTTGCGGATCTTGTCTTCCAACTCGCCCTTCACCTTGCGGTCATTGTTGGTGATGTCGTCCAGAAGCGCCTTGTGCTTGCCGCGCAGATGCGCGAGCAGACCGGCCTCGAAGCGACCCACTTCCTTGACCGGGACCTTGTCCAGATAGCCTTGGGTGCCTGCGAAGATCACGCAGACAATCTCGGCATTGGTCAGCGGCGAGTATTGCGGTTGCTTCATCAATTCGGTCAGGCGCGCACCGCGGTTCAGAAGCTTCTGTGTCGAGGCATCAAGGTCCGAGCCAAACTGCGCAAAGGCCGCCATTTCGCGGTACTGCGCCAGTTCCAGCTTAACCGGACCTGCGACCGACTTCATCGCGTTGGTCTGCGCGGACGATCCCACGCGGCTCACACTCAGACCCGTGTTCACGGCCGGGCGAATGCCCTGATAGAAAAGTTCCGTTTCAAGGAAGATCTGTCCGTCGGTGATCGAAATCACGTTCGTCGGAATAAAGGCCGACACGTCACCGCCCTGGGTTTCGATGATCGGCAGCGCGGTCAAAGACCCTGCACCGTGATCTTCGTTCAGCTTAGCGGACCGCTCCAGCAGGCGCGAGTGCAGATAGAACACGTCGCCGGGATAAGCTTCGCGCCCGGGCGGACGACGCAGCAGCAGCGACATTTGACGGTAAGCCACGGCTTGCTTGGACAAATCATCATAAATGATCAGCGCATGGCGGCCATTGTCACGGAAATGTTCAGCCATGGCGGTTGCAGCATAGGGGGCAAGGAACTGCATCGGGGCAGGGTCCGACGCCGTAGCGGCCACGACGATCGTGTAGTCGATCGCGCCCGATTCTTCGAGCTTCTTCACCAACTGCGCCACTGTCGAGCGCTTCTGGCCCACAGCGACATAGATGCAATAAAGCTTCTTGCTCTCGTCGCTGCCAGCCGCTTCGTTGTAGCTTTTCTGGTTCAGGATCGTGTCAAGCGCGATGGCGGTCTTGCCGGTCTGGCGGTCGCCGATGATCAATTCGCGCTGGCCACGGCCAACGGGGATCATCGCGTCCACCGATTTCAGGCCAGTCGCCATCGGTTCATGCACCGATTTGCGCGGGATGATGCCGGGGGCCTTCACGTCAGCCACCCGACGGCTCGATGCATTCAGCGGGCCTTTGCCGTCAATCGGGTTGCCCAGACCGTCCACAACACGGCCCAGAAGTTCGTCGCCGCAAGGCACGTCCACAATGGACTTGGTGCGCTTGACAGTGTCGCCTTCCTTGATGCCGCGGTCATCGCCGAAAATAACGATACCGACGTTGTCCTGTTCAAGGTTCAGCGCCATGCCGCGCACGCCACCGGGGAATTCAACCATCTCGCCGGCCTGAACATTGTCCAGACCATGCACGCGGGCAATCCCGTCGCCCACGGACAGCACGCGGCCCACTTCGGCCACTTCGACATCCTGACCGAAGTTCTTGATCTGCTCCTTCAGGATCGCAGAGATCTCAGCTGCTTGGATACCCATTATCCGACCTCTTTCATGGTGTTCTTGAGGGCCGCGAGCTGCGCTTTGATCGATGTGTCGATCATCTGCGAGCCCACCTTGATGACAAGACCGCCGATGAGGCTTTCATCGACGGCCAGCTTGAGTTTCACATCCTTGCCAATACGCGCTTTCAGCGTGTTGGCCAATTCGGTTTCCTGCGCTGCGCTCAGCGGCTTGGCAGCCGTGACTTCCGCAGTCACTTCGCCCTTTTCCGCCGCGATGCGTGCGCGCAGGGCGGCAAGCACTTGCGGCAGAGCAAACAGGCGCCGCTTCTGCGCCATCAGGCCAAGCGCACCGGCCATCGTCTGCGACAGGCCCATTTTGCCTGCAACAGCCGTAATGGCACCTGCCACTTGGTCGCGTGTATAAACAGGCGAGGCGATCAGCGCGCGCAAATCCGCGCTTTGGGTCAGCGCGCCATCTAGCGCGTCAACATCGGCTTCGAGGGTTTTGAGTGCTGCGCCCTCGCGGGCCAACTCAAAAATTGCGGTGGCATAGCGTGTAGCAATGCTGGAGGAGATCGAAGCTGGTTCGGACACGTCCACCCTTCCATCTGGTGTGCGCTACCCCTCGCGCTGGGGCAGAGCCATTGAATGCAGTCACGTCGCGGCATATGAAATCGGGCCGCGTTTAGCAGAGGGTTTCTTGTGCCGCAACCGCGAAGGCAGTCCAGCGTTAAGTTTCCTGCATTGAAAATCAAGCAGGCATGCGACAATCTGCCCCAGGGTTGCGCTATCAGTATGCGACAGTATGCAAAATTTGACGCCGTGGGCCGCAATGGTGATTCTGTTGCGCGACTTTGCCCAGAGCGACTTGACTCATTTCCGCCATGCGGGCCGCAGTCCCGGTTGCGTTACGCCATCAAGGATCCGCAGCGGTTTTCGGTCCTTCACCATCAGCCCAGTGGGGCGGGGTGCATCGGCGATCCGCTCTGCCAGAACGAACAGCACACCGCCCGCAGCCCCTTGGCTGACGCGCTTGCCCATGCCCTCGATGGCCATGGCCCAACGCAACCAGCGCCGCGTGTCGCGCGGCGGAAAGAAAAGCGCCGCACTGTGCGCGCGCGGCGCAAAGCCATGCTCGGATATTTGCGCCTCGATCTGGGTGCGCGAATAGGGGCGGCCAAGGGCGAAGGGCGTGCCGTCCTGCCGCGCCCAAAGTCCAGAGCGATTGGGCAGGATGAACAGCGCCTCGCCCCCCACTTTCAGCACCCGCGCGGCCTCCTCCAAGAGCGGCGCGGGGCGGTCCGATGTCTCGATCCCGTGCAGGAATACGAGTCGGTCGAGGGATTCGGTCGCAAGCGGCCAGCTTGTCTCTTCCACCAGCACAGAGCAATTCGCACCATCTGCAGGCCAATGCATGACGCCTTGTTGTGCGGGCATAAGGGCGATGACGCGCTGCGCTTCCGCCAGAAATGGGCGCAGCAAGGGGGCTGCAAAGCCGAACCCCGCGACAGCCCGGCCAGAAACATCCGGCCAGACGGCGCGCATCTGGTCGCGCATAGCTTTCTGCGCGGCCCGACCTAACGAGGTCGTGTAATAGAAGTCGCGCAGGGCGCAGACATCCTGATGCATTGCTCTTTATCCAGTGTCAGGGGTCCAAAGGTTGCACCTTCGGGCCAGATCGCGCAAGTTGCACCCAACCCTAACGGATGGATGCGAAAAGACCATGACCTTTGTGCTGCATGCGGTGCCCTGCCTGAGTGACAATTACGCGTATTTGATCCACGATCCCGATACGAGCGTGACGGCCTGCGTCGATGTCCCCGAAGCGGCCCCTATTCTGGCTGCCTTGCAGGCAAAGGGCTGGGCGCTGGACCATATCCTGATCACGCATCACCATGCCGACCATATCGACGGCGTGGCGGATTTGGTGGCGGCCACAGGTGCGCAGGTTTGGGGCGCCGCAGCGGATGCACACCGTTTGCCCCCGCTCGATCACGCCTTGGCCGAGGGGGATGTGGTGCAAATTGGCGGGCAATCGGGCCATGTGATCGACGTGTCTGGCCATACGATCGGCCATATCGCCTTCCATTTCCCCCAAAGTGCGCTGTGCTTTACCGCTGACAGTCTGATGGCCCTTGGCTGCGGGCGACTGTTCGAGGGCACGCCCGCGCAGATGTGGGACAGCTTAATGAAACTGATGGCGCTGCCCGAGGATACGCTGATCTGCTCTGGCCACGATTATCTGGGCGGCAATGGCGCGTTTGCGTTGTCGTTGACCCCAGAGGACACAGCCCTGCGCGCGCGGCTGGAGCAGGTCGCGCAAAACCGCATGACCAGCACGCCGCAGGCCATCTGCGCGCTGTCGCTGGAACTGGCCACGAACCCCTTCTTGCGCGCAGCCGACCCCGCCTATCGCGCCGCTGTGGGCCTTGCTGACATGACCGCTGTACAGGCCTTTGCCGCGTTGCGCGCAGGCAAAGACAAGTTCTGAACGGCGTCTTTTGCCTGCGCACGCTTCATTTCTTGTCAAGGCAGAGAACGTGATGCAAGCTGAGGCAGAAAAAACTTGAATGGCGCAAAATAAAGCCGAAGTTAACACATAGGGGCGAGACTGACCTGACCGGGATAAACCCAACAGGTCGCGATATACAGGAGCGTCTGACGTGCCATCTTTCTCAAACACTCTGGAAAAAGCGATCCACGGCGCATTGGCGCAAGCCAATGCCCGCAGGCACGAATTTGCAACGCTCGAACATCTGCTTTTGTCGCTGATCGACGAACCAGATGCGGCGCGCGTCATGCAGGCTTGCAATGTCGATCTGGATGATCTGAAGCGTACAGTGACGGAATTCATCGAGGAAGAACTGGCCTCGCTCGTGACCGATGTCGAAGGGTCCGAAGCCGTGCCAACGGCGGCCTTTCAGCGCGTGATCCAACGCGCCGCGATCCATGTGCAATCGTCAGGGCGCAATGAAGTAACGGGCGCGAATGTGCTGGTCGCGATCTTTGCCGAGCGCGAATCGAACGCTGCCTACTTCCTGCAAGAGCAGGATATGACCCGCTACGATGCGGTCAATTTCATCGCGCATGGCGTGGCCAAGAATGCGAGTTTCTCGGAACCGCGCCCGGTAACGGGCACGGATGAAGAACCTGCGCAACCTGCTGCCAAGCCCGAGGAAAAGAGCAAAGAGACTGCCCTTGGCAAATTCTGCGTGGACCTGAACGCGAAAGCGCGCAAGGGCGATGTGGACCCGTTGATCGGCCGCACGGCGGAAGTCGAGCGCTGCATTCAGGTGCTCTGCCGCCGCCGCAAGAACAACCCGCTTCTGGTGGGTGATCCCGGTGTGGGCAAAACGGCCATTGCCGAAGGGTTGGCCAAGAAGATCGTCGAAGGGCAAACCCCTGAAATTCTGTCTAAATCCACAATTTACTCGCTGGATATGGGCGCGCTGCTTGCAGGCACGCGCTATCGCGGCGATTTCGAGGAACGCCTGAAATCGGTGATGACCGAGTTGGAAGAACATCCCGATGCGGTGCTCTTCATCGACGAAATCCACACGGTGATCGGGGCAGGTGCGACTTCGGGGGGGGCGATGGATGCCTCGAACTTGCTCAAGCCTGCGCTGCAGGGCGGCAAGCTGCGCTGCATGGGATCGACCACTTACAAGGAATTCCGCCAGCATTTCGAGAAAGACCGCGCCCTATCGCGGCGCTTCCAGAAGATCGACGTGAACGAACCGACAGTCGAGGATTCGATCAAGATCCTGATGGGGCTGAAACCCTATTTCGAAGAGCATCACGACATCCGCTACACCAATGACGCGATCAAGGCGGCGGTGGAACTGGCGGCGCGCTACATCAACGACCGCAAGCTGCCCGACAAGGCTATCGACGTGATCGACGAAGCGGGTGCGGCGCAGCACCTGCTGCCCGAAACGAAGCGGCGCAAGACCATCGGCACGAAGGAAATCGAAGCGGTCGTGGCCAAGATCGCCCGCATCCCGCCGAAAAACGTGTCGAAAGATGACGGCGAGTTGCTGCGCGATCTGGAAAACACGCTCAAGCGCGTGGTCTTTGGCCAGGATCCGGCGATTGAAGCGCTGTCCTCGGCCATCAAGCTTGCCCGCGCAGGCCTGCGCGAGCCGGAAAAGCCCATCGGCAATTACCTGTTCGCAGGCCCGACAGGTGTGGGCAAGACGGAAGTGGCCAAGCAACTCGCCTCTATTCTGGGCGTTGAACTGCTGCGTTTCGATATGTCCGAATACATGGAAAAACACGCGGTTTCGCGCCTGATCGGTGCGCCCCCCGGTTATGTGGGCTTTGATCAGGGCGGGCTTCTGACCGATGGTGTGGACCAGCACCCCCATTGTGTCCTGCTCTTGGACGAAATGGAAAAGGCGCATCCCGATGTCTACAACATTCTGCTGCAAGTCATGGATCACGGCCAACTGACCGACCATAACGGGCGGACTGTGAATTTCCGCAATGTGATCTTGATCATGACCTCGAATGCAGGCGCGGCTGACATGGCGAAAGCCGCGATTGGCTTCGGGCGCGAACGGCGCGAGGGGGAAGATACCGCCGCCATCGAGCGCACCTTCACACCCGAATTCCGCAACCGTCTGGATGCGGTGATCAGCTTCGCACCGCTGCCCAAATCCATCACGATGCAGGTCGTGTCGAAATTCGTGCTGCAACTCGAAGCGCAGCTGATGGACCGCAATGTGACCATCGACCTGTCGGACGAAGCCGCTGCCTGGCTTGCCGACAAGGGCTATGACGACAAGATGGGCGCGCGCCCCTTGGCGCGGGTCATCCAGGAAAACATCAAGAAACCGCTGGCCGAAGAACTTCTGTTCGGCAAGTTGACCAAAGGCGGGGTTGTGCATGTCCATGTGAAGGACGACAAGATCGTGCTCATGGTGGAAGGGCCGGAAACCAAGCGGCTGACCGGCAACAAGCCGCCGCTTCTGACCGCGGATTAAGGAAAGGGGCAGGGAAACCTGCCCCTTTTCCATGCTGATCCCGGTTCGCGATCACAACCCGTCAGGGGGCCTGCCTTGGATGACATGGGCGCTGATTGCGCTCAACATTGTCATCTACCTGACCTATTCCAACACCCTGCCCAATGACTACGCATTGATGGCCTTCTTCGACTATTGGGGGATGGTGCCCGCCTATCTGTCACAAGGCGCGGGGTGGGAGACGCTGCTCACCCACCAGTTCTTGCATGGCGACCTGCTGCATCTTGGGTCCAACATGCTGTTTTTGTGGATCTTCGGCGATAATATGGAAGAGGAATGGGGACATTTCCGCTTCCTTCTCTTTTATTTAACCTGCGGCGTGCTGGCGGCAGGGTTGCAATATGCTGTCGATCCGATGTCCCAAATCCCGATGGTCGGGGCGTCGGGGGCAATTTCAGGTGTGCTCGGCGGCTACTTGTTGCTGTTTCCGCGCGCGCGCATCGACCTGTTTTTGTTTCTGCTGATCTATTTCCGCTTGATCCCGACACCCGCTTGGGTCGTGTTAGGCGGCTGGTTCACGCTGCAAATTCTGGGCGGGGTCAGCGCGCCGGTGGATGAAGGGGGCGTGGCCTATTGGGCCCATGCAGGCGGGTTCGTGGCGGGGTTGGTACTGGCCTGGCCATTGTGGCGGCGCTTGGGCGGGCGCGGCTATTGGGCCAAGACCCATGGCCACCCGCAGCACCCGGAGGCGCGCTACACGCTCGTGAAAACCGACGTGCCGCGCGTCGGGCGCAAGCCGGGGCCGTGGGGCTAGAGCCTGTCGCGTTCATCCGCATTCACGCAACAGGCTCTGGTTTATTGTTTTTGCATGTTTTTTACGCGCAAAAGCGGTTCCCACTTTTGCGCGACAGGCTTGTCTTATGCTGCGCGTGGCTCTTGTGCGAAGAAGGCGCCGGCGCGGGCCGGGCCATTTATGGCGCGCGCTGGCGGTGGCTGGACCGTCATCGAATGCCCCGAGATCGGCACGCTGCGCAGAAAGCAAATCGCAAGTCTCGCGGGTCTTGCGCCAATGAACCGACAATGCGGACAATGGCAAGGAAAGGCCTTCATCCAGGGGGGCGCAAATTGCTGCGCGACGCGCTCTACATGCCCGCTCTCGTCGCAGCGCGCGTCAACCCAGACCTGCGAGAGACATCTCACTCCATGACCACCGCAGGTAAAGCCCCCAAACTCGGTCTCGCAACGCTCATGCGAAAATGCGTGGAACGCGCCAATACGCTCCTTCGTGGCAATCGAAAATGGACCCTAATTCGTCCTTGATCAAGACGGATACTCTCATGGCTATCGCCGCACTTCCCGCGCGTTCTGGCCGGCGCGCACGACGACACGGCGGACTTCGCGCAGGCGGGTTTCGCTCAGCTTGATCGCGGCGGTGACAAGGCGGCTTGCTTCGCTGCCCACGGGCCGCCCGACTTGCTGGGCCGCCACGAATTCAAAGATCAGTGCATCCCCCACAGGCCGTCCATCGTCCACCGGGCGCAGTTCCACATCCCATGCCCCTTGCGTCGCCATCAGGCCAGTTGCGCGCAAAATGCCGCCTTCGGGTGTGCGCAAAAGCTCCATCTCGGTGATCGCGGGGACCAGAAGTCGCCGGTCACTGGTCGTCCGCCAACCACCAGCCGGCGCGAGCGTCTCGGTAGAGCGGGCCTGAAACCAGTTCATCGGGTTCAACCGCGACCCACCCATCCAGCCACAAGCCCCGAGGGCGAAAACCAGCGCGAAAGCGACGATCAATCTGGGGTGCATGGGAATCCTCATTTCCGTGACGGCGCAGGCTGCGGGCAACGTGCCTTTTTTCGGGCGGCGTTGCAACACCTTGCAGCCTGCCCTATTTCCTTTCCGCCTGAATTGCATTACCTCCCCCCCGGACCCTTGCAGGAGGCACCCCATGGCCGCGCCCGAATTTGAAGAGCTTGCAGAGACTTTCGCTTTTCTAGACACGTGGGAGGATCGCTATCGCCATGTGATTGATCTGGGCCGCGCGCTGCCTGCTATGGATGAGGCGCTGAAAACGCCTGCGACAAAGGTCGAAGGTTGCGCCTCACAGGTCTGGATACAGCCCATGATCGAGGGGCAGCGCTTTGATTTCTTTGGCGATAGTGATGCGATGATCGTGCGCGGCCTGATTGCGGTGCTGCATACGCTTTATGCGGGGCACAGCTTGGCTGAAGTGGGTCAAATCGATGCGGGCGCGGAACTTGCGCGGTTGGGGCTGGATGCGCATCTGTCGGCACAACGCTCGAATGGGGTTCGCGCGATGATTGCGCGCATCCGCACTGTCGCAGCCGAACGGGCAGGGGCGTGAACGATCCCATTTTGCTGGCGCAATTTGCAGCGCTTTTGGCGGTCATCGGGGCTTTTGCGGGTGTGCTCGCCGGGCTTCTGGGTGTGGGCGGTGGCATCGTGCTGGTGCCGGCTTTCTTCTATCTGTTTACCGCCCTTGGCTATGGCGGTGCGCAAGTGATGCAAGTTTGCCTTGCGACGTCCTTGGCCACGATTGTCGTCACCTCGGCCCGGTCCGTGCAAAGCCACAATCGCAAAGGGGCTGTGGAATGGCCAATCCTGTGGGCCTGGGCGCCGGGAATTGCTGTGGGCGCCATCATTGGGGTGTTGATCGCCAGCGGCCTGCGCTCGGTCGTGTTGCAGGGCATTTTCGGGGTGTTGGGCGTGCTGATCGGACTTTACATGGCCTTCGGGCGCGCGGAATGGCGGCTGGGCAGCCAGATGCCCGGCGGGGTCACGCGCGCGGTGCTGTCGGGGTCCGTGGGCTTCCTGTCGGTGCTGATGGGCATTGGCGGCGGGTCATTCGGTGTGCCGATCATGACGCTGTTCGGTGTGCCAATTCACCGCGCGGTGGCCACGGCTGCGGGATTTGGGCTGCTGATCGCGTTGCCCTCGACCTTGGCTTTCCTGCTCGCGCCGATTGCGGGAGCACCGCCTTTGAGCATCGGCGCGGTCAATCTGCCTGCCTTTGGGATCGTGGTGGCGATGACGCTCCTGACTGCGCCCTTGGGCGCGAAACTCGCGCATGCGCTGGACCCCAAGCCATTGAAGCGGCTTTTTGCAGTGTTCATCACTGTGCTTGCGCTCAACATGCTGCGCAAGGCATTAGGGTTCTAAGCCCGCCGCGCGCGCCATCACATACAACATCGGCGGCAAGCCAAGGCCCGTTGACGCCCACATCAGCCAGATCAGCGGCCCCGCGCCGCCCGCTTCGGTCAGCAACACACCTGCAAGCGCAGACAGGGCCGCACCACCGCCAATCATGATCGCCCCGCCAATGCCACTGGCAGATCCCGCCAGATGCGGGCGCACAGACATCATGCCCGATGTGGCCGACGGCAGCATCATGCCATTGCCCAGGCCAATGAAGATCATGCAGCCGAAAAAGCTCCATTTGGTGATCCCGCCGACCATCAGTGCGCCCAAGAGCAGCGTCATGCCTGCAAAGGCCACCGCGACGCCTGCGATGATCATCCGGTTGATCCCGATACGGCCCGCAAAGCGGCCTGACAGGAAATTGCCTGCGGCATAGCCGATGGCCGGGGCCCCGAAGAACAAGCCGAGTTCCGCTGGGCTCATCCCAAAGACACGCGCACCCACAAAGGGCGCCCCGCCCAGATAGGCGAAAAACGCCCCTGATCCGAGTGTCGCGGTTGCGCAATAGGCCCAGAAACGCGGCGAGCGTAAAAGTTCCGGCATCGCGCCCAACAAAGCTGCGAAGGATCCACCGCGATCCTGCTTCGTCTCGCCCATATCCAGAAAAGCCAAGGCCAGCACGGCGCTGCCCGCGATCAACATCAGCCCGAACGACCCGCGCCAGCCAAACACACCCTCGAGCAGACCACCAATAGCGGGCGCGACCATCGGCACCAAGGCCATGCCCATGGTCACATAGCCAATGCGGGACGCCGCTTGCGCTTCATCCAGAACATCCCGTATCGCCGCGCGCGACAACGCAATCGCGGAAACAATCGCGCCCTGCATCATGCGGAAGACCAGGAATATCTCGGCTGATGGGGCCAGCATCGTGCCAAGGGTGGCCACCAGAAACACCACCAATGACACCAACAGGACCGGCCTGCGCCCATAGCGGTCTGACACAGTTCCAATCACCAATTGCAGCACAGCCGTCACACCCAGATAGAGAGAAACGGAAAGCTGCATCACGGAATAGCTGGTGCCGAAATAGGCCGCCATGGCGGGGAGCGAAGGCAAGAACACATTCATCGCCAAAGCCGACATGGCCGAGAGCGCCACCAGCGTCATCACATGCGGCGGGGTGGTGCGGTCCAGAAAGCGTGTTTGCCTCACGCCGCCCCCCATTTGTGAAAGATGAAAAACGCCCCCAAAGCGATGAAGCCAAAGCCAACAAGGTGATTCCAGCTCAGCGGCTCTTTCAGGTAGAACACCGAGAACACTGCAAAGATCGAGAGTGTCAGCACTTCCTGAATGGTCTTGAGTTCAGCCGCGCTGAAATGCGTGTGCCCGATCCGGTTCGCAGGTACCATGAGCATGTATTCAAAGAGCGCGATTCCCCAAGCAACAAAAATCACGGTGAGGATTGGCGCATTGGGGTATTTCAGGTGCCCATACCAAGCGAAGGTCATGAATACATTAGAAATTGCTAAAAGAACGATGGTCAGGACGGGAACGGGCAGATTAAGCATGGTGGCACCGCGCGGAGCTTGGGTTGTGAAGTTGTGCACTAGATAGCCTCGTGCCGGAATTGGCAAGGCCACCCAGATTTGCAAATTTGCGGCGCAATCGCAAAGTCATTTTGCAAATTATCTTGATTTCGCTTTTCACATTGCGCGCGCAACATTATTGTCCGCCCCTAGGACAGATTGGCCGGACGTTGGTCATAGGGGGGAGCGCATGAAGGATATCCTGCAACAACTCGAGGATCGCCGCCAGACGGCGCGTCAGGGCGGTGGCGAACGCCGGATTGCGGCCCAGCACTCCAAGGGTAAGCTGACGGCGCGCGAGCGGCTGGAATTGTTGCTCGACGAAGGCAGCTTTGAAGAATTCGACATGTTCGTGGCACATCGCTGCGTCGATTTCGGGATGCAGGCAGACCGCCCCGCGGGCGATGGTGTCGTCACGGGCTGGGGCACCATCAATGGCCGCCAAGTCTATGTGTTCAGTCAGGATTTCACCGTCATGGGCGGGTCTGTGTCGGAAACCCATGCGCAGAAAATCTGCAAGATCATGGACATGGCGATCCAGAACGGCGCGCCCGTAATCGGGATCAACGATTCGGGCGGCGCGCGCATTCAGGAAGGCGTCAGCTCGCTCGCGGCTTATGGCGACGTGTTCCAGCGCAATATTATCGCGTCAGGTGTGGTGCCGCAGATCAGCCTGATCATGGGGCCCTGCGCAGGTGGCGCCGTCTATAGCCCTGCAATGACCGACTTCATCTTCATGGTGAAGGACAGCTCCTACATGTTCGTCACTGGCCCCGATGTGGTGAAAACCGTCACGAACGAAGTCGTCACCGCCGAAGAACTGGGCGGGGCCACGACGCATACGCGCAAGTCCTCGGTCGCGGATGGTGCGTTTGAAAACGATGTAGAGGCGCTGATCGAAGTGCGCCGTCTGGTCGATTTCCTGCCCAAGAACAACCGCGAAAAGCCGCCGGTGCGCCCCTTCTTCGATGACCCGGCGCGCGTGGAACCCAGCCTTGACACACTGGTGCCCGACAATCCCAACACCCCCTACGACATGAAGGAATTGATCCTGAAAGTCGCGGATGAAGGCGATTTCTACGAAATTCAGGCGGATTTCGCCAAGAACATCATCACGGGCTTCATCCGGCTGGAAGGGCGCACTGTGGGCGTGGTAGCCAATCAGCCGATGGTGCTGGCAGGCTGTCTGGACATCGATTCCAGCCGCAAGGGCGCGCGGTTTGTCCGCTTCTGCGACGCCTTCGATATCCCGATCCTGACCTTTGTCGATGTGCCGGGCTTCCTGCCGGGGACAGGGCAGGAATATGCAGGTGTGATCAAGCACGGCGCGAAACTGCTTTATGCTTACGGCGAAGCAACGGTGCCGAAAGTGACCGTGATCACGCGCAAAGCCTATGGCGGGGCTTATGTGGTGATGGCTTCCAAGCACCTGCGGGCAGATTTCAACTACGCTTGGCCCACGTCAGAGATTGCTGTGATGGGCGCGAAAGGGGCGGTCGAAATCCTTTATCGTGCGGACCTTGGCGATGCCGAGAAAACCGCAGCCCATGTCAAGGAATACGAGGATCGCTTCGCCAATCCGTTTGTCGCCGCCGAGAAGGGCTTTATCGACGAAGTGATCATGCCGCAATCGACCCGTCGCCGTGTTGCGCGCGCTTTTGCGTCGCTACGCACCAAGGCGCAGACGATGCCGTGGAAAAAGCACGACAATATTCCGCTTTAAGGGGGGCTGATGCTGGTTCGCGTCGTGGCATTGCTGGGCGCGCTGGCTGCGCCCGCCGGGGCAGAGGCTTTGCGTCTGCCTTCTGGAAATGATGCTGCGGTACTGGACCAAATCTGGGACGAAGACATGGACATGATCCGCCTGCGCTACATCGTGCCGAAACTGGCCGAGCCTCCGGCCCTCTATCTTGCGGATGGCGAGCGTGTGTTCAGCGATATGCAGTGGCTGTGCGAGCAGACGCTGACAGACCTTGCGGGCGCGGGCCAAGACCTTGCCGCCGAAGGCTGGCGGGGCGCGATCGTCACGCTTCTGGATCGCCCGCTCGACTTCGGCCAACGCGATCCAAGCGTAGTGCAGGTCTTTGAGAGTTTCGTTTTCGGCATGGATGGCTGCGACTGGGATGACGAGGGCATTTATGACTAACCCCCTGATTCTGCCTGATGCAGACGCGCCACATATTCTGGTGCCCTGCGAAATTTCATGGCGGGATTCAACGATTTTCGCTACACTCCGCGCGTATGCCTTCGGGTATGCACAGCAACCATGCCGGGCGCGCAAAAGAACAAAATCGCATCCGGCCCTTCCGAGCAGGAGAAAGCCATGTCCAAGATCACCGTCCTCGCGGGTCTCGCGCTTGTTGTCACGCTGGGCGCTTGCCACAAGCATTCGCACAAGGCCCCGACTGTTGAAGTCGCGCCCGCACCCATCTATGTCGAGCCTGTGGCCGGCAAGGGTAAGTACCGCTGATCTGACCCGCGCGGTCAAACAAACGTCATCCCGCGCCATCTGTGTGCGGGGTGATTTCGGTTTCCCTTGGCAGGCCCGGCGCACTTGCGCTATGGACGTTTCTGTGGGGCGGCGATTTGCTGGTTTCCCCAATGTCAAAGCTGCATATCGGAGCCATCAATGTCCAAAGCAACACTCATCGTCCTCGGAACCGTTTTCGTTCTGGGCGCTTGCGCCAAGCACCGCGCAGCCCCTGCACCCGAGCCTGTCGCCCCCGTCTATGTCGAGCCGGTCTCGATCAAAGGCAAAGGCCGCTAAGGTCCTCTCGCAGGCGCGCGGGTTCGCCCCTGTCATCGGGGGCACATCATGCTGAAGCATCGCGGCTTTCCCGGGCGCCTGCCTTCGACCGATTTTCAATTCGTTATCCGGCGCGCCAATCCCAAAGGCGTGACACCGCTGATAGCACGCAAGCGCTTCCCGGACCGGCGCGCGATTGACCGCCGCGCGGACGAGGCTTTTCTTGGTGCTTTGATTGCCCATTTTGGCGACCAGCCTTTTGAGCGCGGCAATCTGGATGCAGGACGCCTGTCGTGGCTGCTGGGCCGCGAAGTTGTCCCCGTTGATACCCCCTTCGATCCCGAAAGCTATGACGCGCTGTTGCGCGTGGATATGCGTGTGGCGCAAGCCAATTTCCCGCAGCTTTTCGACGGGTCATCTGAATTCGCATTCGACACAACCCATGGCGATTGGGAGGAGGATGACGAATGACCCCCCACGCCCACCCGGAGGAGCCCGCATGTTTTCCAAGATCCTGATCGCCAATCGCGGCGAAATCGCCTGTCGGGTCATCAAGACCGCGCGCAAGATGGGGATCAAGACAGTCGCGGTCTATTCCGATGCCGACCGCAACGCGCTGCATGTCAAAATGGCCGATGAAGCCGTGCATATCGGCCCTCCGCCTGCCAACCAATCCTATATCGTGATCGACAAGATCATGGACGCCATTGCCAAGACAGGCGCGCAAGCTGTCCATCCGGGCTACGGGTTCCTGTCGGAAAACATGAATTTTGCCGCTGCCTTGGCGAAAGCGGGCGTGGCCTTCATCGGTCCGCCCGCCAGCGCCATCGAAGCGATGGGCGACAAGATCACTTCGAAAAAACTCGCGCAGGAAGCAGGCGTCAGCACAGTGCCCGGCTATATGGGCCTGATCGCGGATGCAGACGAGGCCGTGACGATCTCGAACCAGATCGGCTATCCCGTGATGATCAAGGCCAGCGCCGGTGGTGGTGGTAAAGGGATGCGGATCGCCTGGAACGACACAGAGGCGCGCGAAGGGTTCCAGTCGTCGAAGAATGAAGCTGCCAACAGCTTCGGCGATGACCGGATTTTCATCGAGAAATTCGTGACCCAACCCCGCCATATCGAAATTCAGGTTCTGGCCGACCAGCACGGCAATTGCGTCTATCTGCACGAGCGCGAATGCTCGATCCAGCGCCGCAATCAGAAAGTGATCGAAGAAGCGCCATCACCGTTTTTGGACGAAGCCACGCGCAAGGCCATGGGCGAGCAGGCTTGCGCGCTTGCGCAGGCGGTGGGTTATACATCGGCGGGCACTGTGGAATTCATTGTCGATGGGGCGAAGAATTTCTACTTCCTCGAAATGAACACCCGCTTGCAGGTGGAACACCCGGTCACGGAACTGATCACGGGCATCGATCTTGTGGAACAGATGATCCGCGTGGCGGCAGGCGAGAAGCTGCCCTTCGCGCAATCTGACCTGAAGATCAACGGTTGGGCGATGGAAAGCCGGCTTTATGCCGAAGACCCCTATCGCAACTTCCTGCCCTCGATTGGCCGCCTGACCCGCTACCGCCCGCCTGCCGAATTCGTCGAACCCACCCGCGCCGTGCGCAATGACACAGGCGTGTATGAAGGGGGCGAGATCAGCATGTATTACGACCCGATGATCGCCAAGCTCTGCACTTGGGCCCCCACCCGTGCGCTCGCGATCGAGGAAATGCGCCTTGCCCTTGACGAGTTTGAAGTTGAAGGCATCGGCCACAATCTGCCCTTCCTGTCGGCGGTGATGGACCATCCGCGCTTTGTGTCAGGCAACATCACCACGGCCTTCATCGCCGAAGAATACCCCGAAGGCTTCCTTGGCGCAGACTTGTCCGAGGATCTGCTGCTCCGCGCCGCCGCCTGCGCATGTGCGATGAACCGCGTGGCCGAAATCCGCCGCGCGCGCGTATCGGGCCGGATGGACAATCATGAGCGTGTTGTGGGAACTGAATGGGTGATCCATATCGCAGGCTATGCGCTGCCAGCGACGATCAAGGCGGATCGTGATGGGGCCACAGTCACTTTGGCGGGGCAGGACTTCCGCGTCACGTCCGACTGGCAGCCCGGCCAACCGCTTGCGCGGTTGATGGTGAATGGCGAAAAGCTGGTGATGAAGGTAGGCCGCGCCTCTGGTGGCTACCGGGTGCGGTTGCGCGGGGCAGACTTGAAAGTGCAGGTCTTCTCGCCGCGCCAAGCTGAACTGGCCCGGCTCATGCCCGAAAAACTGCCGCCTGACACGTCGAAATACCTGCTCTGCCCGATGCCGGGGATGGTTGTGTCAATCGCCGTGGCCGAAGGTGACGAGGTCTTCGAAGGTCAGGCGCTGGCCACAGTGGAAGCCATGAAAATGGAAAACATCCTGCGCGCCGAGCGCAAGGGCAAGGTCGCCAAGATCAACGCGGCGCCGGGCGCATCGCTTGCGGTGGATGACATCATCATGGAATTCGAGTGATGGCAGAAAAGCCCAAGCGCACGCCCCTCAAGTTGTTCATGGTCTATTTTCTGTGCTTCAGTGCAGGCTTGGGCCTCGCCTATTTTGTTCTGACACGGCTAATCGAAGGCATTCGCGCGGGCGAGTATATGCTTTTGCTGCTTCCCCCCCTTGCAGGCATGGCCGTTTTTCACGGCCTCTTTCCGCTCCTCAGCCGTATCCGGCTGGGGTTGGAATTCGTGACTGTTGGGGGCGGGTTGATTTACGGTTTGGGCATTGCACTGGCCCTGATCGCGCGCACAGGGTTCCTTGACCCCGGAGCGGCGCTTGTCTTCTGGCTTGCAGGCGTTTTCGGCCCCGGTTGGTGGCTTTTGCATGGCCGTGCAGAAAATGCAGGCTATTTCAAATGATTGTCACGTGTTCTTTACCTTGCTCCAAATACTCGCGGGGGAATCTGGCCCTGCTTTCAGGGCCAGATGGGGGCGGCAGCCCCCCGAAGAATAGACGTGGCGCGAGCCTCCTCTGGATTGCGCCTGTTCAGCGCCCTGACGGTAACTGTTCCAGCATCTCTTGTCGGCGCGTCGGGAAGCGGTCGATCACCGCGACCCATTCCCGCGCTGTGCGGAATGCCGGGCGGCGGGCCTTGACTTCGCCATCTTTGTCGATGATCGCAGACATGAACCCGCGTGGGCGCAGTACTTGGCGCAGGGGCGAGCGGTTGGCTGGATGGGCGTCGATCACCACCACCACATCGCGCAAGATCATTTCACTTTCTGCCGCGCGCAGCGCTTCAATCTGGCGGGTGAAAACAGGATCATCGGGTGTGTCGGCCATGACCACGATGATCCGACTCGACCAAATGAAATCGCGCACATTGATTTCGCGCGCGTCCAGAACTTGCAGCCCTTCTGGCAAAGCCTGTGATGTGGCGTCTGTCGCCACGGCCCCTTGGGCCATGGCTGTTCCTTGCGGGCCAACCGTCTGTGCGACCGCGCCGAGCGGAAAAACCAGTGCGAAAACAAGCGTCAAGATCGGTTTCATAGTCCCTCCTGCTGCAACAGGATATAGGGGTGTTTTGCGGAATTACAGCGTCTTGGGGATAAAAATCGCCCCCCAAACGCGCAGAAAGGACCTGCCATGACAGACCCCAAAGCTCGTTGGGAAGCCCGCGCCGCCAAAGAGTTGAAAACCAAGCCCCTCGACAGCCTGACTTGGCATACGCTCGAAGGAATTCCCGTTCAGCCGCTTTATACCGAAACCGATGTCGAAGGCCTGCCGCATCTGGGCAACATGCCGGGCGATGCGCCTTATACGCGCGGTGTGAAGGCCACGATGTATGCAGGCCGTCCTTGGACGATTCGCCAATATGCGGGCTTCTCGACCGCCGAGGAATCGAACAATTTCTACCGCAAGGCGCTGGCCGCTGGTCAGCAGGGCGTGTCCGTGGCCTTTGATCTGGCCACCCATCGCGGCTATGACAGCGACCATCCGCGCGTCGTGGGCGATGTGGGCAAGGCAGGTGTGGCAATCGACTCGGTCGAGGATATGAAGATCCTCTTCAACGGCATTCCGCTCGAAAAAGTCAGCGTTTCCATGACGATGAACGGCGCGGTCATCCCGATCCTTGCCAATTTCATCGTCACGGGCGAAGAGCAAGGCGTCAGCCGCGCGCTTCTTTCGGGCACCATTCAGAACGACATTCTGAAGGAATTCATGGTCCGCAACACCTATGTCTATCCGCCTGAACCGTCGATGCGGATCATTGCGGATATCATCGAATACACGTCCGCCGAGATGCCGAAATTTAACTCGATTTCCATTTCCGGCTACCACATGCAGGAAGCGGGCGCGAATCTGGTGCAGGAACTGGCGTTTACGCTCGCCGATGGCCGCGAATATGTCCGCACGGCGATTGCGCGGGGCATGGATGTGGACGCGTTCGCGGGGCGGCTTTCGTTCTTCTTCGCCATCGGCATGAATTTCTTCATGGAGATTGCCAAACTCCGCGCCGCCCGTCTGCTCTGGTCGCGCGTGATGGAGGAATTCCAGCCCAAAAAGGCTGAATCGTCCATGTTGCGCACGCATTGCCAGACCTCGGGCGTCAGCCTGCAAGAGCAAGACCCCTATAACAACGTCATCCGCACCGCCTATGAAGCCATGAGCGCGGTTTTGGGCGGGACGCAATCGCTGCATACGAACGCTCTGGACGAAGCGATTGCGCTTCCGACCGAATTCAGCGCGCGGATTGCCCGCAATACCCAGCTTGTGTTGCAAGAGGAAACAGGTGTCACGCGCGTCGTCGATCCGCTCGCGGGCAGCTATTATGTCGAAAAGCTGACCCATGATCTGGCCGAAGCCGCTTGGGCGCTGATGCAGGAAGTCGAGGAAATGGGCGGCATGACCAAGGCCGTTGCCTCTGGCATGCCCAAGCTCAGGATCGAGGAATCGGCCGCCCGTCGTCAGGCCATGATTGACCGGGGCGAGGAAGTCATTGTGGGCGTGAACAAATACCGCAAGGACAAGGAAGACCCGATCGACATTCTCGATATCGACAACATGAAAGTGCGCGACAGCCAGATCGCGCGCTTGCAACAGGTCCGCGCCACGCGCGACCAAGCGGCATGTGATGCGGCCTTGGCTGAAATTACCCGCCGCGCAGCCGAAGGCGGCAATCTCTTGGAAGCCGCTGTTGAAGCCGCCCGCGCGCGGGCCTCTGTCGGGGAAATCAGCATGGCGATGGAAAAAGTGTTTGGCCGCCACCGAGCCGAGGTCAAGACCCTCGCCGGTGTCTATGGCGCGGCTTACGAAGGCGATGACGGCTTCGCCGCCATTCAGGCCGATGTCGAGCGCTTTGCGGAGCAGGAAGGCCGCCGTCCGCGGATGCTGGTGGTCAAAATGGGGCAGGACGGGCATGATCGCGGGGCCAAGGTGATCGCCACAGCCTTTGCCGATATCGGTTTCGATGTCGATGTGGGGCCGCTGTTCCAGACCCCCGCCGAAGCCGCGCAAGACGCAATCGACAACGACGTGCATATCATCGGCATTTCGTCGCAGGCCGCTGGCCACAAGACGCTCGCGCCGCAACTGGTGCAGGCTCTGCGTGATGCGGGGGCCGAGGATATTCTGGTCATTTGCGGCGGCGTGATCCCGCAGCAGGATTACCAGTTCCTGTTCGATGCAGGCGTGAAGGCGATCTTTGGGCCAGGCACGAATATCCCGGATGCGGCGAAGAAAATCTTGGACTTGGTCCGCGCGGCGCGCGGGCACACGTAACCCAAGATGGTCTTGGCCGAGGCCATCGCCTCGGCCATGCGGTGCCGTTTCAACTTTCCCGGGCGGGGGCC
>JBKBLP010000005.1:0-121994 GCA_046296275.1 Roseinatronobacter sp. | reverse complement strand
GCGCATCCGGCACAGCAACATCGCCCACATTGGGTTCAATCGTGCAAAACGGGAAATTCGCCGCCTGCGCCGCCGCCGTTTTCGTCAGCGCATTGAACAAGGTCGATTTGCCGACATTGGGCAGACCCACGATCCCCATTTTGAAACCCATTGCTCTGTCCTGTTCTGATCCTGATCCGCGTCCGCTTTACGGTTTGCCCGCGCCAAGGGCAAGCGCCCTACATATAGGAGCGCACGAGCGCTTCGGACAAAAGCCGCCAGCCATCAGCCACGACGAAAAAAGACAGTTTGAACGGCAGGCTGACAATCGCAGGTGGCACCATCATCATCCCCATCGACATCAGGACTGCGGCCACCACAAGATCGATGATCAAGAAGGGCAGGAAGATCAGGAACCCGATCTGGAAAGCGCGCGCAATTTCCGACAGCATGAAGGCCGGGGTCAAGATCGAGAGCGGCGCATCAGGCGACAGCGCCGCCACGGGGCCGGGCCGCAAACTTGCCAGGCTCTCAAAGGTGGCGGGATCAATCCGGGCGGTCATGAAGTGGCGGAACGGATCCATCACTTGCACGAAGGCATCTTCGATGGGCAGCAGGCCCTCGTTCAAGGGCACAACCCCGTTTTCCCAAGCGGCCAGCAAGACGGGTTCCATCACAAACCATGTCAGGAACAGCGACAAGGACACGATCAGCATGTTCGGCGGTGATTGCATAAGGCCCAAAGCCTGACGGAGAATCGCCAGCACAGTCACGATGAAAGGAAAACACGTAACCGTCACGAGAATGCCCGGCACAAGCGAGAGCAACGTCAGCAACACAATCAATTGCACTGACCGCATTGCAAGTGATCCGTCAGGCGCGGTCAGCCCCTCTGTCATCTGATCCAACAAGGCGGAGGCTTGCTGCGCCTGTGCTAGCTCTGTGCCAATCAAGCAGTAACTGGCGAAAACAAAAAGAACCAGCCGCAGCATGGATTATCCCTTTTCGGCGGGGGCGATGATTTCTGTCAATCGGACCCCAAGATAACCCGTCTGTGCCCCGTCAAGTTCCCGCAGCTCGCCGCGCGCAATCAATCGGTCACCAATGAACAGCTCGACAGGGTCATCAATGCGCCGATCAAGCGGCAACACGGAATCCCGCCCCAAGCGCAGCAAGTCGTGCACCATCGGTCTCGCACGCCCGACAGAGATTGTGATCTCAATGGGCACTTGGCCCAAAATTGTTGTCTTGTCTGAGAGTTCGGTCATGCCTTACCTCTGAGTATCTCGCGAATTGTGTCGCCCGATTGATGCGGTTTGATGTCAAGAAGTGCATAGATTGGTTCAAGATCGATCATCCGGTGCTGCTCTTGGCCGGTAATTGCCACTTGCATCGGAGAGAAGGCCGGCTCTTCGGATAGTGTGATATGTGCGTTGCTTGGCAGATCCGCCATTATTGACGACAGCACTTTGGCTGTGCTCGGCGCACAGCGTAGCCCGAGGCGCGCATCTGGATCGCGTCTGAGCAAGGTTTCAAGCTCTTGGGACACGCGCGCTGGCATGGCCGCGTCTAAGACCGGCGGAACAATGCGCTGCAACAAAGTTTCGACAAATTCGACCAACTGGTGCTCTGCCAGTGCCCGAGCCTCGGCATATGTGAACGACAAGCGTTGCAATGCATCAAGCGTGGCCGCCATCTGCGCAGCCGAAGTTTCTTTTGTATGGGCAACGCAATCCTGCCACCCCGCTGCATAACCCTCGTCATATCCTTGATTTCGCAGAATTTCGGCACTTTTTGGATCCAGATATCCGCGATCTGGTTGAACCCCTTCGAGTTCAAACTCTTCGAGATTTAGCATAATTTACCCTTTCTGAGTCGGTTCCTTGGACGTTTCGATCCAATGACGCAGCGCCTCGACAGACTCGGTCTGGCGTTGAGTAATCAATTCGCGCAGCCGAGCGACGGGATCAGCAGGCGCAGCTGTGTCGCGATCGGATAGTTCTGGGCCTATGTCATAGGGTAAGGCACGTCCGGTCGTGTCAGCCATACGGTCCACCCCAGGCAACAGCGCCGGCAGGCCCGCGACGCCGGCGGCCATATCTGACCGCCCGCCGCGCGCCGCCAAAAGAAGCGGCCGAACGACCAGCAGCGCCAGAACCAAAAACGCCAGTAACAAAAATCCCCATTTCGCAAGTGTCATCACATCCAGATTGGCACTTGAAAACAACCCTCCCCCTGCTTCAGAGCCCAGTATCGGGGCTGGCTCGAACGGGAGGGAACGTAGCGTGATCACGTCACCACGCGCTTCGTCGAAACCAACAGCAGAGGCGACGAGATCGCGCAGCGCCTCTAGTTCAGTTTCAGGACGCGGCGACCATACCGGTTCGCCAGCATTCCCCACATTCTGCACCCCATCGATCAGCACGGCGACAGTCAACCTTCGGATCGCGCCAGGCATACGCTCGATCTCGCGCTGCGTTTCTGAAACGTCAAAGGTATTGCGCACACGGTTTTGCGCTTCTCGACTTTCGCTTGTGGCAGCATTCGCCGCCGCGTCGCCGTCAGGCAAATTGCCGGCGACCGTCACGCCCTGAGCAATTGGGCCTGTGCTCGAGTTTGCGATCTCCTCCGTTTCCGATACAACTGCGACCCGCTCGTCCGGGTCAATGCGACGCTCGCGGATCACTTCGCGGTCCAATACAGTTTCCACACTGATTTCAACGACGGACCGACCAAAACCCACATGTGCGTCTAAGATGCGCTCGACCCGTCTGCGTAGATCGCTGACCCGGTCGGAGGGACCGGTCCCAGCGGCGAAATCCCCCTCGGAAGCATAAACCAGCCCCCCCGCGCTATCGATCACCGCCACGTCATCTGGGTTCATCCCAGCGACAGCCGAAGCCACCAAATGACGAATCGTGCGCGCTTGCATGGCGGTCAGCTGGCCACTGACCGGCGTGACTGTGACGGAGGCTGACATCGCAGCATCGCGGCGAAAGACTGTGCCAGGACCTTTGGCCAAGTGCACCCGTGCCTGACGAATCAAGGACGAAGAGGCAATGGTCCGGGCGAGTTCACCCTCTTTCGCGCGCCAATAGGCAGCGTCGAACATCTGGGACGTGGTCCCGAATCCAGAAAGCTGGTCGAGTAACTCATACCCTGCCACCGAGTTTGCAGGCAGGCCTGACGCCGCAAGCAACATGCGCAACTCGTCCCGTTGGGGCTGGGGCACGAAGATCGAATCGCCACGCACCTCGTAGCGGACACCGCGTTGTTCAAGCGTCTGAACAATTTCGCCCGCCGCCGCTGTTTCAAGCCCCGCATACAGCAACGTCAAAGCCGGTTGCGATGCCCCGCGCGCAAGGGCCAAGACAAGCACAAGCGACAGCAAAATGCCACCAACCGCCGCGCTACGCCCGCGCAAGTCCAACTTATTCCAAACCGCCGCCACTTGTTGCACGCGTTCTTCCTTTCCCCCTGAGATCAGGCACACCTGCACTTTCGCCGGAAGGTTTTAAGATTCGGTTAGTTTGTTTGTGCCATTCCTGTGTTCGATGAATGTTCAAGGAGGGGCCATGGCAGACGTCACCGCGACCGCGCAGGTCAATACCGAACCAAATGCCAAGAAACGACGGCTTTTGCCGATGCTCATCGGCATGATTGGCGGCGTGGCGCTTGGGGCTGGGGGATTTTTCGCCGCCTATTCAGGGAAACTCCCAAGCGGCCAAAGCGCCACGCCCAGTTCAAAAAGCGTAGCTGATTTTGCCTTTGTAGCGCTCGACCCTATCATGGTTTCGCTTACGCCCAATTCCAATGCGCGATTACTGCGCTTTTCGGCGCAATTCGAGGTTGCTCCAGCTTCCGTAGCTGACGTCGAGCGCCTGCGTCCACGCCTGATCGATATGATCAATCTTTATTTGCGTGCCGTCGAACCAGCGGAGCTGAACGACCCAGCAGCATTGTTGCGGTTGCGTGCGCAATTATTGCGTCGCGCACAGATCATTGCGGGCGACGGGCACATTCGCGACATCTTGATTACTGAATTTGTGCTTACATAAGAGGGTATTATGCAATTCTACTTGGACGTGTTCATCGCTTTCGCGGCGATCTTGGCCGCAGCATATTGCATGCTTTTGTCACGTAGGCTTCGGACATTGACCCGACTCGATGGCGATATCGGTGCGGCAATCGCGGTGATGTCGCAACAAGTCGATGCGCTGACAAAAGCGCTCTCGCAGGCCTCGAATTCAACAACTAAGGCCGAGGCATCTTTGGCGCTGACAATTGCGCGCGCCGAAACAACGGCACGAAACCTCGAGCTTCTGCTTGCAGCGAATCGCACAGGTCCGGCTGTCGCACAGCCTCCCATGGATTCGCGCCCGACCGATGAATTCTCGGCATTCGGACGCGCCCCGACCCGCTCACGCGTCCTGCGTACGCGCGATCCAGAACGGGGGACTGGGGAATGACGCACGCTCCCGCCCCCTATCATACAAAAATCGCCATTGGGGCACTGCCAATTCTTGCATTCTTGCTGTTTTTTGCTGGGGCATCTCGACTCGGACTTGGCGTTGCAAGTGTTGTTGCTGCCGAGAACACCGTGTCTGATGTCAAAGCCATATCTGACACACCCGACCGCCTGCTCGAAGCACTCAAAGAACGCGAAGAGCGGTTGCGACAGGCAGAAGCCGACCTGGCGCGCCGCCGCAATGACGTTGCCGCAGCAGAGGACGCAATTCGGGCGCAGCTCCAAGCTCTGGAAGCAGCCGAAGCACAGCTATTGGGAACTCTAAATTTGACTGCTACGGCGGCCGAAACAGATGTCGCTCGGCTAGTTACCATTTACGAAAATATGAAACCAAAACAAGCGGCCGAGCTCTTTGCAACAATGGATGTTGGCTTTGCTGCGGGCTTTTTCGCCCGGCTACGTCCCGATCTCGCAGGCATGATACTGGCAGAGCTCGATCCACTACAAGCGTACGCAATCAGCGCGGTCCTGGCTGGACGCCACGCACTGACGCCGAAAGAATAACCTGTCAAAGACGTAGTTAGTCCTTCCTGAAGCTTGTCCGTCTATTCTGCGCATATCACCGAATGTAGCCGAGGCTTAAATGATCGCAATCGTTGGAATTGTTGTTGTCATCGTCATGGTTTTTGGCGGTTATCTAGGCTCTGGTGGCACCATGGGCATTATTCTGAAAGCACTTCCTTTTGAAATGGTCATTATTTGTGGCGCTGCTATTGGTTCATTTATTCTTGCAAACGATCTTTCAACAATTAAAGCGACGTTCCGAAACATCGGACGTGTCTTCAAAGGACCAAAATGGCAGCCGCAAGATTATCGTGATCTTCTCAGTTTGTTATTTGAATTGATCTGGACTTCTCGCCAAAACCCAGTGGCGATCGAAGAACATATCGAAAATCCGAATCAGTCTTCGATATTTTCTCGATATCCCCGCATTCAAAGCGACCACAATGTTGTCGACCTGATCTGTGATACATTGCGCGCAGCAACGCTAAATTACAACGACCCACATCAGGTTGAAGAAGTCTTGGACAAACGACTTGAAGCAGACAAACAGCACAGCCTTCACAGTTCGCACGCTGTTCAGACCATTGCGGACGCACTACCCGCCCTCGGCATTGTCGCAGCCGTTCTAGGCATTATCAAGACAATGGGCGCGATTAGTGAACCACCTGAAATTTTGGGTAAAATGATTGGCGGCGCGTTAACAGGTACTTTTTTAGGTGTGTTTCTGGCTTATGGCTTCGTGGGCCCGATGGCTGGACGTATGCGCGCCATAGCCGAAGAAGATCACCATTTTCTTCAGCTTGTACGCGAGGTGCTCATCGCAAACTTGCATGCACACCCTGCAAATATCTGTATTGAAGTAGGACGCCAGAACACCCCACACCATCAACGTCCTGACTTTTCCGACCTTGAACAAGTCTTGCGAGAAATAAAAAAGAACGCGGCTTAAGAGATGCTACAGATTCTAGCCTCTTTAACACTTCTTTTGTTGCAAGCGTTTGGCGCAGCGGCACAAACTGTAACTGTTCCAGTCCGGACGGGAGAGCATTCAAAATTTACCAGAGTGGTTATCCCACTGTCGCCTGATAGCATCTGGCATTTCGAACAGAATGGTCGCGAGGCGACTTTGACTGTCACGGACGCACTTTTCAACTTTGACATCACTCAGAGCTTCACTCGTATACCGCGTACTCGTCTTAGGTCATTGAAGGCGCGACAGGGAATACTCGAACTCTACCTTGGTTGCGACTGCAAAATCCGTGCGGCACAAGACATGCCACAGCTCGTTGTTCTTGATATTCTTGACCCGGAAAAAAACCCTGAAACAGTATCGGAATCCCCAACTACATTCCCACCGTCATCCATTTTGACCCTTGCAGCAACCGCTGGTCAGACTGCCGCCCGGGCGCTGCAACAGCCACATCAAAACATCTTGGCTTCTGAAGCACTCCTGCCCTTGAGGCTCTTGCGACCCGATTCGGACCAGTCCGTAAGTGATGTGCTCCATACAGTTAGCGATTTCGAAGGAACGAACCTCGTAGCGGCGCTCGGGAAGGAAATCTCTGCGGCAGTCGCGCATGGCCTCCTTAAACCAGAAACGCACCGTAAATCAGAATTGTTTGACAGAAACGCAAGCTTCGAACGAGCTCCCATGTATTCCCCTCAAGACCTAACTGGACCTTTGTCCCATATCGAAGTTGGGAACAGTATAGCACGTGCTCGGCCCAATAATTCTAACAGTTTGACAGCCACAGCACATGGCAATTGCCCTAGTCCAGAGTTGCTGTCCCCGTCTTCGTGGTTTCAAGACGCCCCACCGCTGGCTCGGCTTTCACCTGCTGAAATACTAACGCTGCATGATGAAATTGATCCGTTTGAACTTTTAAATGCTGCGCGAGCCTTAATATATTGGGGGTTCGGCAAGGAGGCCCGTTTGATAATCAATCTAGATAACAACATGGCTTCGGAGCAACACCTGCTTAAAGAAATTTCATATCTAGTTGATCTAGAGCAGACACCTAGCAGTGATTTGACGCTGGTTTCAGCTTGTAGCCCATCGGCTGCGTTTTGGGCTATGATATCTCTCTTGCCAGATGAACTCTCATCAGATTTTCCGATTGAACTTGCGATCACTGGCGCACTTGATCTTCCAGAGCCACTTAGGTCACATCTTGGGTCGTATATAATTAGAAATCTAAGGGATAGATACTTATCAGAGAAGATTAACATTTTGAAGGAAGCGATGAGTAATTCTATAATAATCCAATCAAGTTTGGAGATAGACGATTATAATCATGGATCTGCTGGGATTGCAAACGTAGATATCTTTGAAAGTAAATCGACCATCCCACAGATTCCGGAGATTATCCATCAACTTCGTGCTGCAGAGCGGCGGGGGTTTAAAATCACTGAAGACCTTAAGTCCGAGGCATTAGGGTTGGCTTTTGTTACCCGAAACACCGAAAATTCGGCAGATATTATTTCTGGTATATTACGCAGTGCGCTACAGAGTGGTGATTTTGAATTCGCGCTGGATGCACTTGCGGAAGTGAGTTCTGGTTTATCATCTTATGCAAGGCAGACGCTTCGCAACTTGATCTTGCATTCAGTCGCAGAGGATGCGGACGACATGGCATTTTTAAGAATTATTTACTCCCAGGACTTAATTGGGGAACCACCAGACGCATCGACGGCACGCGCAATCGCGCAAAGACTGGAGCTCCTTGGGTTCGATGGGTTCGCCCGGGAATTGCGCGCAGTCCTGCCGACTGCGGATGAAAGGTCAAGTGTCTTGTCACCGTACTTGGACCCGCCGGCGGGCGAAACTAAGATGCGTGACCTAAGCGATAATACAATTAGGCCGTTCAATCTGCCAGAGAACGATGCCCACAGCGCCGTTCTGTCGAGCGGGCCAACCGCGACAGCAGGCCAAAATCTCGATAGCACCGGGCCGCTCGTTCCCTCTGATAGTCGACAAAATCTGGCGAGCGCGCCGAAGACTAAGTCCGAAACCATGTCATTGGACATGGCGGCAGAGGAGTTTCGTGTCTTTCCGCAAGATCAGCCTGATAGGGACCTTTCAGAGAATGATGCCGCGCGTGCCGGCGCCGCGAGTAACCTTTCTGTTCAATTAATACAATCAAGCATGACAGCGGGCATTGATGAACTTATCGACGTTGGGTCCGATGCAAATGGGGCAAGGGTGCCACAAACCGAACCCGACATTAACGACGCAAGTGCAGCGCCCTCGGGTCCTGCGAGGGACCAAGCGACAATTGGCGCTGGATACGCTGCGGTCAGCACGAGTTCCGAGTTGCGAGCGCGTATCGCCGCCAGCTTGCTGCGACCCGAGTAGAAAAAGTGCCCAAAACAGTTGTGTCAGGCGTGGATCGCTCCGTCCCCGCAGGCGAGCGCTGCTTCGCGCACGGCTTCGGAATAGGTGGGGTGAGCGTGACACGTGCGCGCGAGGTCCTCTGCACTTGCACCAAACTCCATGGCGACACAAATCTCATGAATAAGGTCGCCCGCGTAGGGACCGATGATATGAGCCCCTAGAATTCTGTCCGTCGCAGCATCGGCCAGCAACTTGACAAACCCGTCGCCGGCAAAATTCGCTTTCGCGCGACCGTTACCCATGAAACTGAATTTTCCGACCTTGTAGGCGCGTCCCTGTTCTTTCAGGGTTTCTTCTGTTGCGCCGACACTCGCAACTTCGGGCCAAGTGTAGATGACACCCGGCACAACATCGTAATTCACATGGCCAGCTTGACCGGCAAGGATTTCGGCAATCGCCATCCCCTCATCCTCGGCCTTGTGCGCGAGCATTGGCCCTTCGATGGCGTCGCCAATCGCATAGATGCCCGCAATCGACGTCTTGTACTGCCCATCTGTCGCAATTTGGCCACGCGCCGTCATCTGCACGCCCAATGCCTCTAGTCCCAGACCGGCTGTGAAGGGGCGGCGGCCTGTCGCAAGAAGCACAGTGTCAGCCTCTATCACGTGGTCGCTCTCATCCTTGCGCAGCTTATAGGCGACCTGGGCCTTGGCTTTGGTGGTCGTCGCCGACTGGACCGCCGCGCCCAGAATAAACTTGATGCCTTGCTTGCCGAGCATCCGCTGGAACGTCTTGGCCACTTCGCCATCATTGCCCGGGATAATCCGGTCAAGGTACTCGACGACCGTCACATCCGCGCCAAGTCGGGCATAGACGGAACCCATTTCAAGACCGATCACGCCAGCGCCGATCACGACGAGCGATTTCGGAACCTTGCCAAGTGCCAACGCGCCGGTCGAGGTGACGATGGTTTTCTCGTCCACCTCGACCCCTTTGAGAGGGGAGGATTCCGAGCCGGAGGCGATAACGATATTTTTGGTGTCATAGGTCGTGTCACCAACCTGCACCTTTCCGGCAGCAGGGATCGACGCCCATCCCTTGATCCACGTCACCTTATTCTTCTTAAACAAGAATTCGATGCCCTTTGTGTTTTGGCTGATCACATCGTCCTTGTAACCCAGCATCTTTTTCCAATCGACTTTGGGCTTGGCACCCGTCAGGCCCATCGCCTCGAAATTATGCTCGGCTTCGTGCAGGGAATGGGTCGCGTGCAACAGCGCTTTCGACGGGATGCAACCCACATTCAGGCAGGTCCCGCCCAAGGTCTCGCGGCCTTCGACGCAGGCGACTTTAAGGCCGAGTTGCGCGGCGCGGATGGCACAGACATAGCCGCCGGGGCCAGCGCCGATGACGATCAGATCGTAGGACATGGGGTCTCCTGTGGTTGCGGGGGTCTGGGGGGCTGTCTGCCCCCCTCGGGCCTGCCGGCCCTCACCCCCCGAGAGTATTTTGGGCAAGATAAAGGGTCATAGCAGCGCTGCGATCAGCAGTGTAGCGGTGGCGAAAAAGCCCACCGCCCAGATGGCCGAACGCCACGGGTTCAGGCCGTAGGCATAGGCGGGGATATAAGCGATGCGGGCTGCAAGGTAGGTATAGGCAAGCGCCGCGGTCACGGGGGTGGATTGGCCGCTGATGGTGATGACGCCCACGGCGATGCCGAACAGGATCAGGCCTTCGAAATGGTTTTGCAGGGCGCGGCCAAGGCGAGCAGTGCGCTTGGAAATTTGCTTGTCCGGCGGAAAGTCGCGGCTACCACCCGTGTAGCGCGTGCCGAGTTCCATGTTCGCGGGGATGGCGTAGAGGACATACTGCACCATCTGGAGCAGCGCCGCGAGGGTCAGGGCAGTGAGTTCGGGGGTCATGGCTGCGATCCAAGTAGCACAGGGGCAGTGCGCCTGCCCCTGCGAGGGCGTATTAGAGGTCCATCAACAACCGGCGGGGGTCCTCGAGCGCTTCCTTGACGCGGACCAAGAAGGTCACGGCCCCTTTGCCGTCCACGATCCGGTGGTCATAGCTCAGCGCCAGATACATCATAGGCCGCGCGACGATCTGGCCCTTCACAACCATCGGGCGGTCCTGGATCTTGTGCATGCCCAGGATGCCCGATTGCGGTGGGTTCAGGATGGGCGAGGACATGAGCGAGCCATAGACCCCGCCATTGGAAATCGTGAACGAGCCGCCCTGCATTTCGGCCATGGTCAGTTTGCCATCGCGCGCGCGCTTGCCAAAGTCGCCGATGCGCTTTTCGATCTCGGCAAAGCCCATCTTGTGCGCGTCGCGCAGCACCGGCACCACCAGCCCCGTGGGCGTTCCCACGGCGACACCCATATGGACATAATTCTTGTAGACCACGTCAGTGCCGTCGATTTCGGCATTCACCTCGGGCACTTCCATCAGCGCATGGCAGCAGGCTTTGACGAAGAAGGACATGAAGCCCATCTTGACGCCGTGCTTTTTCTCGAACGCATCTTTGAATTCGTTGCGCAAATCCATGATGCCGCCCATGTCGGCTTCGTTATACGTGGTCAGCATCGCGGCTGTGTTCTGCGCTTCCTTCAGCCGGCGCGCGATGGTCTGGCGCAGTTTGGTCATGCGCACGCGTTCTTCGCGCGATGCGTCATCGGCGGGAACAGGGGCGCGGGGAGCACTGACAACTGGGGCGGGAGCAGACACGGGGGCTGGAGCTGCGGCTTTCATCACATCTTCTTTCATGATGCGCCCGTCGCGGCCCGTTCCCGTGACCTGATCAGGCGAAAGACCCTTTTCCGCCATCAGTTTCTTGGCGGCGGGGGCATGTTCGATATCTTTGGGGGCAGAGACGTCAGGGGCCGCAGCCGGTGCGGCGGCGACGACAGCTCCGCCGATCACGGCCAGCTTGCCACCCGCGCCGACCGTCGAGCCAGAGGGCGCAACGATCTGGGCAAGGATACCTGCGGCGGGGCTGGGCACTTCAACCGACACCTTGTCGGTTTCCAACTCGCACAGGATTTCATCGACTGCCACGTGCTCGCCCGGTTGCTTAAACCAAGTCGCGACAGTCGCTTCGGTCACGCTTTCGCCCAGAGTGGGGACCATGACATCGACCTGATCCATCGTCCCCGCCGCTTTCGCAGGGGGTGCGGCAACTGGGGCGACAGGGGCCGCAGCCGCGCCCGCTTGGGTAATCATGGCAAGAAGCGCATCGACCCCCACTGTGGCGCCTTCGGCCGCCACGATCTCGGTCAAGGTGCCGCCTACAGGCGCGGGCACTTCGACTGTGACCTTGTCGGTTTCCAACTCGCACAGCATTTCGTCCGCCGCGACCAGATCGCCGGGCTTCTTGAACCATGTGGCGATGGTGGCTTCGGTGACGCTTTCGCCCAAAGTGGGCACACGGACTTCGGTGGACATGGCTTATTCCTCGATGCTCAGCGCTTCGTTCACGAGCGCTGTTTGTTGGGCTTTGTGCTGGCTGGCAAGACCAGTCGCGACCGAAGCAGAGGCCATGCGGCCCACATACCGGGCGCGCTTGGACTTGCCGTTCAGGCGGCTCAGGACCCATTCCAGATTGGGCTCGATGAAGGACCACGCGCCTTGGTTCTTGGGTTCTTCCTGACACCAAATGATTTCGGCATTCGGGAAGCGTTCCAACTCGCGCAAGAGCGACATAGCCGGGAAGGGATAGAATTGTTCGACCCGCAGCAGATAGATGTCGTCTATCCCGCGCGCGTCCCGCTCTTCCAGCAGGTCGAAATAGACCTTGCCCGAACACAAGACCACGCGCTTGATCTGCGCATCCGGTGCAAGCACAGTCGTGCTGTTGCCCTGTTGCGCGTCATCCCAGAGCACCCGGTGGAAGGTGGACCCATCCGTGAAGTCGCGCGCTTCCGAAATGCACAGGCGATGGCGTAGCAGCGATTTGGGTGTCATCAGCACCAGCGGCTTGCGGAAGCTGCGGTGGATCTGGCGGCGCAGGATGTGGAAGTAATTGGCGGGGGTCGAGCAATTCGCCACGATCCAGTTATCCTGCGCGCACATTTGCAGGAAGCGTTCCAGACGGGCAGAGGAATGTTCCGGCCCCTGCCCTTCAAACCCGTGCGGCAGCAGCATGACGAGACCCGACATGCGCAGCCACTTGGTTTCGCCCGAGCTGATGAACTGGTCGAACATGATTTGCGCGCCGTTGGCGAAATCGCCAAATTGCGCTTCCCACATCACCAGCGCGTTGGGCTCGGCCAGTGAATAGCCATATTCGAACCCGAGCACCGCATATTCCGAGAGCATCGAGTCGATCACTTCATACCGCGCCTGCCCCGGCTTGATATTGTTCAAGGGGTAGTAGCGATCCTCAGTTTCCTGATCGATGAAGGCCGAGTGGCGTTGGCTGAATGTGCCGCGCGTGCTGTCCTGGCCTGCCAAGCGGACCGGGTAGCCCTCGGTCACGAGCGAGCCGAAGGCAAGCGCTTCGCCTGTTGCCCAGTCGAAGCCCTTGCCCGTTGCGAACATCTCCTTCTTCGCATCAAGCTGACGCACGACCGTTTTGTGAATGTTGAAACTATCGGGATAGCGCGTCAGCGCCGCCCCAATCTCGGCCATCGTCTGCGGCGTGATCGAGGTCTGGCCCGGCTGATATTCCTCGCCCTCGCGGTTCAGGTGCGACCAGCGCCCGTCAAGCCAGTCGGCCTTGTTGGGCTTGAACACTTTGGCCCCGTCAAACTCCTCGTTCAGCCGCGCCTGAAACGCGGCCTTCATATCCTCGATCTCGCCTTCGGGGATCAGGCCATCGGCCACCAGTCGCTCGGTGTAAATCTGGAGCGTCGATTTGTGCTTCTTGATCCGGTTGTACATGGCCGGATTGGTGAACATCGGCTCGTCGCCTTCGTTATGTCCGAAGCGGCGGTAGCAGAAGATGTCGAGCACGACGTCCTTCAAGAACTTCTGCCGGAATTCAGTCGCCACTTTTGCCGCATGGACCACGGCTTCGGGGTCGTCGCCGTTCACATGGAAAATCGGCGCTTCCACCATCAGCGCGATATCGGTGGGATAGGGGCTGGAGCGGCTGAAATGCGGCGCGGTCGTGAACCCGATCTGGTTGTTCACGATGATATGGATCGTGCCGCCCGTGCGGTGGCCCCGCAGGCCCGACAGGCCCAGCCCCTCGGCCACGACACCTTGCCCCGCAAAGGCCGCATCGCCATGCAACAGAACGGCCAGAACCTGACGGCGCTCGCTATCGCCCAACTGGTCCTGCTTGGCGCGCACCTTGCCCAGAACGACCGGGTTCACTGCTTCCAGATGCGAGGGGTTTGCGGTCAGCGACAAGTGCACGCGGTTGCCGTCAAATTCGCGGTCCGAAGACGCGCCCAGGTGATATTTCACATCGCCCGAGCCATCGACATCTTCGGGCTTGAAGCTGCCGCCCTGAAATTCGTTGAAAATCGCGCGGTAAGGTTTGCCCATCACATTGGCCAGAACCGACAAGCGGCCCCGATGCGGCATGCCGATGGCGATTTCCTTCACGCCCAGCGCACCACCGCGCTTGATAATCTGCTCCATCGCAGGGATCAGCGCTTCGCCCCCGTCCAGACCGAAACGCTTGGTGCCCATGAATTTTACATGGCAGAATTTCTCGAAACCCTCGGCTTCGACCAGTTTGTTGAGGATGGCGCGGCGGCCCTGCTTGGTGAAGGCGATTTCCTTGCCATACCCCTCGATCCGCTCTTTCAGCCACGACACTTGCTCGGGGTCCGAGATATGCATGAACTGGAGCGCGAAAGTGCCGCAATAGGTGCGCTTGAGGATATCGAGGATCTGGCGCAGGCTCGCCACTTCCAAACCCAGCACATTGTCGATGAAGATCGGGCGGTCCATGTCGGCATCGGTGAACCCGTAGGAGCGCGGGTCAAGCTCTGGATGCGGCTCGTCCTTGCGCATGCCCAAAGGGTCCAGATCCGCGATCAGATGGCCCCGGATCCGGTAAGCGCGAATGATCATCAGCGCGCGCAGACTGTCCAGCACCGCACCGCGCACTTGCGCGTCCGACAGGCTGATACCCTTCTCGGCGGCCTTCGCCACGATCTTGTCGCCCGCGGCCTTCTTCTCGGCCGGGGCTGCGGCCACAGGCCATTCGCCCGTGAGTGCTGCGGTCAAGTCATCGTTGGGCACCGGCGGCCAGTCGCGGCGCAGCCAGCTTGGACCAGCGGCCGCACGCGCGGCATCCTGCTTGGCTTCGCCCAGAGCGTCGAAATAGGCGGCCCAGACATCGTCCACGGCCTTGGGGTCGGCCGCGTGCCGGGCTTGCAGCGCTTCGACATAATCAGCGTTATGCCCTTGCAAGAAGCTTTGCGCGTGCATCTGGTCGTTGGGGGAATGGTCGTTCATGTGTGCACCCTATGGCAGGGGAAAAGGAAAAAGGCGGAACTCACCGCACGCGCGGCTCGGGGCCGTAAGCATTGGGGCCGCGTTGGCTGGGACGGGACATCCAGTAGACGATCACAGCGCCCGCGACGACTTGCAGGATCGACAGCGCGCCCAGGAGGCCACCGCCGGTGCTGCGCAAGGCGGGGATGGCCAACGCTGCGATTTGCTGCATGACCGAGCCCGACACAATCGTGCTGCCCACGACGATGGCAACAGGGACCAACAGATACCAGCCCGGACGGCCTGTATCCTGCAAGCGCCGCCAGCCCACAGCGAGGAACGGCAGGAACACGACAAGCTGGAAGGCCGACACCAGCCAGCCCTGTGTCGGACGGCCCAAAGCGAGGTCGAGCGCGCCCAGCACGGCCGCGCCCGCAAACACAAAGGCGAAGAACAACCAGTATTCGGGCCTGCGCGAGCGGCCAGCAAAGTCCAGAGTGCGGGCAAAACCGCCCGAAACAGCCCGAGTAAAGGTCATTCCTGCCTCCCAACAGAAGGGCGCTGGATCAGCGCCCGATGGCTTTCAACACAGCTTCGCCCAATCCGGCGGGGCTTTCGGCGACGATGATCCCCGCAGAGCGCATCGCTTCGATCTTGCTCTCCGCATCGCCCTTGCCCCCCGAAACAATGGCGCCTGCATGGCCCATCCGCCGACCGGGAGGGGCCGTGCGACCCGCAATGAAACCAGCACAGGGCTTCGAGCGCCCACGCTTGGCTTCATCTTTCAGGAATTGTGCCGCTTCTTCTTCGGCGCTGCCACCAATTTCGCCAATCATGATGATCGATTCTGTCTCGTCATCGGCCAAAAACCATTCCAAAACGTCAAGATGCTCGGTCCCTTTGATCGGATCGCCACCGATACCGACACAAGTGGACTGGCCCAGACCCACATCCGAGGTCTGCTTGACGGCTTCATAGGTCAGCGTGCCCGAACGCGACACCACACCCACAGACCCGCGACGGTGAATATGGCCGGGCATGATGCCAATCTTGCAGGCGTCAGGCGTGATCACACCAGGGCAGTTCGGGCCGATCAAGATGGATTTCGAATTCACCAGCGCGCGCTTGACTTTCATCATGTCGAGCACCGGGATACCTTCGGTGATGCAGACGATCAATTCCATCTCGGCATCGATGGCTTCAAGGATCGAATCCGCAGCGAAGGGCGGCGGCACGTAAATGACGCTGGCAGTTGCTTCGGTCACAGCTTTCGCTTCGTGAACCGAGTTGAACACCGGCAGATTCAAGTGGCTTGTGCCCCCTTTGCCCGGCGTTACCCCGCCCACCATCTGCGTGCCATAGGCAATCGCCTGTTCGGAATGGAATGTTCCCTGCGAGCCGGTGAAGCCCTGGCAGATGACCTTGGTGTTTTTATCAACGAGAACGGCCATCTGAATTATCCCTTCACAGCCTTGACGATTTTCTGGGCGGCGTCCGACAGGTTGTCTGCGGCGATCACGTTCAGCCCAGAATCGCGAATGATTTGCTTGCCCAGTTCCACATTGGTCCCTTCCAGACGGACGACCAAAGGCACTTGCAACCCGACTTCGGTCACAGCCGCCAACACGCCCTCGGCAATAATGTCGCAGCGCATGATGCCGCCGAAGATGTTGACCAGAATGCCTTTTACATTGGGGTCCGAGGTGATGATCTTGAAGGCTTCCGTGACCTTCTCTTTCGTCGCCCCCCCGCCTACATCCAGGAAGTTGGCAGGCTCTGACCCATAAAGCTTGATAATGTCCATCGTGGCCATCGCCAGACCTGCACCATTGACCATACAGCCAATTTCACCATCGAGCGCGATGTAGTTCAGGTCAAACTTCGACGCGGCGAGTTCCTTGGGGTCTTCCTCGGTTTCATCGCGCAACGCCATGATGTCGGGCTGGCGATACATCGCGTTCCCATCAAAGCCCATCTTGGCGTCAAGGCATTTCAGATCGCCATCCGTGGTCACGATCAGCGGGTTGATTTCCACCATCTCGGCGTCTTTTTCAACGAACAACTTGTAAAGCTTGTTCACCAGATCGACGCATTGCTTGACCTGTTTGCCTTCCAGCCCCAGCGCGAACGCCACACGGCGCCCGTGGAAGCCTTGAATGCCCGTGGCGGGGTCGATGGCGAAGGACAGGATTCTCTCGGGGCTATGCGCCGCGACTTCTTCGATATCCATCCCGCCTTCGGTGGACACGACAAAGCTGATGCGGCTGGTCCCACGGTCCACGAGCAGCGCAAGATACAATTCGCGGGAAATATCCGAGCCATCTTCGATATAAACCCGGTTGACCTGCTTGCCTGCGGGACCAGTCTGGTGCGTGACCAGTGTCCGGCCTAGCATTTGCTTGGCCATTTCTTCGGCTTCCGACACAGAGCGCGCCAGACGGACACCGCCCTTTTCGCCGGCAGTTGCTTCCTTGAACTTGCCCTTGCCGCGGCCACCTGCGTGAATCTGCGCCTTCACAACCCAGAGCGGGCCGTCCAATTCGCCTGCCGCCGCTTTCGCTTCTTCGGCGCGCAAAACCACCCGCCCATCCGAGACTGGCACCCCATACGAGCGCAAAAGCCCCTTCGCCTGGTATTCGTGGATATTCATGAAACTGTCCCATCGCTCTGGTTTCGTTGCGCCGTTCCTGCCAGAAACCATGCAGAAAACAATGACGAATGACCCCTGCCCTACGCGGATTTGAGAGAAATCGACATTTTGTGATCACAGCATTTCTGGGTGTGATCACAAGAAGGCCCTGCTTAACCCTTAGGCAGTTTGGAAGTTGTGTGCCACGGCATACCAGCGCGACTCACATTGCAAGCCCATGAAAAAGGCCGCGCTTGCGGGCGCGGCCTCTTGTATTTCGATGTTTGCGCAATCGCGAATGCGATCACGCGAGCGAGGGGTCGATCCCCTTGCAAGCCGCGACCAGCCCTTTGACGGCGTTCACCGAATTGTCGAACATCGCCTGTTCGTCCTTCGTCAGCTTGATATCGACGATCTTCTCGATCCCGCCCGCGCCGATGATCGTGGGCACGCCCACATACATCCCGTTCAGACCAAACTCGCCGTTGCAATAGGCGGCACAAGGCAGCAGGCGCTTCTGGTCCTTCAGATAGGCTTCGGCCATTTCCACCGCGCTGGTCGCAGGCGCGTAGAAGGCGGACCCAGTTTTCAGCAGGCCAACGATTTCGGCCCCGCCATCGCGCGTGCGCTGCACGATGCTGTCCATCCGCTCTTGCGTGGTCCAGCCCATCGCGATCAGGTCGGGCAGCGGGATGCCCGCAACAGTCGAATAGCGCACCAGCGGCACCATCGTGTCGCCATGCCCGCCCAGCACAAAGGCCGTGACATCGCGCATGGACACGTTGAATTCGAGCGACAGGAAATGCCGGAAGCGCGCGCTGTCCAGCACGCCCGCCATGCCCACCACCTTGTTGTGCGGCAGGCCCGAGAATTCGCGCAACGCCCAAACCATCGCATCGAGCGGGTTGGTGATGCAGATCACGAACGCGTCGGGGGCGTGCTTGGCAATCCCCTCGCCCACCGATTTCATGACTTTCAGGTTGATCCCGAGCAGGTCATCGCGGCTCATGCCGGGCTTGCGCGGCACACCGGCGGTGACGATGCACACATCGGCGCCCGCGATATCGGCGTAATCATTGGTGCCCTTCATCGCGGCGTCAAAGCCTTCGGACGGGCCCGATTGCGCGATATCCAGCGCTTTGCCTTGCGGCGTGCCTTCGGAAATGTCGAACAGGACGACATCGCCCAGTTCCTTGAGCGCAACGAGGTGGGCGAGCGTGCCGCCGATTTGTCCCGCGCCAATCAGGGCGATCTTGGGTCTGACCATGTGGGTATCTCCGGGCTTGCGGTGAATGTGACGGATGTTTGCTAAGCCCTTCGCCCCCCTCGCGCAAGGCCCGCGACACGCCCGTTAGCGCCCACAGCGCAGAAATTTGGCGAAAATGTATGCAACCGCACACCGCCGCCCCGCTTGACAAGGCCAAGCCACAAGCGCACAGACACGCCCACATAACCCGCAACCGGGCGTTCCGTGGGCGCCAAAACGACGAGGACAGGCTGATGGCCCAGATCACTCTCACTTTCCCCGATGGCAAGCAACGGGTCTATGACGCAGGCGTGACGCCCGCGCAGGTGGCCGAAAGCATCGCGCCCTCGCTTGCGAAAAAGGCGATTTCCGCCTCCGTAAACGGCGCGCATTTCGACCTGCAATGGCCGATTACAGGCGATGCGGCCATCGCCATCCACACGCTGCAAGACGACGCGCAGGCGCTGGAATTGATCCGGCATGACTTGGCGCATATCATGGCGCGCGCGGTGCAGGAAATTTGGCCGGATGTGAAAGTCACCATCGGGCCTGTGCGCGACAAGGGCTGGTTTTACGATTTCGACCGCAAGGAACCCTTTGTTCCCGAGGACTTGGCGCTTATTGAGGCCAAGATGCGCGCGATCATCGAAGCGCGCGAGCCTGTACGCACCGAAGTCTGGGACCGCGCCCGCGCCATTGCCCATTACGAGGCCGCAGGCGAGCCGTTTAAGGCCGAGTTGATCAACCGCATCCCCGAAGGCGAGCCGCTGCGCATGTATTGGCATGGGCACTGGCAGGACTTGTGCCGCGGCCCGCATTTGCAGAATACCGGCCAAGTGCCCGTCGATGCCTTCAAGCTCATGTCCATCGCGGGCGCCTATTGGCTGGGCGACAGCACGCGCCCGCAGTTGCAGCGCATTTATGGCGTTGCGTTCAAGAACCGCGCCGATCTGAAAGCGCATCTGACGATGCTCGAAGAAGCCGCCAAGCGCGACCATCGCAAACTGGGCCGCGAAATGGACCTGTTCCACATGCAGGAAGAAGCGCCCGGCCAAGTGTTCTGGCACCCGAACGGCTGGACGATCTACACCACGCTGCAAGATTACATGCGCCGCCGGCAAAAGCGCGGCGGCTATGTCGAGGTGAACACACCCCAAGTGGTGAACCGAAAGCTCTGGGAAGCCTCGGGCCATTGGGAGAACTATCAGGACAACATGTTCATCGTGGAAGTGGACGAAGACCATGCCCGCGAGAAAACGGTGAACGCGCTCAAGCCCATGAACTGCCCCTGCCATGTCCAGATTTTCAACGTGGGGCTGAAATCCTACCGCGACCTGCCCTTGCGCATGGCCGAGTTTGGGTCGTGCAACCGCTATGAACCGTCGGGCGCGCTGCACGGGATCATGCGCGTGCGCGGCTTCACACAGGATGACGCGCATATTTTCTGTATGCCCGAGCAGATCGAGGCAGAATCGAAGAAATTCATCGACTTCCTGTCGGGCATTTACGCCGATCTGGGCTTCACGCAATGGCGCATCAAGCTGTCCACGCGGCCCGAGCAGCGCATCGGGACGGAAGAAAGCTGGGATTACGCCGAAGGCGCGCTGGCAAGCGCTGTGATCGCTGCGGGCCACACTTACGAAATTTTCGAGGGCGAAGGCGCGTTCTATGGCCCGAAGCTGGAATTCGTGCTGACCGATGCCATTGGGCGGGACTGGCAATGCGGCACGCTGCAAGTGGACCCGAACCTGCCCGAGCGGCTGGACGCGACCTATATCGGCGCGGATGGGGGCAAGCACCGGCCTGTCATGCTGCACCGCGCGGTGCTTGGGTCCTTCGAGCGTTTCATCGGGATCCTCATCGAAAACCACGCGGGCAAACTGCCCTTCTGGCTTGCGCCGCGTCAGGTCGTGGTGGCCTCGATCGTGTCGGATGCGGATGACTTCTGCACCGAAGTCGTCGTCGCGCTGAACGAAGCAGGTATCCGCACCGAGGTCGATCTGCGCAACGAAAAGATCAACTACAAAGTGCGCGAGCATTCCTTGGGCAAAGTGCCTGTGATCCTTGCCATCGGCGCGCGGGAAGTGGCCGAGCGGACCGTGTCCGTCCGCCGTCTGGGAGAGGAGGGGACGAAAACCGTGCCCTTGGCAGAGTTGATCGAGGCGCTCGCCATAGAGGCGACCCCGCCCGATTTGCGGCGCTAAAATCGCGAATGTGCAAGCGCGTCTCTGAAACTGGGGCCAAAGCGTCCCCGTTTTGTTGAAAAAGTGACAGCGCTCAGGTGCCGCAATAGGTCACGACCGGGGCCGCGTCAGGCGCGGGGGGCTGGGCATAAAGCGCGGCCCCCGGCACTTCGCGGAACGGATCGCGCACGCGTTCCAGAAGCCGCAGGAATGGCCCCATATCGCCTTGGAAGCTGGCTGCATACAGCGCATCCTCGACCAGATGATTGCGCGGGATATAGACCGGATTGGCCGCGCGCACCCGGTCCGGCGTATCGGCCTTTGCCTGCGCACGATACCGCGCAAGCCAAGGCCCGACGCGGTCAGGGTCGACAAACAGCGCGCGCAAAAGCGCGTCGTCTGCTTCAAGAGCGGCGGGCAAGGCTCTGAAAAAGGTGGTGAAATCCACGCCCTGCCCTTGCCACATCTCGTGCATTGCCTCGATCAAACCCAAATCGGGCCGCTCAAGCCCCAATTTGCGGGCAAACACCGCCAACCATTCGCGCTGATAGATCGGCTGGATTTGCGCGATGACTTCGCTTGCTTTGGCAATCGCGCGTTCCTCGGACGGCTCGATCAGTGGCAACAACGCCTCCGCCAACCGCGCGAGGTTCCAGACAATCACCGCAGGCTGGTTGCCATAAGCATACCGTCCCATATGGTCGATGGAACTGAACACGGTCGCGCTGTCATAGCGGTCCATGAACGCGCAGGGGCCGTAATCAATCGTCTCGCCCGAAATCGTGGTATTGTCGGTATTCATCACGCCGTGGATGAAGCCAACCCCCATCCACTGTGCGACCGTGCGCGCCTGACGGCTGCCCACCCGTGCGAGGAAACGCAGGTAACGCTCTGGATTGTCTTGCAAATCGGGATCGTGGCGGGCGATGGCATACTCGGCCAGACGGCGGAGGCGGGCCATTTCACCCCGCGCGGCGAGGAACTGGAACGTGCCCACGCGCAGATGGCTTGCGGCTGTGCGCGCCTGCACAGCGCCCGGCTCCAGCCCGTTCTGGCGCAAGACGCGCTCGCCTGTGGAGCAGACGGCGAGCGTGCGCGTGGTGGGCACGCCCAATGCTTCCATCGCCTCGGAGATCAGGTATTCGCGCAGCACTGGCCCCAAGACAGCGCGCCCATCGCCGCCACGCGCAAAGGGCGTACGACCGGACCCTTTCAGATGCAGGTCCACCCGCGCCCCGTTCACCATGATTTCGCCCACCAAAGCCGCGCGCCCATCGCCCAGTTGCGGCGAGAACCCCCCGAATTGGTGGCCTGCATAGGCCATGGCCAGCCCCACCCCGTCCGGCAACGCATGGCCCGACAGCATCGCCACCCCGTCGGGGCTGCGCAGCCAGTCAGGATCAAGACCCAGCGCCTGCGCAAGCGGCTCGTTCAGCAAGACGAGTTGTGGATCCGGCCAACCCGCAGGCGTGACCGGAAGATAAAGTCCCTCTAGTTCAGTTGCATATGTTTGGACTAGATCAGGGGCGGGCATGGACGGGTTCCGTTATTGCGTAGCTGTGACGTAAACCTGACGATGGTCGCCGCCAGCCCTGATCGCATTATTCTCGCCGCCGTGCCTCGATCACGACAAAGGCCTGCGCCCACGGTGCGTCATCGGTCAGGCTGACATGGATCACGGCCTCATAGCCCGGCGGAGTCATCGCGGCCAAACGCTCTGCCGCCCAGCCCGACACATGCATGACAGGTTGCCCACCGTGGCGGTTTGTCACCCACATGTCGCGCCACGAAATCCCCATCGCAAGGCCGGTGCCAAGCGCTTTCGAGCAGGCCTCTTTCGCAGCCCAGCGTTTGGCATAGGTCGCTGGATCATCTCCACGCCGCGCCGCGCGGGCGCGTTCTTCATCGGTGAAGACCCGGTTGCGGAAGCGGTCGCCAAAGCGCGCAAGGGTGCCCGCGATCCGGTCGATATTCGCCAGATCGGTGCCCACCCCCAAGATCATGCGCGCGCAAGGTCCATCAGGCGGCGCATTTCCGCGATTGCCGGGCCAAGCCCTGTGAACAGCGCCTCGCCCATCAGGAAATGGCCGATATTGAGTTCGACGACTTCTGGAATTGCGGCAATGGGGCCGACATTGGCGAAATTCAGCCCGTGGCCCGCGTGGATTTCCAAGCCTAGAAGCGACCCAAAGGCTGCGGCCCCGATCAGGCGCTGCAATTCTGCATCGCGCGCGGCCTCATCCCCCGCCGCGACATGGTGGGCATAGGCCCCTGTGTGCAGTTCGATCACCTGCGCGCCCACAGCAGCCGCGGCTTCGACCTGCCGCTCGTCGGGCGCGATGAAAAGCGACACGCGGCACCCAGCCACCGCCATGGGCGCAATGTATGCTGTCAAGCGCTCGGCGTCGCCTGCGACTTCCAGCCCGCCTTCGGTCGTGCGCTCTTCACGCCGCTCAGGAACAAGGCAGACGGCATGGGGGCGCAGGGCAAGCGCGATGGCCTGCATTTCGGCGGTCGCGGCCATTTCCAGATTGATAGGCAGGCGCGTGGCTGCGCTGACCGCGGCCAGATCGCTGTCGCGGATATGGCGACGATCCTCGCGCAGGTGGATCGTGATCCCATCCGCGCCCGACTGCTCTGCTAGAAAAGCCGCGCGCGCGGGGTCAGGGTCAAGCCCACCGCGCGCGTTGCGCAGGGTAGCCACATGGTCAATATTCACCCCAAGGCGCAAGTGTCGTGACTGGCTCTGTATCATAAGCTCCCCCATGCGCTGATTTGGGGTCAACATAGCCTTCGAGTGCGCGAACGCAATGGGGGCGCGTCACTCTGCGCGGTCGGCTTCGCGGACTTGTTCGAACCGCTTGCGCAGCTTTGCCATACGTCGGGCGCGATAGGCGCGGATGACTGGCAACGACAAGAAATAGGCAATCGGCCCACAGATCAGCCCAATGATTGCACCGCCCAGCATATAGGGGGCGAACACATCCCAGCCGAATTTCGCAAGCTTTTCCCAATGGAAAGGTTCGGGCGTGAAAAGAGCGAAGAAATTTGCAGCCAGTTCTTTCCAGATCGCGCCAAAAGCCGCCACAGCCTCGGAGGCTTTCGCAGGCGTATCAAACCCCAGGAGCAAGCTTCCCAGCTCCATCGCGCCAATGGCAATCAAGGGAAAGGTAAACGGATTGCCAAAGAATGTCGCGAGAAGTGAAGCAAGGATATTGCCGCGAATGATCAGCGAGATCAGGGCGGCGCCCACAAAATGCAGCCCGAATATCGGCAAGCAAGAAATCCCCACCCCCGCCGCAATCCCGCGCGCGATACGTTCGGGGCTGTCGGGCAAGCGGCGCAGGCGGTGCATGACGTAATTCGCAGACCGCCCCCAGCCGCCACCAGGGATCACCAGATTGACCATCTTCTGGCGAAAGTTGCGGGGGTTACGACGTTTGAACACCTCGGGCTTTTCTTTCTTGCGCCCGATCTGGGCCGTCTGTCAGGGGCGCAAAGAAGGATCTCGCGCCCGGCTAATCTGCGCCACAGCGGTTTCAGCGTCGAGCGCGGTCATCACCTCGTGCAGATGGGTGACACCACGCAGTTCAACTTCGACCATCAGGCGATAGAAATCCGGCTTGCGATCTACAAAGCGCAAGTCCGAGATATTCGCCCGATGCGCGCCGATCAAGCCACATACGCGCCCCAACACACCTGCGTCATTGGAAATCGTCAGATCAAGGGTCACACCATAGACAGGCGGATGGGTGCCTTCTTGCCACCGCAGGTCCACCCAGCGCTCGGACTGACCATCGAATTCGGCAAGCGCATTGCAATCCATCGCATGTGCGACAACCCCTTTGCCGCGATAAGTGATCCCAACGATCCGTTCGCCGGGTAGCGGTTGGCAGCAGGGCGCGCGACGAAAGGATTGCTCGGCTTCCAGCCCCATGACAGGGCGCGCGGCGTCCACTTCGGGTTCTGCGCGCGCAGTTTCGGGATAAAGAACCGCAACCACGCGCCGCGCGCTGATTTCCGCAGCACCCACCCGCGCGCGCAACTCGGCCACATCGGGGATGGACAAAAGCCGCGCCGCCGTGGTCAGCGCTTTGGTGGACACTTCGCGGCCAACATTTTCGAAAGCCGCGCGCAAGAGTTCGCTGCCAAGCCGGATGAACCGCTCACGATCCTCTTCGCGCAAAGAGCGGCGGATCGCAGCTTTCGCGCGGCCGGTCGTCACGATGTCGATCCAGCTTGCCTGCGGGCGCTGGCCTTCGGCAGTGATGATTTCGACCGACTGGCCATTGCGCAGCCGCGTCCAGAGCGGCACGCGCAATCCGTCCACCTTGGCCGAAACGCAGGAATTCCCGATCCGCGTATGGATGGCATAGGCGAAATCGACCGGTGTCGCACCGCGCGGCAATTGGATCACATCGCCCTTGGGCGAGAAGCAGAACACCTGATCCGAATACATCTCGAGCTTGACCAGCTCGAGAAAGGCATCATGGTCATCGTCGCTGTCCAGTCGCTCGGTGAGCGAGGAAATCCATTTGGCCGGGTCCACCGCAAACGGGTTGATGCTGCGCTGCCCGTCCTTGTAGGCCCAATGCGCGGCCACGCCGGCTTCGGCCACTTCGTGCATTTCATGTGTGCGGATCTGGATTTCCACGCGCTTGCCATCGCGGCCCGACACTGTGGTGTGGATCGAGCGGTAGCCGTTCGATTTCGGCTGGCTGATGTAATCCTTGAACCGCCCCGGCACTGCGCGCCACCGCCTGTGCATCAGACCCAGCACCGTGTAACACTCGTCCACACTGCCTGTGATGATCCGAAACCCGTAAATGTCCGACAGCCGCGAAAAGGCGAGGTCTTTTTCCTGCATCTTGCGCCAGATCGAATAGGGCTTCTTGGCGCGGCCAAAAACCAGCGCATCAATGCCCGCGCGTTCCAGTTCGGCGCGAATGTCGCCACTGATGCGGGGCAGCACATCGCCCGATTCGCGTTGCAGCGTGATGAACCGGCGCAGGATCGAATTGCGCGCTTCCGGGTTCAGGACGCGGAAGGAGAGATCCTCCAACTCCTCGCGCATCCATTGCATCCCCATGCGGCCCGCCAAAGGCGCATAGATTTCCATCGTCTCGCGCGCTTTCTGGGCCTGCTTCTCGGGCTTCATGGACCGGATCGTGCGCATGTTGTGCAGCCGGTCGGCCAGCTTGACCAAGATTACCCGCAAATCGCGCGACATGGCGATCAGAAGCTTGCGGATATTCTCGGCTTCCTTGGCCTCGGACGAGGAAAGCTGCAAGTTGGTCAGCTTCGTGACACCGTCCACCAATTCGGCAATCTCGGAGCCGAACAGGCGCTCTACCTCGGTGAAGGTGGATTTGGTGTCCTCGATCGTGTCATGCAAAAGCGCCGTGATGATCGTCGCATCATCCAGCCGCATTTCGGTCAGCAGCGCCGCAACAGCAGCCGGATGCGTGAAATACGGCTCTCCCGATTGCCGGAATTGCCCTTCGTGCATCGCGCGTCCATATTCCCATGCACGGGAAATTAGCGCCTCATCCGTGCGGGGGTTGTAGTTGCGCACAAGCGCGATCAGGTCTGCGCTGGTGATCACCGCGCCGCCCCCGCCACAGCAAGGATTTGCGCGTCGTCCACGTTAGCCTGCGTTACCCTGTGCTTCCATCAGCGCGCGCAGAAGCTGGCCTTCGTTCATCTGGTCTTCGTCGGGGCGGTCGATTTCCGACCGACCCATGAGAAGCGCCATGTTGTCATCCTCGGGCAGGTCAACTTCGATCTGCGTTTGCAGGCTTTCGATCAGCCGCTCACGTAGATCACTGGCCGATTGCGTTTCCTCGGCGATTTCGCGCAAAGCCACGACCGGATCCTTGTCATTGTCGCGCGCAACGCTGATGGGCGCACCAGCGGCGATTTCGCGGGCGCGATGGGCCGCAAGAGCGACCAGTTCGAACCGATTGGGTACCTTGTCAACGCAATCTTCTACCGTCACGCGGGCCATGAGCACACTCCAATCTTACTGTCGGGCAGGGTCCAGACCGTGCCTATATCTCTGTCTGTCACGGAAGGCAAGCTACGAACAGTATCTGCGTCACCATAAGCCAGGGGGTATTCGGTATACACAAGTGGGCTATCCATTTGCCCTTGTACACATAGCTTCAAATCGACATGCGGAGCCTTTGCAGTCCGCCAGTAAACATCCTATTTATTAGGGTCTGCACATCTGCTGAGCCGGCATCTTGACTTGTTTGCCCTCTGGGGTGCTGCCTCAACGGGCCTTCACTTCTTCGTATAAAGGAAGAACTATGTTTTACAAAGACGAACGTCTCGCGCTGTTTATTGATGGTTCCAATCTCTTTGCGGCTGGGAAAGCGCTTGGGTTTGACATTGACTACAAGCTTCTGCGTCAGGAATTCATGCGCCGCGGCAAGCTGCTTCGGGCTTTTTACTACACTGCACTCTTGGAGAACGATGAGTACTCTCCGATCCGCCCGTTGGTCGATTGGCTGAACTACAATGGTTACAGCATGGTGACAAAGCCCGCGAAAGAATACACCGACTCGATGGGTCGGCGGAAGGTCAAGGGCAATATGGACATCGAACTGGCCGTGGACGCGATGGAGCTTGCCCCGCGTCTGGATCATGCTGTGCTGTTTTCAGGCGATGGCGATTTCCGCCCGCTGGTGGAAAGCCTGCAGCGTCAGGGCGTACGCGTGTCGGTGGTCAGCACCATTCGCAGCCAGCCGCCGATGATTGCCGACGAATTGCGCCGTCAGGCCGATAACTTCATCGAACTCGATGAATTGCGCGATGTGATTGGGCGCCCCCCGCGCGAGCCGCGGTTTGATCAGGCCCCTGTGACCCAGAGCGCTGATTAAGGTCCGGTGATCTTTTTATCAGCCTTGGCGGGGTTGTTCGTGGCCGCCTTCATCGCGGCCACGATCATCCCGTTTCAGTCAGAGATCGTTTTCGTGGGTCTGCTTCTGGCAGATCTTGGCCCTGTGATCACGATCATCGTGGTGGCGTCTATCGCCAATACACTCGGGGCATTTGTCAATTACGCCCTTGGCGCGCATCTGGAGCGCTACCGCGAGCATCGCTGGTTCCCCCTCAAGCCTGACCGACTGGAACGCGCGCGAAGCTTCTTCGAGCGGTGGGGCAAGTGGTCGCTGCTTTTATCGTGGATGCCGGTGATCGAGTTGACCACTGTCATCGCAGGCACTTTACGCACGCCGCTTTGGCAATTTGCGCTTCTGGTGGGGATCGCCAAGACTGCGCGCTACATCGTCCTCGCCGGACTGACATTGTCCGCCGTGCAGGTCGTCAGCTAACGGCCTGCCGCAACAGATTGAGACCGGTCAGGATCAGCAGAATCAGCGTCCAGCGCCGAAAACGCTCGGCATCAAGGCGGTCCTGTATTTTGTAGCCCAGCAACAAGCCAAACACTGACGGCGCAACCATCGCCGCAGAAAAGCCCCAACCGCGCGCATCGAGTGCACCGGACATACTGTGGCCCAGCACCAGCGCCATCGCTCCGATCAGAAAAACCACTCCCAGAATGCGCACCATATCGTGTTTGGTCGTGCCGATGGACAGCAGGTAAATCATCACAGGCGGCCCCCAAACGCCGGACACACCGCCATAAAGGCCGCCAATCGCCCCCGACATCCATTCTGCCCGCAGCCGCTTTTCCACCCGCAGCGTATTGGGAATATTGGCGAGTTGCAGCAACGCATAGGCCACAATCGGGCCGCCCAGCAGGACAAGCAACACAGCGCGCGGCAGAAATGTCAGGAATTGCGCGCTGATCAGCAAACACAGGACCATGACGGCAAGCATCCGCCAGTAAAGCCGCATCGACCCCAGCGCCGCGTGCCAGCCTTGCCGGAAGGCTTGCGACAGGTTCGTGACCAGCGTGGGCAGGATCAGCCCGGCCAGCGCGAGTTCTATGGGCATCAGGCTGCCATAGGCCGAAATCATGATCATCGGCATGGCAAAGCCCAACGCGCCTTTGACAAGGCCCGCAAAAACTGCGACCAGAGCCGCCAGCCAAAATGTTGCAGGCGCGAGCCCGCCCATCAGCAGATCAAACATCCCTGCCCCCTTCTGCCTGCTGCCTATCAAGCCTGAACGGGGCCTGCATCCGAAAATTTCCCTGCGACATAAATGCAAAGATGTGCATGGAAGATTGAATTTTTCTTGCTCTGATCCCTTGAAAGCTCTAAGTAATGCTGCAGATGCAAAAGACCGTATCAGATCACGCATATCGGAGTGCCCCATGCCGCATGACGGACAAACCCTGCCCAAGGCCCTGATGGGCGACCTGCTCGCGCTGACCGGCGACGCGCTTGCCCCCGCAAACGAAGCGCTTGCGCGCGCGACCGAAGCGGTGCGGGCGCGTGTGGCCCCGGCTGGCAAGGTCAGTGCCGAGTTGCTGGAAGTCGAACAGTATGCCGCGCATGGTTTGGCGTGGCTTGCGACCTATGTCGAATCGCTGCGCCAGATGCAGGGCTGGGCCGAGCGTCTGCGCGACGAGGGTCGCTTTGGCGAGATGGAAGCGCTGATCCACCAGATCGCGTTCGGGGAGTACCTGAACCAGATCGCGGGCGGCATTCCGATGAACCAGGGTGAAATCCTGCGTCTGGCCGATTTGGGCGTGGATGTGGACCTGTCCAGCGGTGCGGCAGGCATGTTGCGTGCCGAGGGCAATACCGACAGCGCGCGGATGCGGCTGGTGGCGCTGATGCGCGAAAATCATGGCCGCGCGACCTTTGGCGCGACGGGTCTGGATGACGAGCTGGAAATGATCCGCGATCAGTTCCGCCGCTATGCGGACGAACAGGTCATGCCGCACGCGCATGAATGGCATCTGAAGGATGAATTGATCCCGATGGAGGTCATCGACCAGCTTGCGGAAATGGGCGTGTTCGGTCTGACGATCCCCGAGGAATTCGGCGGTCTGGGAATGCCCAAAGCCGCGATGGTGGTGGTGTCCGAGGAACTCTCGCGCGGGTATATTGGTGTGGGCTCTCTGGGCACGCGAACCGAGATTGCCGCGGAACTGATCATCTGCGGTGGTACGCCCGAGCAGAAAGAGCATTGGTTGCCGAAACTGGCCTCTGGTGAAGTCCTGCCCACAGCGGTCTTTACCGAGCCGAACACCGGCTCTGACCTTGGGTCTTTGCGCACCAAGGCGGTGCAAAAAGACGGCGACTGGATCATCAACGGCAACAAGACATGGATCACGCATGCCGCGCGCACGCATGTGATGACTGTCCTTGCCCGCACGATCCCGGACACGACCGATTATCGCGGACTGTCGATGTTTCTGGCCGAGAAAACACCCGGCACGGACGAGGCGCCTTTCGTCGATCCGGGCCTGTCGGGTGGCGAGATCGAGGTGCTGGGCTATCGCGGCATGAAGGAATACACCGTTAATTTCGACGATTTCAAAGTGAAGGGCGCGAATTTGCTGGGCGGGGTCGAAGGTCAGGGCTTCAAGCAATTGATGCAGACCTTTGAAAGCGCGCGCATCCAGACTGCCGCACGCGCGATTGGCGTGGCGCAGAACGCTTTGGAAGTAGGGATGCAATATGCGACCGACCGCAAGCAATTCGGTCGCGCGCTGATCGAATTCCCTCGCGTGGCGTCCAAACTTGCAATGATGGCCGTGGAAATCATGGTCGCGCGACAACTGACCTATTTCAGCGCGCGGGAAAAAGATGCTGAGCGGCGCTGCGATCTGGAAGCGGGCATGGCCAAGCTTCTGGGTGCGCGCGTGGCATGGGCGGCTGCGGATAACGCGCTGCAAATCCACGGGGGGAACGGCTTCGCGCTGGAATACCAGATCAGCCGCATCCTGTGCGACGCCCGCATCCTGAACATCTTTGAGGGTGCCGCCGAGATCCAGGCGCAGGTCATTGCCCGCCGGTTGCTTGGCTGACATTGGCGGCAAAGGTCCGGGGGACCTTTGCCCGAGGCGGCACGCCGAGATCCAGGCGCAGGTCATTGCCCGCCGGTTGCTTGGCTGACATTGGCGGCAAAGGTCCGGGGGACCTTTGCCCGAGGCGGCACGCCGAGATCCAGGCGCAGGTCATTGCAGCCGGTTGCTTGGCTGACATCGTCAGTCAAGCCACATTGGGCGCTTGAGCCTGTCGCGCTCATCCGCATTCACGCAGCATGCTCTAGTTTATTGTTTTCGCATGTTTTTATTCGCAAAATCGGTTCCCACTTTTGCGCAACATGCCCTAATCAGACTTCCGTATCGTCCTGCCCCAGCATCGGGGCGGGGCAACCGTCGGTCAAAGGGTGGCCCGAGAAGTGGAAAGGACCACGCACCCCACGCAATTCGCCCATGCGAAGCTCCATCCGGCGCGCGATAACCTGCGGGTCTTGGAACACAGCTTCCATGTCATTGATGGGGCCTGCGGGCACGCCTGCGGTTTCGCAGGCGGCTAGAAGGTCTTGGGCGGTCCACTGGGCTGTCAGCGCACTAATGAGGTCCGAGAGCTTCTGCCGATGCACCACACGAACGGAATTGCTGGTATACTCGGGCGAATGGGCCAAGTCAGGCTGACCCAAGAGCGCGCAGAGCCGCTGAAATTGGCCATCATTGCCAGTGGCGATGATGATATGGCCATCCGCACAAGGGACCACCTGATAGGGTGCAAGATTAGGGTGGAAATTGCCTAGCCGTTTCGGTGCGCGGCCTGTGGCCAGATAATTCATCGCCTGATTGGCCATAAGCGCCACGGCGCAATCCATCAGTGCCATGTCGATTTGCTGCCCGCGCCCAGTGCGCGCGCGTTCGTGCAGCGCGGCAAGGATCGCGGTGCTGGCATAGATGCCTGTGACGATATCGGTTACGGCCACGCCGACCTTGTAGGGGCTGCCATCGGCGGGGCCTGTAACCGACATCAGCCCTGACATGCCCTGAATGATGTAGTCATAACCTGCGCGGTGGGCATAGGGGCCAGTCTGGCCGAAGCCCGTGATCGAGCAATAGATCAGGCGCGGGTTCAGGGCAGACAGGCTTGCGTAATCGAGCCCGTATTTTGCCAAGCCCCCCACTTTGAAATTCTCGATCACCACATCGGCACCCGCCACAAGCGCGCGGACTTTGGCCTGCCCCTCGGGCGTGGTGAAATCGGCGGTGATCGATGCTTTGCCGCGATTGGCCGCGTGGAAATAGGCGGCATCGCGCGAGCCGTCGGCACGGTCCACAAAGGGCGGACCCCAAGCGCGGGTGTCATCGCCATCTGGGCTTTCGACCTTGATCACCTCGGCCCCCAGATCGGCAAGCGCCTGACCAGCCCAAGGGCCGGCCAGGATACGGGCGAGTTCAATCACCCTCAGCCCGGCAAGGGGGCCGGACATGGCGATTAGTTGCCCAGTTTATCGGTCAGGATCTTCTCGAATTCCGCATAGGGCATGTTCGAGAATTGCTGGCCGTTGATGATAAATGTCGGCGTGGCGCGAATATTGTCGGCGGTCGCGCTCGCTTGATAGAACTCAGTCAGCGCAAGCGCTTTTTCACCATCGGTCAGACAGGCATCGACCTGTGCCGCGTCCATGCCCGCTTGCAGGCCCAGTCGGCGCAGGTTGTCCGCGACGATCGCCGGATCAGCGCTCGCAGCCCAAGCGCGCTGCTGCTCATAGATCAACGCAGTCATCGCGTGATAGCGCTCTGGCCCGGCACAGCGTGCCACCATGCCCGCCCACAGGCCGTAGCGGTCGAAATAGACCTCGCGCTTCAGATAGAGGATGCGGCCTGTATCGATGAAATCGGCTTTCAGTTGTTGATACGGCCCCTGGTTGAAGGCCGCACAATGCGGGCAAGTGAACGAGGAATATTCCACCACCACGACCGGCGCTTCGACATTACCGAGCGGGATATCGAGTTCATGCAGCACTGTGGCCGATGCAGGTGCACCTTGGGCTGCGACAGACCCGGCAGGGGTGGCTTGCTGGGTCACATACCAATAGCCCCCCGCGCCCAATGCGCCCACGACAGCCAGTGCAGGTAGCAACATCTTGTTCATGCGATCTTTCCTTTGTTGGTCTGGCCCTTTGACAGCACATTGCAGGCCAGTTGTTCAAGCGCTGCGCGCAGACCGGGGTCCTGCACAGGCGCCGCAGTTTCCGCAGCCCGCGCGCGGACCTGCGGCGCGGGCGCTTGAGGCTTTGGGGCGAAGGGGGTTTGCGCCTCGGCAAAGCCAAAGGCAGAGGTCTGGGTCAGCGTGATGCGCACAATCGCATTGTAGCCATAGCAGGCATTGATCCGCTCGCGCAAAGTGGGCAGTTGCATCTGCACCAAAGGCCCCGCCGCGCCACTGGTCAGAAGCGTCAGCGTCGCGCCCAGCGCCCCTTTGGACTGCCCGATCTTGACCGGGCGACACAGCGGCGCAAGATCTGGTCCCACGATTTCCGCCCAATGCGTCAGGAGCCGCGCAATCGCAAAGCCGCGCTTTTCGCTCGCCGCGCGAAGTTGCTGGGCGAGCAGACCGCCCGCAGCCTCGAACCCGCGCTGGCGGCGCGTGGGGGGCTGGTCGGGGGTGGCTTTGCGGGCCATGCGGGATGCCTCTTGTTCTACTCTGCGCGCAGTTTACCCTTTGCGCACCCACATGCCATAGCCTGCACGCGAAAGTGAGACAGAATGACGCCCGACACCCAGATCGCGCCAGAGCTTTTGGCGTGGTATGATCACCACGCCCGCGTGTTGCCGTGGCGTGTGCCGCCCGGATCGGGGGGGCGCGCGGACCCGTATCGGGTCTGGCTGTCCGAGGTAATGTTGCAACAGACCACCGTCGCCGCTGTGACGGCCTATTTCCAGCGCTTCACCAGCCTTTGGCCAGATGTGCAGGCTTTGGCGGCGGCCCCCGACGCGCAGGTCATGGCAGAATGGGCAGGGCTTGGCTACTACGCGCGGGCGCGCAATCTGCTGGCTTGTGCACGGGAAGTTGCGGCGCGGGGGGGATTTCCGGACACGCGCGCGGGGCTTTTGGAATTGCCGGGGATCGGTCCCTACACGGCATCAGCCATAACCGCGATTGCGTTTGACCAACCGGAAACGGTCGTCGATGGCAATGTCGAGCGGGTTATGGCGCGGCTTTTTGATGAACACACGCCGTTGCCTGTGTCGAAGCCCATCCTGACCGCCCATGCCGCGCGCCTGACCCCGCGCGCGCGTCCGGGCGATTACGCGCAAGCGGTAATGGACCTTGGCGCCACGATCTGCACCCCGCGCAACCCTGCTTGCGGGATTTGTCCGCTGCGTGACCCTTGCCTTGGCCGCGCGCGCGGGACGGCTACGGCCTTGCCCGCGAAGGTCGCCAAAGCCGCGAAGCCGGTGCGGCTTGGGCTGGTCTATCTGGGGCAGCGGGCGGATGGGGCTTGGCTTCTGGAACGCCGCCCGCCTTCGGGCCTGCTGGGCGGGATGCTGGGCTGGCCCGGAACCGAGTGGCGCGAGGGGGACGTGACGGATGCGCCGCCCTGCCCCGCTGATTGGCAAGATTTGGGGGCAGAGGTGCGCCATACGTTCACGCATTTTCACTTGCGGCTGGGGGTGCGCGTGGCACACCTGCCGATGGGGGCAGCGGGCGCGTTCCTGCCCGCCCGCGACTTCAGCCCCCGCGCCTTGCCCACTGTGATGCGCAAAGCCTATGATCTGGCAGCGCCGTGGTTTGCACGCGCATGATGTGGCGCAAGGTCACAGGGGATCAGGGCTTTGCGCTTGCGCGCGATCTGCTAGGATCAGGTCATAACCCGGTGAGCCCATGACCCCAGAGCGCTTTCGCAGCCTGTCCGCCGCCCTGCCCTTTTGGGCATCCTTGGGCTTTTTGCCCTTGGTGGGGATCGCGGCATGGTTCGGCGGCTGGTGGTGGCTTCTCATGCCACTTTATGGCTGGGTCGCATTCACGGCGATGGACTTCGTCACTGGGCTTTACAAGGACAATCCTGACACCGAAACGCCCCTTTCGGATTTGTTCTGGTATCGGCTGATCACGCTGATCTGGTTTCCGATCCAGTTTGCCGTGATCTTCGGCACACTCTGGTGGATTGCGGCAACAGACCATTTGAGCATCTGGTCCGAACTTGGGCTGATGCTGGGCGTGGGGGTCATGTCGGGCGTCATCGGCATCGTCTACAGCCACGAACTGCTCCACCAGCGCAACCGGCTGGAGCGGTGGCTGGGCGATCTGCTGCTCGCATCGGTGCTCTATTCGCATTTCCGCTCGGAACACCTGCTGGTGCACCACACCTATGTCGGCACCCCGCGCGACCCGGTGACAGCCCGTCTGGGCGAGGGCTTTCAGGCCTATTTCTGGCGCGTGCTGCGCGACTGCCCGCTTTCGGCGTTTCGGGCAGAGGCCGCGCTTCTTGCCCGGCGCGGCCTGCCTGCGACGCATCGCTCCAACCCCTTCTGGCGCTACGCCGCGCTGCAAGGGGGGATGCTGGTGCTCGCTTTCGCACTTGGCGGGCTTTGGGGGCTGGTTCTGTTCATCTGGCAAGCCTTCATCGCCATCTGGCAGTTGGAACTGACCAATTACATCGAACATTACGGCCTGACCCGTCGATATTTGGGCGAGGGGAAATATGAACCTGTCCGCCCGCACCATAGCTGGAACGCCGCGCACCGGGCGTCAAACTGGCTGATGATCAACCTGCAACGGCATTCGGACCACCATTACAAACCCGACCGGCGCTTCCCCCTCTTGCAAACCTATGAGGCCGATCAGGCCCCGCAACTGCCCTATGGCTATCCGGCGCTGACCACTCTGGCCATGATCCCGCCCCTCTGGCGGCGCTTCATGGACCCCAAGGTTCATGCCTGGCGACGGGCGTTTTACCCAGATATCGAGGATTGGTACTTCTACGACCATCACGGCACCCCAATGCCGCGCAACGCGCCTTGACCTGATGGCGCGGGCGCTATTTGTCCGGTATGACCAAAGACATCCTCTATAACGGGCAATGCCCGATTTGTTCGACAGAGATCGACCATTACAAGGCAGCGGCGCAAGCCTGCAACGCGCCGTTGCGCTTCGTGGACCTGAACCAGACCGACCTGGCCGACTGGGGCCTTGATGCCGAAAGTGCGGCCCGCCGTTTGCATGTCCGCGACCACACAGGCGCGCTGGTCACAGGCGTCGCAGCTTTTGCGGCGATCTGGCAGGACCTGCCGCGCTGGCGCTGGCTGGCACGATTGGTGATGGCACCGGGGCTCCGGCACGTGCTGGACTGGGGATATGAGCGGATCGCCGCACCGCTTCTGTTCAAGATGCACCAGCGCAGGCAGGCCGCGCGCCGATAAGCTGCCCCGTCACGCCGCAAAACGAAAAACCCCTGAACGGTCTGACCGTTCAGGGGTTTTTGGTAGCGGAGGAGGGACTCGAACCCCCGACACGCGGATTATGATTCCGCTGCTCTAACCAACTGAGCTACTCCGCCGTCGTGCGGCAGCATCTATGCGAAGGGCCAAGGGGCGTCAAGCCCCTGACCGGCAAAAACGCTACTGCAAGAACCGCATCGGATCGACGCTTTCCTGACCCCGGCGCACTTCGAAATGCAGGAAGCTCGGATCGCCTGCTGCGACCTTTGCAATCGTCTGCCCACGGGTGACGCGGGCATCCTTGGCCACGCTCAGATTGTCGATATTGGCATAGACACTCAGCAAGCCGCCATCGTGGCGAATGACCATAATGGTGACATTGCCTGTGGTGCGGGTAATGGCGGCAACGGTGCCGGCGGCAGCCGCGCGGACATTCGTCCCCGCCGGCGCGGCGATACCAATGCCTTCGTTCCGACCGGGCGCATAAGCGCGGATGATCCGCCCATCGACAGGCATCTGGAAGCTCGTGGGCGCGGGGGCGCTTGCCGTCGTGCGCTCTTGTGCAAGGTTCGGGGATGCAGGCGCGGTCTGCGCAGCCGCAGCTTGCTGCTGTTGCACAGGGGCTGCGGGGGGCGGCAAGGGGGCCGAGGCGCTGGGCGGCACCGGTGTCGGGCTGCCGCTGCCGGGTTGTGTCACAGGCTGCGGGGCGGGCTCTGACGCGGGCCTGAAGGGAGGGGTGGGCGGCGTGCCCTGTGCGACCGGAATCAGCAAAGTCTGCCCTTCACGCACGCGCATTTCCGGGTCGAGCCCATTCCAGTCGGCCAGATCGCGCGCGCTGACATTGTAGAGCCGCGCGATTGTAAATGCTGTCTCGCCCCGCACGACCCTGTGGCGCGTGGGTTGGGCGCTGGCAGGCTGCGTGGCGACGGGGGTGGGGGCAAGCGTTGTGGATGCAGGCGCAGTGACACCTTCAGCCCGAGCGATAGCTGTTTCGGCCAAGGTCGTGACTGTGATCGTATTCCCGCCGCCCATGCCGCCGCTCTGTGGCGCGACAGCACCGGGGAGCGCGCGAGGCAAGGCCAGAACCTCCCCCCCGCGCAGCATGGTTTCCGGCGTCAGCGCATTGAATCGTGCGAGTTCTTGCGCGCTCATCCCGATCCGGTCCGCGACGCTGGCCACAGAGTCATTGGGACGGGCGACGACGACCTGATACTCAGGATAAGCTATGATCCCGCGCGCATCCGGTCGGGGACGCGTTGCACTTGGCGCGCGTGCGGCGTCTGAGGTGGCGAACCCGTTCTCAGATCGCCGCATGTCAATGTCAAAGCGATTCGTGCAGCCTGCAATCCCAAGGACCGCGGCAGAACACAGCACGGCCAGCGGTGGCAATTTTGTCATGGGATCGTCCTTCATCCTGCTCAGGCGCGGCGTGGGGGCTTTGGTTCGGGGCTGATCGTCAGTGCCCCAGCCCTTCCAGAAGCGGGACAAACCGCACCGCGCGCAATTCCTCATACTCTACACCCGTCTCTGTGCGCACAGCGCGGATCAGGCTTTGCACTGAATCCGACTGTCCGACAGGTACCACCATGATACCGCCGATCTTCAACTGCGCCAAGAGGGGGCTGGGGGGGTCCTCGGCTGCGGCAGTCACGATGATGCGATCAAAAGGGGCCTGATCCGGCAACCCGAACGAGCCATCGGCGGTCATGCAGGTGATATTGTGCAGCCCCAGATCATTGAACAGGCGTTGCGCGGCCTGCGACAGCGTGCGATGGCGCTCGACCGTATAGACGCGGCGGGCAAGCTGGCTCAGGATCGCGGCCTGATACCCTGACCCGGTCCCCACTTCGAGCACCTTGTCACGTGGGGTCACTTGCAAGGCTTCTGTCATCAGCGCCACGACCGAAGGCTGGCTGATCGTTTGCCCACAAGCAATGGGCAGCGGCATGTCATCATAGGCACGGTCCGTGAAAATGCCCGTCACAAAAGCGCGCCGGTCAATCCGCTCCATCGCCGCCAGAACGCGCATATCCGTCACCCCCCGCGCCCGCAGCGCGTAGATGAAGCGCATCCGCTGCTCGGTCAGATCAAGCGGCGCGTCGTCACTCATGCAAGCGCCTTCGTGACACTGTCGAGGGCGTCATGCGCGGTCAGATCGGCACGCATCGGCGTGACCGAGATATAGCCCTGCAAGTTCAGGGCCGCATCTGTGCCGGGGGCTGTGGGCAAGTGTTGCGGCCCGCCCGTGATCCACAGAAAACGCCGCCCCGTGGGCGAGATTTGCGCCTCGACCCCGAAAGAGGTATCGCGCCGATACCCTTGCGGCGCCACACGCAAGCCCTTGACGGCATCCGCCGCTACCGGGGGGAAATTCACGTTGTAGAACAGCCGATAATCGCCCTGATCCCACGGCGCATCTGTCAGCAGGCGGCGGATGACATGCTCGCCATGCACAATCGCCGCCTCAAAAGGTGTGGCAAGATCCTCTGTGAGCGGCCCCATATACTGCGACAGCGCAATCGCAGGCAGGCCCTGCAACGCCGCCTCCATCGCGCCGCCTACTGTGCCGGAATAGAGCACATTCTCAGCCGAGTTATTGCCCCGGTTCACGCCCGACAGCACTAGGTCAGGTCGCCCGCCTTGCAGCACATCATAAAGGCCTGCGAGAACACAATCGGCAGGCGAGCCTTCAGCGGCGTAGCGACGTGTCCCAAGCTTCGCGATCATCATCGGATGCGTGTAGCTGATGCAATGACCAACGCCCGATTGCTCGAAAGCAGGGGCCACGATCCAGACCTCGCCCTCCGGCCCGGCAAGGGCTGTGGCGATCTGTTCCAACACTGCCAGCCCCGGCGCGTTTATGCCATCGTCATTGGTAATCAGAATACGCATTCAGTCCCTTTCGCATATAGCTTCATGCTTAGTCGCTTGGACTTTGCGGGGCAAGGCAGAAGCCGCCTCTTGTCATCGCGCGGCTCAACGCCTAATGGCGTGCTGGTGCGGATGGCCGGACGACCGCGCGCGTCAAGCGCGAGGAAAGTCCGGGCTCCTTGAAGTGATGGTGCCGGGTAACGCCCGGCCGGGGCAACCCGAGGGAAAGCGCCACAGAGAACAGACCGCCGTGCATGCATGGCAAGGGTGAAACGGTGGGGTAAGAGCCCACCGCAGGACGGGCAACCGGACTGGCATGGCAAGCCCCACCAGGAGCAATGCCGAATAGGGACTTCACGCGGGCATGATCCCCTTGGGATATCACCGCAGGGCCGCTTCAGCCCGAAGTCCGGGTTGGCAGCTCGAGCCTGCGCGCAAGTGCAGGCCCAGATGAATGGTCGTCGAAGGGGCGCAAGCCCCGGAACAGAACCCGGCTTACAGGCCATCCGCACATTACCCCCATCCGCTCGACCACCGCTGCGTCAGTTTTCACAAGCGCTACACCGAAAGTTACGGGAATCTGGTTGACACGACAGGCGGGGCTTGTAGAAGGCAGGTCTAGATTTCAAAGGGGCGGGCCAAGTGCGTGCCCTGTCTCGTATCGGAGAGCAAGACCATGGCGAAGCCTGCCACAATCAAGATCCGCCTGAACTCGACCGCGGGGACTGGGCATTTCTATGTCACAAAGAAAAACGCGAAGACCATGACGGAAAAGTTCAGCGTGCGCAAATACGACCCCGTCGTGCGCAAGCATGTCGAATACAAGGAAGGCAAGATCAAGTAATCTTGCCCCAAGTTGGACTATTTAAGCCGCGCCTTCGGGCGCGGTTTTCTTTTGCGCGACAGGCTTGTCTTATGCTGCGCGTGGCTCTTGTGCGAAGAAGGGGCCGGCGCGCGCCGGGCCATTTATGGCGCGCGCTGGCGGTGGCTGGACCGTCATCGAATGCCCCGAGATCGGCACGCTGAGCAGAAAGCAAATCGCAAGTCTCGCGGGTCTTGCGCCAATGAACCGACAATCCGGACAATGGCAAGGAAAGGCCTTCACCGAGGGGGGCGCAAATTGCTGCGCGACGCGCTCTACATGCCCGCTCTCGTCGCAGCGCGCGTCAACCCAGACCTGCGAGAGACATCTCACTCCATGACCACCGCAGGTAAAGCCCCCAAACTCGGTCTCGCAACGCTCATGCGAAAATGCGTGGAACGCGCCAATACGCTCCTTCGTGGCAATCGAAAATGGACCCCAATTCGTCCTTGATCAAGACGGATACTCTCGTCATTCGGCGTCGCATCTCTTTTGCGCAAAACCGCTCCCCACTTTCGCGCGCTATGCTCTGAAGCAGAAGGGCCAGTCATGCGACTGGCCCTTTGACAACGTTGTTGGCGAATGGGTTACTCTTGCTGACCCATGAACATCAGCAGGAACTGGAACATGTTCAGGAAACTGATATAGAGCGAGAGCGCACCATCTATCGCAGCCTTTTCCAGAAACTCGGTGTCGCCTGCCATTGCGTGGGCAACATACTCGCTCTTGATCATCTGCGTGTTGAATGCTGTCAGACCAGCAAATACCAGTATCCCGATGGCCGAAATGGCGAACATCATAGCCGGGCTTTGCAGGAAGATGTTGATCAGCATTGCCACGATCAGACCAATCACCCCCATGACAAGGAACGTGCCCATGCCGGACAGGTCCTTTTTCGTGGTGTAGCCCCAAAGCGACAGGCCCGCGAAAGCAATCGCCGTCACAAGGAAGGTCTGGGTGATCGAGAAGCTCGTGAACACAAGGAAGATCGAGCTCAGCGACAGGCCGATGGCGGCTGCAAACAGGAAAAAGCCCAGTTGCACGCCCGCAGCCGACGCCCGACGCATCAGCGCGCCCCAGCCAAACAGAACAAAGGCGAGCGGCGCGAACATGATCACCCAACGCAAGGGCGACATGTAGATCGCAGCGCCAAGGCTGTTGAGCAGCTTGCCGTTGCCAAGTTGCGCCACGGCCTGTGCCGGATCAGCCGTGGTGGCAAGGCCAGAGATCGCCCAAGCTGCACCTGCGGTGATCAGCATCCCCACGGACATCGTGCCGTAGACTTTGTTCATATGGGCGCGAAGGCCCGCATCGATGCTTTCAGCGCGAGCGCCGCTCACCTGAGCGCGCATCGTGTTGAAATTCGCCATCTGTTACCTCCAATTGATTAGGGGATGGCGCGGGGTGCGCCGATCTGCTCACGATATTGGTACCAGCCTCGCCAATTTCAACCGTTTCTCGCGCGCGCGACAGGCAGATAAAGCGGATGTTATCAGCAGGTCACACGCTGTCGGAAATAGTAACCACGATCTTGCCCGTGGATTTCCTGCTGCGCAGCAATTCCAACCCCTCGGACACCCGCGCAAATGGCAGAGTGTGGCTGATATGGGGGGTGATTCGGCCCGCTGCAAACCAATCGAACAAAGTCCGCAAACTGCCTGTCAGCACTTTGGGCGCGAAGTTCAGATAGGCGCCCCAATAAAGGCCGATCACTGTCAAGTTCTTGACAAGCAGGATATTTGCCGGAAATTGCGGCACCCCCCCCCCGGCAAAGCCAATCGCCAGAAAGCGCCCCTCGGGGCGGAGCGCGCGCAGGGCGGGCGTCGCTAGCGGCTCGCCAATCGCGTCATAGATCACATCCGCCCCGCCAAGGTCGCGCAATGCGGCGCGTAAATCCAGCCCCTCGCTATCCAAGCAGATTTCCGCGCCCGCCGCCTTGGCGACCGCGCACTTCTCTGCCCCGCGCGCCACCGCGATCACGCGCGACCCCATCAGCGCGCCGATTTCGACTGCTGTCAGGCCAACCCCGCCCGCAGCACCAAGCACCACCAGCGTCTCCCCCGGCGCGAGGTGGGCACGATGGTCCAGCGCCAGATGCGACGTGCCATAGGCGACCAGAAAGGCGGCAGCTTGTTCCATGCTCATGCCTTCAGGCATAGGCACGCAGCGCTCTGCCGCGCAGACAGCGAATTCAGCCAGCCCCCCCTGCCCCGCAAAGGCCGCGACACGCTGCCCGACTTGCAGATCGGCGACCGCTGCCCCAATGCCGACGATTTCGCCCGCGAATTCCATGCCCATCGTCATCGGCAATGGCGCCCGCTCTTGATACTGCCCCGTCATCATCAAAAGGTCCGCAAAGTTCAGCCCACAAGCGGCGACACGAATTAACACCTCCTGCGGGCCAGGGACGGGACGCGGCACCTTGGTCAAGGAAGGGGGTGATTCGAGGTTATGAAGACGAAAAGCGTGCATGAAGGCATCCTGACCAAGATTGAGGCCTGAAGTTGCCCTAAAGTCATGCCTTTCAGCAAGCGCTTGTCGCCTTTTCCATGTCGCAAGGCGCATAATTCTCCCTCCGGTTGTTTGCAAAATGCATTGCAAATTACAAAAACGCCAAGAGTGCGGTATCGTTCCTTGAATTCTAAATTCTCCGAAACGTTCTTCTGCTACACCATCGGTTGTGCTGATTTTGGGTCGCATTCGACTAAATCGGGTCAAATCGCGCAAATTTATGTAGCTGTGCAAGTTCGCGTCTGACGAAGGGCAACAACGACCCAACCAAGGATCCGACGCTCAACAAGGGGAAAAAATGTCTCATCCAGTTGATATTCATGTTGGTCAGCGTATCCGCCAGCGCCGCTGGGCCATCGGAATGACCCAACAGCAATTGGCAGAAGCCGTCGGCATCAAGTTTCAGCAAATTCAAAAATACGAAACAGGGATGAACCGTGTCTCCGCCTCTCGGTTGTGGGACATCGCGCAGGCGCTCAATGTTTCGATCACGTATTTCTTTGACGAAGTCGCCTCAAGCGGTCAACCAAAAGACGAAGCGCTTTTGTCGAACAAAGAAACGCTCGACTTGCTGCGCACTTATTATGCGATCCCTGAAACCCAGCGCAAACGGCTCTTTGACCTTGCCCGCGCCCTTGGGGATGCCGCCTGAAGAAAATTGCATTTTTTGCCTTGCTCTGTGGCGCGGCCTGCGGCACAGGGGACCAAAAGGGCTTTCCATGCTGCTGACACGTCATTCTCTTGACACCGCAACTCGAGCGGAACTGATTGCGCTGTGCCACAGCCTTGCAGATATCGCGCGCACCGAGTCGCTTCGGCTGTTCCGAACCCGCGACCTGGCCGCCGACAGCAAGGAAGCAGCGCGCTTCGACCCTGTCACAGAAGCGGACCGCGCGACAGAGCGCGCCTTGCGCGCTGCATTAAACGCAACCCGTCTCCAGGATGCCATCGCAGGCGAGGAATATGCCGCCACGCGTGGCACATCGGGGCTGACATGGATCATCGACCCGATTGACGGCACCCGCGCCTATCTGTCGGGAACACCCTGCTGGGGGGTGCTGATCGCCGTGGCCGATGCCGATGGGCCGCTCTTGGGCGTAATCGACCAGCCCTATATTGGCGAGCGATTCATCGGTGGCTTGGGTGTGGCGGATTTCACTGGGCCGCACGCGCAAGGCCGCTTGCAGACCCGCGCGACTGCGACACTCGATCAGGCCATTTTGTTCACCACTTTCCCTGAAATCGGAACAGAAAATGAGCGCGCGGCCTTCCATCGTGTTTCACCCGCCTGCCGCCTGACGCGCTATGGGATGGATTGCTATGCCTATGCCCTGATCGCGCTCGGTCAGATTGATCTGGTGATTGAGGCTGGCTTGCAGCCCTATGACATCGCTGCGCCCAAGGCCGTGATCGAAGCGGCAGGCGGCATCGTTACGGATTGGCAGGGCAACCCGCCGCGGAAAACAGGGCAAGTGCTGGCCGCCGCGAATGCGGCATTGCACGCACAGGCATTGGCGCTATTGAACGGCTGAGGCTCAGCGCCCCACCTGAACGTCTTGCCGGGCAAGCGCTGAATCGCGGTCTGCCAAGCCGAGCAGGTTCGTGACAAGACGCATGAACCCGTCCTCTTCCTCGTGCCGGGCATTGTCGGACAGAATAATCCGCCACATCGCCCGCAACAGCGCTGGACGATCCGCCAGCGCGATGCGGTCCTTTACCCGGCGCGTCAGATGCACAGTATCCCCTGTCACGCGGTCAAGCTCTTCCCCCGCCTCGCGCAAAGCGGTTGCCTGTGCGGGGGCCACCCCCAGAAGAGCGGTCAGCGCGGTGTCAATCAAGCCCTGTTCGGCTGCGCTGTAATCGCCATCGGCGCGCGCGACACGAACAAGAAGTGCCGCCACCCTGATGTCGTCATCGCGATGGTCAGGCGGGGCGGGTCGCATGAAGCGTAACAATCGATCAATCATGTGACAGATATAGCGCAGCCTTCGCCCAACGCCATATCAAATCCTCTTGTTCCTGCGCGCGCCCCGCCCTATCGCTCGGATATGCGAATTCTTTTTCTGGGCGATGTAGTCGGGCGGGCAGGACGGGCAGCGGTGACAGGCTGGCTGGCAGGGTTGCGTGCAGCATGGGGCCTTGATTTCGTAGTGGTCAATGGCGAGAACGCGACAGGCGGCGCGGGCTTGACCCCGGACCATGCGAAAGAACTGCTCGCAGCCGGGGCAGATGTCATCACCTTGGGCGATCACGCTTTCGATCAAAAGGCGATGTGGGAGTTTTGCAGCCAAGAGCCGCGGATCATCCGACCGCTGAACATCGCCAAAGCCGGAGCACCTGGCCAAGGCGCGCGGGTCTTTGATACCAGTGGCGGGCGCAAAGTTCTTGTGGCGCAGGTGCTTGGGCAAGTGTTCATGAAGCAGCCCTATACAGACCCCTTCTCGGCCATAGAGCCTGTCCTGCGCGCCTATCCGAGGGGCGGGCTGGTGCAGGCAAGCCTGATCGACATGCATTGCGAAGCAACCTCCGAGAAAACCGCGATGGGGCATTGGTGCGACGGGCGTGCATCCTTGGTCGTGGGCACGCATACACATATCCCCACCGCCGACACGCAAATCCTGCCCGGCGGTACGGCCTATCAGTCGGATGCGGGGATGTGCGGCGACTACGACTCGGTCATCGGGATGCAAAAAGACGAACCGATGCGCCGCTTCATCACGGGCCTGCCGCGCGCACGGTTTGAACCGGCTCTTGGGACGGCGACCCTCTCAGGCTGCTATATTGAGACGAACGATCGCACCGGGCAGGCCGAGCGGATCGAGATGGTGCGCGCCGGGGGCCGTCTGTCGCAGGCAGGCCCCGCCCCTGTACAATTGCCTGCGCTTTGACGCTGCTTGCCCCCGAGCCCGGTATTCAAAACAACTTTTCTTGCAAGAAGCGTGCGCAAGTGGGCATAACCAAAGCCAAAGTAGTCCCAAAACGGGATACCATGCAGGATAGATCATGCTCGGACTGACCCTCGACCCTACGGTGGAAGCCATCGTGGCCCTTGCTATCGTCGCGGGCATGTTTGTGGTTTTCATCAAGGAAATCTTCCCGGTCGAGGTCACAGCCATCGGTGCCGCAGCCTTGATGCTGGTGCTGGGCATTGTGCCGGGCAGTTCTGCGATTGCAGCCTTTGCCAATCCTGCGCCATGGACGATTGCCGCGATGTTCATCATTGTGGGGGCGCTGGTGCGGACTGGCACGCTGGACTGGATCACGCAACTTGCCGTGCGCCATGTCGAAGCCTCGCCCAAACGGACGCTGTGCGCGGTTGCATTTTCTGTGCTGGGTCTGTCGGGCGTTGTGAACAACACGCCCGTTGTCGTGGTGATGATCCCGGTCTTTGTCCGGCTTGCGCGAGCGATTGGCACAACGGCCTCCAAACTATTGATACCGCTGAGCTATCTGTCAATCATGGGGGGCACGCTGACGCTGGTGGGCACCTCGACCAACCTGCTGGTGGATGGGGTGGCGCAGGCCAATGGCCTGGCGGCTTTCGGGATTTTCGAGATTACCAAGCTCGGTGTCCTGATGGCGATTGTCGGGGTGACCTATCTTGCGCTGGTGGGCCGTCACCTGCTGCCCGAGCGGCAGACCATGGGGGATTTCCTGTCGAGCCGCTCGGAACAGCCGCGCTATTTTACCGAAGTGGCGATCCCCGACGGGTCAAACCTGATCGGGCGCAAATTGGCCGATATCGCCATGTTCCGCCGCAAGGGCGCGCGGGTGATCGACGTGCTGCGCGGAGACGCATCGCTGCGGTGGGATTTGCCGGCGGTGGAATTGCAAGCCGGCGACCGCGTGGTGTTGCGCACGCAGATTTCCGAAGTGCTGGGGCTGAAGGGCAACAAGGATGTGGCGCAAGTCGCAAGCCCGCTGGAGGAAGGCGAGGAGGAGGCGCGCGGCGTGGACCGCCTGTCCTCGGTTGCGACAACGACGGTCGAGGTGCTGATCTCGCCCGAGTGCAAGATGGTGGGCCGCGCCTTGGGCGCGATGCGGCTTCGGCGGCGGTATGGTGTTTATCCACTGGCCGTGCACCGCCGGAACCAGAATATCGGCACAAATTTTGAAAATCTGGTCGTGCGCGTGGGTGATACACTGCTGCTGGAAGGCACGCCCGATGACATTCAGCGGCTCTCGGCGGATATGAACCTGTCGGGCGTCACAGTCACCTCCAGCCGTGCGTTCCGGCGCGGCCATGCTCCCATCGTGATCGCTGTGCTGTTGGCGATTGTGGGGCTGGCGGCGCTGAGCGTGGCGCCCACCCAGCATTTGGCCTTTGTGGGGGTCGCGATTGTGCTGCTGACGCGCTGCATCGATGCGGATGAGGCCTTTGGCTTCATCGATGGCCGGTTGCTCGCGCTGATCCTTGCGATGCTGGTTGTGGGGGCAGGCTTGGATCATTCCGGCGCTGTTGGGCTGATCGTGGGCAAGCTTGCGCCCTATATGGCCATGCTCCCCCCCTTTCTGCTGGTGCTGGCCGTCTATGCGCTGACCACCACCCTGACCGAGATCGTGACCAACAATGCCGTCGCTGTGGTCCTGACCCCCATCGTCATCGGCCTTGCTAGTGCTTTGGGTGTGGATCCCCGCCCGCTTGTGGTCGCAGTGATGTTCGCGGCGTCAGCGTCCTTTGCGACCCCCATCGGCTATCAGACCAATACGCTGGTCTATGGGCCGGGGGGTTATCAATTTTCGGATTTCCTGCGCATCGGGGTGCCGTTCAACATTGTGATGGCGCTGGTGGCATCTGTAGCGATCCCGTTTATGTGGCCACTTTAGAGCGCGATGAGGAAAGGTGGGAACCGATTTTGCTCAATAATCGCGCGAAAACAAAGACCTAGATCAAGGTGATGTTTCCATCAAACATCATCATGATCTAGCCCAAGCGCGACAGGGCCGGAAAGGTTTCGAGCAGCCACCACGAGAACGCCGAGAATGCGCCTGTCACCAGCGCGATGCCCACGGCAAGCAGCATCAGCCCCATGATCTTCTCGATCAACCCCATATGCCGCTTGAGCCGTTGCATCAGCGCCATCGAGCGTTGCACAAAGATCGCGGCGAGCAGGAAGGGAAGCCCAAGGCCCAAAGCATAAACGCCGAGCATCGCTGTTCCGCGCGCGACCGATGTCTCGGTCGCAGCCAAGGACAGGATCGCCCCCAGAACCGGGCCAATGCACGGCGTCCAGCCAAAGGCGAAGGCAAGCCCCAGCACATACGCGCCAAAAGCCGACCCGCCCCGGTCACCCGCATCAATCCGCGCCTCGCGCATCAGGAACGGAATGCGGAACACCCCCAGGAAATGCAAGCCGAACACGATCACGACCACGCCCGCGATCTGGCCGAACAATTCGGCATTGCGCAGGAACAGATGCCCCATCGTGGACGCAGTAAAGCCCAAGAGCAGGAACACAGTCGAAAGGCCCATGACAAAGAACAAGGCAGACAGGATGGCGCGGCGGCGCGTTTGCCCGTCGCTGGTCATGTCCTGCATCGAAATCCCGCCCATATACGCCAGATAGGGCGGCACGATGGGCAGCACGCAGGGCGAGAGAAACGACAGAATTCCGGCCATCAGGGCGATGCCCAACGCGGGGGCAAGGCTTGCATCGAATAGGTCTAGTCCGAACATGTGGGGCCGTTTTCGCAAGGGATTGAAGTGAGATATAGCCAATCCTCGCGCGCGTCATCCTTGCGCTAGGTCACGTCCGCGTGCAGTGGAGCAAAAAGGCCGGACCTAAGGCAGGTCCGGCCTTTGGTTTTGCTTAACGCGACCACCAGCCCTTGCGCTTCGGACCGCTTGGTGCAGCGGGCGCATTTGGCGTCTCGCTTGTCACTGTGACAGCGGCTGAGTCGACGGCCTCTGCCGCGACGACCGCAGGTTCGGCGGGCGCGTCAAGCTCTGGTGCTGCCTCGGGCACGTTTGTGGCTTCTGCCTCGGACGTGCTTGTGGCTTCTGGCTCGGGCATTGCTTCTGGCTGTGGGGCCTCATTGGCGACCAAGGGTGCCGCGTCGGTCAGCACAGGCTCCGCGACGGGGGGGCTTTCGACAGAGGCAACATCATCCGTCGCACCTTCCTCGGCAATTGCGGCGGGTTCGGTCACGCCCTCTGGCGCTGCTTCTTCGGCTTTGGGCTTCCGGCGGCTGCGGCTGCGCTTGGGCGCAGCGGGGGTGGCATCGTCCGCCACTGGTTCCGCAGCCTCTGCCGTTTTGGCGCGCGGTTTGCGGGTGCGCTTCGGCTTCTTGGCAGGCGCTTCAGCTTCGGCTTGAGCTTCGGCGTCAGTGACCACTGTCACATCGGCGACAGGCGCCTCCTCTCGCGCGGACTCGGGCACGTCGGCACTGTCACCGTCATCGCCTTCGTCGCGGTCGTCGCCATCCTCGTCACCGTCGGAATCAGAGGCATTTGCGGCGCCACCTTCTGCGCCATTTTCCTTGCCCCCCCGACGACGACGACGGCGGCGGCGCTTCTTGCGCGGCTGATCGTCGGACTTCTCGGGCGCAGGCACATCGGTCGCGGCCTCGGCGTCGGTGGCTTCAACCGCATCGGCTTCAACCTCGTCTTCCTCGATATCGTCAGTCATGTAGCTTGCATCAAGCGACACGACCGGCGACGGCAAAACAGGGGCAGCGACGCGCGTGGCGACTTTGAACTTTTCGATGGTGAAATCGGGGCTGACCATGTTCGGGTCGGCTTCCAACCGCACCGCCATCCCATAACGCCCTTCGATCTGGGCGATATGCTCGCGCTTCATATTGAACAGGAAGTTGATGACACCCGCAGGGGCCTTCACCAGCACTTCTTTCGAGCGCCCGCGCGTGCCTTCTTCCTCGACTTGGCGCAAGATAGTCAGACCCATCGTGTCGTCAGACCGGATCAGGCCTGTGCCGTGGCAATGCGGGCAGGGCTGGGTGGTCGCTTCCAGCATCCCCGGACGCAGGCGCTGGCGGCTCATTTCCAATAAACCAAAGCCCGAAATCCGTCCCACCTGAATGCGCGCGCGATCCGATTTCAGCTTGTCCTTGAGCATCTTCTCGACTGCGGCATTGTTGCGCCGCTCTTCCATGTCGATGAAGTCAATGACAATCAGCCCGGCCAAGTCGCGCAGGCGCAATTGCCGCGCGATTTCAGCGGCGGCTTCGAGATTGGTGCGCAGCGCGGTTTCCTCGATGGACCCCTCGCGCGTCGCGCGGCCCGAGTTGATGTCGATGGCCACCAGCGCTTCGGTGATCCCGATCACGATATAGCCGCCCGAGGGCAGTTGCACGACCGGGTTGAACATGGCCGAGAGCGTGCTTTCCACCTGATAGCGCGCGAAAAGCGGCATCTGTTCGGCGTAAAGCTTCACGTTCTTGGCGTGGGTGGGCATGATCATCTTCATGAAGTCCTTGGCCACGCGGAAGCCCGCTTCGCCTTCGACCAGAACTTCGTCGATGTCCTTGTTATACAAATCGCGGATCGCGCGCTTGATCAGGCTGCCTTCTTCATAGATCGGGCAAGGCGCGATGGATTTGAGCGTAAGCTCGCGAATCTGCTCCCACAACCGAAACAGATATTCGTAGTCGCGCTTGATTTCGGGCTTGGTGCGATTGGCACCCGCCGTGCGGATAATCAACCCTGCCCCATCGGGCACGTCGATTTCAGAGGCAATCGCTTTCAGCTTCTGGCGATCAGCGGCATTTGTGATTTTGCGGCTGATCCCGCCCCCGCGCGCCGTGTTAGGCATGAGCACGCAATAGCGCCCGGCGAGCGACAGATAGGTGGTCAGTGCAGCCCCCTTGTTGCCGCGCTCTTCCTTGACGACTTGCACCAGCATGATCTGGCGCACGCGGATGACTTCTTGGATCTTGTAGCGGCGCGCGCGGGGCTTGCGGCGGACCTGAAAATCCTCGGTCGTGTCATTGTCGGACACGGCTTCGATCTGGTCATCCGTTTCGGCGGCATGGTCCGCAGCGCGGTAGGCTTCTTCGGCGTCCGTGGACATGTCAGCGTAAGGGGCAGGTTCAACCTCTGTCACCGGATCGTTATCCGTTTGCGTGTCCCCCTCTGCAGCCGCTGCCTGCTCAGTAATCGCAAAACTGGCATCCGTCAGGGTGCCGTCAATCAGGCCATCATCACCTTCATCAAGGTCAACGACATCCATGCTTGAAATTTCGCGGGTCTCAACAGCATCGTTTGCTTCTACGCCTTCGGCCTGCGCTGCAGGCTTGCGGCGGTTGGAGGACCGACGCGGTTTGCGTGTACCCGATTTTTCAGCGCGCGCCGGCGCATCTTCATCCTGTTCGCAGGCAAGGGCACGCTCTTCCTCCAGAAGGGCTGCGCGATCCGCTGCCGGGATCTGGTAGTAATCCGGGTGGATTTCGTTGAAGGCAAGGAAGCCATGCCGGTTCCCGCCATAATCCACAAACGCGGCCTGAAGCGAGGGTTCAACCCGCGTGACCTTCGCCAGATAGATATTGCCGGCGAGTTGACGGCGGCTGGCCGTTTCAAAATCGAATTCTTCGACTTTGTTTCCGTCGACCACCACAACGCGCGTTTCCTCGGCATGGGTGGCATCAATAAGCATTTTCTGTGCCATGTGTTCCTGATGCGAACCCTGATCGGCCCATGACCAAAGCCAGAGGGCCTAGGCCCCCTGTCAGGATCAAGCACTGTCACAGATGTCCGACTTGTCTGATAGATGGCGAGACCTGACCGCGTCGCTGCCGCTTGGCGCAGACAGGGACCAGATCCCTGACATATGCGCGGCTGATTGCAGTGGGGTCGTTCCATCATGTTTCCCGAGCGCGGCCCGATGACCCCGCGATTGCCAATTGCCGCACCCAATCGCTGGCTTTTGCCTGCGCGACCGAGCCCGGCGCATCCATCCGGGTGACACGTGGCGACCCGTTCGGTCCCCCAATCCTGTCGCCCAGCGAAATTCGTTCAGAGCACCCTTGCAGTGGGCGCGTCTGTCCACCTCCACTTATGGGCCATTCAGAGCGAATTACAATCCTGTTTTTCACTGTGACGGCTTGACCACGCGGCCAGATACCCAAAGTTCAGACATAATCCGAGCGGACCAGCGTGTATTTGGCCATCTTTTCGTTCAAAGTGCGGCGCGGCAGACCCAGTTCTTCCATCACCGCGGTGATGGATCCCTTGTGGCGGCGCATCGCATTGTCGATGAGCATCCGCTCAAACGCTTCCACATGCTCTTTCAGGGGCTTGCCTTCGGTCGTGATCGCTTCGCCATTGGCGGCGTTATCAGCCATGATCAACGACATGAGCGCGCCGTCTTGACGGCGGCTTTGCAGGATGGCGCTTTCGGCGATGTTGACCAATTGGCGCACATTGCCGGGCCAAGGCGCTTGCAGAAGCTGCGCCACGTCGGCAATGGCGATTTCGGGCACTGGACAGCCATATTCGTCGGCAAAGCGGGCAAGGCTGGTCTGGAAAATCTGAACCACATCCTCGCCGCGTTGGCGCAGGGGGGGCAGCACGAGCTTGTGCGCAGACAGGCGATAGAACAGATCAGGCCGCAGCGCATCTTCGAGCGTCTGGCCGGGCTGGTGGGTGTTGCACACGGCAATCAGCCGCGTTTCAGGGGGCGTGCCCTGATCGTTGATGAATGCAAGCAGACGCGCCTGCACATCGCTCGACAGCCCCTCGACCCCTTCCAGAACCAGCGTGCCCCCGCGCACATCATCGGTCAAACCCTTCGCGCCATCCTCGGCCCCGAACAGCTTTGCAAGCAAATCGGCATCCGGCAGGCCCGCGCAATTGACCAGCACCAGCTTGCGCCCCGCGCGCGGCCCCACCGCATGAAGCGCATGGGCCACAAGCGTCTTGCCCGTGCCGGTTTCCCCGTCGATCAGCACATGCCCATCGGCCTGCCCGATATCGAGGATATCTTCGCGCAGCCGCGCCATCACCTCGGACGAGCCCACAAGCCGCTGCATCATCGTGGAGCCATCCGCCAGTTCCTGCCGCAGCGCGCGGCTTTCAAGCGCGGCCATGCGCGCCTTCGCGGCCTTTTCGGCCAAGGCCATCATCTTGTCGGGATCAAAGGGCTTTTCCAGAAAATCGAACGCGCCAAGCCGCATGGCTTCCACTGCCATCGGCACATCGCCGTGCCCCGTGATCAGGATTACCGGCAGCGCGCTGTCCATCGACACAAGCCGCTTCAGAAGCGCCATGCCATCCATGCCCGGCATCCGCATATCGGTGATCACGACGCCCGGAAAATCGGGACGGATCGCGGCCAAGGCCTCGGTCCCGTCGGCATAGGTTTCGGTCTGAAACCCCGACAAGGTCAGCCATTGGCTGATCGACTGGCGCATATCCTGTTCATCATCGACAATTGCGACACGCATCTGGCGAGTCATCTTTCAGTCCTTTCTTGGCGTGGGCCTTTCTTGGGGCGGGCCGTTCATGCGGCATCTGACGCAGCATTCGCAGTGGCGCGCGCAGAGGGGTCGTAGCGGGGAAACTCCACTTCAAAAACGGCGCCCCCGTCCGAATTATTCATCGCCGTCAGCCGCCCGCCGTGATCTGTCACAATTCCAGAGGAAATGGCCAGCCCCAAACCGACCCCCTGCCCTGCTGCCTTGGTCGTGAAAAACGGCTCAAACAGGTTATTGATATCGGCAATCCCGTGACCATTGTCGCGCACGGTCAGATTGGTAGTTTCGCCTTGGGACAGGATGATGTTGATCTGGGGCGCGTTGACTTCGCGCGTGGCATCCACGGCATTGCGCAGCAGGTTCAGGATCACTTGCTCCACCCGAACCGTATCGCCCAAGATCATCACAGGTTCGGGCGGAATGGTGCGGATCACAAGCACGCGGCTGTCGCGCAGCATGGGTTCCATCATCGTCAGCGCATCTGACAGACAGGTGCGCAGGTCGATGGGCGCGAAGGCCTCGCCGCCCTTGCGCGCGAAGGATTTGAGCGTGCGCGCAATCGAGCCCATCCGGTCGATCAGATCGTCGATGCGCTGAAAAGACGCCAGAGCCTCTTCGGTCCGCTTGCGCTTCAACAGAAGCCGCGCGCCCGCAAGATAGGTTTTCATAGCCGCAAGCGGTTGGTTCAATTCGTGACTGACGGAAGCCGACATTTCCCCAAGGGACGCAAGTTTCGCCGATTGCGCCAGCGTCTGCTCGGCCACGGCCAGATCCTTTTGCACCCGCAGGCGTTGGGCAATTTCGTGTTGCAGCCGGGCATTGAGCGCGCGCAAATCCTGACTTTCGCGCTGGAAGAATGCCGATTGCGTCCACGCGCGGCGGCTGACCATGTAGAACGTGAGCGCCAGAAGCAGCGCAAAGCCTGTCAACACCAAGGCCAGAGCGGCATTCACCCGCTCGCGCACCGAATCGTAGCGGGTGAAGCTGACCATACGCCAGCCGCGAAACGGCACACGGATTTCCGAGCGCAGCACCGCTTCGCCGCGCAAAAACGCGTCGGGATGGGTGGCAGTCCAATCCGCCGTGGCCCGCAGCGCGCGGGCAATAGCCGAGGGCGGATCGCGCAGGGCGAGCGCCTCGTCCAGCGAACGGCCCCGCCAGCGCGGTTCCGTGGCCAGAATGATCCGCCCGCCCGAATCCATCAGAGCCACGGCATCGGCAAAACCCTGCCACGTGCGCTCATACTTTTGCAGGTCCGCGCCCACGATCACCACGCCCAGAACTTCAGTCCCCGAGCGGATGACGCGCGAAAAGCTGAACCCAAAGCCACCACTATCCAAGTCTTTGACTGTGAACAGCGTATCCGTTGTCCGCCGTGTGTCGTTGAAAATCGGATCAGAGAGCAAGTTCTTGCCCAAAACCATCCGGTTCGTCGAGGCCACGATCCGCCCGTTATTGTCCAGAAGGTCGATCGAGGCCGTGCCAAGCTCGTCCTTCAGATCAATCAACCGTGCCGAGCTTTTCGTATAAACCCCGTCCCGCAAGGCACTGATCAATTCGGGATCACGCGCCAGAAGCAGGGGCAGCACGGAATTTCGCTGCAACTCGGATTGCACGTTGCCGGAATAGAGCACCAGTCGCAATTCAGCGCGGTTGCGGGTGGTTTCGGTAAAACGCTCTGACAGCCACAGGTTCAGGGCCCAGACCATGCCCGCGCCAAGCACCAGGAGCACGACAAGAACACTCTTGCCCCACCATGGCAAGCCCAGACGGGGCGTGTTTTCCTCGGACGTTTTCAGGACATTGGCCATGCTCGCAAGATACGCACATGACCCACGCTTCTCAAGCCTTCGCGCGGGTTACGCCTGCACAAGCGCGTGCATCAGGCCCTGAAACAACGCCGCACCATCCGTGCTGCCGTGCAGCGGCTCCATCGCGCGTTCGGGATGGGGCATCATGCCCAGTACGCGGCGATTGTCGGACAGGATGCCCGCAACGTCGCCCACGGAACCATTGGGGTTCTGCGCATACCGAAACGCCACGCGCCCCTCGCCGGTCAGCCGCGCAAGCGTGTCGGCATCTGTGGTGAAATTGCCGTCATGGTGGGCGATAGGAACCGTGATGGTTTGGCAAAGACTGTAGCCGCGCGTAAAGAGGCTATCGGTGCTGGCAACCTCTAGTGTGACCGGCTTGCAGATGAATTTCAGCCCCGCATTGCGCATCAGCGCGCCGGGCAGCAGGCCCATTTCCAGCAGCACCTGAAAGCCGTTGCAAATGCCCAACACATGCCCGCCGCCTTGCGCGAAATCGCGCACAGCCTGCCCGATGGGCGAGCGCGCGGCAATCGCGCCGCAGCGCAGATAATCGCCGAAGCTGAAGCCACCGGGAATGCCCACGACATCCGTGCCCGCAGGCAAAGCCGTGTCCTTGTGCCAGACCCGCGTGACCTGCGCACCTGCGGCGGTGAAGGCCGTGGCCAGATCACGGTCGCAATTTGATCCGGGGAAGGTGATGACAGCGGCTTTCATGCGGCGGCTCCGGGCTGTGGCAACGCCACGTCCATAGCGTCAACCGCGTGCAGGTGCAAAAGGAAAGCACGTTAATTCAGGAAGTCCGAAATCACTGCCACCCCCGGCGCCATTGGCCCGTTGAACAGCGCAAGTTCCGCCCCTGCCTGCGACAGCGCCACTTCGCGCGCGATCATCGGGCTGAAATCGACCGATCCCGCCGCGATCATCGACAGAAGCGAAGGGAATTTGTGCGCAGGCATGCCCCGCGTGCCATAAAGTGCGAGGTTCTTCATATAGACTGTGTTCATGTCGATCTCCATTCGCCCGGACGGCCCCACAGGCATGCCCACCTGAATATGCCGCCCCAAGGGCCGTAGGCACTGGATCGAAGCATTGGTGGTCTGCGCGATCCCCATAGCCTCGACCGAGACATGCGCGCCGCCCCCGGTCAGGTCGCGGATGGCTTGGACCACGTCCCCCGCGCGCGCGTCCACCGCCGCTTCGGCCCCAAGCGCCAGCGCGTGGTCCAGCTTTTCCGGCACGATATCGACCACCACCACGCGCGCGCCAAACGCTTTCGCAAGGATCAGTGTCGCAAGCCCGATCCCGCCTGTGCCGTGGATGGCAAGCCATTCACCGGGCCTGAGGGCCGCGCGGTCGGTCAGCGCATGAAAGGCCGTCGTCACCCGGCAGCCCAAGCCCGCAGCCAGCACCGGCGACATGCCCTCGGGCAGGCGCGCAAGGTTATGGGCATGGGGGACGTTGATAAATTCCGCAAACGCCCCCGGTTCGATGAACCCCGGCAGGCGCTGGTCGGGGCATGTGTTGGAAATGCCCGCGCGGCAGGCGGGACAGGTGCCACAGGCCAGAATGAAGGGCGCGATCAGCTTGTCGCCGACCTGCCAACCAGAGCGCAGGCCAGCGGCCACGACTTCGCCGCAATATTCATGTCCCGGAATTTGACCGGGCTTGACGCGCGGATGGTGGCCTGTCCAGCCATGCCAGTCCGAGCGGCAAATCCCGCAGGCCAGTACGCGCAGGACAACGCCATCTTCCTCGCAGACAGGGTCGGCGACTGATTCGATGCTCAGGTCTTTATTGTATCCCCGCAAAACGGCTGCGCGCATGGTGTCCCCCCTGATTTGGGGCGATGCTTGCGCGCGCCGCGCGCGGGGTCAAGCGCTTTACGCCAGTTCGACGCGGTAGCTTTCGATCACTGTGTTGGCAAGCAGCCGCTCGCACATCTGGCGGCCTTGGGCCAGCGCTGCATCGGCATCGGTTTCGGCCAGATCAAGCTCGATCATCTTGCCCTGACGCACGCCCTGCACCCCCGCAAAGCCCAAAGCGCCCAGCGCGTGGCGCACGGCCTCGCCCTGAGGGTCAAGAACACCTGGTTTCAGGGTTACGAACACACGCAGTTTCATCGCGGCAAGGGCCTTTCAGTTCATCAGCTTGGGCTTGATGGGGGTGGGCGATTTGGGCATCACGCCCAAGCGCCGCGCCACTTCGGAATAGGCATCGGTCAGGCTGCCAAGATCCCGGCGGAACACATCCTTGTCGAGCTTCTGGCCCGTCTTGATGTCCCACAGCCGGCACGAATCGGGGCTGATTTCGTCGGCCACGATCAGGCGCTGCATTTCCCCGTCAAACTGGCGGCCAATCTCGATCTTGAAATCCACCAGCCGGATGCCAACCGCGAGCATCACGCCCGACATGAAGTCATTGACGCGCACAGCCAGCGCTACGATGTCGTCCAGGTCCTGATGGCTGGCCCAGTTGAAGGCTAGAATTTGATCCTCGGTCACCAGCGGATCGCCCAAAGCATCGTTCTTGAAGTAGAATTCGATGATCGGGCGGGGCAGTTGCGTGCCCTCTTCAATGCCCAGACGCTTCGACATGGACCCCGCCGCAATGTTGCGCACCACCACTTCGAGCGGGATGATTTCAACAGCGCGGATCAATTGCTCGCGCATGTTCAGGCGACGGATGAAATGCGTGGGCACACCGATCTGGTTCAAGCCGGACATGAAATATTCCGACAGCATGTTGTTCAGAACGCCCTTGCCTTCGATCACATCGCGCTTTTCGGCATTGAAGGCCGTGGCATCGTCCTTGAAATACTGCACCAGCGTGCCGGGCTCTGGGCCTTCATACAAAACCTTGGCTTTGCCTTCGTAAATCTTCGTGCGGCGTGCCATGGCATTCTCCGGCAAAAGGGTAGGAGCGGGGCTCGCGCTGCCTATAGCCCAGCCCTGCCCCCATCGCAAGCCGCAGTGTTTGCGCGCGCGCCATGGCGATTCTGCCTTGCGGCATAGGCAGGCAGGGGCCATATGTTTGGCAAGCGTCCATCCAATCAAGAGGCCCGCCATGACCAGTATGCAAGACCGCGAGCGCGCGTTTGAAAACAAATTCGCTCATGACCAGGAAATGATCTTCAAGGCTGTTGCGCGGCGCAACAAGAAGCTTGGGCTTTGGGCAGCAGGATTGCTGGGCAAGACAGGTGAAGCAGCCGAGTCCTATGCGATGGACGTCATCCGCGCCGATTTTGAAGAAGCAGGCCACGAAGATGTCGTGCGCAAGGTAGCCGCCGATCTGGCCGGATTAGCCGATGAAGCCACGATCCGGGCGCAGATGGCTGCCCTGCTGGTCGAAGCCAAGGCCGAACTGGCCGAGGGCTGAGCCGACGGCCAAGGCCGCGCTCGGAGCGTGATGAGGAAAAGTGGAAACGAGTTTTCCGCGATCATCACGCGACACCACAGAACGAGAGCAGGATGATGTATCTGTCAGACATCACCCCGATCCAGCGATGCGCGCCCTCAGATCACGATGACCGGCGTGCCTACGGGCACGCGCTCGAACAGGTCGATCACATCCTGTTGCAGCATCCGAAAACACCCGGAAGAGGCATTGCCGCCAATCGAACGCCAATGCGGTGTGCCATGGATGCGAAAACCCTGGTCCACCCCGTTTGTTGACAGATAGAGCGCCCGCGCGCCGAGCGGATTGGAAGGCCCGCCCGGCTGCCCGTCGCGCCATTGTTCGAGCGATGGATCGCGTTCGATCATTTCCGGCGGTGGGGTCCAGCGAGGCCAGGTTGCTTTTCGGTAAACCACAGCCTCGCCCGTCCAGCCAAAGCCCTCGCGCCCGACGGAAACGCCATAGCGCAACGCATAGCCATCCGGCAGGACCAGATGCAACAGCCGGGCTGCCGTATCGACCACGATACTCCCCACCGGATGGGGCGTTTCATAGGCAACGACCTGACGCAACATTTCGGGCGGGACGCGCGCGGGGTCAACCGCTGCAAGCCTGTGCGCCCCGTCGCGGCGCGCGGCATAGTCGATGGGTGCAAATTCAGGCGGCGGGGGTGGGGTCAGGAGCGCGTGTTGCATCTCGCAGCCTGCAAGTGCCAGCGTACTGACCCCAAGAACAAATTTGCGACGTGACAGCATAGTGATTCTCCTCAGGCCGCTTCTGTCTGACACAAACAGGTTAATGCCCTCTTCGCTCAGATCGTAACAACTTTGGTCCCATTCGGCACCCGGTCATAAAGGTCGATCACTTCGTGATTAATCATCCGAATGCAGCCCGAAGATACATATTCCCCGATCCGCCACCATTCTGGCGTGCCGTGAATGCGGTAGCCCCGATCCGCGCCGCCGGTCAGCAGATAGAGCGCGCGGGCGCCGAGCGGATTCGATGGCCCCGGTGGATAGCCACCTGCATATTGCGCAACACCTGGATCGCGGCGGATCATGGCCGGGGTGGGCGTCCATGTGGGCCAATGCGCCTTGCGATAGATCGTACCGGTGCCGCGCCACGTGAAGCCCTCGCGCCCGACGGAGATGCCGTAGCGCAGCGCATGGCCCTCGTCGAGCACCAGAAACAATTGGCGCGCGCCATTATCGACCACGATCGTTCCGGCGGGGTGGCGCGTCTCGTAGGGCACCACATCGCGGTGGAATTGCGGGGGCAGAATGCTCATGCCTGTGGCGGGGATCAGATGGTCCCCGTCCTGCACGGCTTCATAGGAAAGTGGGGTGACACCATAGCGCGCGGCAATGGGCGAGAGCGGCTCTGCGCGCGTGGTGGCAATCGGGCGCCCATCTTCGGTGTAGCGTGTGGCCTGCCCAGAGGGTGTGGGCGCAGCAGCGCAGCCTGCCAAAATCGCGCCAGTCGCGGCAAAGCCTGAGGACAGGAACCCCCGTCGGGTATAGTCAGTCATGGTGCAACCTATTGCGGTTGCCTGTTTTTTCCTGCCTCTGACCCGTGTCTAAAGAACTCGGGGCAGCGCGTCGAGTCTAACTTGCTTTCCCGTGCCGTCCTGTTGCGGGGCAGACACCCTTAGCCGCGCTGGGCAGCGGCATCGCAGGCAAGCGCCGTCACAGCGTCCCAGTCGCGCTTGGCCAGCGCGCTTGCAGGCGCGACCCACGATCCGCCCACGCATTTGACATTGGGCAGGCGCAGGTAGTCAGGGGCGCGGCCAAGAGTGATCCCGCCTGTCGGGCAGAAGGTCACTTGCGGCAACGGGCCGCCGATGGATTTCAACGCATCTGCCCCGCCAATCACCTCAGCCGGGAAAAATTTCTGCACGGTATAGCCCAGTTCGAGCAGCGTCATCACCTCCGAGCAGGTCTGCGCGCCGGGCAGCAGGGGCACGCCTTCCGCGCGGGCGGCTTCGATCAAAGCAGGGGTCGCGCCGGGGGAAACCGCAAACCTAGCGCCTGCCGCTTTCGCGGCCTGCATCTGCGCCGCGCCCAGCACTGTCCCTGCCCCCACAACGGCGCCGGGCACTTCTGCCATCGCTTTGATGGCCTCAAGCGCCGCATCGGTGCGTAGGGTGACTTCCAGCACAGGCAACCCGCCTGCCACCAGCGCTTCGGCCAAGGGCCGCGCATGGGCAAGGTCATGGATCACCAGCACGGGGATGACGGGGGCCATCCGGCACAGGTCAAGCGTATGGGCAGATTGTTCCGAAGGGGTCATGGTCAGGGTTCCAGGCGATATCTTTGCGAAGCTCATACGCAAATCGCGCCGTTAGCGCAATCACCGAACAAGCACGCGGCGCAAGGCGCGCAAGATCCGCGCGCCGATCAGCCCCGCAAGCGCCGACAAAGCCGCCCCAAGCCCGGTCAGCATGTTCCAGACAGGCGCGGCAAGCCGCAGCCCTGCCCGCAGGAAGCGGGACTTTCCCAAAACTTCGAATGCGCCCACTGTCTGCGGCCCCAGAACTTGTGCTGCGCGCGCAATGCGCCGCGCCTCGGTCGCGGTTTCGGCCGCTTGCACCAGATGCAGCGCGCCCCCTGCCCCAAGCCGGGCGGCGATCCCGCCAAGGTCATCGGCCAAGGCCATCGCAGGGCGCAAAGCGTCCATGCGCGCAGCATCCCCAACCCTGCCCCCGCGCGCAAGCGCCGCCCAATCCACCCCCTCGCGAAACGCGCGGGTGAATATGGCCAGCACATCCGGGGCAAGCCGCCCGGTGCGATGGGCGACTTTCAGCAGGCCCGCCCCTGCCTTGACCGAATAACTGGTCCCGCCCGAGGCCAGCACAAGCGCCGTGGCCCCCAGCCCCACAAAGGACAGCGCCACATCGACCTGATCGACGACCTCGCCGCGCAAATAAGCCGTCCCCTCGCGCGAGAGCGAGAGCACATCGCCCGCGACCGTCAGATTGACCCCCACCCCGCAGGCAAGGTCTGGCCCAAGCCCACAGGCGCGCAGATCATAGGCACAGGCCGCACAACTTGCCGCGCGGGCCGCAATGCTGAAATCCTGCGCGCGCGCCTGCGCAAGGGCTGCGCTGACATCCGCAGGCAGGACGACATCTTGCGCCCGCGCGAGGTCCGCAAGCCCGTCGAGCGCCACCCAATTGCGCGGCGTGTCAGTCAGATGGCGCGTGATCGCCTGCCCAAGCGCTTGCGGTGTGGCATGGCGGCCAATCGCGCGGGCATAGGCCGCGTCCAGTTCATCTTCGGCCCGCTCGACCAGCCAAGCGGCACCGGGGGATTGCGCAAGCTGTGCCCATGACCAGCCCGACCAGAGCAGCGACGCGACCAGAACCCCTGTCAGCACGAAGCGAAACAGGGGCCGCGCCATGGTCAGCGCGACCGGATCAGGCCCACAATCTCATAGGCTTGCTGCAACACAGGCTGCGCGATGGCATTGGCGCGGGCAGCACCGTCGCCCAAGATGCGGTCGATCTCGGCCACGTCCTGCATCAGGCGCGCCATTTCCGTCGTGATGGGCGCGAGCGTCGCCACAGCCAGATCAGCGAGCGCAGGCTTGAACGCGCCAAACCCCTGCCCGCCATGCTGGGCGATGACAGCCTCAGGCGTCATGTCGGCCAAGGCCGCGAAAATGTTGACCAGATTGCGCGCCTCTGGCCGCCCCTCCAGCCCCTCAAGCGTTTCGGGCAGGGGTTCGGGGTCGGTCTTTGCCTTGCGGATTTTCGACGCAATCGCATCCGCATCATCCGTCAGATTGATCCGCGATTGCTCCGACGGGTCGGATTTCGACATTTTCTTCGTGCCATCGCGCAACGACATGACGCGCGTGGCCGCCCCTTCGATCACCGGTTCCACGACGGGGAAGAAATCCACTGCGTAATCATGGTTGAACTTGGTGGCGATGTCGCGGGCAAGCTCCAGATGCTGCTTCTGATCTTCGCCCACCGGCACATGGGTCGCGTGATAGGTCAGAATGTCGGCGGCCATCAGGTTGGGGTAGGCGAACAGGCCAACCGAGGCTTCTTCGGAATTTTTGCCCGCCTTGTCCTTGAATTGCGTCATCCGCCGCAGCCAGCCCATCCGCGCCACGCAGTTGAAAATCCACGCAAGTTCGGCATGGGCGCTGACTTGGGACTGGTTGAACAGGATGGACCGCTTTGGGTCAATGCCCGCCGCGATGAACCCCGCCGCAAGCTCGCGCGTCGCGTGGCGCAGTTTGGCCGGGTCTTGCCAGACTGTGATCGCGTGCAGGTCCACGATGCAATAAACCGTCTCCACACCCTGATCCTGCGCTGTCACGAACCGCTTGAGCGCGCCCAGATAATTCCCCAGCGTCAGCCCGCCCGAAGGCTGGATGCCGGAAAAAACGCGCGGGGCGAAGGTCTGGGTCATGGCGGCACCTGTCAGGGCTGGAAAGCGGATCGCGTCTGACGTATCGCTGGGCGCGTCCGACGTCAACCAGAGGGCTGCGATGTTCAACCCCCAGCCCGTGGCTGTGTGGCTTCTGGTCCTGCCGATTGCGGGGGTGGAGGCGGTGCTGTCGCTTGCATCGGCCGGGCTGGTGAATTGGCCGGGATCAATCGCTTGGCGCGAAGCGTGGGTGCTGCGCGCAGGCATCACGCCCGCGCTGCAGGACTGGATGATCGGGGCCGCCACCTATCCGCCCGAACACCTGCTGCGCTATCTGGCTTACGGTTTCGTGCATCTGGGGCCTGCGCAATCGGTGCTGGTTGCGGCCATCGTGGCAGGCTTGGGCACGGCCTGCGCGCCCGCTTTGGGGTCTGCGCGCGTGGTGGGATTTGCGCTTGCAGGCCAAGCGGCGGGGGCTGTGGCCTTTGGGCTATGGGGGCTTGAGGGCGCGTGGCTGATCGGGGGCTATCCGCTGATCTTTGCCCTCGCCGGGGCGTATGCGGCCGTGCAATGGCATTCAGGTGTCGGCGCGCGGGCCTTCGGGTTGCTCGCCATGCTGGTTTTGGGGCGGTTGGCGGTTGCCGCACTGATGGGCGGGACAGATTTTCTGGCCGATCTGGTCGCGGCAGGCGTGGGTTTTGCGCTGGCGCTCGGCCTACGTCCCGGCTTACTCGCCCGCCTGCGCGCCCGCTGAACGGCGCGAGCGGCGCACAGAGTTTAGGATTTCCGACAGCCTGAACGCGCCAATCCCCTGCCCCACGGCGAAATAGGCCACAGACCCGCCCGCGATCAGCGCGAGTAGCGCCGGATACCGCACACCTCCTGCTACAAGCCACGGCGCAAGCGTTAGATGCAGCCCGTGCAGCACGGCCCCCATCACCACAGCCGCAAGCACGATCCGCCACAACCGCCGCCGCATCTGCGCGTCAAGCTGGGCGGCCTGCCCCATGTCGCGTGCGCCGCGCCAGAGTTGCCAGACCATGACCCAAGCGGCAAGGGTCGTGGCCAAAGCGGCGGCGATGAAGCCAATGACCTGCATCATGCCAATTGCGATGGCAGCATTCACGATCATGGACACGACAGCATAGTTGAAGGGCCGCCGGGTGTCGTGGCGCGCGTAATAAAGCGGTTGGAGCACCTTGTGCAGCACGAAAGCGGGCAGCCCGGCGGCATAGACAGCCAAGGCCAAGGCCGTTGCGGTTGTATCAGCCTCAGTCCAGGCCCCGCGCCCGAACAAGACCGACACGATGGGCACGGCGATCACCGACAGCGCGACCGCCGAAGGCAGCGTCAGCATCAGCGAAAACTCCAAGCCCCGGTTGAAGGCGTGCTGCCCCGCCCCGTCCTCGCCCGCGCGCAGACGACGGGCGAGTTCGGGCAGAAGGACCACGCCCACCGCTATCCCCACCACGCCCAGCGGCAATTGATACAGACGGTCCGCGTAATTCAGCCACGACACGGCGTTTTCAGTGAAACTGGCAACCTGACGGCCCACGAGCAGGTTGATCTGAACCACCCCCCCTGCCAGCACGGCGGGCGCTGCGATCACCGCCAGACGCTTCAATTCCGGGGTCAAGCGAGGGCGCTGGAAACGCATCGCAAAGCCCGCGCGCTTGACTGCGATCCAAAGCATCACGAATTGCGCCACGCCTGCCACAGGCACCGACCAAGCCAAAGTCAGGCCCATCGGCCAGTCCAGCCAGCCAGCCAACAGCAATGCTGTCACAAACACGATGTTAAGCAGGATCGGTGCCGCCGCAGCCGCAGTGAATCGGCCCACGGCATTCAGCATCCCTGACAAAAGCGCTGTCAGCGAGATGAACAAGATATAGGGAAAGGCCACGCGCCCAAATTCAACCGCCATGCCGAAGCGGGCATCCTGCACGAAGCCTGCGGCCATTGCCCAGACAAGCGCGGGCATGGCGAGGATGGCTACAGCCGTGAACACCACCAGAAACGCCGCCATCCCCCAGAAAGCATCGCGGGCGAATTGCTCGGCCCCCTCGCCTGCTTCATATTTCTTGGCGAAGATCGGCACGAAGGCAAAGTTGAACGCGCCTTCGGCAAAGAAGCGGCGAAACATGTTGGGCAGGCTGAACGCCACGAAAAACGCGTCCGTCACAGGACCCGCGCCCAGATAGGCCGCCATCATGATATCGCGGACAAAACCAAAGACGCGGCTGAGCAGCGTCCACAGGCCAACTGTCAGGAACCCCGCCACAAGGCGAATGCGTGCCATCAGCTTTGCGCCCTTTCGGCCCCTTCGGTAATCGCCGCGCGCAGCTTACGCTCCAGCGCTTCCTGCCGCGCGCGCGCATGCAGCTTCAGGCCGAACATGTCCTTGACATAGAATGTATCGACCACCTGCACGCCATAAGTGGCAATCACGGCAGAGGCAATCGAGATATTGGCCGCCGCCATCGTGCGCGTCAGATCATACAAAAGCCCCGGACGGTCGCGGGTATCGACCTGAATAATCGTGTAGATTTCAGAGCCTTCGTTGTCGAAACTGATCAGCGTGGGCACCCGGAATTCGCGCTCGCGCTTCTTGACCTTGTCACGGCCTGCAAGCTCGCGCGAGGCTACGACCTCGCCCTTGAACGTGCGTTCGATCATGCGCGTAAGCTTGGGCAGGCGGGCATCCTCGAACGGTTTGCCGTCCACATCCTGCACCCAGAACACGGCAGTCGCATAGCCGTCCTTGGTCGTATAGGTGCGCGCATCCACGATATTCGCCCCCACCAGCGCCAAGGCCCCGGCAAAGCGCGAGAAGATGCCGGGATGATCCGACAGCACGAAACAGGCGCGCGTCGCGTCGCGCTCGAGGTCGGGGTGCAGGTCGATGCGGATTTCCTGCGGCGTCACATCGCGCAAGAGCCGCGCAAAGACCTGGTGCGTGGCCGTGGGCAGGCCCTGCCAATAGGGGTCGTAATGGCGGGCGATTTCGGCGCGGATTTCCGCTTTGGGCCAATCCGCGAGTGCCGCGCGCAACGCGCGTTGCGCCTCGTCGGAGCGGTTTTCGCGGTTGAGCGCCTCCATCCCCCCTTCCAGCGCCGCCACTGTCTGGCGATAGAGTTGCCGCAACAGCATTGCTTTCCAGTTGTTCCACGTCCCCGGCCCCACGCCGCGAATGTCGCAGACTGTCAGCACCGTCAGCAAATCCAGCCGCTCGCGGGTTTTCACAAGCTTGGCGAAGTCGCGGACTGTGCGCGGATCAGCAATGTCGCGCTTCTGTGCCGTGTCGGCCATCAGAAGATGGTATCGCACGAGCCATTCGACTGTGTCGCATTCCGTCTTGGACAGGCCCAGACGCGGGGCCAGCTTGCGCGCGATCTGCGCGCCCAGGACCGAATGATCCTCGGGCCGCCCCTTGCCGATGTCGTGAAGCAGCAGCGCCACATACAGGACCGTGCGATTGACCCCCTCTTTCAGGATGCGCGAGGCGATGGGCAGTTCCTCGACCAATTCGCCCTTTTCGATCAGCGCAAGCATCGAGATCACTTGGATCGTGTGCTCGTCCACTGTGTAATGGTGATAGACGTTGAATTGCATCATCGCCACGACAGGCTCGAATTCCGGGATCAGCGCCGACAGCGCGCCCAATTCGTTCATACGCCGTAGCGCGCGTTCCGGGTTGCCGTGATTGAGCAGCAGCCGCAAGAATATGCGCGCCGCTTCCGGTTCGTCCCGCAGCCCCTCGATCAGGTGCAGATTGGCCGCGACCAGCCGCATGGCATTGGGGTGCAGCAGATGCCCTGTGACCAACGCTTCTTCAAACAGGCGCAACAGGTTAAGCGGGTCTTGGATGAAGGTCGCAGGATCCTCGATATCCAGACGGTTTTGCGACACTTTTAGCCCGTTACGCATCTTCTTGCGCCGGTTCAGCAGGTTGAACAGCGACGGCATCCGCTTGACATGGCGCGCTTCCAACTCGGTCAGGAAGATGCGCGTCAACTCCCCCACCCGCGTCGCGTGCCGGAAATAGGCTTGCATGAAATGCTCGACCCCGCGCCGCCCATCGCCGTCGATATAGCCCATCCGCGCAGCCACGCCGACTTGAAGATCGAAGGTCAATTGCTCGACCGCGCGGCCTGCGAGATGGTGTATGTGGCAACGCACCGCCCAAAGGAAGGTTTCAGCCGCTCGGAAACTTTCATATTCCTCGGGCCGGAAGAAGCCCAAACCCACCAATTCCTGCGCACGGTCCACTTCGTGGATGTATTTTGCAATCCAATAGAGCGTTTGCAGGTCGCGCAGGCCGCCCTTGCCCTCTTTGACATTGGGCTCGAGCATGTAGCGCTGGTTGCCGATCTTCGACAGCCGCGCGTCCCGTTCGGCAAGCTTGGCTTCGACAAATTCCCCATGCGTGCGCGCAAAAAGTTCGGACCACAGCCGGTTGCGCAGGCTTAGCGCCAGTGTCGCATTCCCCCACAGGAAGCGCTGTTCCAGAAGAGCTGTGCGGATCGTCACATCCTCGCGCGCAAGGCGCAGGCAATCGTCGATCGTGCGGCTGGAATGGCCGACTTTCAGCTTCAAATCCCACAGCATGTAGAGCGTGGATTCGATCACTTGCTCGACCCAGCCCGTCACTTTCCACGGCACCAGAAACAACAGATCGATATCGGAAAACGGGGCCATCTCGGCCCGGCCATAGCCGCCCACGGCCAGAACCGCGATCCGCTCGCCTTCGGACGGTGTCGGGTTGGGGTGAAGCCGCTTTTGCGCAGCATCGAGCGCTGTGCAGATGATCTGGTCCATCAGCCACGACTTCGCCGCCGCATATTCCCGCGCAGCCATCGGGTGCAGCGCAAGTCGCGCTTCAAGCGCGGCCGCCCCATCACGCAAGGCATCGCGCAGATGCGTGACGACAACCGCGCGCAGCCCCCGCGCGCTTGTATCTGCGGCTTGCGCCAGACCCAGATCAAGCCGCGCAAGCACTTGCGGTACGTCGAGGAGCAAAGCAGGCGGGAATACCTCTGCGAAGGTCAGAGGGCTCGGGCCGACAGGTGTTTCGCCATGCAGCGAGAGCGGGCGCGCGGGTGTGGTCAGGATCCGCCCCCCGCAAAGCTGCGCGGTGCAGGGCTGATGATGACGCGGTTGCCATCGCTGACTTGCGCTATCGCCAATCCACGCTCGTTGAGACCATTTGCACGGAACCGAAATACGCCCGAAACGCCTGCGAAGCCTTGGCCTTGCGTGATGCGTGCGCTCGACAATGCATCCGCGCCACCCTGACGCAGCAACGCCCCCACAGCGGCAATACCGTCATAGGCAAGGGCGGCAACCGGGTTGGGTGCAGCCCCGAAACTTGCTTGATAACGCGCATCGAAACGCGCGGTCAGGTCTGGGTCGGGCAGTGCGAACCAACCGCCGTTCAGCCCGCGCAAATTCATCGTCGCAGGCGGCACATCCCAACGCGTCAGGCCCGCATATTGGAACTGCGCAGGCGTCAGCCCATTCTGGGGCAGCAATTCCGCCAAAATGGGCAAGGCCCCTTCCGAACCTGCGGTCATCAGGATCGTTTGCGCCCCTGTGGAACGCGCGGCCGAGGCGATCCGCGGAAGGGCTTCCACCACACCTTGTTGCGAAAACGCATAGGATTGAACCCCGGCCAGTGTTGCGCCTGTCCCCGCCGCCGCCGCGCGCACCGCCTGTTCGGCAACCTGCCCGGCGGGCGTTTGCTCGGATACAAGCAGCACACGCCCTTTGCCCTGGCTGGCCGCGAAAGACATCAGGCGATTGGCCGTATTCTGGAAGGTCGGCCCAAGCAGAAACACATTGCCGCCCGCCGCTACCGGGTTGTTGGAAAAACTAAGCACATTGACGCCCGCGCCCGCAACTGTGCGCCCGACGGCTGTGGCTTCATCGGCAAGCAAGGGCCCCACGATGATGCGCGCCCCGTCATTGACAGCCTGCGCCGCGAGCGTGGCGGCTTGCTGCGGACTACCCGCAGTCTGATAGACACGCAGATCAATCTGCACGCCCTGCAAATCGCCGACCGCCATACGCGCGGCATTTTCCAGAGTGGCCGCAAGCACATTGCGCCCTTGATCCCCACCGCCACCCGGCACCATCAGCGCAACCACGACGGGCCTGCGCGGGTCCACGGCTGGACCCGTCGATGGCGCCCCGACACCTGCAATCTCGCAGCCGGCCAAGACGAAAGTCGCGGCCAGAGCCGCAAGAACTCTGCGCCGACCAGCGCGAACAGGGGAGAGCGGGGAAACAACCATGGGACAACTCCTGACTTGCACTTGGGACCAGTGCCCGACACACTAAGCAAAGGTCCGCGCGAAGTAAACGCCATGCAAGACCAAAGCACCCAGCGAAATCGAGCCCCATGCCTGCCCCAACGCGCCCCATTCCCCCCGGCCTGCACCTTATCGCCACCCCCATCGGGGCAGCCCGAGATATCACCTTGCGCGCACTCGATCTGTTGGCGGGGGCGGACATGCTGGCCGCCGAAGATACAAGATCGCTGCGCAAGCTGATGGAGATACACGGCATTCCACTGGGCGACCGCCCGCTTCTGCCCTATCACGACCATAACGGCGCGCAGATGCGGCCCCGGCTGATCACGGCACTGGAGGCCGGAAAATCGGTGGTCTATGCCTCCGAAGCGGGCACGCCGCTCGTGGCCGATCCGGGGTTTCAATTGGCCCGCGAGGTCGCCCGCGCCGGTCTACCCCTACACAGCGCGCCGGGGCCATCGGCGGTGCTGGCCGCGCTGACTGTGGCGGGGCTGCCCAGTGACCGCTTCTGCTTTTTGGGCTTCCCCCCGGCGCAAGGTGGCGACCGGCGCAAGATGCTGCAAGAGGCAGCCCAGATCCCCGCCACGCTGATTTTCTACGAATCGCCCAAACGGATTTACCGATTATTAGATGATTTATGCGAGTTTATGGGACGCGACAGAGATGCGGCACTCTGTCGGGAATTGACGAAACTGCACGAAGAAGTGCTGCGCGCGCCACTGGGCGCGTTGCGGGACAGTCTGGATGGTCGGGCACTGAAAGGGGAAATTGTGCTCTTGGTCGATCGCGCACCGAAGGCAATCACGAGCGACGATGTGATGCGCGACGCATTGATTGCGGCTTTGGCCACGATGTCGGTCAAGGAAGCCGTGGCGCATGTTGCACTAAACTATGACCTGCCACGGCGGCAGGTTTACCAAGCCGCTTTGGCTTTGGGGGAAGACAAGACATGAAAGACGGCGCACGGAATCATCACGCCGGACTGGCGGCGGAAGACTCGGTTCTTCGGCAATACCTGACGCAGGGCTATCGCTTGCTTGCGCGGCGCTGGCGTGGTTTGGGGGGCGAACTGGACCTCGTCTTGGGCAAAGGGGATGCGGTCATCTTTGTCGAGGTCAAGAAAAGCCGCTGCTTCGACCGGGCGCTGGGTTTGCTTGGTGGCACGCAGGTGCAGCGATTATTCCAGACAGCGGAACAGTATCTTGGCACCTGCCGCGCGGGTCTGAACACCCCGTCGCGACTAGATGTCGCGCTTGTAAACGAATTGGGGGAGGTGCGGGTCATCGAAAATGCACTGGCCTAGGGGATCACGAGCGGGTGCCACGTGACCCGGCGCAGAAACAGGCCACACGCAGCTCGGCATATACGGGGAAAACCGTTTGAGTTTTGCTCAGACCAACCAGACCCGCGCGTAGGGCAAGAGCACCAACTGGTCATCATGCAGCCGAACATCCCGGCCCGACAGCATATCATGCCAACGCGACACCCCTGCAGCTTCGACCCACGCTGCTGGAAGCACCTGATCCTGTTCCGAGAAATTAAACAAGCATACGATATTCCCCGTCGGGGAAAGCCGCGCAAAGGCAAACACATGCGGGTTTTCCGGGTGCAGAACCCGCGTTGGCACCGCGCCATGCAAGCCCGCTACACCAGCGCGACGATGCAGGATCGCGCGCGTCCCAGACAGCACATGACCGGGTAAGCTGGACGGATCGCGCGCTTGCGTAACCCGTGCCCAGTCCATCTGCGGGCGATGGATCCAGCGGCTATCGTCACGATGCTCGGGCACGTCGCGGTAACTGTAATCATTTAGCAACGCGATTTCGTCGCCCATATAGATCAGCGGGACGCCGCCGTAACTGGCGACCAGCGCCGTGCCCATCAGCAAGCGTTGCACGCCCAACTCCACAGCGCGCGCATCACCTTGCTCCAACCCGGCCTCGATCCCCAGAAGCGAGGCCGCGCTGCCAGAGATCCGCTTGTCACCCGTGGCGGGGTTCACCTGAAACAGCGCGCCACGGGCAAAGCTGCCCGAGAAAGTGCCGTCGTAAAAATTCGATAGAAACGACCGATGCGCCGCGCCTGAAAAGCCCAGATCACCGGCATCCTCGTCCGTCACGGCCCAACCGATGTCGTCATGGCAGCGTAGATAGGTAGCGTAGGTCGCGTTTGTCAGCACTTCGGGGAAATGCGTCTGCAGCACATGGCGCATCAGCCGTGTGTCGCGCGCGGCAATCGCCGACCAATACTGCACCATCAGCGAGTTATGATAGGCCAGATTACCGATCTTTCCGTCATGTTCGCCGCGCCCCAGATAGGTCAGCATCTCGGCCGGGGCGGTGATCGCCTCTTCCAAATGGATCACACCGGGGCAGACTGTCCGGCACACAGCGCGCAGAGCGCGCAGGATCAGATAGACCTCTGGCTCGGATTGGCAGCGCGTGCCAAGGCGTTTCCACATGAACGCGACTGCATCAAGCCGCAGCACATCCACACCCTTATTCGCCAAGAAAAGCATGACCTTGGCGATTTCGAGGAACACCCAAGGGTTCGACCAATTCAAGTCCCATTGATGGACATGGAACGTGGTCCAGACCCATTTCTGAACTTCGGGCAAATAGGTGAAATTGCCGGGCGCGTCATTGGGGAAGATTTCAACCAGCGTTTGCTCGTATTGCCGGGGCAATGTGTCGTTGTCGAAAAAGTAATAGAAATTCTGGTAGAACGGATCGCCCGCGAGTGCCGCCTGCGCCCAATCGTGTTCGCGCGCGGTGTGGTTCAGCACCAGATCGATGCAGAGCGATATCCCCCGCCCGCGCATCGCCCGTGCCAGCCGTTCCAGATCGGCCATGCTGCCCAGATCGGGGTTGATCTTGCGGTAATCCTGCACCGAATAACCGCCGTCATTGGGCGCGGGGCGCGGTTTCAGGCAGGGCATGATATGCAGGTAGCGCACGCCCAGATCGGTCAGGTAGTCAAGCTTGCCCTCGACCCCTTTCAGATTGCCTGCGAAGCGGTCAGCATAGGCGGCATAGCCCACCATTTCAGGGCGCTGGAACCAGTCGGGTTCCAAATCGCGCTGCAAATCGAGTCGCTTCAGGTCCGCAGGTCGCGCTTTGAAGGCGCGTGCCATCTCGTCCCGCAGCGCGTCTACCACGCGGTCATGGTCGGGGTGGCTTGCGTAAAGTTGGGCGAAGATCGGCCAGAGGTCCGAGGCCGAACGCGCCACGCGCAGCTCGAAAATATCCGAGGAGGAGGCTATGTTAACCATTATTTGAGCTTTCAGGTGATGACATCCGGGGCGTTGCGGCCTGTGCGCGCAGCGATGCCTGCCATGGCTTCGGCGGCTGCGATAACATCCGCCAATGCCGCTTGCGCGTCATTGTGCAAGGCGTCCGCGCGGGTTTCCAGCGCCTCCAGATAGACCCGCAGCGTAGCCCCCGCTGTCCCTGTGCCCGAGAGGCGGAACACCGCACGCGCACCTCCCTCGAAAAACACGCGCAGCCCTTGGCGGGCGGAATGCGAGCCGTCCACTGGGTCGTCATAGGCGAATTCGTCGGCGGCTGCCACTTTCAGCGCGCCAAAGCTTTTGCCGGGCAACGTGGGCAGGGCTGCGCGCAGGTCGGCAATCAGCGCGTTGGCGGCGTCCGCGTCCACTTCTTCATAATCGTGGCGGGAATAATAATTGCGCCCGTAGCGCGCCCAATGGTCCGCCATGCTCTGCGCGACTGATTTGCGCGTGACGGCCAAGATATTCAGCCACAACAGCACCGCCCAAAGCCCGTCCTTTTCGCGCACATGGTTGGACCCGGTGCCTGCCGATTCCTCGCCGCACAATGTCGCGCGGCCTGCATCGAGCAGGTTGCCGAAGAATTTCCATCCTGTGGGCGTCTCAAAACATTCGATCCCTTTGGCGGCGGCCACCCGGTCCACCGCGCAGGATGTGGGCATTGAGCGCGCCACACCCGCCAGACCGCCTGCATAGCCCGGTGCCAGATGCGCCAGATCAGCCAGAACAGCTAGGCTATCGGACGGGCTGACATAGCACCCCCGCCCCACGATCATGTTGCGGTCCCCGTCGCCGTCGCTTGCGGCACCGAAATCGGGGGCATCGTCGCCATACATTGCGCTCATCAGTTCATGCGCCCAGATCGGGTTCGGGTCGGGATGGCCCCCGCCGAAATCAGGCGACGGCGCGCCGTTGACCACAGACCCTGCGGGCGCGCCCAGACGGCGCTCCAGAATTTCTGTGGCATAGGGGCCAGTGACCGCGTGCATCGCGTCAAAGCGCAGCCTGAAGCCGCCTGCGAACAGCGCGCGGATCGCGTTGAAATCGAACAGCTTTTCCATGGCTGCCGCATATTCCGCAATGGGGTCGGTCACTTCGACCACCATATCGCCCAGACGGCTTTCCCCCAGGACGCCAATATCCGGTGCGTCATCCGACAGGATGCGGTATTCGGTCAAATCAAGCGTGCGCGCAAAGATCGCATCGGTCACGCTTTCGGTCGCGGGGCCGCCATTCGGGCCGTTGTATTTCAGCCCGAAATCGGCATCCGGCCCACCCGGATTGTGGCTTGCCGACAGGATCAGCCCACCATCCGCCCCGCGCACGCGGATCAGGTTCGACGCAGCCGGCGTGGACAAAAGCCCCCCCTGCCCCACGATGCAGCGCGCCGCCCCATTGGCAGCGGCCATGCGCAGGATCACCCCGATGGCCATGTCGTTGAAATAGCGCCCATCGCCGCCCACGACCAATGTCTGACCCACCACCCCGCCGATCCCGTCAAAGATCGCCTGCACATAGTTTTCCAGATAATGCGGCGCCATGAAAACAGGCGTTTTCTTGCGTAGGCCGGACGTGCCGGGCTTTTGGCCTGCGATGGGTGTGGTGGAAACGACCTGAAGCGTCATGCGTCTTTCCTTCTGCGATTGGCGCGCACAGGCGCGTCTTTGGTCATTTTGAATACAGCAACCGAATTCCCCCGCACGAGCGAGGTGATCTGCGGCGGGTGGCCGTCATCTTGCTGGCTGGTGTCGAAAACGCGCCGCCAATATTGGCCATCGGTCGCCTCTGGCATGGTGACTTTCACTTCGGGGCCATTGTTGAACACGATGTAAATGGCCTCAAACCGCCGCTCATAGGCGGGCGTGGAATGGGCCATGCGCATTTCCACACCAAGGAAGCGCAGGTCGGGGCGGTTCCAATCTTCATCCCGCAGCACACGGCCATCGGGTTTGCGCCAGAAGATATCGGGCTTGCCATCTTCGGGACGCGGGCGGGCATGCAGGAAACGCTTCTGGCGCAGGATCGGGTTATCCTTGCGGAACGCAATCGCCATGCGGCAGAAGTCAAGGAATTCCGGGTCAGGATTGCTCCAATCGACCCAGCCTGTGGGATTGTCCTGCGCGTAAGCGTTGTTGTTGCCGCCCTGGCTGTTGCCCAATTCATCGCCCGCCAGGATCATCGGCACGCCCTGCGACAGCATGAGCGTGGCAAACATATTGCGCCTTGCCTGCGCGCGGCGGGACAGGATCAGGCTGTCATCGGTTGGCCCTTCGACCCCGAAATTATGGCTGAAATTGTGGTCATGGCCGTCGCGGTTGTCCTCGCCATTGGCGAGGTTGTGCTTGTGGCTGTAACTGACCACATCGGCCAGCGTAAAGCCGTCATGCGAGGTCAGGAAATTGATCGACGACGTGGCAGGCCGTCCGTCATGGTCGAAATGGATCGCCGAGCCGGAAATCCGGCGCGAGAGTTTGCGCGCCATCCCGTCATCGCCGCGCCAGAACGCCCGGACCTGATCGCGGAACTTGTCGTTCCATTCCCGAAATGGTGCCGGATAGGCCCCAAGCTGGTAGCCATCATGGCCCACATCCCAAGGCTCGGCGATCATCTTGACCTTGTTCAGGACCGGGTCTTGGCGGATCGCGCGGCAGAACGGCCCGTCGCGGTTGAAAATGCCCCCAGTGCGCGCGAGTGTAGAAGCAAGGTCAAAGCGGAAGCCATCGACGCGCATCACCTCGACCCAGTAGCGCAGGCTGTCCATCACCAGACGCAGCGTGAACGGATGGTCCATGTTCAGCGAATTGCCGCAGCCTGTATCGTCCATCAGGTAGCGCTTGTCATCGGCCAGCCGGTAATAGGCGGCGTTGTCAAAGCCCCGGAAACACAGGGTCGGGCCCAGATGGCCCCCTTCGGCGGTGTGGTTATAGACCACATCAAGGATCACCTCGATCCCCGCCGCGTGGAAGCGCGCGACCATCTGCTGAAATTCGGCTATGTCCCCGGCGGACAGGTAGCGCGGTTCAGGGGCGAAGAAGCCATAGGACATGTAGCCCCAGAAATTACGCAGGCCGTTTTCCACCAGAAAGCGATCATCAACGAAGGCATGAGCGGGCAGGAGTTCAATCGCCGTCACACCCAGTTTCGTCAGATGCTCCAGCATAGGGTCAGAGGCCATGCCAAGGAAGCGCCCGGCATGGGGAACATCCGTGCGCCCCTGCGTCAGGCCCTTCACATGGGCTTCATAGATCACAGTATCTTGCCACGTATGGTTCGGCGCGCGGTGATTGGTGCCCCAGCTAAACGCCGGGTCCACCACGACCGAGCGCGGCATATAGGGCGCGCTGTCGCGGGTGTCATAGCTCAGATCACCGCGCGGATCGCCAATGTGGTAGCCATAAAGCGCGTCATTCCAGACCGGATGACCTGTCAGCTTCTTGGCATAAGGGTCAATGAGCAGCTTGTGCGGGTTGAATCGGTGGCCCTGTTCAGGGGCATAGGGACCATGCACACGGTAGCCATATTGCTGGCCAGGCCGCATGCCCGAGATATAGCCATGCCAAACATGCCCATCACGCTCGGCCAAGTCGATCAGAAGCGCCTCGTTGCCCGCACCGTCGAACAGGCACAGTGTGACGCGGGTCGCGTTCTCAGAAAAGACAGCGAAATTGACACCTTCACCGTCGAATGTGGCCCCAAGCGGATAGGGCCTGCCTGCTGTAAGTTGGAATGCGCTGATCATGCCTTGCTGCCAATGGCGTCCCTGTAAAGGGCGGCATAGTCCGCCGCCGAATGGTCCCATCCAACGGGATGAGCCATCGCATTGCGGCTCATTTGTGACCATATTGCGGGATTTTGATAGACGTGGCAGAGCCGCGTCAACGCGCCTGCAAGGGCCTGTGCCGTGACCGGGTGGAACTGGAACCCAGTGGCCACCACGCGCGCGGCCAAAGTGGCGGGGGTTGCGGGGATGACCGTGTCGGCCAAGCCGCCCGTCAGCGCAACGACAGGCAGCGTCCCGTAGCGCAGCCCGTAAAGCTGTGTCAGCCCGCAAGGTTCAAAGCGTGACGGCACAAGGATCGCATCGGCCCCTGCCATCATGCGGTGGGAAAGGGCCTCGTCATAGCCGATGCGGACAGCGACATGGGGGTGGGCGCTTGCGCGTTTGAACGCGGCCTCCAGCGCCGGATCGCCTGTGCCCAGAACCGCCAATTGCCCGCCATGGGCCAGCAACGCAGGCAGCGCATCCAAGAGCAGGTCCAGCCCCTTTTGCTCGGTCAGGCGCGACACGACAATGCAGAGCGGGCCTGTCGCCTCGGGCAGCCCAAATTCAGCACGCAGGGCCGCTTTGTTCGGCCCCTTCCCCGCAGGCGCGGAATAGGGCGTGACATGCGGGTCGGTATCCGGCGACCAAGCCCCCCTGTCGATCCCGTTCAGGATGCCCGATAGATGCGCGCGCCGCGCGTTCAGCACCCCTTCCATCCCCATGCCGAATTCTGGGGTCAGCAATTCCTCGGCATAGGTGGGCGAGACAGTCGTCAGGCGGTCGGCAAAGACCAGCCCTGCTTTGAGCGTCGAAATCTGGCCCCAGTATTCTAGCGCCTCTGGGTGGAAGTCCTGCGCGGGCAGCCGCAATGCCGAAAGCTTGGAATAAGGCGCAAGCCCCTGAAACGCGATATTGTGGATCGTCAAGACAGACGCCACGCGCCGCCCCGCATCAGAACGCGCGAGGTAATAGGGCGCAAGCCCCGCTTGCCAGTCATGGGCATGGATCAGATCGGGCGCCCAATCAGGCAACAAGCCCCCTGCAATTTTCGCGGCCACCCATGACAACGCCGCAAACCGCTCGGCATTGTCCGGCCAGTCGCGCCCTGTCATGTCCAGATACGGCCCCGCGCCCCGGTCATACCGGTGCGGTGCATCGAGCACGAGCAAGTCAAGCCCCGCCACCTGCACAGCCAGCACCCTCGCGGCCCCCCCCAAGCAATCGGGCAAAGTGGCAAGCACGGGCGCATCGCCGCACACAGCCATGACGGCCCGGTAGCCCGGCAGAAGCGTGCGCATCTGCACGCCCTGCGGGGCAAGCGCTGCGGGCAAAGCCCCGGCCACATCCGCAAGGCCCCCGGTTTTGACCAAAGGCACAGCCTCAGAGGTGACCGAAAGCACTTTCACCCGCGCGCCGCCTGCCATTTTTGCACCATGCTTTTCGTGATCAGCGTCACGCCTTTTTCAGTAACGCGGAAGTATTTTGCATCCTCGAGCGGGTCCTCGCCCACGACCAGCCCTTGCGGGATCACCACGCCCCGATCGATCACGCATTTGCGCAACCGCGCCGAACGGTTCACGACCACATGCGGCAACACGACCGCATGATCGAGCACAGCGTAGGAATTGGTGTGGACTTGCGTGAACAGCAGCGAATTGCGCACTTCTGTCCCCGAAATGATACAGCCCCCCGACACCATCGAAGAGATCGCCATCCCGCGGCGGTCTTTCTCGTCATGGATGAATTTCGCGGGCGGCACGGATTCCGAATAGGTCCAGATCGGCCATTTCGTATCCCACAGATCAAGGGTCGGCACAAAATCGGTCAGGTCGATATTGGCCTGCCAGAACGCGTCAATCGTGCCCACATCGCGCCAATAGACCTCGGCGCCGGGATCGCGCACGCAAGAATCGTCGAATTTATGCGCAACCGCCTTGCCGTTCTTCACGATGTCGGGGATCAGGTCATTTCCGAAATCATGGCTGGAATTCGGGTCCTCGGCATCGCGGATCAACAAATCGCGCAGGAAGGGCCATGAAAAGACGTATATCCCCATGCTGGCCAGTGCCTTGTCGGGGTGGCCGGGCATGGCGGGCGGGTCTTTGGGCTTTTCCAGAAAAGACGTGATGCGCCCGGTCTGATCCACTGCCATCACGCCAAAGGCAGAGGCTTCTTCACGCGGCACTGTCAGACAGCCCACTGTCACGTCCGCACTTGCCTCGACATGCTGGCGCAACATCAGCTCGTAATCCATCTTGTAGATGTGATCGCCCGCCAGAATGACAATGTAATCAATCCCGTAGCTGTCGATGATATCGACGTTCTGCGCCACCGCATCGGCGGTGCCACGATACCACATCGATGCGTCCACCCGCTGTGAAGCGGGCAGAATGTCCAGATATTCGTTGCGCTCGGCGCGGAAAAAGTTCCAGCCGCGCTGACAATGACGGATCAGGGAATGGGCCTTGTATTGCGTGGCAAGCGCCATGCGTCGAATGCCGGAATTGAGCGCATTGGACAGCGCGAAGTCGATGATCCGCGTCTTGCCGCCGAAATAGACCGCCGGTTTCACCCGGTTATCGGTCAATTCCTTCAGGCGAGAGCCGCGCCCACCGGCCAGCACAAAAGCCATCGCGCGCTGGGATAGTCTGGACGTTTCTGCCATTTGGTTTCCTCCCTCACCGTGTGGCTGTCGTTTATGTGCAAGTGTTACCCCTGCACCTGAAAAATCAACGTGGAAAGCGGGGGCAGCGTGATCTCGATCGACTGCTCCATCCCGTCCCACGGCATGGGCTGACTGACGGCACCGCCCAGATTGCCGCGATTGTCGCCGCCATAGGCCGCGCTGTCGGTGTTCAGAACCTCCGCCCAATGCCCCGCGACAGGCACACCCACGCGCAGCGCTGTGCGTTCAATGGGGGTGAAGTTGCACAAAACGATCACGGGCGCATCGCCCGCCCCGCCGAACCGCGCAAACGCGATTTTCGAGATGCTGGGGTCATTGGCGATCCAGCGAAAGCCGTCCGCATCGCAATCCTTCACATGCAGCGCGGGTGTGCTGCGGTAAAGCTTGTTCAGGTCACGCACCAAGGCTTGCACGCCGCGATGGTTTTCGCCCGCCAGCGCGTCCCAATCCACGGTCTTGTCGTGGTTCCATTCCCCAAATTGCGCAATCTCGCAGCCCATAAAAAGCAGCTTCTTGCCCGGAAAACCCCACATATAGCCATAATAGGCGCGCAGATTGGCGAATTTCTCCCATTGCGAACCCGGCATCTTGTCGATCATGGCGCCTTTGCCATGCACGACTTCGTCATGGCTGATGGGCAGGATGAAGTTTTCCGAAAACGCCCAGTCAATCGGGAAGGTCATCAGATGGTGGTCATAGGCGCGAAAGATCGGGTCTTTGGCGATGTAGCGCAGCGTGTCGTTCATCCAGCCCATGTTCCACTTGAACCCGAAGCCAAGCCCGCCTGCATCCACAGGCCGCGACACGCCTTGGAACGCGGTCGATTCCTCTGCCACGGTCATGATGCCCGGCACCTCGCCATAAGCAAGAATGTTCATTTCCTGCATGAAGGCGATGGCTTCAAGGTTCTCGCGCCCCCCGTGAATGTTGGGAATCCACTGGTCATGGGGACGCGAATAGTCGCGGTAGAGCATCGAGGCCACGGCATCCACGCGCAGCCCGTCCACATGGTATTCGTGCAGCCAATAAAGCGCATTGGCGGTCAGGAAGTTCTTCACCTCGATCCGCCCGTAATTGTAGATCAGCGTGTTCCAGTCATGGTGGAACCCTTCGCGCGGGTCGGCATGTTCATAAAGATGCGTGCCGTCGAATTGCGCAAGGCCGTGTGCATCCGTCGGGAAATGCCCCGGCACCCAGTCGAGCAGCACCCCAAGCCCCGCCTGATGCGCCGCATTAACCAGATCGCGGAATTCGTGCGGGGGGCCGAAGCGGATGGTGGGAGCATAAAGGCCCACAGGCTGATAGCCCCATGACCCATCGAAGGGAAACTCGCTGACAGGCAGCAATTCCAGATGGGTGAAACCCATATCCACGGCATAATCCACCAGTTCGGTAGCAAGTTCACGATAGGACAAGGGCCGCCCGCCTTCATCCCAGCGCCGCTTCCATGACCCCAGATGCACCTCGTAGATCGAGATCGGCTGGTCGCGGCGATTGATCACCGCGCGCCTGTCCATCCAGTCGCCATCGGACCAGCCAAAGCCCGAGATGTCCCGCACGACCGAAGCTGTCGCGGGCGGGTGCTGCGCGCCAAAGCCCACAGGATCGGCTTTTTGCGCGACATGGCCATGGGTCGTGCGGAGCTCATACTTGTAGATCACGCCCGCGCTTAGACCGGGGATAAACAATTCCCAAACGCCCGTATGCCCCACACGCCGCATCGGATGGCGGCGACCGTCCCAGATGTTGAAATCGCCAATCACCGACACGCGCTGCGCATTGGGCGCCCAGACCGCGAAATGCACGCCTGCTGTGCCCTCGTGCTCCATCACATGCGCGCCAAGCGCTTGCCAAAGCCGCCGGTGCGTCCCCTCGCCCAGCAGATACTGGTCCAAGTCGCCCAGAACAGGACCAAAACGATAGGGATCGTCATAGTCATGCACCACCCCATCTGCATACGTCGCGCGCAAGCGGTGGGTGAATATGGAATTGGGCACAGGCCCGGCAAAGATCGGCCCGGCCAGATGCGGCAGGTTGACAGCCTTGCGGCCAAAGATCGCCTCAACCTGCTCGGCATCGGGGGCAAGGGTCACGACCCAATCAGCCTTGCCAGTCCGGTGCGGGCCCAGCACGTCAAAGGGCGCGTCGTGGCGGGCGTGCAGCAACCGCTCCAGATCGGTGTCAGAGAAATGGGGCGGCAAGGCAGGCGCGTCGGTCATGGTGTCCTCAGGTCTTGCGGGCGATCAGGAAGCCATTCGCGGCAAAGGACACATGGCCGTCTGTCAGGCTTGCGCCCTGTGCGAGCACAGGCGTCAGGTTGCCCTTCAGCGCAACATCAACTTCCGTCGCGGACAGGTTGAAAAGACAGACAATTCCCTTCCCGCGCGTATAGCCCAGAACCGGGTCAGGCAGGTCCAAGAAATGCTGCGCGCCCGAGTGCAAATCGGCCTCTGCCCGGCGCAAGGCCAGCATAGCGCGGTAGAAGTTCAGGACCGACCCATCCTCGCCCTGTGTATTGACCGCACGTGCGGCTTGCGGGGCCTTCACGGGCAGCCAAGTTTTCGCGGCCGTCGAAAAGCCCCCGTTCGGCGCGTTATGGTCCCACACCATCGGCGTGCGGCACCCGTCCCGGCCCTTGGTCACAGGATAGAAATTGATCGCTTCCGGGTCGGTCAGTTCGTGGAATTCCAGTTCCGTATCCACCTGCCCCAATTCTTCGCCCTGATACAGGCAAATCGAGCCTTGGAACGACAGCAGCATCGCCGCCGCCTGCCGCGCAAGGTCATCGCGGTCCACACAATGCGGCGTCCAGCGCCCCACATGGCGCGGCACGTCATGGTTGGAAAACGCCCAGCACGGCCAACCTTCGGGGGCCTTGCGCCAGAATTCCTCGATCCGGCTACGAAAATGCGCGGGGCTGAAATTTGGTCCCAGCATTTCAAAGGAATAGGCCATGTGCAGCCGCTTGCCGCTGGTATATTGGCCCATCAGTTCAATCGAATGGTGACTGTCACCAACCTCGCCCACTGTGGTGCGGGCATCGTATTCGTCCAACAGCGCGCGCAGGCGTTCAATGAATACCAGATTTTCCGGCTGGTTCTTAGAGAACAGACAATATTGCATGTCATAGGGGCGGAATGCCTGTTGCGCCCAAGGCAGGAAATTCGCCGGATTGTCGCGCAACAGCTTGTCATGCATGTAGAAATTGACCGTATCGAGCCGGAACCCGTCCACGCCGCGATCGAGCCAGAAGCGCATCGTCGAGAGCAGCCAGTCCTGCACTTCGGGGTTGTGCACGTTCAGATCAGGCTGCTCTTTCAGGAAGTTGTGGAAATAATACTGCTTGCGGCGCGGCTCCCACTCCCAAGCGCCCCCGCCAAAGATTGCCTGCCAGTTGTTGGGGGGCGAGCCGTCGTGTTTGGGGTCGGCCCAGACATACCAATCCGCTTTGGGATTGGTGCGCGAGGAGCGCGATTCGGTGAAAAACGGGTGCTGATCCGACGAATGCGACAGCACCTGGTCGATGATCACTTTCAGCCCCAAGCGATGGGCCTTGACCACCAGCGCGTCGAAATCTTCGAGCGTGCCGAAAGTGGGGTCGATGTCCGTGTAATCCGACACGTCATAGCCCATATCCTTCATGGGCGAGGTGAAGATTGGCGAAAGCCAGATCGCATCCACCCCAAGGCTGGCTACGTGGTCCAGCTTGTCGGTAATCCCCCTCAGATCGCCAATCCCGTCGCCATTGGCATCCATGAAGGAGCGAGGATAAATCTGATAGGTGACCGAACCGCGCCACCATTCCTTGGCCTTTGCCATGCTTGTCTGCCTCCTGCTGCGCGACATATGCGTGCAGGGCTGATGTTAGCCCTAACGCCAAATGCCAGTTAGAGGAAGCCTAGCGGCTTTTGCAAGCGTTTTGAATCAGTATTTTTCGCCCTTTTCGCCGAAATTGTGCGCTGTTTGGAAACGCTGCTTCCTTGGGCGACCGATCAGGGTCGCCCCTTGCCAAAGGGCTTGCGCGGGGGGGTGTCGCCCCCGGCACGCGGGCCGCGCGGGGTGAACGGCTTGGCACCGGGCTTGCTCCCGAACTTGCCTGCGGGTTTGGGCAGTGGCTTACCGGGACGCGCAAAACGCTTCGACGGATCAGCCGCCCCTTCGCGCAAAGGCGTGGCCTCTGGCTTGGGTTTGTCATAGGACTTGCGCGAGGCGGGTGCCGCGTCGTCAAAGCGCGGGCGGGGTGGACGCGCGGGGCGCTCGCTGACAGCACCTTTGGGGGCGTCGAACTTGGCCGCAGCCCGTTTGGGAGCCCCTTCGGGCTTGCCATAGGGCTTGCGCGGGGCAGCGTCATCGCGCGGCTTGTCGAATTTGCGCGCAGGCCGGGGGGCTGCATCATCGCGCGCGGGACGCGCATCGGGGCGGGGGCCGTCGAACTTGCGCGGACCACGCGGGACCGCATCACTGCGCGGGCCGTCGAACTTGCGCGGACCACGCGGGGCATCGGACGGGCGGTCGTCAAACCGGCGCGGGGCGCGCGCGGGGCGCGCGTCATCGCGCGGGGGGCGCGGGCGGTCGTCGTGACTGCGGGAAGGACGCTCTGCCCGCGCAGGCCGGTCGTCACGCGGGGCACGGTCAGGGCGCGGGGCACGCTCTGGGCGCGGGGCGAATTCCGGCTCGCCATCCACCGTACGCACCGCAATTTCGCCTTCGAGCATCCCGGTGTCGTCAATCGCATCCAGAAAATCGGGCATCGCGTCCGAGGTGATCTGCACGAAAGTTTCGTCCTGCTGCATCCGGATCGCGCCGATCTGCTCTTTTTGCAAACCACCCGCGCGGATCAGCATGGGCAGGATCCAGCGCGGCTCGGCCCCAGCATCACGGCCCACGGACAACGCCACCCATGCGCTCGGCCCAAAGGGCGCGCGCTCGGCCCGTTCGGGGCGTTCTGGGCGCTCGGTATCGGTCAGGCGCGAGGGGCGAACCTTCGCCGGAGAAGGATTGCCCAAATCCTCGGGCGCGGACAGACGCGCGTTGAACAGCCGCAAGCAGGCCACGGCCAAGGCTTCGGGCGTGTGGTCTGCGGCAAGACGGGCAGCGAAGGCGGCCTCGGATTCGGTGGGCGCGTCAGACCATGCGGGATCGGCCATCAACCGTTCCTCATCGCGGCGGCGCACATCGTCGGGCGTGGGCGCGGCAACCCATTCGGCGCTGATCTTGGCGAATTTGAGCAGCCGCTCGGCTTTGTTCACCTGCCGCGAGCACACGATCAGCACAGAAACCCCCTTGCGCCCCGCGCGGCCTGTGCGGCCTGAGCGGTGCAAAAGCGCCTCGGCATTCATCGGCAAATCCGCATGGATCACCAGATCCAGCCCCGGCAGGTCAATGCCGCGCGCAGCCACATCAGTCGCCACACAGACCTGCGCGCGCCCGTCGCGCATGGCTTGCAGCGCATGAGTGCGTTCGGTCTGGCTAAGTTCGCCCGACAGCGACACGACCGAAAACCCCCGGTTCCCAAGCCGCGCCATCAGCCGGTTCACCGTTGCGCGAGTATTGGCGAAGACAATGGAATTGCGATCCTGATTGAAGCGCAGCAGGTTCAGGATGGCGGGTTCGATGTCGGCCTCGGTCACTTGGATCGCCTGATAGGCAATGTCCGTGTGCTGCCGCGCGCCTGTCAGCGTGGTGACGCGGACGGCATCGCGCTGGTAATGCTTGGCAAGCGTCGCGATCATCGGCGGCACGGTGGCCGAAAACATCAGCGTGCGCCGATCTTCCGGCGCTTCGGCGAGCATGAATTCCAGATCCTCGCGAAAGCCCATATCGAGCATTTCATCGGCTTCATCGAGCACTATGGCGCGGATTTGCGACAGGTTCAGGCTTTCGCGCTGGATATGGTCGCGCAAGCGCCCCGGTGTGCCCACAACGATATGCGCGCCACGTTCCAGCGCGCGGCGCTCGTCGCGCATGTCCATGCCGCCCACGCAGGACGCCATCTGGACGCCCGTCTTGCCATAAAGCCAGGCCAGCTCGCGCTTGACCTGCAGCGCAAGTTCGCGCGTGGGGGCCACGATCAGCGCCAGCGGTGCGGAGGGGGCGTCGAAGCTTTCGGCATCGCCCAGAAGCGTCCGGCCAATGGCCAGACCAAAGCCCACTGTCTTGCCAGACCCGGTTTGCGCCGACACAAGCAGATCGCGATCCGCAAGGTCAGGATTGGTCACAGCCTCTTGCACAGGAGTAAGGGTTTCGTAGCCTTTTTCGGCAAGGGCAGTTTGCAGCGCGGGGATCATCAGGTCAGCTTTCAGGGGTCAGGAGCAAAGCCCTGCCCTACTCGCTGAGGGGTCGTTTGTATAGGGGGATTGACACACAAGCCCGCTATGCAAAACGAAACAGGGCGGGGTCATCCCCCGCCCTGCGCCTGCTTAGTTGAACGCGGCGTCCGTGACGACCGCAGTCCACGCCCCTTCGGGCGCTGCGGTGATCACAGGGTCCGACCCACCGCCCAAAAGCGTCGCGACTGTGCGCTCGTAATCAGCCACATCGAGCGTGCCGTTCGAGCCTTCGATCAGCTTGGCCACTTCGCCCATCATGCGGATCTGGTGCGCTTCGGTCTGTGCGCCGGTGTCGTCATATTCGAGCACGATCTTGGCGGCCTCTTCGACATTCGCCTTGGCCCATTCCCAGCCCTGCATGGAGGCGCGGACGAAACGTGCCATCTTGTCCACGAAAGCCGGGTCCGACAGGTTGCTTTCCAGCACATACAGCCCGTCTTCCAACGTCGCCACGCCCTGATCTTCGTATTTGAAGGTCACAAGCTGCTCGGGCGTGATGCCGGCATCAATGACCTGCCAATATTCGTTATAGGTCATGGTGCTGATGCAATCGGCCTGCTTTTGCAGCAGCGGATCGACGTTGAAGCCCTGACGCAGAACCTCTACCCCATCGGCGCCGCCGGTGGTCGGAATGCCCAAAGTGGCCATCCACGACAAGAACGGGTATTCATTGCCAAAAAACCACACGCCCAGTGTCCGGCCGGGGAAGTCGGTCGGCGCAGTGATGCCGGTTTCGGCCAGACAGGTCAGCATCATGCCCGACGACTTGAAGGGCTGCGCGATGTTGACCAAAGGCAGGCCGTTTTCGCGCGCGGCCAACGCAGCGGGCATCCACTCGACGATCACATCCGCGCCGCCCCCTGCGATCACTTGCGGGGGCGCAATGTCGGGGCCGCCCGGTTTGATCGTGACATTCAGGCCTTCGGCTTCATAGAAGCCGTTTTCCAGCGCGACGTAATAGCCTGCGAATTGCGCCTGCGTGACCCATTTGAGTTGCAGTGTCACATCATCAAGCGCCCAAGCGGCAGGGGCCGTCAGCAGTGCAAGCCCCGCGACTGAGCCGAACAATGTTTTCTTCATTTCCTTCACCTCCGATGTTGCCTGCCCATTCTCGGGTCAGGATGTTAACGCTCGCGCTGGGACGGGTGCCAAAACGTCACCCGCTTTTCCACAAGCGCAATGATGCCATAGAACAGCGACCCCGCGAGGGCGGCTACTGCAATTTCTGCCCAGACCATGTCGAGTTGCAAGCGCCCGACCTCGGTCGAGATACGAAAGCCCATCCCGCGCGTAGGAGAGCCAAAAAATTCAGCAACAATCGCCCCGATCAGCGCCAGGGTAGAGGCGACCTTCAGCCCGTTGAAGATAAACGGCATCGCCGCAGGCAGGCGCAGCTTGAGCAGACTTTGTGCCCAGCTTGCGCTATAGGTGTGCATCAGGTCGCGCTGCATTTTGTCCGCCGCTGCCAAGCCCTGCACTGTGTTCACGAGCACTGGGAAGAACACCATCGCCACGACAACGGCAGCCTTCGACTGCCAGTCGAAGCCGAACCACATGACGAAGATGGGCGCGGTCCCGATGATAGGCAAAGCGGCAAGGAAGTTGCCCACCGGCAGCAGGCCGCGGCGCAGGAAATCGCTGCGGTCAACCGCCAGAGCGAATAAAAACGCAGCCCCCACGCCAATGGCATAGCCCGACAACGCGCCTTTGACGAAGGTCTGCACGAAGTCGATCCAGAGAATATCCGTAGAGCGCGCAAGCCGCGCGCCGATCTCGGACGGCGCAGGCAGGATAACGCGGGGCACAGCAAGTGCGCGGACAACGGCCTCCCACAGCCAAAGCAGCGTCAGACCAAACACGACGGGCGCTGCGAGCGACTGTATTCGGCCAATCGGCCCTTTGGCGCATGGGCGCGCGGCCACATCGGCTACCAAGGCCCAAGCCAGAAGCCAGAGCGCGACGACTATTGCCCAAAAGGGCAACGCATTGGCAGCGAAGGGCAACAGCAGCCCGCCGCCCGTAACCAACGCCACAGCCGCTGCAAGAAGGGCCACGCCCCCTAAGGTGGTGCGACTGGCCTGCAACAACAGCGCCGCAGCAAAAAGGGAAGCCACACCACCAAAGGGCAAATCACCTGAAATGCCTGTTGTAACAGCGACAAGGAACGCCAAAGCTCCAAGTGCCCAGATCAGACCACCGGGATGCGCCAAGGCCCTCATCCTGCCATCCCCATCCGCTTGAGTGTGGCGCGCTGGATCAACCCAATGACCGCAACCAACGTCGCGGCAAGAATAGCTGCCGCAAAGAGCGCAGCCCAGATTTGCACAGTCTGCCCGTAATAGCTGCCCGACAAAAGCCGCGCGCCAAGCCCTGCGACAGCCCCTGTGGGCAATTCAGCCACAATCGCCCCCACCAAGGCGGCCGCGATCGCCACTTTCAGCGACGCGAACAGATACGGCATCGAGGATGGCAGGCGCAGTTTCAAGAAGACCTTCGGGCCAGAGGCACTATAGGTTTTCATCAGGTCAAGCTGCATGTGATCGGGCGCGCGCAGCCCCTTGACCATGCCCACCACGACCGGAAAGAAACTGAGGTAAGTCGAGATGATCGCCTTGGGGATCAGACCCGAAATGCCCACTGCATTCAGCACCACAATAATCATCGGCGCAATCGCGAGGATCGGGATCGTCTGGCTGGCAATCGCCCACGGCATGACCGAGGCATCCATTGCGCGGTTATAGACGATTCCCACTGCCAGCGCGATGCCAAGGAGCGACCCTATGGCAAAGCCCAAAAGCGTGGCCGAGAGCGTGATCCAGCCGTGATAGATCAGGCTGCGATTGGACAGCGTGCCTGTGTTCCACCACCCGCGACGACCCGTCAGTTCCTCGACCACTGTGCTGTTCCAGAGTTCAGTGGCGACTTGGTGTGGCGACGGCAAACGGGGCCTGTCCTGTGCCATGGTCTGTGCGATCAGGTCCGGCAGGGTCAGTTCTACCCCCGCGCGGCGCGCCTGATCCTGCGCCCATTGCTGGTTCATCGGCACGACAGCGGCATACCAAACCGCCATGAGGGCAGCGGTGACTGTCAGGATAGGGAAAAGGTTACGCATGTGGCCCCTCGCGCCAGGGGGGCGCTGCCCCCCATCGCCTGACGGCGATTCCCCCCGGAGTATTTCAGGCAAGATAAAGTCAGTTCAGTCATCCAGATGCCCCGCGCGCAGCCCTTCGCGGACGCGATGAGCGATGTCGATGAATTCTGGGGTGTCACGGATATCGAGCGGGCGCTCGCGCGGCAGGGGGCTGTCGATGATGTCGGTGATGCGACCGGGGCGCGGGGACATGACGACGATCTTGGTGGAGAGGTAAACCGCCTCGGGGATCGAGTGAGTGACAAAGCCGATGGTTTTCTGCGTGCGCGCCCAGAGTTCAAGCAATTGCTCGTTCAGTCGGTCGCGGACGATTTCGTCCAATGCGCCGAAAGGTTCATCCATGAGCAAAATATCGGCGTCAAAGGCCAAGGCGCGCGCGATAGAGGCACGCTGCTGCATCCCCCCGGAGAGCTGCCACGGGAACTTCCGCGCGAAGCCCGACAGCTCGACAAGCTCCAGGACTTTCTCGACACGCGCATTCTGATCGGCTTGCGAATAGCCCATTATTTCCAGCGGAAGCTTCACATTCCCTGCAATCGTGCGCCAAGGATACAGGCCCGCCGCTTGAAAGACATAGCCATAGGCGCGCGCCTTGCGCGCCGCTTCCGGTGTCATGCCGTTGACCGTGATCGTGCCCGACGTGGGCTGTTCCAGATCAGCAATCACGCGCAGAAATGTTGTTTTACCACATCCCGAAGGCCCGATGAAGCTGACAAACTCACCTTTGCCAATGGTCAGGTTCACGTCTTTGAGCGCATGCACTGGACCATCATTGGTCTGAAATGTCAGGTTCAGGTCGCGCGCCGCGATCACTGGATCGACCGGAAAAGAATAATGTGTCATGTTGCGGCTCTGTCCTTCGCAAACACAGCAACGCCATGACCGATATGCCCAAGACATGCCAGAAACTTCGGCCCGGTTCGCTTTATTCTGGCAAACAGGGATTTAGCTATTTCGAAGGTATCGCAAGCGAAACTACAGGCGCTCAGGGCATTTGCATGCATCTGCTGACTGTTCCCCCCGGTGGACGCGCGAAGGCGCACAAGCATGCCACCCACGAAACTGCTATCTTCGTGCTCGAAGGAGCAGCGATTATGTATTGGGGGCAGCAGCTGGAACATCGCATGGACACTGTTGCGGGCGATCTGGTTTACATACCAGCCGACATGCCACATCTGCCCGTCAACCCTACTGACGCGCCCGTGCGCGCAGTGATTGCGCGCACCGACCCGCACGAACAGGAATCGGTCGTTTTGCTGCCAGATCTCGATGCCTTGGTGCCCTGACATCACACCCCCGTCGCCGGGATGCCCGTGCGCAGCACCGGGCGCGGGGCAGTCAGATCTTTCCACTGGCTTAGCGCGCGATTCACGGCGGGGCGCGCCTCGCGCCCGACAAATTTGCCGTGCCCTTCCCGCGTAAGCACTGCACCGTCATGGATAGCGACCTGCCCGCGCGTCAGGGTGAAGCGCGGCAGACCTTTGACTTTACGGCCCTCGAACACGTTGTAATCGATCTTCGATTGCTGGCTGGCCGCGCCGATGACCTTCTCCTTTTCCGGGTCCCAGACCACCAGATCGGCATCTGCGCCAACCAGAACCGCGCCCTTTTTCGGATAGCAATTCAATATCTTGGCGATGTTTGTTGATGTGACGGCTACAAATTCATTCGGCGTCAGGCGGCCAGTGCCGACCCCCTCGGTCCAGAGCATCGGCATCCGGTCCTCCAACCCACCGGTGCCGTTCGGAATTTTCGAGAAGTCGCCCAGACCGAACCGCTTCTGATCGCTGGTAAAGCTGCAATGATCGGTTGCCACAACCGACAGCGACCCCGACATCAACCCCGCCCACAGGCTGTTCTGGTGATCCTTCGACCGGAACGGGGGCGACATGACGCGGCGCGCGGCGTGGTCCCAGTCGGGGTGGAAATATTCGGTTTCATCGAGCGTCAGATGTTGGATCAGCGGCTCGCCCCAAACACGCTTGCCTGCGGCCCGCGCGCGGCGGATGGCTTCATGCGCATCCTCGCAGGACACATGCACGACATAGAGCGGCACGCCTGCCATATCGGCAATCATGATGGCGCGGTTGGTGGCCTCGCCCTCGACCTGGGGGGGGCGGGAATAGGCATGGCCCTCTGGCCCCGTATTCCCCTCAGCGAGCAGCTTGGCGGTCAATTCGGCCACGACATCGCCATTTTCGGCATGGACCATGGCCAGACCGCCCAGATCGCCCACCCGACGGAAGGACGAGAACAACTCGTCGTCATTCACCATCAGCGCGCCCTTATAGGCCATGAAATGCTTGAAGCTTGTGATACCAGCCTTGACACTGGCTTCCATATCTTCCCAGACTTGCTGCCCCCACCAGGTCACGGCCATGTGGTAGCTGTAATCGCAGGTCGCGCGGCCCGATTTGTTGTGCCACGCCTTCGCAGCATCCATCAGCCCCTGCCCTTGACCGGGCAGGATGAAATCCACCACCATCGTGGTGCCCCCGGCAAGGGCCGCGCGTGTGCCGCTCTCGAAATCATCCGCCGAATAGGTGCCCATGAAGGGCATTTCCAGATGCGTATGCGGGTCGATCCCCCCGGGCATGATATAGCAGCCCGAGGCGTCGAGCACCTTGTCCCCCGCAAGCCCCTGCCCGATTTCAACGATCACGCCGCCCTCAACCTTCACATCGGCCTTGTAAGTCAGATCGGCGGTCACGACAGTTCCGCCCTTGATCACTGTGCTTGCCATAGCCCGCGCTCCTTTATCTTGCGAAAAATACTCTCGGGGGGTGCAGGGGGGCAGACAGCCCCCCTGCTTTCCTCAAGAAACCACTTCGGCCACCACAAGGCACGCCTGCAACAACACATCCGTGCCCGCAGCCGCCCATTCCGGCGAAATCTCCTCGGCCTCGTTATGCGACAGGCCATCCATGCAGGGGCACATGATCATGACGGTCGGATAAAGCCGGTTGATCCAGCAGGCATCATGCCCCGCACCAGAGACGATATCCATGTGGCTATATCCCAACCGCTCCGCAGCGCCACGCACGACCTGCACCAGACCCGCGTCAAACGTCACAGGGTCGAAATGACCCACTGCCTCGATCTCGCAGCCCAAGCCCAATTCGCGCGCAACTGCATGGGCCGCGCGTTCGACTTCGGCGCGCATGCCGTCGAGTTTGGCTTGATCGGGCGAGCGGATATCGACCGTGAACACGACCTTGCCGGGGATCACGTTGCGCGAATTCGGGTAGACATCCACATGCCCCACAGCGCCCACTGCGCCCGGCTGGTGCGACATGGCGATCTGGTGCACACGTTCGGTGATACGCGCCATGCCCAGCCCTGCATTCACCCGCATATGCATGGGCGTTGATCCTGTATGCGCGTCGCGGCCCGAAAGTGTGATCTGCAACCACCACAGGCCCTGCCCGTGGGTGACAACGCCGATATCGCGGCCCTCGGCTTCCAGAATCGGCCCCTGCTCGATATGCAACTCCAGCATTGCGTGCATCTTGCGCGCGCCCACAGGTTCGTCCCCCACCCAGCCGATGCGGGCGAGTTCGTCGCCGAAGCGTTTACCCTCGGCATCCGTGCGCGCATAGGCATAATCCTGTGTGTGCATGCCCGCGAACACGCCCGAGGCCAGCATGGCAGGCGCAAAGCGCGTGCCTTCTTCATTCGTCCAGTTGGTCACCACGATCGGGCGGCGGGTCTGCACGCCCATATCGTTCATCGTGCGCACGACTTCGAGCGCGCCCAAAACCCCCAGCACACCGTCATATTTGCCGCCCGTGGGCTGGGTGTCCAGATGCGAACCCATATAGACGGGCAGTGCGTCGGGATCGGTGCCGGGACGTGTCGCGAACATATTGCCCATCGTGTCCACGCCCATCGACATTCCGGCCGCCTTGCACCAATCCGCGAACAAGTGCCGCCCTGCGCTGTCGGCATCGGTCAGGGTCTGGCGATTGCAGCCGCCGGCCACACCGGGGCCGATCAGGGCCATCTCCATCAGACTGTCCCAAAGCCGCGCGCTGTTGACTTTCATATTGGCGAGCGGGGCTGGGGTCGTCATGGCTGGCTCCTTGGGCTGGCAGTGTTAGGGAGACTTGCGCGGCTCCCATTGGCACGCTAACAACTTTGACCATCCAGTCAAGAACGCAACAAAGGCTGTTTCATGACCGCAAGCCCCCCCGCACAAAATTCGCGCAAAGCGCCGCGCTCGCGGATTCAGGCGCGCAATAGGCAAGTGATTCTAGAAGCCGCGTTGCAGGTTTTCTCGGACCACGGCTTTCGGGGCGCGACACTGGACCAGATCGCTGTGGCAGCAGGGCTGTCAAAGCCTAACCTATTGTATTATTTCGACAGTAAGGAAGCAATCCATCAGGACTTGTTGTCAGGGCTGCTCGAAACTTGGCTTGACCCCTTGCACGCGCTTGATCCCCAAGGCGCACCGCAGGCTGAACTTATCGCCTATATGCGCCGCAAGCTGGAACTGGCGCGCGATTATCCGCGCGAAAGTCGCCTTTTCGCCAATGAAATCTTGCAAGGTGCGCCCAGGATCGAATCCTTCATCCGCACAGACCTGCGCAGTTTGGTCGATGAAAAGGCGCGTGTGATTAAAAAGTGGGCAGATACCGGGCAGATTGCGCAGGTGGACCCCTATCATCTGATCTTTTCGATCTGGGCGCTGACGCAGCATTATGCGGATTTTGCCGCCCAAATCGGCATGATCCGGGGCGAAGCGCATGACCCAACGGAGGGTGCGGAAGCGTTTTTGGAGCACCTTTACGCGCGGCTGCTCGCCCCCTGACCTACGGTTATTAACCTTAATATCCGTTTAGCCAAACACTTGGCGCAGAAAGATGTTACCGTTCGGTTAGCAACATGCCGGAGGTGCAGAAATGTTTTCACTGCTTCCCCTACCCGTGACCCCGATACGCCCAGCCAGCGCGCTGTTGCCAGCACCGGACGCTACCCCAAAGGTAGAACCTTTGGCGGCCCCCGGCCCTGTCACGCAAACCGAACTTGCAGACCCAGCCTTGGCACCCTCTGGAGCAGAACCAGTCGTGCTGTCATCGCTTCTGCGCACGCGCGCGGGCGAGCAAACAGACCCATCCCCAACCTATGGGACTGCACCAGATTGGATAGGGACCGATGTTCAATTGCGCGCGACAGCGGCGCGCGCATTGACAGAGCGCAGTGCCCTGACTGAGCTGGACCAAACAACCGCTCAACAAACCGCTGTCGCCTTGCGCGATTTGATCCCCCGTGACCCGGCACCCGAGCCACGGATGATGCTGACTCTTTGACCTAGCGTTGAATGGCGGTCGCGCAAAGCCCCGCCTTGCGCGACAGCCCGCAATTACTCGGCGGCCTTGGCCATCGGGTTGTTGGGATGTGTGGTCCAGTTGCCGTAATCGCTGACCTTCTGGCCCGTGCGCGGATCCGTGGCCCCGATGGGCAATTGCTCCATCGTGATGCAGTTTTCCACGGGACAGACATTGACGCACAGGTTGCAGGCCACGCATTCGTCATCCATCACCTCGAACACGCGCTCGGGCGACATGGAGATGGCTTGGTGGCTGGTATCCTCGCAGGCCGCATAGCAACGCCCGCAGGAAATGCACAGGTCCTGATTGATCCGCGCCTTGGTGACGTAGTTCAGGTTCAGATACTGCCAGTCCGTCACATTCGGCACCGCCCGGCCCACAAGGTCATCGACCGACGTCATGCCCTTCTGGTCCATGTAAAGCGACAGGCCCGCCGTCATTTCCTTGATGATCCCGAAGCCATAGGTCATCGCCGCCGTGCAGACCTGCACATTGCCCGCCCCCAAAGCCATGAATTCCGCCGCATCGCGCCACGTGGTGACGCCGCCGATCCCGCTGATGGGGATGCCGCGCGTCTCGGGCGAGCGGGCGATTTCCGCCACCATGTTCAGCGCGATGGGCTTCACGGCGGGGCCGCAATAGCCGCCATGCGTGCCTTTGCCGTCGATCATCGGCTCTGGGCTGAAATCATCCAGATTGACCGAGGTGATCGAGTTGATCGTGTTGATCAGGCTGACCGCATCCGCGCCGCCGCGTTTCGCGGCCTCTGCCGGGCGGCGGATATCAGTGATGTTGGGCGTCAGTTTCACGATACAGGGCATCCGCGAATGCTGCTTCACCCAGCGCGTGACCATCTCGATATATTCCGGCACCTGCCCCACGGCAGAGCCCATGCCGCGCTCGGCCATGCCATGCGGGCAGCCGAAATTCAGCTCCACGCCATCGGCTTCGGTTTCCTCGACCCGCTTCAGGATCGCTTTCCACGATTCCTCGTCACACGGCACCATGAGCGACACGACCATGGCACGATCTTTCCAGTCGCGCTTGACCTTCTTGATCTCTTGCAGGTTCACCTCAAGGGGCCGGTCAGTGATCAATTCGATATTGTTCAGCCCCAGAAGCCGCCGGTCCGCGCCCCAGACCGCGCCGTAGCGCGGGCCGTTCACGTTCACGACGGGCGGCCCTTCGGCCCCGAGGGTTTTCCACACCACGCCGCCCCAGCCCGCCTTGTAGGCGCGCACGACGTTGTATTCCTTGTCCGTGGGCGGGGCAGAGGCCAGCCAGAACGGGTTGGGGGATTTGATACCGACGAAATTGGTTGTCAGATTGGCCATGTCCGATGCTCCCGCTTACGCGCCCATCAGGGTCGCGTGAATATCTTCCGCTGCATCGCGCCCTTGCGCCACAGCCGTCACTGTCAAATCCTCGCCGCCCCCCGTGCAGTCGCCCCCCGCCCAGACACCGGGCAGGCCTGTGCGGCCTGTGCGGTCTGTGGCGATCTTGCGCCCGGCGAGTGCGAGGCCCTCGGGCACGCCCACCAGCGTCTGACCGATGGCCTTGAAGACTTGGTCGGCGGCTAGACGGAATGTCTCGCCCGTGGGTTCCAGACCCGTTTCGCCTGCGCGGGTATAGGAAAACTCGATTTCCGCCTGCGCGCCGGTTGCGTGGATCGCCACAGGCATGGCGTTGGTGATGATTTTCACACCTTCATTCGCGGCGTGCGACAGTTCGTAATCCGACGCCCCCATCTGGTCGCGCCCGCGCCGATAGACCATCGTCACATGCTCGGCCCCCAGCAGGCGCGATTGCACGGCGGCATCCACAGCCGTCATGCCGCCCCCGATCACCACGACATGCCGCCCGACAGGCAGCGTGGACAGGTCCGGGGTCTGGCGCAATTCGGCGATGAAATCGACAGCGTCGCGCGCGAAATCCTCGCCCGTCACGCCAAGACCGTTCACCCCGGCAAGGCCGATCCCCAAAAACACGGCGTCAAACTCGGACCGGAGCGAGGCCACAGAGCCATCGCGCCCCAACTCCCATCCCTGCCGCAAGGTGATCCCGCCGATCTGCAGCAGCCAATCCACTTCGGCCTGCGCGAACCCGCCTGCCGCCTTATAGGCCGCGATGCCGTATTCGTTCAGGCCCCCGGCTTTTTCGCGCTTGTCGAAGATCGTCACGTCATGGCCATGCAGCGCCAAACGATGCGCCGCGGCCAGACCCGCAGGCCCTGCCCCCACCACGGCCACGCGCTTTCCGGTCGCGGCCGCGCGCGTGTAGGGGTGCGCGGTCTTGGCGATCAACGTATCGGTGGCGTAGCGTTGCAGGCGGCCGATTTCGACTGGCTTGCCTTCGGCCGCTTCGCGCACGCAGGCACCTTCGCAAAGCGTTTCCGTCGGGCAGACGCGCGCGCACATACCGCCCAGGATATTCTGGTCGAAGATCGTGCGCGCGGCGGCCTCTGGCTGACCTGCCTGAATTTGCCGGATGAACAGTGGGATGTCGATATCAGTGGGGCACGCCGTGATGCAGGGCGCGTCAAAGCAGAAATAACACCGATCCGCCGCCACCCGCGCTTCATGCGCGTCATAGACCGGATAAAGGTCATCGAAATGCGCCGCGTAGTCCTCGGGATGCAACCGGCCCGGCACGATGCCGGGCGTGGTGGTCGTATGCGTCATGGCTGGCCCCCTGTTGGCTTGCTCGTTGAGTCAGGAAAGCACGGGTCAATTTTTTTATCAATCAGTAAAATTTTCTTGTGGTGAAGAAATTTTCGGAATGCCGGGGGCATTGCCTAGGAAATGATCAAACCCCCTTGCGCAGGTCGTCGAAAGGCCGCGACAGGCCGGGTGCGAGCGGGAACAGCATCGCTTGCAGCGCGTGGTAGATGTCAGGCTTGCCCTTGAACTGGCCCAGCGCAGGCGCGCCATCGGCGTTGATTTCCGGATACCAGCCACCCCGCGCATGGTCGATGAAGCGGGCATTGGCGGCTTGCCAGACGCGGTCATACCAGAGCGCGTCTTGGGGCGTGGGGTCTGCTTTCATCAGTGCGGCAAGTGCGCCCAAAGCTTCGGTCATGGGCCACCAATAGCGCGCCGGGCGCAGCATCTGCCCAGACGGCGCGACAGTGTAGGCAATCGCGCCATCGGCAAGCCAGCCATCGGCCAAGGCGGTCGCAACCAAGGCCCGCGCGCGGGGGATAGCCGTTTCATCCCTCCGCCCGGCCAAGTCCCAATGCTGCAACAGAAGCCGCGCGAATTCCAGCGCGTGGCCCGGTGTCGTGCCTGCGGGGCGGAACATGGGGTTGCCTTCGTAATCGGGATCGATCTGCCAAGCGGCCGTGTAATGCTCGGGGATGCGCCAGCCTTGCTGCGGGGCCATCTGCGCCGTGAAGAAATCGAGGATACGCCCGGCGCGGTGCAGATACTTGGCCTCGCCCGCGGTTTCAAAGGCCGCAAGGAACGCTTCCGCCCCGTGCATATTGGCATTCATGCCGCGATAGGTGGAAAAGGGCTGCCAGTCGCGAGTGTACTCGTCGCACAGGCGGCCAAGCCCCTCGTCCCAATAGTGCTGCGTGATCAGGGTGTCGATTTCCGCCAACAGGGCAGGTGCGCCGTCATGGCCCGCTTGGCGCGCGCTGCTCGCGGCCAGAAGCACGAACACATGCCCATAGGCGAGTTTGGTGCCATCCACGACACCGTTTGGCCCAAAGGACCAAACGAAGCCCCCATACTGCGTGTCGCGGTGGCGGGTCATGAGCGCGGCCATGCCCGCCTCAATGATCGGCGCGCAATCCTTGGCCCCGTAAGCCTGCGCGAGTGCGTAGGAATGCACCAGCCGCGTGGTCGTGTGCAATTCCTGCGGCGCGTCCGGGATCGGCTGGCCGTCATAGTCGAGCAGGTCAAAGCCCCCTTGCGCATTCAGCGACGGGCGGAAAAACGCGATCAAGGCCGCGGCCTGTGCCTGAAGGGCCGCGCGATGGGCGGGGTCAGAGAGGGGGGGCATTGTGCATTCCTGTTGGCGATACCAAAGCAGACTGCGCGATCCGCGCGATCAAGGGAAGCCCCCTCACACATGATTGCGCGATTGCAGCAAGTGCGGGATAAGGGGGCATGGAAAGCAGCTATGTCAGCGTGTTCTACGAAATCTCGGTCCTGATCCTGCTTGCGGCGGGGTTGGGCCTGATCGGGCTGATCGCGCGTCAGCCGCTGATCGTGGCCTTTATCGCGGTGGGAGTGCTCGCAGGACCCGACGCGCTGGGGCTGGTCAGCGCGACCGAGGTCATCGACACGCTGGCCAAAATCTCGATCGCTGTGCTGCTGTTTCTGGTGGGGCTGAAACTGGATGTGACACTCGTGCGCTCGCTGGGCCGGGTGGCCGTGGCCACAGGGCTGGGGCAAGTCACTTTCACGGCGCTGTTCGGGTTCTTGATTTGCATCGCGCTTGGGATGGATGCAGTCACGGCGCTTTATATCTCGGTTGCGCTGACGTTTTCCTCGACCATCATCATCGTCAAGCTCTTGTCGGACAAGCGCGAGATCACAGCGCTTCATGGCAAGATCGCGCTCGGCTTCCTGATTGTGCAGGACATTTTTGTAGTGCTGGCAATGGTCACATTGTCGGCCATTGGTGTGGGGGCCGCTGGTGAAAATGGCGGGCTGGCCGATATGGCCAAAGTGCTGGCAGGCGGCGTGGCGATGGTTGCAGGCGTTGTGGCGTTCATCCGCTATGCCGCGACACCGCTTCTGAACATCATCGCCCGCTCGCCAGAATTGCTGGTGATTTTCGCCGTGGGCTGGGCGGCGAGCCTTGCGACTTTGGGCGACATCTTAGGCTTTGGCAAAGAACTGGGCGGCTTGCTGGCGGGCGTTTCCTTGGCCTCGACCCAGTTTCGAGAGGCGATCAGTTCGCGCCTGTCCAGCCTGCGCGATTTCCTGCTGCTGTTCTTCTTCGTCCATCTGGGCGCGTCCCTGCCCTTGGCAAGTCTTGGCGATCAGGTGGGCGGTGCCGTGATCCTGTCGCTGTTCGTGCTGATCGGCAACCCGCTGATCGTGCTCGCGATCATGGGCTATATGGGCTACCGCAAGCGCACAGGCTTTCTGGCTGGGCTGACAGTCGCGCAAATCTCTGAATTTTCGTTGATTTTCATGGCGATGGGGATTTCCATCGGCCATGTGGACGACAGCGCGCTGGGGCTGGTGACGCTGGTGGGCCTCGTGACCATCGCCTTGTCAGTCTATATGATCACGTGGTCACACAAGCTATATGCCTTGTGCGAACCCTATCTGGGCCTGTTCGAGCGCCGTCATGCGTTTCGGGAAGAGGCCGATACAGGCAGCGCCCATTCCGACACGCGCCATGATTTCGTGATCTTCGGCCTTGGGCGCTATGGGTGTCAGATCGGGCAGCGCTTGGCGCAGCAAGGCCACCGCGTGCTGGGGATCGACTTTGACCCCGAAGCGCTGGTCAATTGGCGCAAGCTGGGGCTGGAGGCCGAGTTTGGCGACGCGACCGACCCTGATTTCGTGGCGCATCTGAACCTGAACGGGGTGCGCGCCGTCGTGGCCGCCGTGCCGCGCGAGCGGGTGACACTGGCGGACGCTGACCCGCAACTGGCGCTGGTGCATGGGCTGAAGGCGGCGGGCTATCAGGGAAAAATCGTGCTGTCGGCGCAATATGCGCAAGATGCCGACGCCCTGCGCGCGGCGGGCGCCGATCTGGTGCTGTTGCCCTTTGACGACGCCGCAGACATAGCCGCGCAGCGCTTGGAAGCCTGCTGAGGGAATTGCCCCTGCCTGCCGGATGTGCAAGATAGTGCACATGATAACGAATACCCCTTCCCCCCTGCGCGGCGTCTTGTGGATGTTTGCAAGCGGTCTGTGCTTTGTGGCGGTCACGGCCTTCGTGAAAGCAGTGGGCACGGCCCTGCCGTCGACGCAAACCGCGTTCTTGCGCTTCCTGATGGGGACGCTGTTCATCTTGCCCCTGCTGCCGCATTTTCGCGGTGCAAATCTTGGGCCGCGCGCGCTGCGAATGTTTGGGCTGCGCGGGGCGTTGCAGGCGTCTGGCTCAATCCTGTGGTTCTATGCCATGGCCACGATCCCGATGGCCGAGGTCACAGCGATGAACTACATGACACCCATCTACATCACACTCGGGGCGGCCCTGTTCTTGGGCGAGGCGCTGAAAATCCGGCGCATCGCGGCCATCCTTGTGGCCTTCATCGGCGCGCTGATCATCCTGCGCCCTGGCCTGCGCGAGGTGTTGCCGGGGCATCTGGCGATGATCGGGACAGCGATCTTCTTCGCAGCGTCCTATCTGATGGCGAAACGGATGACGGACACGGTGCACCCGTCGGTGGTGGTGGGGATGCTAACGCTTTGGGTAACGCTGTTTCTGGCCCCTTTCGCCATCGCCGTCTGGGTGCCGCCCACGCCCACACAACTGGCTTTGCTGTTTCTGGTGGCGGGTTTTGCCACGGCTGGCCACTACACGATGACACTGGCGTTCAAGGCCGCCCCCGTCACGCTTACCCAGCCGGTCACGTTCCTGCAATTGATCTGGTCCGCGCTGATCGGGCTAGTGGTGTTTGCCGAAGCCATCGACCCGTTTGTGGTGCTGGGCGGGGTGGTGATTATGGCATCCGTCGCCTTCATCACGTGGCGCGAGGCGCAATTGGCGCGGGCGGCCAAGCGGCCGCCCGAAGCTTTGGTCAAAGCTGTTCCATGATCTCGTCGCTGACGTCGAAATTGCCGGTCACGTTCTGCACGTCATCGTCATCTTCGAGCGCGTCGATCAGCTTCATCAGTGCGCGCGCGCCATCGAGGTCAAGCGCGGTCGTGTTCTGCGGCTTCCAGACCAGCTTGGTGCTGTCCGCGTCACCCAAAGTGGCCTCCAGAGCGGACGACACTGCGCCAAGGTCGGTATCGGCGCACCAGATCACGTGTTCTTCGTCGCCACTTTCCACATCATCCGCGCCCGCTTCGATCGCGGCCATCAGGACGGTGTCGGCATCGCCCACTTTGGCGGGATAGACGATCTGGCCCATTCGGTCGAACATGAAGGACACGGAATTCGTCTCGCCCAAATTGCCGCCATATTTGGAAAAGAGTGAGCGGACATTCGACGCCGTGCGGTTGCGGTTGTCGGTCATCGCTTCCACAATCACTGCAATCCCGCCCGGCCCATAGCCTTCGTAGCGGATTTCGTCGTAATTCTCTGCATCGCCGCCCTGAGATTTCTTGATCGCGCGCTCGATGTTTTCCTTGGGCATGGACGCCGCTTTCGCTTCCTTCACGGCCAGACGCAAGCGCGGGTTCTTTTCCGGGTCCGGGTCGCCCATCTTGGCGGCAACCGTGATTTCCTTCGAGAGTTTCGAAAACAGCTTTGCCCGCACCGCGTCCTGACGGCCCTTGCGATGCTGGATATTGGCCCATTTGGAATGGCCTGCCATGGGATTGCTCCGGTCTGTTGGATGACTTGACGCCGTCTTAGTCCAGAGTGGCTAGCGCTGGCAAGGGTGCCCCCGACGCAAAAACGCCCGCTTACGCGGGCGCTTTGCAGAAATTTGACCAAATCACGCGGCGCGCGATACCAGCACGTCGTTGACCTGCTTCTGGGCGAAGATTTCATCCCCGCCCGACACTGCCGCCACTTCGCGCGTCAGACGCCCGAGCGCTGCTTCATAAAGCTGACGCTCAGAATAGGATTGCTCGCGCTGATCGTCATTGCGGTGCAGGTCGCGCACGACTTCGGCAATGGCCAGCAGATCGCCGGAATTGATCTTTTGCTCGTATTCCTGCGCACGACGCGACCACATGGCGCGCTTGACTTTGGCCTTGCCTTTCAGCGTGGCCAGCGCTTTGGTCACCACCTCAGGCGATGACAGCGAACGCATCCCTACGGTCGCCGCTTTGTGGGTCGGCACGCGCAGGGTCATTTTCTCTTTCTCGAAGGAAATGACGAAAAGCTCCAGCTTCAGACCAGCGATTTCCTGCTCTTCGATCGAGATGATCTGACCCACGCCATGTGCCGGGTAGACCACGAAATCATTGGGATGAAACTCGGATTTTTTGGCTTTCGACATTCATTTTCCCCTTGGTTGCCCGGTTTTGCACGCAAAAACCGTTGAACAGGGGGAAACCCCTGAACAGCGCAACATTGCGGACAAAAAAACCGGCAGGCGACAGCCCTGCCGATCCGGGTGATTACATCACAGTTGATTCTATATCACAAAACTGCCAAGATTCCAAGCATTGCGCCTGTTTAATCGCAAAGATTTCGTAAACAGCAGCGTGCGCCCGGTTCAGGCGCCGGGGTTTTCCGAGAAATACTTGGTCAACTTGTCCTTCTCGCCATCACGTTCCGTCGCTTCTGGCAGCGGGTCCTTGCGCGTGATGATGACTGGCCATCTTTCAGCATATTTGCGGTTAAACGTCACCCACGGCTCCATATCCGGCTCGGTATCGGGGCGGATGGCATCGGCGGGGCATTCTGGCTCGCACACACCGCAATCGATGCATTCATCAGGGTGAATGACGAGCATATTCTCGCCTTCATAGAAGCAATCAACAGGGCAGACTTCGACACAATCGGTGTATTTGCAGGCAATGCAATTGTCGATCACGACATAGGTCATGGGACCGTTTCCTTCCGCTCAGGCCCAAGTGTCACGCAAACTGGACACTCTGTTGCAGGGGACATAATCCAGCCCGCAGGATCATTCAAGCCGCTCTGGGTCAGGTGCGGCAAATCGGCGACGCGCGGCTTTGTCGGGGCGGCCACCAGGGACAGGAACAGGGCGCGACAGATCCGGGGCGGGCGGCGGGGGCGAGAGGTCATCATAGAGCGCGCGCGCCTCGGGCGCAGGCCCACGCCGCGTGCCGGGGGCGAGGATACGGGCGACCACCACACGCGACCCAAGCGCGAAGGTCAGCACATCCCCCGCGCGCACCAGATGCGCGGGCTTTGAAACGCGCAGCCCATTCACGCGCACGCCGTCGGTCTGGATCGCCTCAGCGGCGAGCGAGCGCGATTTCAGGAACCGCGCGTGAAACAGCCATTTGTCGAGCCGGATGCTCTCAGTCACATGCCCCCCTTTCCCTTCGCGGCAGGCCATGTCAAAGACGCGCTATGGCAAAGCTCTATTTTCATTACTCCACCATGAACGCGGGCAAATCCACTGCCCTGTTGCAAGCTGCCCATAACTATAGCGAACGCGGCATGGTGCCATACCTGATGACCGCCGCTTTGGACCAGCGCGCCGGTTTGGGCGTGATCGCGTCCCGCATTGGCATCAAGGCCGAAGCGCAAGTCTTTGATGCAGGCACGGACTTGTTCGCAGCTTTAGAGGGGCGTCTGGCCGAGGGTCCGGTGGCTTGCGTGTTCATAGACGAGGCACAATTCCTGACGCCGGATCAAGTTTGGCAATTAGCGCGCGCCGTCGATGACCTTGGACTGCCCATCATGTGCTATGGGCTGCGCGTCGATTTTCGCGGCCGGCTTTTCCCCGGATCGGCGACCCTGCTCGCACTGGCAGATGAAATGCGCGAGGTGCGCACGATTTGCCATTGCGGCAAGAAGGCCACGATGGTTGTGCGGCTCGGGCCCGACGGACAGGCATTGCGCGACGGCGCGCAAGTGCAGATTGGCGGAAATGAAAGCTATGTCGCGCTCTGCCGCCGCCATTGGCGAGAAGCTGTTGGCGACACCGCGGCTCAGGGCTGATGCGCGGCAAACAGCGCTAAAGTTCGCGTCAGGAAGCGGTCCCGGTGCTCGGGCTTTTCCATCAGGATTTCGTGCAAAGCGTCGTTGAAAACGTCAATCTCTCCCCCCGGCCAATGGGTCATGCGCGTGGCGATGGCTGTGCCAGACACGACCCTTTCGCGCGTGCCAAGCCCACAATAAGCCGGCATCTGCGGACTAGGCAGGTCTGCGAGCAACGCCACTTCGCGCAATGCGGCCCCCAGCCAACGCAGAGAGGGCGCCCCGAGTTGCAAGGCGGGCTGTGCTCGGACCTGCGCTTGCATCCAGTCATAGGTGGGCCGATCCAGCGTCAGATCGTTATTATCAAAAGGGTTTTCCCATAGCCGAAACTCGACTCCCGCCCCCGGCACAGGACGCAGATCCAGCCCGCTCAGCCCCAACAGCTTTTGCCCCAAAGCAAAAGCACGTGCCACAAGAGGCGAGACAGGCAGTCCCCACATCGGCGCACTGAAGGCCGCGGCTTGCGCATCAAACCCGCGCATCAGTGCACGCAAAGCAATCGCACCGCCCATGGAATGCGCCAAGACAAAGCGCGGCGCCTTCGGGGCATAGGCGCGCAAGATGCAGTCCAATTCGGCCACGTCGCGCTGATAGTGTTGAAAGTCCGTCACATCGCCCAGAAGCGGGTCGGGGGTCAGTCGGTCCGACATACCCTGCCCGCGCCAATCCATCACCGCGACACCGTAACCCGCCGCGACAAGATCGCTGATCACGCGGCCATACTTCTCGATGACCTCTGTGCGGCCGGGGAATAGAGCGACCATCCCCAACGGCCCCGCTCGCCAAAGAGCGGCCCGCAGCCGCACCCCGTCTGATGCACGAACCCAAGCCACCCGCGCAGGCGGTGGGGCTTGGGCCAAATCGGCAAAAAAGGGCGCAGCCTCTTTCAACTCAGCGCAGAGCCAAGTTTCATGGCCATGCCCATATTGCCCTCGATCTTCAGCTTGCCGGTCATAAAGGCCATCGTCGGGTTCACATCGCCTTCGAGAATGCCGCGAAACGTCTCGGCGCTGGCGATCATGGTCACGTCGGTGTCCTCGTCGCCTTCGCGCACACCGTCAACGTCCACGATGATGGTGCCTTCGCCCGTGATTTCGAACTTGGCCGTGCCCTCAAAGCCGTCCGACAATTTCGCGCTCAGGGCGGCGATGGCATGGGTCAGGATTTCGCTCATGAAAGTCTCCGAATTTGTGATCCCGGCATAGTGGAAATGCGCGGGCGTTGCGTTACACTAGGTGGTATGCGGAAAAGACTTGGCAAGCTCAATCGTATCGTAGCGGCATTTGTGCTGGGAGTTTGGGTAGCGCCCCTTCCAGCGCTGTCCCAGGACCACTCTGTTCTACCCGATCTGCTCGACCAATTGCGCGACCCGGCGCAGGAGAATTGGCAGCGGATTGAACGGCAGATTGTCCGCGAATGGTCGAAATCTGGCTCGGCAAGTGCGGATTTGCTGCTGAACCGGGGGCGAGAGGCACTGCGCACCGGCGACACAAAAGCCGCTATTGAACATTTTTCAGCGCTGATCGACCACGCGCCGGACTTCGCTGAGGGGTGGAACGCGCGCGCCACCGCCTATTTCATGGCAGGGCGTTATGGGCAGTCGCTTGGTGACATTCAAGAAACCCTGGCGCGCAACCCTGATCATTTTGGCGCGTTGTCGGGTCTTGCGCGGATTATGGAACAGCTTGAACGTTATGAAGCCGCGCGCACGGCCCTGATCGCCGCCGCCGCTATACATCCGCATCGCCGTGACATACAAACTGCGCTGGAGCGGATCAACAAACGGCTGGACGGCACGGAACTATAGCCGCGCACCAGCGGGGGGCTTGCGATGAACATGCGGTCAGGGGCGCGCTGTGTCGCGGTGCTTGGCCCCACCAATACTGGCAAGACCCATTATGCCATCGAACGGATGCTTGCGCATCGCAGTGGGGTCATCGGCCTGCCGCTGCGGCTGCTGGCGCGCGAGGTCTATGACCGGATCGTGGGGCTGCGGGGACCTGCATGTGTGGCACTGGTGACAGGCGAGGAGCGGATCGTTCCCGAGCGCTCGCAGTATTGGGTCTGCACAGTCGAAGCGATGCCGCTTGATATTGGCGCCGAATTCGTGGCCATCGACGAAATCCAGCTTTGCGCTGATCCCGACCGGGGGCACGTGTTCACCGACCGGCTGCTGCACGCGCGCGGCCTGCACGAGACACTGTTCATGGGGTCGGATACGATGCGTCAGGCGATTGCCGCGCTGGTGCCCGGCGCGCAGTTCCAGCGCCGCGAGCGGTTGTCGCAACTGGGCTGGGCAGGTTCGAAAAAGATAAGCCGGATGCCCCCGCGAAGTGCAATTGTGGGCTTCAGTGTTGAAAATGTGTATGCGATTGCAGAGCTGATCCGCCGCACCAAGGGCGGTTGCGCAGTCGTCATGGGCGCGCTTTCGCCGCGCACCCGCAATGCGCAGGTGGCGCTGTATCAAAACGGGGATGTGGATTATCTGGTGGCCACCGATGCTATCGGGATGGGCCTGAACCTCGATATCAAGCATGTGGCGTTTTCGGCCACGTCCAAGTTTGACGGGCGGCGGATGCGGCCGCTCAACCCCGATGAACTGGCCCAAATCGCAGGCCGCGCCGGACGCAACCAGTCGAACGGGACATTCGGGGTGACAGGCGAGGCCCGCCCCCTGCCCGACGAGGTCATCGAGGCCATCGAATCTCACCAATTTTTGCCCGTGCGCAAATTGCAGTGGCGCAATTCCAAGCTGGATTTCGGCAGCGTGGCGCGGCTGATCGCATCGCTCGAAGCGCCCACCAGCAATGATTGGCTGACGCGGGCGCGCGATGCCGATGACGTGGTCGCGCTGAAAACGCTCGCGGCCCAGCCCGAAATCACCGACCACCTGCGCGATGCCCGCGATGTGCAGCTTCTGTGGGATGTGTGCCGAATCCCGGATTTTCGGGGCATCTCGGCTGCGGAACATGCGGGGCTTTTGGGCCGTGTGTTCGACTTCCTGCGCGGCCCCGGACGGATCGCACCAGACTGGCTGTCGCGCAACATCGCGCGGATTGACCGGACCGAAGGCGATATTGACACTTTGTCAAAGCGTCTGGCCTATATTCGCACTTGGACGTATATCGCGCAACGCACAGCTTGGGTCGATGACGAAAGCCATTGGCGAGACGTGACGCGCGCTGTAGAAGACCGCTTGTCAGATGCGCTGCACGAGCGGCTGACGCAAAGATTTGTAGACCGGCGCACATCGGTGTTGCTGCGGCGGTTGAAACAGAAGGAGAGCCTTGTGGCTGAGGTGAACGACAAGGGCGAAGTGACGGTCGAAGGGGAACTCATCGGCCGTCTTGAAGGGTTCCGCTTCCGGCAGGACAAGACAGCAAGCCCGGACGAAGCCCGGATGCTGCGCCAAGCCTCGGTCGCGGCACTGGTGCCATTGTTTCATTTGCGTGCAGACAGGTTCTACAACGCGCCCGATACCGAATTCGATTTCACCGAACAGGGTGGCCTGATGTGGGGCAACACGGCGGTGGGCAAGCTGGTCAAGGGCGACACGGCGCTGCGCCCACAAGTCGCGGCCTTTGTCGATGACGAAGCGGGACCGGATGTGGCTGACAAAGTGCGCCGCCGCTTGCAACATTTCATCGACCGCAAAGTGGCCGCTCTGTTCGAGCCGCTCCATGCCATGTCGCGCGATGAAACGCTGACGGGCATGGCGCGCGGTGTGGCGTTTCAACTGGTCGAGGCTTTGGGCGTTATCCCGCGCGATGCAATTGCCAATGATATCAAGGCGCTGGATCAAGACGCGCGCGGGCTTTTGCGCAAGCACGGAGTGCGGTTCGGGCAATATACACTTTTCCTGCCCGCGCTGTTGAAACCTGCACCCACGCGGTTGCGGCTGGTATTGCGCTCGCTCGCGGATGGTCTGGACGAATTCCCCGAAAGCCCCCCTGCCGGGCTTGTGACGATTCCCTACCTGGCAGATATCCCGGTCGCGCATTACACGATGTCGGGCTATCACCCGGCGGGCGCGCGGGCCATTCGCATTGACATGCTCGAACGTCTGGCGGACCTGCTGCGCGCGAAAGACAGCCGCGCGGGGTTCGAGGGGACGGCGGATATGCTTTCGATCACAGGTACGACGCTGGAGCAATTCGCGGACCTGATGCAGGGTTTGGGCTATCAGGCTGTGCGCGGCGAGCGGGCCAAAGCGAAGCCAGAGGCTACGGCAGAAGTGACCGAGACTGCGCCGGGCGGCGAAATTGCGATCGAAACGCCCGCTGACAAGCCCGAAGAAGCACTTGAAATCTTCTACATGTTCACTTGGGCCCCGCGCCCACGTCAGGACATGCGCCGCGCCGAAGGTGAAGCCCGCACCCCGCGCAACAAGCGCACCGACCAGTCGCAGCGCCCTCGCGATGCCGCGCCCCGCCTGACACAGGGTGGTGCAGAACCTCAGCGGCGACCAGACCGCCCGAAACGCGAGGAGCGCGACACCCGCTCGGCCAAGCGCGATGACCGTCGGAAGGATAGTCGTGATGATCGGGGCCCCAAGGGCAACAAGGGGCGCAAGCCCGAACCTGCGCCGACCTATGCCAGCGCCCCACGCAAAGTCGACAAGATCGACATGGACAACCCATTCGCAGCGGCGTTGATGGGCTTGGTCAAGAAGGGCTGATCCCGCGCGCCGAGGCATACGATTGCATACCGGTAACAATGTTGCCGAAATGCACCTTATGTTGAAGTTCGAGTCAGAAAGTCATGTTTTTGCCTGTATTTAAGGCAATTGTGAAACTCTGACGACAACGCAACAGGCGCGACCATGATGGACCAAAGCCCGAAGATGACCCGTATCATTTCTGCCTTTTCGGCTTGGGCCGAGCGTGGGCTGCGCAAGGGGCGGGCAGACGCCACGCCCAAGGACGACGTGCAGGAATATGAAGGCAGCATCGCGCCGGTCATTCCGAACCCGAAGCTGCCGTTGACCGTTCATGGTGAACGCCGACCAAACTGAGTTGCGCCAACTTGAACGCAATTCATGTTTTTCCTGCGCATTATGAATTTCCCTTGTGACCCGGAACGCGCTAGATGCGGCGCGAAGCACCCCGTCGAAAGGGACGATCATGCATGTCTTTACCCTGCCCCGCGCCCCGGTCTTTGACCAGATCGAAGCGATTGCCCACGAGCGCATCCTGATCCTTGACGGCGCGATGGGCACGCAAGTTCAGGGGCTTGGTCTGAGCGAAGAGGATTTCACGGGCCATGCCAGTGGGTGTGCGTGCCGTCATCACTCCGAGCACCCGCAAAAGGGCAATAACGACCTGCTGATCCTGACGCAGCCGCAAGCGATTGAAGAAATTCACTTCAAATACGCGATGGCGGGCGCGGACATCGTTGAAACGAACACGTTTTCTTCCACCACCATCGCGCAGGCCGATTATGGGATGGAAAACGCCGTCCACGACCTGAACGCCGAAGGAGCGCGCGTGGTGCGGCGTGCTTTGGACCGCGCGACTGCGATTGACGGCAAGCCGCGTTTTGTCGCGGGCGCGATAGGGCCGACGAACCGCACAGCGAGCATCAGCCCGGATGTGAACAATCCCGGCTTTCGCGCCGTCAGCTTTGACGAATTGCGCGCAGCATACGGCCAGCAAGCGCGTGGGCTGATCGCAGGCGGCGCGGACCTGATCCTGATCGAGACGATTTTCGACACGCTCAACGCCAAAGCCGCGATTTTCGCCTGTTTCGAAGCCTTCGCGGAAGCAGGCCAGCGCCTGCCCCTGATGATTTCAGGCACGATCACGGATGCGTCGGGCCGCACGCTGTCAGGCCAGACGCCCACGGCCTTCTGGCATTCCATCGCGCATTCGCGCCCCTTCACAGTGGGGTTGAATTGTGCGCTGGGGGCTGCCGCAATGCGCCCTCATATCAAGGAATTGGCAGATGTCGCCAATACCTTTGTCTGCGCCTATCCCAATGCTGGCCTGCCCAACGCTTTTGGCCAATATGACGAAACGCCCGACCAGACTGCCGCGCAAGTGGCTGAATTCGCACGCGAAGGTTTGGTCAATGTGGTGGGCGGCTGCTGTGGCACCACGCCCGACCATATCCGCGCGATTGCCGATGCCGTCGCGGGCCTGCCGCCCAGAAAGTTTGCCCCATGACCCGTTACCTGCGCCTGTCGGGCCTGGAGCCCTTCGTCCTGACCCCAGACATTCCGTTTGTGAATGTCGGCGAGCGGACCAATGTCACGGGCTCTGCGCGCTTTCGCAAGCTGATCAAGGAACGCGACTATGCGACCGCGCTCGAAGTCGCCCGCGACCAGGTCGAGAACGGCGCACAGATCATCGACGTGAACATGGATGAAGGGCTGATCGATTCGCGCGCGGCGATGGTGGAATTCCTGAACCTTGTGGCATCCGAACCCGACATTGCCCGCGTGCCCATCATGATCGACAGCTCCAAATGGGAGGTGATCGAGGCCGGGCTGCAATGCGTGCAGGGCAAGTCGGTGGTGAACTCGATCTCGCTGAAGGAAGGCGAGGATCAGTTCCGCGAGCAAGCGAGCCTATGTCTGGCCTATGGGGCCGCCGTCGTGGTTATGGCTTTCGACGAGCAGGGCCAAGCTGACACTTTCGCGCGCAAGACCGAGATTTGCGCCCGCGCTTACCGTATCTTGGTGGACGAGCTGGGCTTCCCGCCCGAAGACATCATCTTTGACCCCAACATCTTCGCCGTCGCCACCGGCATTGAGGAACACAACAATTACGGGGTCGATTTCATCGAAGCGACCCGCTGGATCCGCCAGAACCTGCCGCATGCCCATGTCTCGGGCGGGGTCAGCAACCTGTCCTTCAGCTTTCGCGGCAATGAACCTGTGCGCGAAGCGATGCACGCCGTGTTCCTGTATCACGCGATCCGCGCGGGTATGGATATGGGGATCGTCAATGCGGGCCAATTGGCCGTCTATGACCAGATTGACCCGGACCTGCGCGAGGCCTGCGAAGATGTGGTCCTGAACCGCCGCGCGGATGCGACCGAGCGCCTGCTCGATGTGGCAGAGCGCTTCAAGGGCGGCGCGCGCGAGGAAAAAGTGCGCGACCTGGCTTGGCGCGACTGGTCGGTGGAAAAGCGACTGGAACATGCGCTGGTCAACGGGATCACGGAATTCATTGACCTTGACACCGAAGAAGCACGTCAGGCCGCAAGCCGCCCGCTTGATGTGATCGAAGGGCCGCTGATGGCAGGCATGAATGTCGTGGGCGACTTGTTCGGCGCAGGCAAGATGTTCCTGCCGCAAGTGGTGAAATCCGCCCGCGTGATGAAACAGGCCGTCGCCGTCCTGCTGCCCTATATGGAAGAAGAAAAGCGCCTGTCGGGGGGCACGGGGCGGCAATCGGCAGGCAAAGTGCTTATGGCGACTGTGAAGGGCGATGTGCATGACATTGGCAAGAATATCGTGGGCGTGGTTCTCGCCTGCAACAATTACGACATCATTGATCTGGGCGTGATGGTGCCGCCGCAGCGCATCTTGCAAGTCGCGCGGGATGAAAAGGTGGATGTAATCGGCCTGTCCGGGCTGATTACGCCCTCCTTGGACGAAATGGTGCATCTGGCGTCCGAAATGGAGCGCGAAGGCTTTGACATTCCCCTGCTGATCGGGGGGGCCACGACCTCCAAGGTGCATACGGCGGTGAAGATCGCGCCGCGCTACACACGCGGGCAGGCCGTCTATGTCACCGATGCCAGCCGCGCAGTGGGGGTTGTGGGCGCGCTGCTCTCGCCCACGCAAAAGCCAGACTATGTGGCTGGGATCAAAGCGGAATATGCCGATCTGGCCGAACGCCACCTGCGCGCGGAAGCGGCCAAGACGCGCCTGCCCTTAGAAAAGGCGCGCGCCAATGCGCTACGGCTGGAATGGGACGGCTACACACCGAAAGCCCCCAGCTTCACTGGGGTCAGGGTGATCGACGACTGGGATCTGGCGAGGCTCGCGCGCTATATCGACTGGACGCCCTTCTTCCAGACATGGGAGTTGAAAGGCGTCTATCCCCGCATTCTGGAGGACGAAAAACAGGGCGAGGCCGCGCGCGCGCTGTTTGCGGACGCGCAAGCCATGCTCGCGCGGATCATCGCAGAGCGCTGGTTTACGCCGCGCGCGGTGGTGGGGTTCTGGCCTGCCAATGCAGTGGGCGATGACATCCGGCTCTTTACCGACGCGACCCGGCAGGCAGAGCTTGCGACTTTCCACACGCTGCGCCAGCAATCGGGCAAACGCGACGGACGGCCCAATCTGGCTTTGTCCGATTTCGTCGGGCCTTTGGGTGTGGCCGACCATATCGGCGGGTTTGTCGTGACAGCAGGGCCGGAAGAGGCTGAAATCGCTGACAAATTCGACCGCACGAATGACAATTACAGCGCGATCATGGTCAAAGCGCTGGCCGACCGTCTGGCCGAAGCGATGGCCGAAGCGCTGCACGAGCGGGTCCGGCGCAATTTCTGGGGCTATGCGGCAACGGAAAACTTCGCGCCGGAAGAGTTGGCAGCCGAACCCTATGCGGGCATCCGCCCCGCGCCGGGCTATCCCGCGCAGCCTGACCACACAGAAAAGCGCACGCTTTTCAGGCTTTTGGACGCCGAAGCTCACACTGGCGTCACCTTGACCGAATCGATGGCGATGTGGCCGGGATCGTCAGTCAGTGGGCTCTATATTGGGCACCCGGATAGTTACTATTTTGGGGTGGCGAAGGTGGAGCGGGATCAGGTCGCAGATTATGCGGCGCGCAAGGGCATGACCCTGCCCGAGGCTGAGCGCTGGCTTGCGCCCATCTTGAATTATGTCCCGCAACCCTTGGAAACAGTGTCGCGCCAACCTTAGCGCGCCATGGCGTGGTATTCGGCATTGGGCTCCATCCCGATAGCCGATGCCACGCGATTCGACATCGAAAAGAAGCCCACGACGGCGATGATGTCGAAGATGTCGCGGTCTGAAAAACCATGTGAACGCAAGGTGTTACGATCAGCCTCGGACACTTTGGCGCTCGACTCAGTGACAAGGGCTGCGAAATCCAGCATCGCGCGGGTGCGCGCGTCAAGGGGCGCGGCGCGGTAGTTCATCACCATCGCTTCGCCCAAAGCCGGATCGCCCGACAATTCCCGCACTGCCGCCCCATGCGCGACTTGGCAATACCAACACCGATTGATTGAAGACACGACCACCGCGATCATCTCGCGTTCCAACTTGGTCAGTCCCGATGCCCCAAGCATCAGGTCATTATACATGGCGACAAACGCATCAAGTTTGCCAATATCGAACAAATAAGCGCGAAGAACATTCGGCACCAGACCGAGTTTCTCCTGCGCAAGATCAAGATATTTCTTCGTCCGTTCTGGCAGCGGCTCCACTGGGGGCAGATCAAGTTTGGTTACGCGGTCCGTCATCTGGCTAATCCTTCTGAAGGTACTGATACTCTGTGACAATCTGTAATCCGGCACGCTCGTAAAGCCTGCGTGCCGGGGTGTTGGCGGCTGTAACGGCCAAGGAAAACCATACTGCCCCCTGCGTTTGCGCCCAATGCGCAGCGCCGCGCAAGATTATCGTGGCGACCCCTTTGCGACGATAAGCGGGGGCAATCTCGACCGCGTGCAACATCGCGATGCTGTCACTTATCCCACAAAAGGCCACTCCTGCGACACGGTCCTGAAGGCGCGCGACAAAGCCTGTGCCGGGCGGCGCGGCGCGATCCATCACGTCGATACGCGCGGGGCCGATCCCGCCCTCGGACCAAATTTCGCGCATGATGGCCAAAGGCGGCCAAATTTGGAACAGACTGACGGCAGGGGGTTGAGCGGCCAAGGTCGTGACAGACGCCGCGTAGATAAGACTGTGATCGAAGGCGCTGTAGCCCATGTCCATCAAGCGCGCGCCAAGACAGCTTTCCTGCGGTCCAAGTCGGAACAAGGGTGTCATGCAAGCGGCGCGCATCGCGGCTTCCCCGGCCTCTGGATCCGCATCGGGGCGTAGCGGGGTCGCAGCCGAAACTCGCTTGCCCCCCCCTGCCCCGTCCCGCAAAAACCAATCGCCATCCGTCCAAGCCCGTTTCGCAGGCCAGGTTGCGTCTAGCGCAGTCAGGCATTTGGCAGCGCTCGGCAAGGTCACTCGGCCACCTGTGGATACGCGCGCGACAGATAAAGGATCGCTGCGTCCACTTCCGCCCCGTCATGGCCGCGCACGACAATTTGCGTTCCATAGGCGCCGTTGCGCTGGAACGGATAGCTGCCAATGCTCAAGCTCGGCTGGGATGCGGCGAGCGCGCCCAAGACTTCGGCAATTTCACCCTCGCCGCGCATCAGGGTCAGAGACTGGCTGAGCAGCGGCTGTCCACCTGTAATCTGGGGCAGGACCGAGGCGACCATCGCCTGAAAGACAGCAGGTACACCCGCCATGACATGCACATTTCCGATACTGAAGCCGGGGGCTGACGAAACTGGATTATCGATCAACGCCGCCCCATCCGGGATGCGCGCCATGCGCAGGCGGGCTGCATTCAGTTCCAGCCCAGTGCGCTGGTAATGCGCTTCAAGGATAGCGCGCGCATCGGAACGGATTGATATTCCAACATTAAATGCGTGCGCTACTGCATCTGCGGTGATGTCATCATGGGTGGGCCCGATCCCGCCCGAGGTGAATACATGGTCAAAACCCGCGCGCAGATCATTGAGCGCTGTCACGATCCGGTCTTGCACATCTGCAACAAAACGCACTTCCATCAAGTCTATGCCGCGCTGTGCGAGTTCCCCCGCAAGGTAATGCATATTGGAATCGCGCGTGCGGCCGGACAGGATTTCATCCCCGATCACAAGCATAGCGGCGGTGGGATTGGTCATGGGTTCACCTCAGGGTCGGGTCAGGGCCGTAGCACGCAGCGCCTGCATAAGTTCTTCGAGGGTGCGGATATAGCGGTCAGAAGTCAGCCGCCCGTCTGAGCCAAATTCGCCCTTGGGCACAGCAACCAGAACCTCGGGCGCTGGCAAGACACGCGCGCGGAACGGAACAAGCATCCAGCGCAACATGTATTGTGACCGTTCGCCCCCTGCCCGCCCGCCTGCTGCCGACACAATCGCCACGGGTTTGTCGACCAATGGCGCACCGCGCAAGGACAGCCAGTCGAGCGCATTCTTCAGTACACCGGGCGGGGCCTTGTTGTATTCCGGCGTGGCAATAAGCACTGCATCGGCATTCGCCACTTGGTCTTTCAACAGGGCGACATCGGGCGGGAAATCCGGGGTCGCCTGATCCTCGTCCAACAGCGGCAAGCGCAAATTACCTTCGACAAAATTCGACGGACCGAACAAGCGAGCCCCCTCGCGCAAGAGCAGCCGATTGTAGGAACCAGCCCGCAACGAGCCGCACAAACCGACAAGGTTCAAGGTTTTTGACATTACAATATCCTTACATGTATCGCGGCCTAGCAGTCTAGGCAGCTTTGCGCCAAAGGCAATGCGGCGGTTTACGCTTGGGCTTGCAAGAAAGTCACATACGACTCGCCATAGCGGCGGTGGTCCAAGGGCGCGAAACCCTCGGGGGGAAGCTGAGCGGCGTTTTCCTCCCACACGACAACTGCGCCGGGGGCAAGCCAGCCGCCAAGCTGCGCCGAACGCAGGGCCCCCGCACCAAGGCCCATGCCATAGGGGGGATCAAGGAACACCAGCGCAAAGGGCGCGCCGTGATTGGCCCCAAGGTCAGTCGCATCCCGGCGGTAGACCTTTGTCACGCCCATGGCGCGCATTTTTTCGATATTTTCGCGCAAGAGGGCGCGGGCGGTCGCGCCGTCGTCCACGAATGTCACATGCGAAGCCCCGCGCGAGAGTGCTTCCAGCCCTAAAGCCCCGGTTCCCGCGAACAGGTCGAGCACACGCGCGCCATCGAGCAGGACCGCATGGCTGTTGATCAGCAAGTTGAAAATCGCCTCGCGCACGCGGTCGGATGTGGGGCGCAGATGCGCCTGCGCGTCGCCTGCGCCGATTTCGGCCAGTTTCAGGCCGCGCTTTGCCCCGCCGATAATCCTCATCGCGGCAAAAGGGTTTTCAGGTCAGTGGCGGGATCGGCAACCTGCGCGGGCGCGGGCGAAATCCCCTGTTCGAGCAGACGCTTACCCACCATGAACGCGCGGGGATCGCCCATGGCATCGACCGCGAGAAACTGGCCCGCACCGAAATACCAGTGGCTGCGGGCGGGACCATCGCGGACTACGACCTGATCATAGCCCATATTGAGGCCCGCAATTTGCAGTTTCATGTCGTATTGATCCGACCAGAACCACGGGATTGGGGCGTAGGCTCGCTCTGCGCCCAGCATGTTGCCGGCGACCAGTTCGGCTTGGTCTATGGCGTTTTGCACCGATTCGAGCCGCAGGCGTCCCCCGCGCCACGGGAAAGACGCGCAATCGCCCGCAGCCCAGATGGCCGGGTCCGATGTGCGGCCTTGCGCGTCCACGGCGATGCCATTGTCGAGCGTCAATCCGGCTGCCTCTGCCAACGCCGTTGCGGGCAGGATACCGATCCCGGCGATGACGAAATCAGCGGGCAGATCAGTGCCATCGCTCAGCCGCACGCCTGTGACACGATCCGTGCCGAGCACCCGCTCAAGACCTGTCATTTCAAGGATTTTCACCCCCTGCGACTGGTGAAGGGCGCGGATGGCGTCAGATGTTTCGGGGGCTGCGACGCGCGCCAAGATGCGCGGGGCCATTTCCAGCACAGTGACATCCAAGCCGCGTTTGGCGGCGACGGCGGCAGCCTCTAGCCCGATATAGCCGCCCCCCACGATCACGACGCGCGCACCCGCGCGGAATTCAGGCCCCATCGCGTCAACATCGGCCAGATCGCGGACCAGATGCACGCCGGGCAACGCACCGCCGATGGCAGCAGGCAAGCGGCGGGGGGTGGAGCCTGTGGTAAGCGCGAGCGCGTCATAGGGCAGCACCTCGTCCGCCAGATGGACGTGCCTGGCCGCACGGTCGATGGCGCTGACGGCCTGCCCCAAGCGCAAATCAATGTGCTGGTCTGCATAGAATTGCGCAGGCCGCAGGAACAGCCGGTCCAGCGCCATATCGCCCAGCAGATAGGCTTTCGACAGTGGCGGGCGCTGGTAGGGGAGCACTGGCTCGGACCCGATCAGAGTGATCGTGCCGCCAAAACCCTCGGCGCGCAGCTTTGCCACGAGCGAGGCTCCAGCCTGTCCAGCCCCGATTACCACGATTCTTTCCATCAACCGCATGTCCCCTCTGGTCCCTTGGCGCGCTTCCCCTATATCGACGGGGGATCGATCACACCATATCAAGAGGACGCAAAATGCCCATCACTGTCGGGGACAGCCTTCCAGAAGCCACCTTCAGCCGCATCGGCGCGAACGGTCCCGAACAAGTGCCGCTTTCCGATCTGACCAAGGGCCGCAAAGTTGCGATTTTCGCAGTGCCGGGGGCCTTCACGCCCACGTGCCATTCGGCGCATGTGCCAAGCTTCATTCGCACCAAGGATCAGTTCGCGGCCAAAGGCGTGGACGAGATCATCTGCATTTCGGTCAACGATCCGTTTGTGATGAAGGCGTGGGGCGAAGCAACTGGGGCCACAGCGGCAGGTTTGACGCTTTTGGCCGACGGTACCAGCGCGTTCACCAAGGCCATCGGCATGGACTTTGACGCCCCCCCCGTGGGGCTGATGGCGCGCTCGAAGCGCTATGCGATGCTGGTCGACGATGGGCGCGTGACTGTGTTTCAGGCCGAAGAAAGCCCCGGTGTTTGTGACGTATCGGGCGGCGAGGCGCTTTTGGCTGCGATGTAAGTCATGGATGGCGCAGGGCTGACTGTCACCTTTGGGTCGGACCTGTCAGATGTGGCGGCGCAGGACTGGGATGCCTGCGCCTGCCCTGAACCCGGTCGCCCGCACGATCCGTTCACCACGTGGCGGTTTTTGCGGGCGCTCGAAACCTCGCGCTCGGTGGGTGTGGGGACAGGGTGGGAGCCGCGGCATCTGTTGGTACATCAGGACAGCGCGCTTGTGGCCTGTGCGCCGTGTTATGCCAAATCCCATTCGCAGGGCGAATACATTTTCGACCACGCTTTCGCGCAGGCCTATCAGCGCGCGGGCGGGCGCTATTATCCGAAACTGCAAGTGGCGGTGCCGTTCACGCCTGCGACGGGACGGCGATTGCTGACACGACCGGGTTTCGAGGATCAGGGCCGCGCGGCCTTGTTGCAAGGCTTGGCGCAAGTGGCGGCCAAGAACAGGCTGTCCTCGGGCCATATCACGTTTTGCACAGCCCAAGAGGCCGCTTTGGGGCCAGATGCAGGGTATCTGCCCCGCCTGACCGAGCAATTTCACTGGGAGAACCCCGGGTATCACAGCTTTGACGATTTCCTTGCCACGCTGTCATCGCGCAAGCGCAAGATGATCCGCAAAGAACGCGAAACCGCGCAGGGCTTTGGGGGCAAGATCGTGCAATTGACCGGCGATCAGATCGAGCCTGCGCATTGGGATGCTTTCTGGCACTTCTATCAGGACACAGGCGCGCGGAAATGGGGCACGCCCTATCTGACGCGGGCGTTTTTTGACCGAGCGCAGGAAAGCTTGCGCGAGGACATGCTGCTTGTGCTTGCCGAGCGCGCGGGGCGCTATGTGGCCGGCGCGCTGAATTTCATCGGACGCGACACGCTCTATGGCCGCTATTGGGGCTGTATCGAGGATCACGACTGCCTGCATTTTGAACTTTGTTATTATCAGGCGATGGATTTCGCGATTGCGCAGGGCCTCGCGCGGGTGGAAGCGGGGGCGCAGGGGACGCACAAGCTTGCGCGCGGGTATCTGCCAAGCCAGATCCATTCACTGCATTATTTCCCTGATCCGGGTTTCCAGCGCGCAGTTGCGCATTATCTGAGCCAAGAGAAAGACGCTGTGCTCGCGGAAATGAAGGCACTCGCTGACTTCGCCCCCTATCGGAAAAACCAGAGCGAGATGTGACCATGCCCAAAGTCTTGACAGACCGCGCAGCACTTTCCCCGTTGCTCGATACGGGCTGGATCACGGTGGAGGGGCGCGATGCGCTCACCAAGACCTTCATCTTCGCGGATTTCAACGCGGCCTTTGGCTGGATGGCCCGCGTGGCGCTAGTCGCGGAGAAGATGGACCACCACCCGGAATGGTTCAATGTCTATCGCACCGTGACAGTCACTCTGTCCACGCATGACGCGGGCGGGCTGACGGCCCTTGATGTGGCGCTCGCGCAGGCAATGGACCGGATGGCGGGTTAGACCGAGACTTCGGCCTTCAGCCCAGCTTGCGTCAGATCTGCCTTTGCCCCGGACAAAGCCGCCGAACCCCACAGCAGCACTTGGAATTGGTCGCCCAGATCCCACGCAAAATCATAGAATTGCTCGACCAGAATGATCGCCATATCGCCCCGGTCAAGCAGCATGGCGATAACGCGCCCGATTTGCTGGATGATATCAGGCTGAATGCCCTCGGTCGGTTCATCAAGTAGCAAAACGCGGGGTTTGGTGATCAGCGCGCGGGCAATGGCGGGTTGCTGCTGCTGCCCGCCTGACAAATCCCCGCCGCGTCTGTGCGACATGTCCTTGAGCACGGGAACAGGTCATAGATTTCATCCGGGATGCGATGTTCAGAGCGCGGCAGGCAGGCAAAGCCGGTTTCGAGATTCTCGCGAACAGTGAGCAATGGAAAAATCATCCGTCCCTGCGGCACATAGCCAAGCTCAAGTTTCGCCATGGCTTGGGGCGGCACGCGACCCACGGCTTCACCGCCGATCCGCAATTCGCCGCCAGAGCGCGGATGCGCGCCCGAAATCGCCTTCCGGAGCGAAGTCTTGCCAACTCCGTTTGGCCCCATGACACACGTGACCGTGCCCTTTTGCGCGGTCAGGCTGATGCCATACAGGATTTGCGCGCCGCCATAAGGCAGGGTCAGGTTCTCAGTCTCTAGCATGGCAGGCCTTTGCGCTTGGGACGAGCGGCGCAGCGGGGGTTTTGCACCCCCGCACCCCCGCAGAGTATTGGGAGCAAGATAAATCGGTTAGCGGCCAAGGTAGACCTCGATCACACGGGCGTCGCGGATGACGTGATCAAGCGTGCCTTCGGCCAGAACGCTGCCCGCGTGCAGGACAGTCACACGGCAATTCAGACGGCAGATGAATTCCATGTCATGTTCGACCACGACCACCGCGCGGGTCTTGGCGAGTTCGACAAGCCGGGTGGTCGTGGCTTCGCGCTCCCCAGGCGTCATCCCGGCCGCGGGTTCATCGACCAGAAGCAGACGCGGTTCTTGCGCAAGCAGCATCCCGATTTCGAGCCGTTGTTTTTGGCCATGGCCCAGCTCGCCTGCCTTGCGCGGCAAATGCTCGGCCAGACCCACTTGGGTGGCCAGTTCCTGAACCCGCGCCGTGTGGTGGGCGCGCGGTTTCCAGAAAAGCACGGTGAAGGGGCTGCGGGGGGCTTTGAGGGCGAGGAGCAGGTTTTCTGTGACGCTTTGATCCTCGAACACTGTCGGGCGCTTGAATTTGCGCCCCACCCCGGCGCGCGCGATCGCAGCTTCGTTCATCGAGAAAAGCGAGCGCGCGGCGTCACCGAAGCGCACAGCGTCTGTATCGGGCTTGGTTTTGCCTGTCACAATATCCATGAAGGTGGTCTTGCCCGCGCCATTGGGCCCGAGCACGGCGCGCAATTCGCGCGGGCCGATCGCGAAGGACAGGTTATTGATGGCGCGAAAGCCGTTGAAGGTAACAGAAACACCAGAGACTTCGAGAAGGGTTTGCGCTTTCATTTTGTCACCGCCTGTGCTTCCTGAAGCGCGCCGTCATTGGGACCAAACGGAGCACCGCCGCGCTTGGGACGGCGCAAGCCCGCCACGAGAACCGGGCGAATGTTGGTGATGCCCTGAGGGGCAGCATATCATGGCGGTGTCGGGTCGCCGTCAATTCTCGGCTGAGAAAGGGATATGCCACATGCGAGAGAATGCCATCCCCCAACTGCCCGATCCATCGGGTTTTTCATCGGACCCATTCACTGACGTCTTGCAAGATGGCGCGCGCAAGGTGATCGAACAGGCGATCCATGCAGAGCTGTCCGCGCTCATGAACGCCTATTCCGGGGAGACGCTCGAAGATGGCCGGGCACGCCTGGTTCGCCATGGTCATCTGCCAGAACGGGAGGTGATGACCGGCATTGGTCCGGTGCCCGTGAAGGTGCCGCGCGTGCGGGATCGGAGCGCTGACGAGGACAAGGTCACCTTCACGCCCAGCATCTTGCCGCGGTATCTGCGCAAGGCGAAGTCCATTGAGGAACTGTTGCCGTGGCTTTACCTCAAGGGCGTGTCCACGGGCGATTTCACCGAGGCGCTGGAGGCGTTGTTGGGTCCGAATGCCAAAGGCCTGTCCGCTAAGACCGTCACGCGGCTGAAGGCCGATTGGTGGCAGGACTATGAGGCGTGGCAGAAACGCGATCTTGGCTCGCGGCGATTTCTCTACATCTGGGCGGATGGCGTTTATTTCAAACCGCGAATGGCTGAGGAAAAACAGTGTGTTCTGGTGATCGTGGGCGCCGATGAATACGGTCGCAAGGAACTGCTGGCCATGACTGATGGCTTCCGTGAAAGCACGCAAAGCTGGCGCGAGGTGCTGCTCGATCTCAAGCGGCGAGGACTGAAACAGGATCCCAAACTTGCTGTCGGCGACGGTGCCCTGGGGTTTTGGACGGCGCTGCGCGAGGTCTTTGCTACAACGCGAGAACAAAGGTGCTGGGTTCACAAGACCATGAACGTGCTGAATGCGATGCCGAAATCCGTCCAGGCCAAGGCCAAAGGCCATTTGCACGATATCTGGCAGGCGGAGACAAAAGCCAAGGCGCACGCGGCCTTCGACTTCTTCGTCGAAACCTATGGCGTGAAATGGGACAAGGCGGTAGCCAAACTGGTCAAGGACCGGGACGCGCTGCTGACCTTCTACGACTACCCGGCGGAACACTGGAAGCACATCCGGACGTCCAACCCGATCGAAAGCACCTTTGCCACCGTGCGCCACCGACCCAAACGCACCAAGGGATGCCTCAGTCGAAAGACCGGCCTGGCGCTGGCCTTCAAGCTGATGATGTCAGCGCACAAGAAATGGCGCAAACTCGATGGCCAGAACCGCCTGCCCCAGATCATCCAAGGGATTGAGTTCCGCGACGGGATCCGCCAGCTTCACAATGCCGCCTGATCAAGCGTCACCAACTTTTGCTCATATCTCGGACGAGACGAGCGGGTCGCTGTTCAGCTATGTCGACCTGGAGGCGCGCATCCCCGCGAAGCATCCGCTGCGCAAAATCCGTCAGGTGGTGAACGCGGCGCTGGCCAGCCTCGATGCGGAGTTTGAGGCGCTTTACACCGATTTCGGTCGCCCCTCGATCCCGCCGGAACGGCTGATCCGGGCCAGACTGCTCCTGATACTGTTTTCGGTCCGCTCCGAGCGGCAGTTGATGGAACAGATGCGATATAACCTGCTGTTCCGCTGGTTTGCAGGGCTCGGCATCGACGACGCCGTTTGGGTGCCGACCGTCATTCACCAGGAACCGCGACCGGCTGCTGACGACCGAGATGTCGCGCAAGGTGATGGCGGCGATCCCGGCGCATCGGGGAGTCGCGCCGCTTCTGTCGGATGATCACTTCTGGGTCGATGGCACACTGCTGAAGGCCTGGGCGTCCATGAAGAGTTTCCAGGCGAAGGCCGGAGACATGCCACCCGACGACGACCCCGGCAGCCCGCCCGGCTCCGAAGGCGCCGCCGCAGATCCGCTTGAACCGACCGAAACCGAGACCGCCCCGATGCCCCGCCCCACCCGCCAGAATCGCAATGCCGAGGTCGACTTCCGGGGCGAGACGCGATCCAATGCCACGCATACCTCGACCACCGACCCGGATGCAC